>CAMYOD010000011.1 GCA_947259975.1 uncultured Gammaproteobacteria bacterium
CTCAGGATGGTGGACGGATCCGCCAGCTGCGCCGTCAGCGTACTCTGCGGGGTGGTACCGTCCGGCATCACCACCGCGGTCCAACCGCCGTAGCAGAACGGATCGGTGGCCGCGCCGCAGGTATTCGCGTCCTTGGTGTCGAGATCATCGACCCCGGCGGTGTAGGCGCTTTTGAGGAAACCACTGCCATCGCTGAACGCGTCGGTATCGGTAAACACCAGGGCGCCGGACGCATCGTAATATGCTACATCGTAGGCCGTGTTGGGCACATAGCCCGGTCCGCCGGGATAAAGATCGGTCTCCGCCTGCCCGGTGTTGGCCGGATCCCGGTAATAGATTTCATCCAGGGTGCCGTAGGCGCTGGTGCCGTTGTTGTCGCCCTCGTAGGAATTGAGGTGCGGCACATAGTCGGTCACTGCCGCCGCCACAGGCTCCGGGATCTCGTTGGTGGTGACAAAGACGGTATTGGTGAGCTCGGTGACGTTGGCGCCCAAGGGGTCATTGACCCGCACCTGGAAGGTCACGGTCATGGAATCCCCCGGATCCAGATCGAAGCCGTCGGTGGCACTCACCAGGTTGGGCGGCACACCGTCGACCAGCTGCGGCACGCTGACGCCGCCGTTGTCCGCTACCTTGGCCGCAGTCGCCGAACCGATGATGAAAATGTCGTCGATATAAAAGTCATCGCCGTTGCCCTGGCTGTTGTTGGGGGTAAGGAAACACAGGCCCGCATCGCCGGTCAGCACCGTGCTTGGCAAATTGACCGACAAGGTCTGATCGGTGAGGTCCGTGGTGCCGTCCGCGTCCTCGCCGACAATCTTGGCGACCTGCTCCCAGTGACCGGGCAACGGATCCTCACAACTGGTTCCGCTGGACAGATTACCGGTAACATAAATAATCAATTCTTCGCCGAGCTCCACGTCGCCGCGGCGATACAGCAGACTCAGATTGGCCGCGGTCATACCCGCCAGGCTTAGGGCACGATAGGCACCGCGGTTATCATCCTGGATGTGCAGACGCGTACTGTTGTCGCCGAAAATGTCCTGCAGGTTCACATCACCGTTGCCGCCCTGGGATTCGATCCAGGCACCGATCCAGCCCGGATTGGTGGCGTTGCCGCCCAGTGGGCTGCCGCCGGTATAGTTGCCGCTTTCGAAATCGTCGCTGATGGTGGTCGTGCCGGTGGTTTCGAAACCGGTGGCCACCGTGTAGTAGCCGTTCCCGGTGTCGTACTCATAGGCCACTTCGGTCGGCAGCGTATCGGTCACCGTCACGCCGGTGGTGCGGAAATTCGAATTATTGACGATGGTGACGGTGTAACCGATGATCTCATCCGGCCCGGTGAGGCCGTCGTCTACGTCGGAGACCTTGGTTACCTGCAGGCCGGGCACGAATGCCGGCGTAGTGCTCGAGGAACTGGAACTGGAACCGTCGCCGCTGGTCACCTGGGCCTGGTTGACGATGGTACCCACGTCGGTGCCGGTGTCCTCCTTGAGCAGGGCCTCGAAGGTAATGGTCACCGTCTGCCCCGGCGTCAGCGTGCCCAGATCGAGGCCGGTCTCGTCGAGGGGGAACGGCGTCGCCGGCGGCGGATTATCCGGCGTGGACACAGCGTCAACTTCGGTCGTTCCGGGGACATATTCGGTATTCGGATCCAGGGTGTCGGCCACCGTCGTCGCGTTCGCGTTCACCGTGCCGGCGTTTTGAACCTTGATGGTATAAAGCAGGGAGTCCCCCGGCTCCAGCAGGCCGTTACCGTTGAGGTCGTTCGCCAGGGTGCCCTTCTTGTTGATCACCAGTTGCGGCGCCGGCAGCACCGTGGTGCCCAGATCGATGCCCGGGGTTCCGGTACTGGCGGTTCCCGGATCCTCGCCCCAGGCGGCGCTGATCAGGGTACCGTCGGTGGTGAATACCCGCATGCCGGTCTGGTCGTCGTCATTGGGATCGCGTATCTGGACGGAATCCAGGGCGCCGATGGCAATCGTCGTGTCGACCACGCCATCGTCGTCGTAGTCCACCTGCAAGGTCGTGGCGGTTTCCGCGGTGACCCATAACGGACTGCTATTTTCGTTGGTGGGGTCCCCGGGAGTATTGATCTCATCGAGACTGCCGGGGGCCCAACCGACCTTGACGCCGGTGGCCAGGGTCGCGGTGGGCAACAGGCTGTGACCCCAGTCATAGGTGGTGTCTTCGTCATCGATGGAGGCGATGGCGAAGAATGGGCGACCGTCACTGGAGGTAAAGATCGCGCCGGACCCGGCGGGCATCACGTATTTCGCCAACGACCGGGCACCGACCACGACGGGTGTCTGCGGGCCCCCGTTGGTGGCGATGTTGACGGTTAAGGACGCGTTGGGATCCGGGTTGTAGAGCAGGATCGCGGTCGGATCCGAGGCCGCGGTACCGACGGGCGCGATATAACTGTCACTCCAGCGATCTACCGGCACCAGGGCGTAGGAGCGGGATTCGTAATAGGTGTTGGGGGTGGTGGCGCCGTTATCGGCGGTGAGCAGGTCCACCTGGATCAGCAGGTCGGCGGTGATAATCGTGCCCACCAGCACGTCGTCCACGACCAAAGTCTCACCCTCGCTCAGGGTCTGGGTGATGTCCGGCGTGCCATCGCCGTCCAGATCGACCTGCACATTAGTACCATCCTGGGACGCCATGATCACCGCACGGGTGTCTTCGAACATGTCGTTGGTGGCGGTCGAGTAGTCCTCACCCCCGGGGGTCTCGTAACGCAATCCCCAGTCGTTGGTCGAAAAGACCTCCACTGCGCCGGCAAGCACGGTATCCGTCGGCGACGGCCAGTAGGCCTGAGTCATGGCGACGAGACCGGTGGTGCCGATCTTGTCGCGACCGTCGAACAGAATATTGTTGGCCGGATCCGTGCGCACACTCACCACACCGCCGACCACATTCAGCGGAACATCGTTATCCAGAGTGAATACGTCACCGGCGTTCACCACATCACAAGCAATGGCGCCACAGCCCGGCGGTGCGCCATTGGTGAGATTGCCGTCACCCCAGACCTCGGTGGTGGTCTGAACCGGATTGGCGATATCCGTTTCGTAGCCGTCTTCCCAGTGATCGTAGTAGAGAAAGGTTCCGTCCACCGCCGCGGTAAAACCGATCACGGTATGGATGACGGTGTCATCGGCCGCGGAGCTTCCTGGGTGCAAAGCCGAGCAGGCACAAAAGAAAAACGGGCCACAGACGCCGGATAGAACGCGCACCCGCGTGCGTCTTCATCGAACCTGCCGAATAATTCTTCATAAACTGTTACCGCCAAAAATTTATTAGTTAACTACCGCCGGTCACGCCGCGCGGCAAGATTAATCATGCGCACGCGCTGGTTCCCGAAGCGATCGCCCGCTTCACTGACAGATCCGTTGCAACGGGATTGCGTAACGACGTACCCTCACCGCTACGGTTATCGGCCAATGGCGTGTGGACTTTAGCGTCCGGTCGGCGCCCCGGCATTATCCGGCTTCGTTATAATTCTGTTTTTGTTTATATACTCTTATAGAACATATATGAAGCAAAATCGAGTCACTGGGCATGATTGCTGCTAATGGCCAAGCGCCAAATTTCCGCCACGAAACACCGACTAGCGGCATTTTTCGACCGATGAACTGTATCTTTGATTTAGGTATAGCTAATATTCGAATGGATTTATGTGATTCAGTTCACAGGCCATGAAATCAGTCCACCCACATATTCCGACCGGCGCCGGCAATTCGCCTCACGCGAGGCCATCCGTTTCAATATGGCGCACCTGACCCGCTATAAACCCGGCTGCGAAGGGCTATAGTGCGAGATTGAACCGACTTCAATTCGATCATGAAATCTCGTTTACGCAGATGAACGATACGCAACCCCTCGAATGGCTCGGGGCGCCTGCCGACGAATCCCAACCACTCGACGCAGAAACCCCAATGTCGGGCCTGTTGGCAGCGGTGCTGAGAGGCGAGATCTCCGCGTTGTCGTCCGCGCTGCCCGCGGACCGTATCGAAAAGTTTCTGGTCCGCGCCGAACAAAATGGCGTGGTAGGCCTGTTGCATGAGTCTC
>CAMYOD010000012.1 GCA_947259975.1 uncultured Gammaproteobacteria bacterium
CCGGAGGCAACGACGACGAGCCCCATCGCCTCGGCTTCGTTCAATACGTGATTCCAGTCGTAGCCCAGTTGACCGAGATACCACGAGACCACCCCGACGCGGGTGTTGAACATGAAAAGCCATAACACGCCCGCCACCGCCGGCGCCACGGCGTAGGGCCAGATCAACAGCGTGCGATATACGCCTGCGCCCTTGATCAGGCGATCCGCCATCACCGCCAGGAACAGGGCCGGCACCATCGATACCAGTGTCACCAGGGTGGAAAAGACGGCGGTCGTCCAGAACGATGCGCGATAGAATTCATCGGTCAGCAGAAACTCGAAATTGCCAAAGCCGACAAACTTCGCCGATAGCCCGAACGGATCGGGAATGAACAAAGACTGCCAGACCGCCTGCCCGGCAGGGTAAAAGAAAAAGACCGCAGAAATCAGGAGTTGCGGAAAGACCAGCGCCAGCGGCAGTAACCAGCCTTTGAACGTAACCTGCTTTTCCATCGGCAGCCCGCGCGGAGTTGGGGCCGATGGCGCTTAATCGGCGCCATCAGCCCGCAAAAATCCGTCTCGATTACCGGTTGGCCTGCTCGAAACGGCGCAGCAGCCTGTTGCCACGCTCGACCGCGCTGGAAAGCGCGGCTTGTGCGTTTTTATCGCCCGCCCACACGGCTTCGAGCTCTTCGTCGATGATGCCGCGGATCTGGTCGAACGAACCCAGGCGCAAGCCTTTCGAGTTAGGCGTAGGGGATTTCGCCGTCATTTGCACCACCGCGATGTCGGTGCCGGGATTTTTGTCGTAGAACCCGTCGGCCCTGGTTTTCGCGCCGGCCGCCGCGGTAATCGGCAGGTAACCCGTATCCTGGTGCCACTTGGCCTGGATATTGGTCGAAGACAGAAAGTTCAGGTACGCAGCGACGGCCTCGTATTCCCTCGCTTCGTGACCGCTCATGACCCATAGCGACGCGCCGCCGATAATCGTGTTTTGCGGCGCACCGGATACGCCGTCCCAGTAGGGCAGCGGGCGCACGCCGAAGTCGAACTTGGCCTCGGCCTTGATGCCGGCGTAACCCGCCGAACTCTCGGTAAACAGGGCGCACTCGCCGCCGCGGAAATTGGCGCCACCCTCGTTGCGTCGACCGGCGTAAATGAACTTGCCTTGCTTCGCCCAGTCACCCATGGTCTGGATGTGCTTGACCTGGGTCGGTCCGTCGAAAGCCAGCGAGGTGTCGAGCCCCGCAAAGCCATTGTCCCTGCTGGCAAACGGGATGTTGTGATAGGCGGAAAAGTTTTCCAGGTGAATCCAGCTTTGCCAGGCCGTGGTCAACGGGCAGTCGTGGCCCGACGCTTTCAGCTTATCGAGCACGGCGCCGACCTTTTGCCAGGTCGAGAGATCCGTATTCGGATCGATACCGGCGGCTTTCAGCGCGTCGCGGTTGACCCAAAGTACCGGGGTCGAGGAATTGAACGGCAGCGACAGCATTTTGCCGTCAGTGGTCGTGTAGTAACCCTTGACCGAGCCTATGTAGGCGTCAGGATTGAACGCACCGCCGGCGCTGGTCATAACCTTGTACACGGGATTGATGGCGCCCCTGGCCGACATCATCGTCGCGGTGCCGACCTCGAACACCATGAGTATGTGGGGCTGCTCACTGGCGCGGAACGCAGCAATGCCGGCGTTCAGCGTCTCCGAATAATTGCCCTTGTGCGTGGCAACGACCTTGTAGTCATTTTGAATCGTATTAAACGTATTAACCTGCTCGGCCACCAGTTCGCCCAGTCGCCCGGTGAAGGCGTGCCAGAATTGAATTTCCGTGGCCGCGAACGTGGTGACGGGCGATGCCAGCAGAGCGGTGGCAACCAACATGCTGCATAATGCTTGTCTGATCATTGTGAATCCTCCAGTTGTGCGTGTTCGGCCCCGGTACCAGGGCCAGGGTCCATATTACCCGTGATTTATTCTATCCCGATTCCCGAGAGTTATTATTAAAGTGAAATTACGGGAATTGCATTATATCGGAGAAAACTCTGGCGTGTTAACTGCGCGGGTATCAGGATCAGGCCTTACGGCTGACGCACTTTCCAATAATCCCTTAAAGCTGGCTTATGTAAATTGATCTAAAGTGCCGGTAATAATCGTATCAACAATGGTCCCCGGCACGCGTGCAACGCGGCCGATTTTTTTCGAGGCACTTGTCATGCAAGGTTTACTGATTTCGTTATTCGGCGCGCTGGCCGGCAGCATGTTGTTTTTCGCTTTTGCGGTAGCGCCCACGGTGTTTCGCAGTTTGCCGGCAGAACACGCCGGCTCTTTTCTGCGCACCCTGTTTCCGCGCTACTACCTGTGGGGGCTGGTGGTCGCGCTGGCCTGCACCCTGAGTGCGTGGCTCGCGGACGCCGGCACCGTCGCGATCGGCGCCAGCGTCACTGTACTGGTATTGTTCGTCTACGCCCGTCAATTCCTGATGCCGGCAATTAACCGTGCGCGCGATCGCGATCTCGCAGGCGATGCACAGGCGGGCGCAAGCTTTCGCGCGTTGCACCTGCAAAGTGTACTGATCAACGCGCTGCAACTGATCCTGCTGTTGGCGGCCAGCGCCTACCTGCTATGGGTATAAACTGATTTCCAATGCCCATGTTGAGGGGCATTGGTCATTAGGCTTTACCGCTAGTGTCTGATCCGGGTAACCGTGATTCTGGCCACCGGGTTGCGCCAGTCGTAAACTGATGAATCCAGGTCACCTATGCCGTGAATGCCTCTATGAATATGCACGTAGCCCTCGTCAGCGTGATTTTCGCCGGGCGACAGGCCGGCGCCTTTGCAGAACGGGCCGGGAATATGCATACACCATTCATCGTTGGGCTCAGTACCGCCGTCATAACCCGGCGAAAAATAAGTCCTGCTGCCATGCCTGGGCGCCTTAACGCTGTCGAGCGCGATGAAGCCATCGTTGGTCGGCAGCATCATCGACGCGAGGCTGATCCGCTTTGCTCCGTGTCTGGCACTGACGATCACGGATACCGAAGCCCCTGGCATCAACAGGCCGCCCGAGTCCTGCACGTCGACGACATGCGGGTCCGCCTCGAGCATCGCTCTCAGCCCTGATATGTCGCCGCCCTCGGCAATCGCGGTAAGCTCCTCACT
>CAMYOD010000013.1:0-48114 GCA_947259975.1 uncultured Gammaproteobacteria bacterium
CGATGGAAATTACGAGGCGCAGGTTGGCCTCGACCATTTCTTTCTTGGCACGTCGTGCTTTCGCTTCGCCGATCGACATCTGGCGATTGATTTCCTTGATCTCGGCGATCGACAGGCGCGTCGCTTCCTCGACCGCAATCAGCTTACGCTGCGCGCGCAGTACGTCGTCTTTGAGCTTCGCGAGAATCGACGAATGCTTCCGCTTGGCGCGGATGTGCTTGTCGATCCAGTTCATGTCCGTTTCGCTCTTCGGGAAGCTCGACAGGAAGTCCTTGCGCGGCATGCCGGCGTCACGTACGCAGATCTGCATGACGAGTCGTTCCTGGCTGCGGATGATCGACACGACGTCGCGCAGATTGACGACCAGAGCATCGAACAGTTTCGGCGCGAGCTTGAGCTCCATGATCTGCTTGGCGCAATCGTCCTGCGCCTTGACCGTGCGCTTGTCCTTCTGGCCGTATTGATCGAGGTACTTCATCGAACGGTTGAAGTGACGCTTGATGACGCGTACGCGAGCCTTGACCTCGTCCGGGTCCGGCCCGGTATCGACGACTTCGTCGTCGTCATCGCTCTTCGGCGCGGGCGGCGCAATCTCGTCGGGTTCGTTGGGGTCGATGAAACCGACGACAAAGTCCTGCATGCGTGTTTCACCGCCGATGACGCGCTCAGCGACTTCGACCAGCGCTTCCACGGTCGGCGGGAAATGCACCATGTGGTACTTGACCTGGTTCAGGCCGTCTTCGATGCGTTTCGCAATCTCGATTTCGCCCTGGCGCGTCAGCAGTTCGACGGTGCCCATCTCGCGCATGTACATGCGCACCGGGTCGGTGGTGCGGCCAAACTCGCTCTCCACGGCGGAGGCGAGCACCGCCTCGGCCTCCTCCGCGACCTCTTCGTCGGGGGACTCGGTCTTCAGGAGCAGGCTGTCGGGATCGGGCGGATGATCAAAGACGTCGATCCCCATGTCATTGATCATGTTCACGACCGACTCAATCTGGTCGGTGTCGTGCATGTCCTCGGGGAGGTGGTCGTTGATTTCCCGATAGGTCAGAAAACCTTGCTCTTTGCCTCGCAGAATGAGTTTCTTGAGTTCGGAGCGCTTTGCGTCTTGGTCCAATTCAGTCACCACAGAATAGAAGTGGGTAAAACCATCAATGATAGCCTGAAAACCCGCATTTTTGTAGCTTCTCAGGTTCTGGCCAGGCGGCCCTGGAGCTGCTGCTTGTCGCGGTAGAGCTGCAGGAGACGGCGTTTTTCCTCGTCCGTGAGGCCTTCGAGCTGATCCTTGGCCAACAAGGCATCCGTGAGTTGATCGACGGCCATGGTTTCCAGGCGATACAGCGCGTCCTGAAACTCCGCCTCCGTGCCCTCAGCACCTACCATATGCTGCCAGATCGCCAGCTTTTCAAGCGCCGGGCCGTGCTCGGTGGGGCGGAAATGCTCAATTATCGTGGCCGTATTCAAGTCCGGCTTCTTATTGAGTAATTCTATTAGATTACATAGCAGCTGTACCCCGGGAATGTCCAGGGCCGCGAACCCCTGCGGGTCACCGGCCAGGGCCGCGAGGCGCGGGTTTTGTACCAGCAGGGCCACGGCCTGGCGAACCAGTGAGTGGCGCAGGGGTTTGGGCGCGCCGCCACGCCGGGCGGGCGCCCGGCGGGCCCCGCTCTGTGCCGGTGCCGGCGCCAGGTTCGCGGCCAGCGTCGCGCCGTCGGTGCGGCTGATCTCGGCGAGCCGCTGTAGCATCATCTGCCGGAAGACGCCCGCCGGCAGCTTCGCCAACAGGGGTCGCGCCAGTTCCACCAAGCGGGCACGGCCATCGAGCCGACCCAGGTCGACTTTCTGACTCAGGGCCTCGAACAGGTAATCCGGCAGTGGTTGCGCCTGTTCGAGCCGTGCCCGAAAGGCTTCGTGACCCTCCTTGCGTACCAGGGAGTCCGGATCTTCGCCTTCGGGCAGGAACAGAAATGAGACCTGACGGCCCTCACGCAGGACCGGCAGCGCATTCTCCAGGGCGCGCCAGGCTGCCTCGCGCCCGGCCCGATCCCCGTCGAAACAGAACACCAACTCGGGCGCGAAGCGGAATACCCGCTCGAGGTGCTGATGGGTGGTTGCCGTACCGAGGGTCGCCACTGCAAAGCGAATGCCGAACTGGGCCAGGGCCACCACATCCATATAGCCCTCGACCACCACCACGCGCTGTGCCTGTTTGATGGCGTCGCGACCGTGATGCAGGCCGTAGAGTTCGCGGCCCTTTTGAAACAGCGCGGTTTCCGGTGAATTCAGATACTTCGGCTGGGTGTCGCCCAATCCGCGACCGCCGAAACCGACGATGCGGCCGCGGTAATCGTGAATCGGAAACATGATCCGGTGACGAAAGCGGTCGTAGAACGAGCCGTTATCCTTTTGCACCACCAGGCCGGCCCGCATCAGGAGTTGGCGTGCCGCGTCATCGCGCCCCAGTGCGTCCAGTAAATCGCTCCAACTGTCGGGCGCATAACCGAGGCCGAATTCCGCCGCGATCTCGCCGCTGAGTCCGCGCGCCTTCAGATAGTCGATCGCCTCGGCGGCCGCGGGGTGCTGACGCAGTTGTCGGCGGTAGTGCTGATCGGCCAGTGACAGGATCTCGCCCAGTGCCCGCGTGTCTTCGGCCGGTTCGCTGGGCGCCGCAT
This sequence comes from uncultured Gammaproteobacteria bacterium, assembly GCA_947259975.1. Classification (GTDB taxonomy): domain Bacteria; phylum Pseudomonadota; class Gammaproteobacteria; order HyVt-429; family HyVt-429; genus CAMYOD01. The sequence continues at coordinate 2,673 of CAMYOD010000013.1, forward strand.
CCTTGGGCAGCTCCAGGCCGACCTGTTGCGCCAGTTCCTCCACCGCCTCGCGGAAGCCCATATTTTCGTATTCCATGAGAAAACCCAGCGCTGTGCCATGGGCACCGCAGCCGAAGCAGTGATAGAACTGTTTTTCGGCGCTGACCGTGAAGGAAGGGGTTTTCTCGTCGTGGAACGGGCAGCGCGCGCCATACTCGCGGCCCTTTTTTTTCAGTGGTACCCGGCGCTCGATGACGTCGACGATGTCGACGCGCTGCATGAGTTCGTCGATGAATTCCTGGGGTAGCCGGCCAGCCATGGAGCTATTCTAGTCTAGTCCTGCACGGTGCGCGAAAGGCGGCGCGCAACGCGCGGGTAGACAGAGCTGCTGTCCGAGAGTGGTGGCGCCGGGGCCTAGCTCCCGGCGGCGAGGGTTTCCTTGACCCGGCGGCTGACCTGGCTCATGTCGGCGCGACCCTGCAGGGCGCTCTTGAGGCTCGCCATGACCTTGCCCATGTCCTTGACCGAGGTCGCACCGGTCTCACCAATCGCCGTTGCGATCAGGTCCTGGATTTCCGCATCGCTGAGAGGTTCAGGGAGGTAGGCGGCGTATATCGCCAGATCGGATTGCTCCTTGTCGACCAGATCCTGGCGACCGCCCTTGGCGAACTGGTCCGCTGCATCGCGGCCCTGTTTGACGAGTTTCTCCACCACCGCGAGAACCTGGCTTTCGTCGAGGCTGGTGCGTTCGTCGACTTCGCGCCGCTGGATTGCCGCCCGCAGCATGCGTAAGGGGTCCAGGCGCGCGCGATCTTTGTCGCGCATGGCCTGCTTCAGATCAGCCTCGATCCGCTGCTTGAGGTCCATGCCCGCTGCGTCCGCCGGGAGAGAGAGGGGGAGTGTTAGTACTTCCGCGTCAGTCGCGCGACTTGCCGCGCCACGCGCTTCAGTTCGCGTTTACGTGCCGCTGCCGCCTTGCGTTTGCGCACTGCGGTGGGCTTTTCGTAGTATTCGCGGCGGCGCATCTCAGAGAAGACGCCCGCTTTTTCACAAGCGCGCCGAAAACGCCGTAGAATGATGTCGAACGGCTCGTTTTCCTTTACCCGTACCGATGGCATAAAACTGACACCTCAATGGTGAAAATGGTAAAAAATCGCCGCTGCCGAGCAGCGAGGCGCGGATTCTATCGGCTTCGCCGCGGTTTGTACACCGCGGGCGGCCCCCTGGCCGCGCCGGCCCCCGGGGGCTGCGAACCATGCTGATCCTGGGGATCGAGACCTCCTGTGACGATACCGGGGCCGCGCTGTATGACGCTCAGCGGGGCCTGCTGGCGCACCGCCTGCATTCACAGGTCGAGCTGCACCGCGCCTATGGCGGGGTGGTGCCGGAACTCGCCGCGCGGGACCATGTGCATAAGCTCTTGCCGCTGGTGCAGGTGATCCTGGACGAGGCCGGCGCGACACCGGGCCAGGTGGACGGTGTGGCCTATACCGCGGGTCCGGGTCTGACCGGCGCGCTGCTGGTCGGTGCCTCGCTTGGCCGCGCCCTGGCCTGGGCCTGGCAGGTACCGGCGGCGGGCATCCATCATATGGAGGCGCACCTGCTGGCGCCGATGCTGGAGTCGCCGGCGCCGGCATTCCCGTTTCTCGCCTTGCTGGTTTCCGGCGGTCATACGCTGCTGGCGGACGTGGCCGGAGTCGGCCGTTACACGGTGCTGGGTGAGTCGCTCGATGACGCCGTCGGCGAGGCCTTCGACAAGACCGCCAAGATCCTCGGGCTAAGCTACCCCGGCGGGCCGGAAATCGCACGCGTGGCCCGGTCCGGTGTGCCCCGCCGCTTCCGCTTCCCGCGACCCATGACCGATCGTCCCGGCCTCGACTTCAGTTTCAGCGGCCTCAAGACGCATACGCTGAATACCGCGCGGGCGCATGATCTGGATGATGCGCAGACGGTGGCGGATATCGCGCATGCGTTTCAGGAGGCGGCGGTGGACACCCTGACGATTAAATGTCGCCGCGCCCTCGAAGCCACCGGCCATACTCGCCTGGTGGTCGCCGGCGGTGTCGGTGCCAACACCCGCTTGCGCGAGCGGCTCGCCGAAATGAGTGCCGGCGTGGGTGCGGACCTGTTTTATCCGCGCCCGGAATTCTGTACCGATAACGGCGCCATGGTGGCCTACGCCGGCTGTGTGCGACTGCAGGCGGGGGAGCAGGTGGACACTGGATTCGATGTGTACCCACGTTGGCGGCTGAGTGATCTGCCGCCGGTGGCCTGAACCACTACGGCTGACCGATTTTGGTTTCGCGGCCGCTGAGTAGATTCTGGATGTTGCTGCGATGGCGCCAGAACAACAGTATCGCGATAAAGGTACCCAGGACCAGGTAGGCGGGTTGCGGATCGATCAGCCAGATACACCCGGGCGCCAGGGCCGACGCGGTGAGGGCGGCGAGCGACGAGTAGCGCAGAATTAATGCGACCGCCAGCCAGATGGCGATGGTGGCCAGCGCGACCCAGGGGTTGATGCCGAAGAACACGCCCAGTGCCGTGGCCACGCCCTTGCCGCCTTTGAACTCAAAATACACCGGATAGAGGTGGCCGAGGAACGCGGCCGCGCCGACCAGCGCGAGCACGGTCGGGTCGTCTGTAAACCCGCGCGCCAGCAACACCGGCACCGTGCCCTTGAGGGTGTCACCCAGCAGGGTGATTGCGGCCCCGGTCTTACTGCCCAGCCGCAGCACATTGGTCGCTCCCGGATTGCGTGAACCGTTGCGTCGGGGGTCCGGCAAGCGCATCAGCCTGGACACCAGGATCGCCGACGAAATCGAGCCGATAAGGTAGGCGCCAATGGGAAGTAACAATAAACTCATAGTCGAATTGGACTGTCTTCTGCGCGGGCCGTCAAGACATCCCGGGCCGTATTCGCTATAGTGCAGCGCAAAAATGAGGAAGTGAATGGATATCATTTACTTGCATGGGTTAACCGTCGATTGCGTGATCGGAATCTGGGACTGGGAACGCCGGATCAAGCAGTCGATTACGATCGATCTCGATATGGCGGCCGATATCAGTCGTGCCGCGGCCAGCGATCATATCGACGACACCTTGAACTATAAGGCCGTCGCCAAACGCGTCATCAGTTTCGTCGCCGAATCCGAATTCCAGTTGGTGGAAACCCTGGCGGAAAAGATCGCCGGCATTTTGCGCGACGAGTTCCAGATTCCGTGGTGCCGGGTGCGGATCAACAAGAAGGGCGCGATACGCGGCGGGCGCGACGTCGGCGTGCTCATCGAGCGCGGAGAGAAGGCCTAAGTGCCCCGCGTCTATGTCAGTGTCGGTAGCAACATCGACCGCGACAAGAATCTACGCTCCGCCATCGAAGCCCTGCGCGAACATTACGGCGTTCTCGTCCTGTCCAGTGTCTATGAAAGCGTCGCAGTCGGCTTTGCGGGCGACAATTTTTATAACCTGGTGGCGGTATTTGATACCGACGAATCCCTGGAGCAGGTCGCGGCCACGCTGGCCGACCTGGAGACCGCGCACGGTCGCCGGCGTGAAGGTGAACGCTTCAGTAACCGAACCCTGGATCTGGATATTTTGCTGTATGGTGACGAGATTCGTCACGACCACCAGTTCGACGTTCCGCGCGCCGAAATCACTCGCCACGCATTCGTCTTGTTACCGCTGTCTGAGGTGGCCGGTGCCGCGCGGCATCCGGAGACCGGGGCCCGCTACCGTGACCTGTGGGATGGGTTTAGCGACGACGAGCAAAAACTATGGGCGATCAAAATCGATCTGTAAGCGCGAATCGATGCTACTGCCCGACTTGTTCGAGTAGCCGCTCGAGACGCGGCGCACTGAATCCGTTCATACGCTGATCACCCACCAGAATCAACGGTACACCGCGGCCATTGAGTGAATTGAAGCGTCTTTTTGCATCGGCGCTTCGCTCGATGTCGTGTTCAACGAAATCCACGCCGCGTCGTTTCAGAAACGACTTGGCTTTCTTGCAGACCCCGCACCAGCGGGTAGTAAACAAGGTGACCGCATCGGCGGTGCCCGACTGCGGCGTGGCGGTGGGGGTGTAGGAACTCAGCGTCGTGGTAACGGGTTGCGACGGACGGCCGGCGGGCGGCGTCTGCGAATAGTGCGTGCGGCCCTGATCATCCACCCATTTGAAGGCGTCTTGCGCAACGACCGTCGTCGCCGGGCAACAGAGCAGCACGCCGAGCAACAGGCTGCTCCGTAGGTACCCGTTGCGCGGGGAATTTTTTACAGGGTTATGGAACGTCCGCCACATACCGCGATGACCTGCCCGGTTACATAGTGTGCATCTCTAATTAAGAATAGCACGGTTTTCGCGATGTCTTCGGGCTGCCCGGTGCGGCCTAACGGCGTGGTCTGAAGAATCTTTTCCTTGGCACTGTCCGTGATTTCATTTTCCGGCCACAGGATCGCGCCCGGCGCAATGGCGTTTACGCGCACTGCCGGCGCCAGTTCGCGGGCCAGGGACTTGGTCATCATGACCAGGCCGGCCTTCGCCATACTGTAAATACTATGATCCTTGAGCGGGCGTTCGGCGTGAATATCCGCGATGCTGACGATATTGCCCTCAGTCTGTTGCAAATGCGGTGCCGCGGCCTGGGAAAGAAAAAACGGAATCTTCAGGTTTGTGCCGATCAGATTATCCCAGTCGGCCTCGTTGGCGGCGCCGATCGGCGTCGGAAAGAAGCTGGAGGCATTGTTGACCAGTCCGTCGAGGCGGCCGAATGCGGCCACCGCGGTGTTGATCACCTCACCAAGTATCTCGATTCCATCAAGCAGATCACCGCACACCAGGGCGACGGTGTCAGGTCTTGTATCGTTCAGCTCATCCTGTAGTGCCCGCGCATCACGGTCGGACGACCGGTAGTGAATCACGAGGCGCGCGCCCTGGGCGTGCAGGGTGCGACAGACAACCGCGCCGATGCGCCTGGCACCCCCTGTGATGAGTATGACTTTGTCGTTGAGTGTAGATTCCGACACCTGTTTGTCCCGCGCACGCCGAAAAAATGTCACAATACCGCGTTCCAATTCTGAACGCCAATGGCACCCATCATTTCATCGTCGGCTGATTTCAACCCGCATATGACGTTGCAGAAACCGTCACCAGATTTGCCCGCACCCGATCCCGATGCGCACGCGCGTAGCCTGGAGTTGTGCGACCAGATCCGCACCGAGATTGAACGCAACGGCGGCCGCATTTCCTTCGAACGCTTTATGGAGCTGGCGTTATATGCGCCCGGGCTCGGTTACTACATGTCCGCAATGGCGAAGTTTGGCGCCGCGGGCGATTTTGTCACGGCGCCGGAGCTGTCCGATCTCTTCGGCGCTTGCGTGGCCCGCCAATGCGCCCAGGTGTTGCGCCATCTCGGTGGCGGCGACGTACTCGAGGTCGGCGGTGGCAGCGGCCGGCTTGCGGTGCAGGTTATGCGCGAGTTGGAGATGCTCGGCTGTCTGCCGGAACGTTATTTGATTCTGGATTTGAGCGGGAGCCTGCGCGCGCGACAGGAACAGACCCTTACGGATGAGTTAGCGCATTTGCGCGGGCGGGTGCAGTGGCTGGATCGTCTGCCCGAGCAACCGCTGCGCGGTGTCGTACTGGCCAATGAGGTGCTCGACGCGATGCCGGTCCAACGCTTCGTGATGCGGGCCGATGAATTGAAACTGCAAACCGTGGCCGCGGAAAAAGACCGGTTTGTGTGGCGTGAGGAAGGCGCACCGGCGGAACTCGCACGGGATATTCGCCAACGATTACCGGCTGGTGACACGGTGGCGGGATATACCAGCGAGGTAAACCCGCGCGCGGAGGGCTGGGTGGGCAGCATGGCCGATGTGCTCGCCACGGGTCTGGTGCTGGTCATCGATTACGGCTTTCCGGCCGCGGAGTACTATCACCCGCAGCGCACCGGCGGCACGTTGATGTGCCACTATCGGCATCGTAGTCACGATGATCCTCTCGTTCTGGTCGGCTTGCAGGACATCACCGCGCATGTGGATTTTACCGCCATCGCCGAGGCGGCCCACGCCAGCGGGTTGTCGGTACTGGGCTACACGAATCAGGCCTCCTTTCTTATTGCCACGGGCCTGCTCGATCTGATGCAGGACCGTGCCGGGGACGATGCGAAGCTTCAGCTCGAACTCGGCCAGCAAGTGAAAAAGCTCACGCTGCCGTCGGAGATGGGTGAGCTCTTCAAGGTCATTGCCTTTGGTAAGCGGTTTGACGAGCCGCTGTTGGGCTTTGATTTGCACGATCAACGCGGGAAACTCTAGGGATGGATTATCTCCAGGCGTTGGTACTCGCGTTTATTCAGGGTCTGACCGAATTCCTGCCGATCTCCAGCGCCGCGCACCTGATCCTCCTGCCGCGCCTGTTTGGCTGGCAGGACCAGGGCCTGGCGTTCGACATTTCCGTGCACGTGGGCAGCTTACTGGCGGTGTTAGTGTATTTTCGTCATGACCTGCGACCCATGGCGCGCGACTGGCTCGTCCACGTGCGCGGCGGGGCATCGACAGATATGGCTCGGCTCGCCTGGGCGGTGGTCTTCGCCACGTTGCCCGCCGCCCTCGTCGGACTCGCGTTCAAGGAATTCGTAAATACATCGCTGCGGGGTCCGTTGGTGATCGCGACTGCGACCATCTTTTTCGGACTCGTGCTCTGGGCCGCGGATGTCAGTGGACGTCGGCTGCGGGATGAACACACCATTACCTGGCGAGACATCGTGCTGGTCGGTTGCGCCCAGGCCCTGGCCCTGATCCCCGGTACCTCGCGTTCGGGCATTACCATCACCGCGGGCTTGTTGCTCGGGCTGACGCGGGACGCGGCGGCGCGGTTCTCGTTTCTGCTCTCCATCCCCATCATCCTGCTCGCCGGCGGGCACACATTCGCGCAGCTGTTGCAGTCCGGTGAGACCGTGCGCTGGGGAATCCTGTTCGTCGGCACGGTTCTGTCCGGCGTGACGGCGTACACGTGCATCCATTTGTTTCTCAAGGCGATCGAGAAAGTCAGTATGCTGCCGTTCGTGATCTATCGGCTGTTGCTGGGTGTGTTTCTTTTCTACCTGTTTCTATGATCGCGACATGAGGTTTGGCCCTCAGGTCTCGGGTTCGGCATCCGGCGTTGCGCCCTGACCGGCTGCCAAAGCGTGGCGAATTGCTTCGACCCGTAGCCGATGGATCTCGTTGCCGATGGCGGCACCCTCGAGGCCGCGGCTTGTCGCCACCCGCGGGTCGACGCCGTGCGCGGCGCCGAAGGCGCGGCGAACAATCTCCCCCTGCGGGTAAGGCAGCGTCTGCTTGCCGCTGCGGCCGCGTACGTCGGCCTGGCATGCGGTAATGAGTTGCTCGACCCGTTCCGGCCGGCGGAACGCATCCATCGTCTCGAGCATCTTCAGAAGCGTGGCGGGTGTCAGCTCGTCCGCCCGGTGACAGTGCGAATGGTATCGGCACACGATTAACGCCAGGTCGCGATAGTCGTTGGGTACACGAAATCGCTCGCACAGACCGCGAATGACCGTGAGCCCCTGTTGTTCGTGATCGTGATGCCGCGGCCAATCCGATGCCGGTGTCGCGGCCTTGCCGACATCATGCATGAGCGCGGCAAAACGAATCCGCGTGTCGGATGTCAATTCTGCCGCGGCATCCACGACCAACATGGCATGCACGCCGGTATCCACCTCAGGATGCGGCTTCTCCGGCTGTGGCACACCGAACAGTGCATCAATTTCCGGAAATACCCGCGCCAGCGCACCGCAGCCGCGCAACACGCGGAAGAATTGAGACGGACGTTCTTCGCCCAGTGCGCGCTCGAGTTCCGACCACACCCGCTCCGGCACCAGGGCGTCGACTTCGCCATCGGTAACGATCATGCGCATCAGTGTGTTAGTGCCGTGCGCGACCCGAAAGCCCCACCTTGCATAACGGGCGGCAAACCGCGCAACCCGCAGGACGCGGACCGGATCCTCGCGAAAGGCGGGCGACACATGACGCAGCACGCCCTGCTTTAAGTCGCTTTCGCCGTCATAGGGATCGATGAGTTCGCCCGTTTCGCTCTCGGCCATGGCGTTGATGGTCAGGTCACGGCGTTGCAGGTCTTCCTCCAGCGTGACTTCCGGCGAGGCATTGAAGACAAATCCTTTGTAGCCCGGCGCCACCTTACGCTCGGTGCGCGCGAGTGCATATTCTTCATGGGTTTGCGGATGCAGGAAGACGGGAAAATCGCTGCCGACCGGACGAAAGCCGCGGTCGAGCATCTCCTGGGGCGTGGCGCCGACCACAACCCAGTCACGGTCTTTCACCTCGAGCCCAAGCAACCTGTCACGGACCGCGCCGCCGACCAGATAGATTTGCATTGTTGACTTGAACTGGATGATTGCGTTGTTAAGGTATACCCATGGTTACTATCCCACATAAGGTTTATGTCGTCATCCTGGGTGCCTTGATGGTGACCGGCTGCGCCAATCTTGGTTATTACATGCAGTCGATCAGTGGCCACATGGAGGTGATGCGCAAGAGCCGGCCGATCGAGGACTGGCTGACGGATCCAGGTACCTCGCCGCAATTGGCGCAGCGGCTGGGCCTGGGGGTGGAGATACGGGATTTCGCGTCCCGGTCCCTCGGTTTGCCGGATAACGACAGTTATCGCCTGTATGCAGACCTGGATCGCGCCTACGTCGTATGGAATGTATTTGCCGCCCCGGAGTTGTCCCTGCAGCCGACACAGTGGTGCTTGCTAGTCGTAGGCTGTGTCGCCTACCGCGGCTACTACGCGCAAGAGGACGCCGAGCGGCTGGCGCGGCGCCTGCGTGCAGACGGTCTGGACGTCTATGTCGCCGGGGTGCCGGCCTATTCGACCCTCGGGTGGTTTGATGATCCGCTACTCAACACGGTCATCGAACAGCCGGAAGTTGACCTTGCCGCATTGATTTTTCATGAGCTCGCCCACCAGGTGGTTTTCATCAAGGGTGATTCGGCGTTTAACGAGTCATTTGCGACGGTCGTCGAAAACGAAGGCGTGCGGCGCTGGGTCGCGGCGCGAGGTAATCCCGATCAGCTGGCTACTTATCGACTGAAGCAGCAGCGGCGACAGCAGTGGGTCGACTTGGTGATGGGTTATCGTGCGCGACTCGCCGAGGTTTACGGCAGTGACGCAGACGTTGTGTCGCAGCGCGCGCAGAAACGACAGCTGTTTGATGGACTACGGGAAGATCTGCGCTACCTCTGGCGAGCCTGGGGCGTCGATGAAACCAGGGCGGAGCGCTATGCGAAGTCACTGAATAACGCTTATGTTGTTTCAGTAGGTACCTACTACGAACATGTTCCGGCGCTGGAACGTTTGCTCGCTATCCATGGCGGTGATCTGGCCGCATTCTACGCCGCGGCGGGTAAGCTCGCGCGGCTGGCGCACGACGAACGCCGCGTCGCACTCAATACGCTGTTGTGATCGGCCGTCTGGGCGTTAACTGCGTCGCGCGATCTTGCGCAGCTGCGCATAGTGTTTATCGTCACTGGTGAGATAATCCGGGGCCACGGTTTCCAATGCGGTAGGTACGATATCCAGGATCGGCGCCATCGCCTTATTGCACACACTGTCGATTTGCAGCGAGCGATAGTTATCCAGCGAAAAGGGCTTGCCGGGCACCAATCCCATGATTGCCGCTTGCAGCCAGGACTGGGTGTTGTTCAATCGGATGATCCGGCGGCGTATGCCGATACAGCGGCCGACGTAGTCGACTAATTCCTCCAGGGTATAAATCCTCGGTCCACACAGGTTATAGCCTTGACCGAAGGTCGCCGGCTTGTCGAGCGCACCGGTGAATGCTTGTGCCAGATCCTCGACGTAGATTGGCTGCAGGCGTGCCTGCGGACAGGCGAGTGGAAACGCATACGGTATCTTGCGTAACAGTCCCGCGAAGCGATTGAGAAAGCTGTCGCCCGGCCCAAAGACCACCGACGGGCGAAAACTGGTGACGTGAAAGTTCTCACCGGCGGCGTTGTGCACCAGGTTCTCCGCGACACCCTTGCTGCGAAGATAGTGGCTCGGACCATTCGTGTCGGCATTGAGTGCGCTCATATGCAGCAGGCGAGACACACGCGTCTGCCGACAGGCTTCCACGATCTTGGCGGCGAGGTCGGCGTGGGCAATGCGAAAACCGGCGCCGGAATGGCCTCTTTCGTTGAGGATGCCCACCAGATTGATCACGGCATCCATGCCCTGCAGCGCTGCCCGTAGCACACCGAGATTGTGAACATCGCCCTCAACGATGGACACCTGCGGGATAACAAGCAATGACTTGTGGCGTTCGCGATGTCGCGTCAAGACCGTTATGCGGTGCCCCGCCTTGGCAAGCCGCGACGCAATACGACCGCCGATAAAGCCGGTCCCTCCCAAAATGCAGATATTCATCCGGATCACCGCGCAACGAGGCGCATTTTATAGATGTCTCGAGTCTGTCTTTGGCTGCAGGCTACTCAGATCAGCTCCGTGGGCCGTATCGCCATTTGCGGCCGCATGCTTGCGGCTGGCGGACGGTACCACAGGCGGCATGCGCTCCTTCAGCCGTTTGGTCTGTTTGCCAAGCTTGTGATTATAAATGGTCGTGAAGCCCATGACATTCTTGACGTATTGACGCGTTTCGTTGAAGGGGATGGTTTCGACCCATAGATCCGCCGGCAACGTGGAGGCCTTCGGCAGCCACTTGCGCACCCGGTGCGGACCCGCGTTGTAGGCGGCGGTGGCCAGCACCTGATGACCGCCGTTTTCCTCGAGTACCGTGCGCAGGTAATTGGTGCCAAGGCGGATATTATTTTTTACGTTCAGGATGGAATAGTTATTGCGTATATTGAGTTTCAATCGACGGCCCACATTACGTCCGGTGGCGGGCATCAGCTGCATAAGCCCGAGCGCACCGGCGTGGGAGCGGGCGTCGGCGATAAATGCGCTCTCCTGGCGCATCAGGCCGAACACCCACGCCGGATCGAGCCGTTCCCGCTGCGCGTTACTGTTCACCAGATCCTGGTATAGCACCGGAAAGCGAAGATTGAGGTCGTCACGATGCCCCGACTTACCCGCCGTGAGAATCGCGCGATCGTACCAACCCCACTCATAGGCAACCCGCGCGGCGACCTCCAGCTCCCGCGTCGTCATGGTTCGTGTCGCCCACTGCCATTGGCGCCGCGCAGCGATGGTCTCGCCGAGAGTGAAGAGTTCACGCGCAATCTTGATGCTGGGCGCGTCGTTCATCGCTGCGATTTCGCTGCCGCTGGCACCGATTTTTTCGTTTTTCATACGATAGGGTCGGTTGATGCGATCGGCGGCCAGAAATCCATAATAGCCACGTTCGTCCGCGAGGACCTCGAAAAGTTGCCGGGCGCGACCCTTGTCACCCATATGTTCGAATACACGCGCCGCAAGGTAGCGGGTCTGGCTATTGCTGTCACGGAGCTGGCTCCTGACCAACAGCTGTTTTGCGGTGCGCCAATCCTTGTGCCGTAACGCACTACGCGTGTGCCATTGGCGCAACACATCATCGTCCGCCTCCGCCTTGACCGACGCGAGCCAGTCCTTGGCTTCGGGCAGATGACGGCGCGCCGCCATGATGCCCAATTTGCGCATTATGTAGGCATCGTCTTTGGCCGGCAGGCGGTGTTTTTTCTTCAAACGTTGCCATTGCGCCATCGCGACCCTTGGATCAACACGACCGAGTCGCAGAACGCCGTGTTTTACGATGGTGCGTGCAACTGAACTATCCAGCGGGTAATCGATAGTACGCAGTTTGTTGCCGGGTTTTCGATGCATACGCTTCCAGCGTTCCACCCAGGCACGGTCGCTGGCCGATAGATAGTTTTGAGCAAGAAAGCTGGCCAGGCCCAGGCGGCCTCGTTTCATGGCCAGACTGATGCGCGACCAGACTAATTGTGACGACAGTCGTCCCGATTTGTGCCAGGCGTCGAACAACGGATCACATGCATCGGGGCGCGATATGCCGGACAGCCACAGACTCTTGACCTCGTCTTCGATCTGCGCGTGCGTGCGTGCATCCCGCGCCAGATTCGCCAAACGATAACAACGCAACTCGACATGCCTCTCGCCGGCGGGGAATTCCTCATGAAACAGTTGCCACTGCCCTCGGTTGGCCAGATGCATCAACCATTTGCGACGCAGCTGCTGGCTGGTCACTGCATTACTATTCGCAGCGAGAAATTGTTTGATGCGGTGGGTCGAGACCGTGGTGACGCGGCTCTTCAGGTAGGCATAATCCAGATGCCCCTGCAGGATGTAGCCGCCGAGGCCGTCGCGCAGCTGTCGGTGGCGTGCCAGGTCGCCCCGTTCCAGCGCCCGCAGCGCCTCGCGATAGTCGTGGCGCTGCTGCTTGAGAGTCGCGGCGCCGGCGCCCACGGGGCACAGACACAGAATAATTAGTAATATTTTCAATAGGTTGGAAATCCGCACGTCTTTCAAATCTCTTTATAGGATGTGATAATCGTTTCCCTCTTAAAAGGTATACGATAAAAAACGTCCGTCAGCAAAGAGTATCGGCATGGCGATGCAGAGCATTAACCCAAGTACTGGTCAGGTCATCAGGGAATTCGATGTATGGACACCACGGGAGCTGGAGGCGGCGTTGTCCGCGGTGGCCACAACAACGCCGGTCTGGCAGCAGACCGATATCGCTGAGCGGACACGCTTGATGAATGCGGCCGCAGCGGTGTTGCGCGGAAGTGCAGACCGCTATGCCGCGCTGATTAGCGAGGAGATGGGCAAGGTTATCAAGGAAGCCCGCGCGGAGATCGAGAAGTGTGCCTGGGCGTGCGAATATTACGCGGAACATGCCGCCGGCTTTCTCGCCGATGAGTTCATCGAGTCGGACGCCGGGCGCAGCCTCGTGGCCTATCTGCCCCTGGGTACCGTGCTGGCCGTAATGCCGTGGAACTTCCCGTTTTGGCAGGTGTTCCGGTTTGCGGCCCCGGGGCTCATGGCGGGTAACACCTGTGTGTTGAAACACGCCTCCAACGTTCCGCAGTGCGCCCTGGCGATCGAGGATGTCTTTCGCGAAGCCGGCTTTCCCGCCGGCGTCTTCCGTACGCTGATGATTTCGGCATCGCAGGTGGCCGCGGTGATCGAAGACCCGCGGGTGCATGCGGTTACGCTTACCGGCAGTGAACCCGCCGGCCGCCAGGTGGCGGCGCAGGCCGGCGCCAATCTCAAAAAGACGGTGTTGGAGCTGGGTGGATCGGACCCCTTTGTCGTCTTGGCGGACGCGGACCTGCATGCCGCGGCCGAGGTCGGGGTTGTGTCCCGTTATCTCAACGGCGGCCAAAGCTGTATTGCGGCGAAGCGTTTTATTCTCGTCGACGCGATCGCGGACGAATACATAGCACTCTTTAAACAGAGCATGGCGCGGCTCAGACTCGGCAATCCGATGGACCCGGACAGCGATGTGGGACCCATGGCGCGGGCGGATCTGCGCACTGAATTGCACGCGCAGATCACTGACTCGGTGGCCGCCGGCGCGGTTGCCGTGACCGGCTGCCAGCCGGTATCGGGGCCGGGCAATTTCTATGCGCTGTCCATTCTGGATCAGGTGAAACCGGGAATGCGGGCCTATGAAGAGGAGTTGTTTGGTCCGGTTGCGATTATGCTTCGTGCCCGCGACGCGGATGATGCGGTGCACATTGCCAATGATTCGCGCTTTGGTTTGGGTGCAAGTATCTGGACGCAGGACAGTGAACGGGGTGAGCGCCTGGCGCGCCGTATAGAGTCGGGCGCCAGCTTCGTCAACGGTCTGGTAAAGAGCGATCCGCGGCTGCCGTTTGGCGGTATCAAGGCGTCCGGATACGGGCGCGAATTATCACGCCACGGCATCCGTGAATTCGTCAATGCCAAGACAATCTGGGTCAAATAAGGTAGGCTCGTCGCCCCATCGATCCTTCACTGAGAGACGTGAATATTGTTTAGGAAGAAGACCGAATCCGCGGAGCGTCGTTCGCTCACGAGCACCATATTGGGCTCGGCCGCGCAGTTTCACGGTGATATCAGTAGCACCGAAAACATCGATGCGCATGGCGCAATCGATGCGAACGCGGAAATTCATGGGCGTTTACTGGTCGAGTCAGGTTGCCGGTGGAAAGGGAATATTCTCGCCGATGAGGTGATCGTGCACGGTAAGGTCGACGGTGACATCGTCGCGCGCAACCGACTGGAACTTGCATCCGGATCGAGCGTAACGGGCGATATCCGCTGTCCGGTGATCGCGATGGACGTCGGCGCAATCTGCGAAGGCCAGATTCACATGCAGGATGCGTCGCAAGTCGGCAAGCCGCCGGCCTGAACACGCATCCTCGCCGTACCCCGCGGGGCTACTCACATTGCGCCGTACTTTTCTACGTAGGCGCGTATCGCCGGCAGCTGTGAGCGTAGATCTTCACGCCGCTCGATTAAATCAATGATGGACTTCAGGTCGACAATACTGGCGACCGGAATGCCGTGTCGCTCGGTAATCTGTTCGGCCGCCGAGCGACCCGCGTGGGCACCCTGTTCCTGGCGGTTCAAGGCGACGAAGACACCGGCCGCGGTGGCGCCCGCCGCCTGAATGATCGCAACCGACTCATCGACTGAGAGGCCGGACGAGATCACATCATCGATGATCAGGACCCGCCCCTGCAACGGCGCGCCCACCACGACGCCACCCTCGGCGTGATCTTTCGCCTCCTTGCGATTGAATGCATACGGGATATCGAAGCCATGCCGATCGGCCAGTGCAATGGCCGTCGTCACCGCCAAGGGTATACCCTTGTAGGCCGGACCGAACAGCATATCGATCTCCCAACCGATATCGTGAATGGCGCGCGCATAGAGACGACCCAGTTCACCCAGGCTGGTGCCGCTATGAAACAATCCGGTGTTGAAGAAATAGGGGCTGTGGCGGCCGGACTTGAGGGTGAAGTCACCGAAACGCAAGGCGCCGGTGGCCATGGCGAGTTCGAGGAAGTCCTGTTGGTAGTCTTTCATCACATCCGAAGATACAAGATACAAGATACAAGATACAAGATACAAGATACAAGGTTCAAGATACAAGGTTCAAGATACAAGGTTCAAGATACAAGGTTCAAGATACAAGGTTCAAGATACAAGAGCGCAAGGATCCCTGTGATCAAGAAATAATGTGGCTGTTCACTTGCAACTTGTATCTTGTATCTTGTATCTCACATGTTCGGTATCATCCCCGCCGACTGAACTAATCATATATACGAAGAAATGCGTGTAATTACGCTTAACGTAAACGGTATCCGTGCGGCGGCGAAGAAGGGCTTTTACGAATGGGTCAGGCGCCAGCGGGCGGATGTCATCTGTCTGCAGGAGACCAAGGCGCAGGAGCATCAGCTGCAAGACGATGTGTTCACGCTGCGTGGCTACCACCACTATTTTTTCGACGCCGAGAAGAAGGGTTACAGCGGCGTGGCATTGTATTGCCGGCGTGAACCGGATCGTATCCAAAACGGCTTCGGTTGGGCGGAGGCGGATCGGGAAGGCCGCTATCTGCAGGCGGATTTCGGGCGCCTGAGTGTGACGTCGCTGTATCTGCCCTCCGGGTCCAGTGGCGAGCACCGCCAGGCGGCGAAGTTTCGCTTTCTGAGCGCCTTTTTTACGGAGCTCAAGGAACTACGCGCGCAGCGCCGAAACCATATTCTGTGCGGTGACTGGAACATCGCGCACCAGAATATCGATCTGAAAAATTGGCGCGCAAACCGGAAAAATTCCGGTTTCCTGCCGGAAGAGCGGGAATGGTTGAGCGCGGTGTTCGATGATCTCGGCTGGGTGGATGTGTTCCGCCGGTTGAATCAAAAAGAAGAGCAATACACCTGGTGGTCGAACCGCGGCCGTGCCTGGGAGAAAAACGTCGGTTGGCGCATCGACTATCAAATTGCCACCCCGGGGATCGCCCGCAAGGCGGTCAAGGAACGCATCTACAAGGACAAGCGCTTTTCCGACCATGCGCCCTTGACCATCGACTATGACTACGAGCTCTAAACCCGCCGCCACATCGCCGGCTTCATGGCGCGAGGCGGGCAAGATTTATTTAAAGCCCCGCGTCATCGCCATGTTGTTTCTCGGTTTTTCGGCAGGTTTGCCGTTACTCCTGGTCTTCGGCACATTGTCGGCGTGGTTGCGCGAGGCAGGTATCTCGCGCAGCACGATTGGGCATATCTCCTGGGTTGCACTTCTTTACGCTCTGAAATTTGCCTGGGCGCCCCTGGTGGATCGCACCGACATTCCGGTCATCACACGCCTGCTCGGTCATCGACGTAGCTGGATGCTGCTCGCGCAGGCGGGCGTAATTCTGGGTTTGATTTTGATGGCCGGCGCGAATCCACAAGCGCAACTGACCATGCTGGTGTGGGCGGCCTTGTTGGTGGCATTTTCGTCCGCCACTCAGGACATCAGTATCGATGCCTGGCGCATCGAGGCGGCGGTGGTCGAGTGGCAAGGCGCCATGGCGGCCACCTACCAGATCGGCTATCGAATCGGGATGTTGGCGGCGGGAGCGGGGGCACTCTACGTCGCCCATTTTCAGTCCTGGTCCAACGCTTACCTCGCGATGGCCTGCGCGATGTCGGTCGGAGTGGTGACCACTTTCCTGATTGCCGAGCCGGAACGGCAGATCAACGAGGAGACCTGGTTGGAGGAGGCGCGGGTGGTAGCTTTTCTGGAGCGATCTCACCATTGGTCGCCGCGGCTGCGCCATGCGGTCGCCTGGTTTATTGGTGCTGTCGTCTGCCCCTTCGTTGACTTCTTTCATCGTAACGGCAAGTTTGCCTTGTTGATACTGGCGTTTATCAGTCTGTTCCGTATCAGCGACATTACTATGGGCGTCATGGCCTTTCCCTTCTATATCGATATGGGTTATAGCAAGGCGGAGATTGCCAGCGTTACCAAGGTGTTTGGTGTCGTCATGACTATGATCGGCGCGCTCGTCGGCGGCCTGTTTGTGGTGCGTTACGGTGTCATGCGTATCCTGTTGGTGAGCGCGATCCTGGTGGCGGCCACCAATTTGGTCTTTGCCTGGCTGGCGACTCAGGAAGCGCGCATTGACCTGTTGATGGTAGTTATCAGCGGTGACAACCTGAGTGGCGGCATGGCCGGTTCGGCTTTTATCGCCTATCTTTCCAGTCTGACGAATCGGGCCTACACGGCGACCCAATACGCCCTGTTCAGTTCCCTGATGCTGTTGTTGCCGAAGTTTATCGGTGGTTTCTCAGGCGATGTGGCGGACGCTTACGGCTACGTCAATTTCTTTACCTATGCCGCCGCACTCGGTATCCCGGCAATCCTGCTTATCCTTTATCTCATGCGTCATTCTGTAGTGGAGCAGCCGCAAGATAAGACTCCCGCGCCCTAGTCCCCGGTGTGACGATGTGAGGCGATCAGGTCCTTCCGAAGCGGTATAACGCAATCTCGCCCAGCAGGTTGGGCAGCAGACGCAGGCCGAGACTGGATTGGTGCACATGGTCTACCGCGCGCCGTGCCTCGATGTGAATATCGAGCGTTTCGCATAGCCCCTCGAAATCCTGCAGGGTACACAGGTGCAGATTGGGCGTGTCGTACCACTTGTGCGGCAGGCTGCGCGTCACCGGCATGTGCCCCCGCAGCAGATCGAAACGGGCCCGCCAGTGGCCGAAGTTGGGGAATGTCACGATTCCGGTGGTACCGACACGCAACATCTCCGAAAGCAGCCGATCCGGGTAGCGCACGGCCTGTAGTGTCAATGACAGGACGATGTAATCGAAGGAATCGTCATCGAACTCCGACAAGCCCTCGTCCAGGTTCATTTGAATCACATTGATGCCGGCACGGATGCACTCTGGAATGTGGTGGTCGTCGATTTCGATGCCGTAGCCCGAGACCTGTTTCGTGTTCGCCAGGTGGCCGAGCAGGGTGCCGTCACCGCAGCCCAGATCGAGAACCCGGCTTTGTGGCCGGATCCAGTCCGCGATAATAGCGAAATCGGGACGGATTGGAGTCTGGGTCATGTCGTCACTCCGTCCACAATACGCTCCATATACGCGCCAAAGACATCGAGATACTGGGGTATCTTCATCAGGAAGGCATCGTGTCCATGGTGCGCCTTTATTTCCGCGTAGCTCACATTGAGATCGTTATCGTGCAGTGCCTTGACGATTTCCCGTGATCGCGCCGGCGCGAAACGCCAGTCGCTGGTGAACGATATCACCAGACTATCGGCGGTGACCGGCTTGAATGCCGCGGCCAGATCACCCCCCGTGAGGGCCGCGGGATCGAAATAATCGAGCGCCTTGGTCATGAGTAAATAGGTATTCGCGTCAAAGCCGCCGACAAATGTATCGGCCTGGTAGCGCAAATAGCTCTCGACCTCGAATTCGACACCATAATCGAAATTGACCTTGCCTTCGCGCAGATCGCGACCGAACTTCTCGCGCATGATGTCATCGGACAAATAGGTGATATGTCCGAGCATGCGGGCCAGGCGCAGGCCGCGTCGCGGTTCGGTCGCATGATCGTAGTAACGACCGTCATGAAATTCCGGGTCCGTAATGATGGCTTGTCGCGCCACTTCATTGAAGGCGATGTTCTGCGCCGTCAATTTGGGTGCCGCGGCGATAATGACCGCGTGGGCCAGGCGCTGCGGATAGTCGATGGCCCACTGCAGGACCTGCATACCGCCGAGGCTGCCGCCGATGACTGCGGCCCATCGATCGATCTCGAGGATGTCGGCGAGGCGTGCCTGACTCGCCACCCAGTCGGGCACCGAGACGATGGGAAAGTCGGGACCAAACGGCCGGTCGGTTTGCGGGTTGCTGGACGCGGGGCCGGTGGAGCCGTGACAGCCGCCGAGGTTGTTGCAGCAAACCACGAAGAAGCGGTCGCTGTCGATGGTCTTGCCCGGGCCGATCAGATTCTCCCACCAGCCGGGTTTCCGGTCCTCCGGTGAATGGTAGCCGGCGACATGGTGATTCCCGCTCAGCGCATGACACACCAGAATGGCATTGGTGCGTGACGCGTTGAGCCGACCGTAGGTCTCGTAGACCAGTTCATATTCCGGCAGCGTGCCGCCGCTCACCAGGGCCAGCGGCTCCGTAAAATGGTGACGTTGTGGCGCGACGATACCGACAGAGTCGGACGGAATCCTCTCGGGCATTTCAGTAGTTGATTATGTTGTCATGACGGCGTAGGTGGAATGTATGCCGTCTTGAAGACAATGACAACGCGTCAGTGGCCGCGTGGCAGGCCCTGGTGCAGTCGGGCCAGCATGCGCCGCGTCATTTCCTGCTGCTTCTTCAGATTCGCTACGCTCTGCTCGAGTGAGCTGATGTGCTGGTCGAGGTTCACATGGTTGTTTTTTATCTTTTCCAGATTCGCGATGCGGCGCTCAATCATTACCTTGTGTTCGCGTATCTGGGTATAAATCGGCGTGAGTATGGAACGGGCCCAGGACTTGGTCGCACGATTGCAGTCGTTGAAGGTATCGCGCGCGCGGCTGCCAAGCGTAATAAAGAACTTCTTGATGACGAAGTGTTGCTCGGTCATTACCATGACCGGACTGTTACGGAAGGTCTCAGCCTCAATGTTCAATCGCTTGAACTCACTCCGGTAGGGCAGCACCGAAAAACTCGCGGGGCGAACTCGGGCGAGGCCATGTTCCTTATGAAAGCGTTCGTACACCGAATCGACGAGATCCTTGACCTTCTTTGTGTCCCGGTTGACGCGCTCCATCCGTTTGGTCGTGCCGTGAAAGAAGACTTCCATCCCCTTGCGCAAACCCTGGGTTGTCCAACTACCCTGCATGGAGTAGCGCGTATCCGAGATAAGCTTATCGAGACTTTTGAGGCTCATGTGGCTGAGCAGAATCTTGATCTGATCAGATAACATCCGCCGCGTGACGTCGAAATTGGACACTTCCTGTTCGTAATGGGCCTTCTGCTCACGCAGCCGGTTCGTCATTTCGCTGAGGACACTCGCGCTTTTGCCGCGCAGTGATTGTATCTGTTCCAGCTCGGCGCTGGTCGAATCGAGCCGGGATTCGATGAGCGCTGCGGTGGCCTGAATCATGCCTCCGATCTCACTGATGATCTTTTCGCGCAACAAGGCGTGTTTTGCCGCCAGAACATCAGACGAGATCTTGTCTTCAAGATCGTTGAGGCGACTGCGGCGCAACAAAGTCGGGTCGTCCTTGATCTTGGCAAGCAGACCCTTTTGCGCGGAAACCGGAAACACGCTTTGTTTCTTGACGTTCAGGACGCGCGCGGTTTCTTCGACCTGGCGGTTGATACTCTTTGAGATCGTCTCATCCGCCTCGATCTCATCCCACAGGGTGTCAATCTTGTTGAGCACGGCGATTCTGCCGGCGACATGATTGCGAGTGGCGACACGCACATGACTGTTCCATACCTCCAGATCGGTGCGGGTCACGCCAGTGTCCGCCGCCAGAACGAACATCACGGCATGGGCGTTTGGCAACATGCTGAGGGTGAGTTCCGGTTCCGTGCCGAGCGCATTGAGTCCCGGTGTGTCGAGGATCGAGAGTCCTTTCTTCAGTAGCGGGTGTGGATAATTGATAATGGCGTGGCGCCATACCGGGATGTCGACCTTGTCGTTTTTGTTCACGGATTCATCCGCGAAAATATCATCCGGATGACTCAGCCCCAGGGAGCGCGCGTCCGCAACGGCGACCTTCTTGGTTTTGATGATCTCGCGCAGCGTGTCCGCCATGTCGTCTGCCGACTCCGTGTTGAGTGGCAAGGTGCTCCAATGCACGAGATCATGCTTGTATTCATTGATGGTTAGCGCGGTCTTGCGGGTCTCGATCGGCAGCAGCATGATGCAGGGATCCAGTTCCTTTTCGTACTGAATCTCGGTCGGACACATGGTTGTGCGCCCCGGTGTCGACGGTAACAAGCGGCGGTTGTAATCGGAGAAGAATATTGCGTTGATCAGTTCGGTCTTGCCGCGGGAGAACTCCGCCACCATGGCGACCGACAGCTTGTCGCGTTTGACCGAGTCGAGAAGCTCGAAGATTCGCAATTCGTCTTCGGCATCGCTGAGACCCTCCTGGGCGAGCCAGGACTGATAGGCGTTGATGTCGGCCACCAGCCGATCACGCCAATCCCCATAGGCGTCCAGACGATCAGCCAGGGGGTTGGCGGTGAGAGGGGTGCCTTCCTCGTCGGTAATGTCTGCCGCAAGCCGTTCCATCATCGATTTGAATTATTCTGTGTTCAGCAAGGAATTCAAAAGCTTAAGCCCTCAATTGAAGGCGGGTTATTACCATTCTAGACGATGATGGCTGCCTGTACAGCGATCTGCATCACAGCTTTCGCCGATGTCGCCGGGCATCGTAGCCGGGATTGGGCCGCCGCGCCAACCCTCCCGTCCGGGTGCCCGGTCGCGGGTCGGTACTCAATTGGCAAGCGCGCGGCCGATGTCCCAGATTGGTTGCACGAGCAGGATACGCGCGAGATAGAGGCCGACCAGCACGACCAGAAACGAGAGGTCGATACCCGCGACCGGCGGCAGCAGGCGCCGCGCGGGCCGCACGATGGGCTCGGATAAACTCACCAGCAGGGACACGGCCGGATTATAGGTCTGCGGCGCGACCCAGCTGACTACCGCACGTACCACGAGTATCAATATGAACAGCCCGATGGTGAGGCTGAGCAGATCCGCGATCGCGAGCACAAAGGCGCCGAGCGGTGCCAGCACCGCCCCCTGGATGATTCCGAGCAGATAGTTCTTCAGCAGCATCAACGCGAGCATGAGCACCAGGGAGGCAACATCGATACCCCACAGGCCGGGAATGATTCGCCGCAGCAACAGCAGGGGCGGGTTGGTGATCGCAACGACAAATTGCGAAATCGGGTTATAGAAATCCGCGCGCACGACCTGTAACAGGAAGCGGACCAGAACGGCGCCTATGTACAAGACGAAAAACGTATCGATAAGAAAGGTTCCCGCCTGACCGAAATAATTTCCCGTCATTCATCGTCTCCGAGCATTGTCGCAAGTTCACGCGATCGATCCGCCGCCGCCTGCACCGCCTGGCGCAACAGGTTCCGCAGCTCGCCACTTTCCAGCACCCGCAACGCGCGCTCAGTGGTGCCGCCCGGTGAGGTGACATGTTGCCGTAGCACGCCCAGCTCGTCGTCGCTTTCGAGGGCGAGACGTGCGGTCCCCAGCGCGGTTTCCAGTGTCAGCAGGCGCGCAGTTCGAGCCTCGAGGCCAAGTTCGATGGCGGCCTGTTCGAGGCTTTCCATAAAGAGGAGGAAATAGGCCGGGCCACTGCCGGAGAGTGCGGTGACCGTATGCAGCAGGGATTCATCATCGAGCCAGACCGTCACGCCGACGGCACGCATGATCGATTCGGCCGTGGTGCGGTCACTTTCATTCGTCAGGTCATTGGCAAACAGCCCGGAAGCACCCGAGGCCACCAGGGCGGGCGTATTGGGCATGACGCGTACAATGCGCACGCCGTCACCCAGCCAGCGTTGAATATCCCGCTCAAGAATCCCCGCTGCAATCGAGATTACAAGGGGCTTCTTCGCTTGGACCGTTGCGGCGATCTCGCTGCACACCGGATGCAGATGTTGTGGTTTGACGGCAAGAATGACGATGTCGGACTCATCAATCAGACGAGTGTTATCTTCGGTGGCGGCAACACCGAAGAGCCCCGCAATCGCCTGTCGCTGGTCCGCCGCCGGGTCCGACACGCGTATGCGTCCGGATTCCCAACCGTTCTTGATAAGACCGCCGATCAGGGAGCGTGCCATATTGCCGCCCCCGATAAAGCCGATGACTTGTTCTTTCATTGCTGCTCGTAACTGCCTTGATTTAGCGCTGGACCGGAATCCGGATTATGCGGATATTCGGGCGCCGAATCGATAACCAACGAACGATTATACCTTTAGTATCTACGTTCAGGTGCGTGCACCGAAGATTGCCGTACCGACCCTGACCATAGTGGCACCCTCCGCAATGGCGGCTTCGAAGTCATCGGACATGCCCATCGACAGGGTGTCCAGCGCGATGCCGTCGGCGACGATGATGTCGTGGGCTTTGCGTAATGCACTGAACGCCCGGCGTTGCGGCGCGGAACCCTGGACGCGCGTGGGAATCGCCATCAAGCCGCGTAATCGCAGTCGCGGCAGGCGCGCGACCGCGCGCGCGGTCGCCGCCAGTGACTCCGGTGTGAGACCGGACTTGGACGGCTCGTGGCTGATGTTGACCTGCAGACAAATATCCAGGGGCGCCAGATCCGACGGGCGCTGATCGTTGAGTCGTTCGGCGATCTTGAGTCGATCGACACTTTGCACCCAGTGAAAATGCCGTGCCAGCATCTGTGTCTTGTTGCTTTGGATATGACCGATGAAGTGCCATTCGATCTCCAGATCCTGCAGTTCATCGATCTTGGGTATTGCCTCCTGAGCATAACTCTCACCGAAGGCCTGCTGCCCCAGCTCGGTGAGCGCGCGGATGCGCGCGGCCGGTTGTGTCTTGCTGATGGCAATCAGGCGTACGCTGCCCGGCGACCGGTCGTAGCGTGCCTCTGCGGCCTGAATTCGACGTAAAAGCGTGTGATAGCGCTCCGCGAGCATATTCAACGACTTGTAGGCCAAGATTGGTCCGTTATACTTGAGGGTGGTAGCCCCCTGGAGCGGGGTGGATAAATCATAATTAAGGCGCCTGCCCTAGCGGCTTGTTGTCGGGAGTATATAGTGGATATCGCCGAACTACTGGCCTTTGCTCATAAGCGAAACGCGTCGGATCTGCATCTTTCCTCGGGCCTGCCGCCGCTGATTCGTGTGGACGGTGATGTCAAGCGGATCAATGTCGATGCCCTGGACGCCCGTACTGTCCACAACATGATCTACGACATCATGAATGACAAGCAGCAGCGGGATTTTGAGGAGTTTCTCGAGACCGACTTTTCTTTCGATTTGCCCAATATAGCACGGTTCCGGGTTAACGCTTTCAATCAAAATCGCGGCCCGGCCGCGGTATTTCGTACTATTCCGTCGAAGGTGTTGACGCTCGAGCAGCTGAACACGCCGACTATCTTCAAAGACCTTTCAATGCAGCAACGCGGGCTGATCTTGGTGACAGGTCCCACAGGTTCTGGTAAATCCACGACACTGGCGGCAATGGTCAATCATGTGAACGAGAATAAGTACGCGCACATTCTGACCATCGAAGATCCAATCGAATTTGTGCACCAGAGTAAGAACTGTCTGATCAATCAACGCGAGATCAATCAGCACACGCTTGGCTTCGCGGAATCGCTCCGCTCGGCATTGCGTGAAGATCCGGATGTTATTCTGGTCGGCGAGATGCGTGACCTGGAGACTATCCGCCTGGCAATGACTGCAGCGGAGACCGGCCATCTCGTGTTTGCGACTCTGCATACGAGTTCCGCCGCCAAGACCATCGACCGCATCATCGATGTTTTCCCGGCAGCGGAAAAAGAGATGGTCCGCGCCATGTTGTCGGAATCGCTCAAGGCGGTAATTTCGCAGACACTGCTGCGTAAGGTCAATGGTGGTCGGGTCGCGGCGCACGAGATCATGATTGGAACACACTCTATTCGCAATTTGATCCGCGAGAACAAGATTCCGCAGATGTACTCTGCGATCCAGACCGGACAGGGCGACGGCATGCAGACGCTCGATCAATGTCTGATCGATTTGTTGCGCGCCAAGATTGTGTCTCTTGACGAGGCGCGCTCGCGTGCGGCGCATCCGGACAAGTTCCAGGTAGCTGCGGTTTCGGCCGCAAGGTAATTAGACGATGGTATTCACCGACTTCCTCAAACTGATGGTCCACAAGAAGGCGTCGGACCTGTTTATCACCGCGGGTGTCGCGCCCAGCATCAAGGTTGACGGCAAGATCGTGCCGCTTACGAAGCAGGCCTTGACGCCGGACCAGGCGCGCGCATTCGTCTACGGCATCATGAATGAAGAACAGCGCCGTGATTTTGAGGCGGACAACGAATGTAATTTCGCCATCCACCCCAAGGAGATCGGCCGTTTCCGTGTCAATGTCTTCATGCAACAGAGCCATACCGGCATGGTGCTGCGCACGATCGAAACCCATATTCCGAAGTTCGAGGAACTGCATCTACCGCCGAAACTAAACGAAATTGCCATGACCCAGCGTGGTTTGGTGATATTTGTAGGCGGTACCGGAACCGGTAAATCGACCTCCCTGGCGGCGCTCATTGGTTATCGTAACGAACACAGCTACGGGCATATTGTCACGATCGAGGATCCGATCGAATTCGTGCATGAGCACAAGAACTGTATCGTCACGCAGCGTGAGGTTGGTGTTGATACCGACTCATTTCAGGTTGCGCTGAAGAACGCCATGCGGCAGGCGCCGGACGTCATTCTGATCGGCGAGATCCGTGATCGCGAGACGATGGACAGCGCGGTCGTATTCGCCGAGACCGGGCATCTGTGTCTGGCGACGCTGCACGCGAATAACTCCTACCAGGCCCTGGATCGGATCATCAACTTCTTTTCCGAAGACCGCCGGGACCAGTTACTCATGGAGCTCTCCCTGAATTTGAAGGCCATCATTTCCCAGCGCCTGGTGCCGATCAAGGACGGCAAGGGGCGCGTGCCGGCGGTGGAGATCATGATTAATTCGCCGTTGGTGTCGGACATGATTGCCGACGGCCGTCTCGATGAGATTCGCGACGTGATGAAGCGATCGGGCGAAACCGGCATGCAGACCTTCGATCAATCCGTGTTCGAATTGTACGAAGCGGGCTATATCAGCTATGAAGAGGCGTTACGTAACGCGGATTCGATCAATGATCTGCGTCTGAAGATCAAGCTGGAGAGCAAGCACACGGAGGGATCCGAACTCGGCGACTCCATGCGCAACGTTACCTTCTAGACTCTCGCCAGCGAGCGCGCATCCGGCTCGCTGTGAGTTTCACCGTCCGGGCCGTACATTCCATCCCGTTGCTCACCGCCGCGCAAAATGTTCAGCGTGTGACCCGCATAGCGCAACCGTGTCTTGAGCACGATTCCATTGCGTTCATTCTGCGCCTGACATTCCCGCCCCAGCGATTGTAATCGCTGCCAGAGTCTGGTGAGACCGTGTGCGTCCGCCGGATCGAGGCGTTCGATCCAGCCGCTCGCAGACGTATCCTGAATTCCGTCGCTATGGAGCAGCCGCCGGCGTTCACGGGTGTGCCGGTCGAGCGCGGTCAATTCCGAGTCTTTCTGGGCGGTCGTGGCCTCGATGGCGGCGAAGTCGGTACCGTTCAGGGCGGCATATTCCCGATCCAGACAGTCATGCAGGCTCTCGGCGGCCGCCAGTTCCTTTTCCAGCAGCGCCTTGATCGGGCGGCACAGCGCGGAGGTCGCCATGGTCTCAGCGTTGCGGCTTCGCTGATGCCAGCAGGTCGGCTTCGAACTTGACCATCCGATCGGCCACGCGCTCGGCGTCGACCTCGTAGGTGCCCGCGGCGATGGCCTGTTTGATCGACTCGACCCGTTGTGCGTCGACCACCGGGCGCTCGGCGAGCGCCGCCTCGGCCCGCGTCAGTTGCGCCGCGGTATCGGTCACGCTCACCGTATCGGACGTGGATGATTTTCCCGTGTCCGCGGCAGCGGCATCGGAATGTCCAGGTTTGTTGTTGGCCTGGCTTTCGTCACGGCTGGTGGTTGGGCTGGGCAGGGTGCCGGGCCCATTGATTTCTATTGCCATTTCGCGGTTCTCCTGGGGTTGCCCCCTTAGATAACGGCCGTTGTGATCTCAACTTTAATGATAGCGGCAGCCGTTTCCATAACTTTAGGCGCAACGGCAATATTCTTCACATTGCCACCTGTACGGTGCCGGAGGCCAATACCCGTGCTTCCAGTGTGCGTTTTGAGGAAAGATTGCGCACCTGAATGCGGTCACCGAGCGCGCCGTGCATCAACGCCTTGCCGGCCATGCGCACTTCCAGACCGCCGCTGCGCGCAATGATGGTAATGCGCTCACCCCGTTCGACCAGGCGCGGTGCCTCCAGGGCATCCGGGCTGAGCGGCATTCCCAACCCCAGTGGCCGCCGCACAACCTGGCCCCGCGCATCATCGGTATCGACCAGATAACCGCCGCGCAGGGCCGCCAGGTCCCGCCGCTCGATTACCATGTCCGTTTCCGCAAGTACCTTGCCGCGCGGCAGCGGGTGCGCACTGACCAGTATCGATTTGAATACCTGGACCCGCACCGGCACGTAGATCGACCAGGGATGCGCGCCCTGGCAGCGCACCCCCACCGTGGTATTGCCCCAGGCGCGACTGCCGGTGGCGAAAAAGGTGTCGAGGGCGCTATCGCAGGCCGCCAGGCGCAGGCGCGAATCCAGGGCGCCGACGCTAATCTCCACATCACGATGCGCGGGATTGACGTGCGCGGCAACGAAGGTTTCCACCACTGCCACGATGCGTTCGTGGGATTCGATCGGGTTGCCATGGGCCACTTTGGCCGGCAGCCCAGAGATGATTGTGGCGATCAATACCCCGAGCAGCGCCAGCACGGACCGGGGCGCCATGTTTTTGGCGCGGCGGGGACCGCGCGCCGTCGCGAGCGTCAAGATTCCGTGACGTTGTGCCGCGTCTGTGCTGACAGGCGTCGGGCGGTACTCAGTCGGTTTTGTTACAGGAATCATGTCCGGCACCTCGCGTCGCCGTTTGCGTCCTTCAAGCGCCGTCGGTCGGCGCTCCTGTGTGGCAGGAATTATGCAAGAGCCATGCCGCTGGCTGCGTGACTTAAGTCCTCCCCGCAGGGTCCGATAGCAAGGGTACGACATCCCACACCGTTCACCCTGGGGGCGACATGGCTAGCTTACTTGACAGTGTAGATCTACGGACGCAGTTGGCCGGACAAAACCGGCTTGAGCTTTTGTTATTCAGGCTGCGCGGTCGACAGCGCTTCGGCATCAATGTTTTCAAGGTCCGGGAGGTCATTCAGTGCCCGAGTCTGACCAAGATCCCGAAGGCGGATTCGATGGTGCGTGGTGTCGCCCACCTGCGCGGCCAGACCGTGAGTGTGGTGGATCTCGGCATGGCGCTGGGTCAATCGCACATCGAAGATCCGCGTGAGAGCTTCATGATCATGTCCGAATACAACCGATCGGTGCAGGGCTTCCTCGTCAACAGCGTCGATCGAATCGTCAATATGAAATGGGAAAGCATCATGCCGCCGCCGCCGGGTGTGGCGAATACCAGCTATTTGACGGCGGTCACCGAGGTGGATGGGGAGTTGGTGCAGGTCATCGACGTGGAGAAGGTGCTGGCGGAAATGGGTGGGCTGAACGTCGAGGTGTCCAGCGACATTACCGGCGACCTGCCGACAGAAATCGGCCGTCAGCACGTATTGGTGGTGGACGATTCCCATGTCGCCCGCAAGCAGATTACCCGCACCCTGGAGCAGCTGGGGCTGACTTTCTCGACTGCCAACAACGGTCGCGAAGGCCTCAATCTGCTGCAACACTGGGCGGACAATCAAGACAAGGCGCTCGATAATCTGCTCATGATCATCACCGACATCGAAATGCCGGAGATGGATGGCTATACGTTGACCAGCGAGGTGAAAAAGGACCCGCGGTTCGAGAATCTGCACGTGGTGCTGCACAGCTCGCTGAGCGGGGTCTTTAATAAGGCGCTGGCGGAGAAAGTCGGCGCCGATCGATTCCTCGCCAAGTTCAAGGCGGACGAACTCGCGGCGGCTGTGGCCGCGCGTATGAGTGACGCGGCGCAGGAACGAGCGGCGGCCGCGTAAACTCCCCCGCGCGCGTGGCACGATCCTTGCTTCGAATCAGGCCAAGCGGGCGATGGATGGCAGCGGGCTGCGATTGACCGGATTGTGGAATCGCGCGGCCCGGCGCCCTCCGGTCGTTAACGAGGTTTTGGTTGCAAAGTGATAACTCAAGGGCTGGAAGACGATGATTGGACTGTTCAAGAAACTTTTTGCAGATGCAGATAACGCTGAGTCAGATATGAACGAGACAAGCTTACAAAGCGAGGCCAGCACGCCGGAAGTTCAACAAGCGGCAAGTTTCTGGTCGCGTTTCACTATTCGCCA
Organism: uncultured Gammaproteobacteria bacterium; assembly: GCA_947259975.1. Classification (GTDB taxonomy): domain Bacteria; phylum Pseudomonadota; class Gammaproteobacteria; order HyVt-429; family HyVt-429; genus CAMYOD01. The sequence goes on from CAMYOD010000013.1 coordinate 31,792, forward strand.
GCGGGTCTGGGGCGGGATGGGATTAATTCTCATGTTCCTGATCGCTATCGCAGTCGTCGGTCTGATGAACCTGAAAAAGCTGGAAACGACGGTCGAGGCCGTGGTCGCCCGCAATCAGCCGGTGGTATTCAGCGCCATGGAGCTCAATTCCAGCCTGCGCCAGGCGGTGGGGGCGCTGGGCTTCTATTTGCTCAGCAAGGGCGAGGAACAAAAAGCCGACTATCAGGCCAGTCTCGAAACCGTAGACAAGCGCCTGGCCATCTTCAAGGAGGTGATGGAGGCGCAGGCCGATGAGCAACTCGCGGCCCTGGTCATGGACGTGTCCGCCAAGGTGCGGCGTTTCCACAACTACAAGAGTCTGATGATCGAGCTGGTGCAGAACGATAACAAAAATTTCCCCGGCATGGCCTACGCGGCGCAGGATGTGGCGCCGCTTAGCAAGGAAATGCTCGGACATCTCGGGACCGTGCTTCTGGTAGAAGCCGACGAATACGCGACCGAAGAGCGCAAACAGTTACTGATGGATATAGGTGATTTGCGCTACCAGTGGGCGAACACGATGAACGGCGTGCGCGCCTATCTCGGTTTCCGCACGCCGGCACTGTTGGATGAGGTGTCTGGCCTTATGCAGGAGGAGACCGGTCGTTTGTCGAACAAAATCATTGGCTACGGTGATGTGTTGGGGTTGGAGCAGGAAGAAGCAATGTCCTCGTTCGAGTCACTGCGTGCCGATTTCTTCCAGCGACTCGCAAAACTGCGCGAGATTCACGGTGGCGAAAAATGGCGCACCGACGCTTATCTGGTCGGGCATGACGTGGGCGATCTGCTCAAAGACATCGAAGCCACTTTGATTTCACTCGTGGAGAACGCCCGAACGAATATTGATCAATCGAGCGGCCTGCTGGTACAGCAGGTGGCCAATACCACCCGACTGCTGACCGGCCTGCTGATCGTCGGGCTCGTGCTGGGCATATTGACCGCCTTCGCCAGCAGTCAGTTGATTACACGGCCGTTGGAGCGGGCGGTGACTGCCATGAACGACATCGCCCACGGCGAGGGCGATCTGACCCAGCGCCTGGACGAAGCCGGCCGTGATGAGGTTGCCCGGCTCGGGCATGGCTTCAATCAGTTTGTGTTGAAAATCCAGGGCGCCGTGAGTCATGTCGCCAGCTCGACGACACAACTTGCGTCCGTGGCGGAGCAGATGGCGGCAGTGACGGAACAAACCAGTCGCGGCATGAGCCATCAGCAATCGGAAACCGATCAGGTGGCCACCGCTATGAACGAGATGACCGCTACGGTGCAGGAGGTCGCGAAGAATGCCGCGGCCGCCGCGGATGCGGCGCAGCGCGCCGATGAGCAGGCGAATCAGGGCAAGCACATTATGACCGAGACCATGACCGCCAATGATCTGCTGGCCGAAGAAGTGGAGAAGGCGGCCACCGTGATCCAGAAGCTGGAGGCCGAAAGCGAGAGTATTGGCAAGGTGCTCACGGTGATCCAGGAGATCGCCGAACAAACCAACCTGCTGGCGCTCAATGCCGCCATCGAGGCGGCACGGGCCGGCGAGCAGGGGCGCGGCTTCGCCGTGGTCGCCGATGAGGTGCGAACGCTCGCGAACCGCACCCAGCAATCGACCCAGGAGATTCAGCAGATCATCGAGCGGCTGCAGAGCGGTGCCGCGGATGCGGTGAATGTGATGGTGGAAGGACGCAAACGCACGCAGACGAGTGTCGATAAGGCAACCGAGGCGAGTGAGGCGCTGGCGAAGATTGCCGGGGCGGTGACCACAATTACGGATATGAATACGCAAATCGCCAATGCCGCGAACGAGCAGACGGTGGTGGCGGAAGATATCAACCGTAACATCGTGAACATCAGCCAGGTCGCACAGCAGACGGCGGAGGGTACCCAACAGACCGCGACGGCGAGTGAGGAATTGGCGCGCTTGTCCGGTGAACTGCAAAGCCTGGTGGGGAAGTTCAGGGTCTGACGGCGGCTCGACAAGTGAGTCGTCGACACGGCGGCGCAGCCGGCGTGAGTGTTCAGCCGCACGTACCCGGGTGATACCGGCCGGATTAACGATAATGCGACGAAACAGGGTAAGCAGGTGGCGGTAAAGCCCTCAGTGACAGCGAACGACTATGCGGAGTTCTGCGCGTTTCTCGAAGATGCCTGTGGCATCGTTCTCGGCGCCAATAAGGATTACCTGCTTGCCAGCCGACTTGGAACTCTGATGGACGAACACCAGCTCACTTCAACAAGCGAGCTGGTCGCTCGGGCCAAGGGCGCCGGTAGTTCACAGCTTCGGCAGCGTATTGTCGATGCCATGACGACCAATGAGACGCTTTGGTTTCGTGACACCCACCCCTATGAAATCCTGCGCGAGCAAATCCTGCCCAAGCTGGCAGAAGCCCGGGCCGACCGTATCCGCATCTGGTCGGCGGCCTGCTCGTCGGGCGAAGAACCCTATTCCATCAGCATGGTGGTGGAGGAATTCAAGATCGCTAATCCGGGGAAATTATTCGGTGACGTAGAGATCGTCGCCACCGACATTTCGTCCAGTGTATTGGCACGTGCCCAGGAAGGTCTGTATGAGGAGCGGGGACTCACCCGCGGCCTTTCGTCTGAGCGGCGCGCGCGTTTCTTTGCGCCTGAGGGCGACCGCTGGCGTATCCGCGAAAACATACGCAGCCGGGTCAGCTTCCGGCGTCTCAACTTGATGGAGTCTTACGCGACACTGGGAAAATTCGACATCATCTTCTGTCGCAATGTCTTGATTTACTTCTCGTCCGAGTCCAAGGCGGACATCCTTCAGCGCATGGCGCGCGGGCTCAACCCCCGTGGTCACCTGCTGTTGGGGGGGTCGGAATCGGTCGCCAACTATAGCGATGACTTCGAGATGGTGCGCTGTAATCCGGGTGTCATCTATCGGCTCAAAAACTACACTCAGGCCGCCGGTTTCTAGCTGTCCGCGACACCGCCCTCCGCGAGTTTGCCGCCCGGCGGTGCGGACTTGCCGCCGCGCCGTATCCAGATCCGCCGCATCCCTCCCAACTCATTGATTTACTGACCGTATCATCGATTGGCATGCTGCTTGCTAACTAACAAGCAGTACTGACGAATGGAGTGAAACCGTGTCCCTGAATCTCGACAAAGCCTTTGGAATCCACGCACTGGCGCTCGGCCTGCGGTCCCGCCGTGCCGAGGTGCTGGCCGCCAATCTGGCCAACGCGGATACGCCTAATTTCAAAGCGCGGGACGTGGACTTCAAGAACCTGCTGCAGCGGGCACAGGGCCCGGCAGACACCTCGCCCACCGTGCTGCGGGTGACTCATCAGCAGCATTTATCGGGCGCGCAGCCGGCCCAGCCCGCGGGCGCGGCGCTGCTGTACCGCGTGCCGGCCCAGCTGTCGGTGGACGGCAACACCGTTGATACCCCGGTCGAGAAGGCCGAGTTCACCCGCAACGCCATGCAGTACATGACCAGCTTACAGTTTCTGAACGGCCGTATTACCGGCTTGCTACGTGCGATCCGTGGAGAGTAAACATGTCGCTTTTTAACGTCTTTGAAATCGCCGGTTCGAGTCTGAGTGCGCAGTCGACGCGACTCAATACCACCGCCAGCAATTTGGCCAATGCCGAAAGCATCAGCAGCAGCCGCGATCAGACCTATCGTGCACGCTACCCGGTGTTCAGCACCGCGATGAATCAGGCCCTGGAGGCACGCGAAACGCCAGGGGTCAATGTTTTGGGCATCGTCGAGAGCACGGCGCCGCTGCAGGTGGAATATCACCCGGAACATCCACTGGCAAATGAAGACGGCAACATTTTTATGCCCAACGTGAATCCCATCGAAGAGATGGCCAACATGATTTCCGCCTCGCGTTCGTACCAGAGCAGCGTCGAAGTCTTGAATACATCGAAGCAGTTGCTGATCCGCACCTTGTCGCTCGGTCAGTAGGCAGACGTGAAACAAATCCGGTATTGAGGACACAGAACGATGGCGACCGACGGTAGTGACAAGATTAATCCGTTCAAGGACCTGGGTGTGGCCACATCCGCGCCGAAAACGTCGCAGCCGAACGATCGTCTTGGCCAGGAACAGTTTCTCGAACTCATGGTCGCGCAACTGAAAAACCAGGACCCGCTGAAGCCGATGCAAAACGGTGAATTTCTCGGCCAGATGGCCCAGTTCGGCACGGTCAGCGGTATCCAGGACCTGCAGAACTCGATCAATCAATTGGCCAGCTCGTTGCAGTCGAACCAGGCGCTGCAGGCCTCGGCCCTGGTCGGGCGCGCGGTCCTGACCGAAAGCAGCCAGGGGCATCTGAGCGACACCGAAGGCTTGCGCGGCGTGGCGGATCTGCCCACCGATACCACCGACCTCAAGATTACGATCACCGATCTCAGCGGTCAGCTGGTGCGTGACCTCGAGATGGGGCCGCAGTCCGCCGGGCCGGTGCAGTTCACCTGGGACGGTATCAGGAATGACGGTCAAGCGGCGGCGGAAGGCACGTATATCGTGACGGCTGAAGGTCTGCTCGACGGTCAGGCGGCCGCCATCGATACCCGGGTGGCTGCCGCAGTGGAAAGCGTGAGCCTGGGCGGTCCGGGTGAAGGCATCGTTTTGAATCTTGCGGGGATCGGCGCCGTGCCGCTCGCGCAGGTGACGGAAATTCTTTAGAACTTTGGAATTCATTTACGTGACGGTTATGCGAGGAGTCTAGTCATGCCATTTCGAATCGCCATTAGTGGATTGAATGCAGCCTCAGCCGAGCTGAGCATCATCGGCAACAACATCGCCAATACCGGTACGTCCGGATTCAAGGGCTCGCGCGCGCAGTTCGCCGATGTCTTTCCGGTCAGCAAGCTGGGCAGCTCAGCGCTGGGTATCGGCAGCGGTGTCGAGCTCGCCAATGTGTCGCAGCAATTCACCCAGGGCAACATCAGCTTTACCAACAACAATCTGGATCTGGCGGTCAACGGCAAAGGTTTCTTTCGCATGAGCGACAACGGTTCCATTGTCTACTCGCGTAACGGCACCCTGGGCCTGGATGCGGACGGCTTTATCGTCAACAGTGCCGGTCACCGGCTGACCGGTTTTCAGTCGGATAACAATGGTGCCGTCACCGGCGTGCTGGGCGAGCTGCAGTTATCGAGCGCGGACAATCCTCCCGCCGCCACCACCGAAAGCACCGCGTTGCTGAATCTCAACGCCCAGGACGTTGCCAAGGGCGCCGGCGATCCGGCCCTGGCCCTGGGTCCGGAGATCTTCCAGGACGACGGCAACCCATACGTGCCGCAGCGTTTCGAGGCGCCGGATCCGGACAGCTACCATCATGCTACCTCGTATACGGTGTACGACACTCTCGGCGTCGCGCACACGGCGACCATGTATTTCCGCAAGACCGGCGATAACGCCTGGGCCTCGGAGCTGTCCATCGACAATCAGGCCTTTGTAGCGCCGGCCGAGGGCACGGCCCTGACCTTCGATGACACCGGCGCGCTGACCGGGCCGGCCGGTCCGCCCCTGGGGGTGCTGACCTATGCCGCCATCCCGGTGGGCACCGGTGCCCAGGACCTCAACTTCACCATCGATTTTTCCGACACCACCCAGTTCGGTGCCGCCTTCAGTGTGAACGCACTGACTCAGGACGGTTTCACCACCGGCCGCATCGCCGGTGTCGATGTGGCCCAGGACGGCACCATCTTCGGTCGCTACACCAACGGCCAGGCGCAGGCGCTGGGTCAGGTGGTATTGGCCAATTTCAATAATCCCCAGGGACTGCGTCAGCTGGGCGATACCAGCTGGGCGGAAACCGCGGAATCCGGCGCCGCCCTGGTGGGCACGCCGAACTCATCGGACCTGGGGGTGATTCAGGCCGGTGCCCTGGAGGATTCCAATGTCGACCTGACCGAACAACTGGTGGCCTTGATTACCGCGCAGCGCAACTTCCAGGCGAATGCGCAGGTGATCAGCACCGGTGACCAGATCACCCAGACCATCATCAACCTCAGATAAGCGCAGCCCTAGGTACTCATCATGGATCGCATGCTTTACGTAGCAATGTCCGGCGCCAAGCAGGCCCTGCAAGCGCAGACGACGCACACCCACAACCTGGCCAATGCCAGTACCACGGCGTTCCGTGCGGATCTCTCCCAGTTCCGCAGCATGCCGGTATTCGGTCCCGGCCAGGCCAGTCGCGTCTATGCCATGCAGGAACGTCCGGGCACAGACTTCGCTCATGGCGCGATCATGGACACCGGGCGCAAACTCGATGTGGCGATCAAGGGTGAGGGTTGGCTCGCAGTGCAGGCGCGGGACGGCAGCGAGGCCTATACCCGCGCCGGCAACCTGAACATCGGTGCCAACGGTCTGCTGGAAACCGCGGACGGTCATGGCGTGCTCGGCAATGCCGGCCCCATCGCGCTGCCGCCGGCGGACCAGATCGAGTTCGGCGCCGACGGCACCATTTCGATTCTGCCCCAGGGCCAGGACATCTCCGCCCTGGCGGTGGTGGATCGCATCCGCCTGGTCAACCCTGACCCGTCGCAAATGGAAAAAGGTCATGACGGTTTGATGCACATGCGCGAACCGGGTGCGGTCGCGGATCCGGATGCCCGCGTGCGCCTGGTCGGTGGCGCCCTCGAGGCCAGTAACGTGAATGCGGTGGACGCCATGATCAACATGATCAGCCTGGCGCGGCAGTTCGAAATGCAGGTCAAGCTGATGCAAACCGCGCAGGAGAATGATTCCGCCACCACCCAGATGATGCGCGTGGCCTGATGCGCGCACCCACACCGCAGGCAGTGAACCAGCAGATTTCGCTACAGGAGAAAACGACATGAACCCAGCACTATGGATCGGCAAGACCGGATTGGATGCGCAGCAGACGCGCATGGCGGTGATATCCAATAACCTCGCCAACGTGAGCACCGCCGGGTTCAAGCGTGGCCGCGCGGTGTTCGAGGATTTGTTGTACCAGAACGTGCGCCAGGTAGGCGCGCAGTCATCCCAGGATACGCAACTGCCGTCGGGACTGATGTTGGGTACCGGTGTGCGCACCGTGGCAACCGAGAAACTGTTCACCCAGGGCAATATCGTGCAGACCGAAAACCCGCTCGACATGGCCATTCAGGGGCGCGGTTTCTTCCAGATCCTGCTGCCCGACGGTTCCCTGGGCTACACCCGGGACGGTTCCTTCCAGGTCGATTCCCAGGGCCAGATCGTGAACGCCAGCGGTTATGTGCTGCAACCCGGCATTAACATTCCCGAGAATGCCATCAGCGTGACCATCGGTTCCGATGGCATCATCTCCGCGCTCACGCCGGGGGCCACCGCGCCCACCACCCTGGGCAATCTGCAGTTGGCGGACTTCGTCAACCCGGTGGGGCTGCAACCCATGGGCGACAACCTGTTCCTCGAATCCGCCGCCAGTGGTAGTCCCCAGACCGGCACGCCCGGGCAGAACGGTATCGGCACCCTGGTGCAGGGCTCCATCGAGTCGTCGAACGTGAATGTGGTCGAGGAACTCGTGAACATGATCGAGGCCCAGCGCGCTTACGAGATGAACTCGAAAGCGATTTCCACCACGGATCAGATGCTCGCCTACGTGAGTAACAACCTGTAATCGGTAGATAGCCAATGATGATTGCGAAACTCACCGACGATAACCGCGCCACGGCAAATCTATGGACCCGGCCGCTCATTTCCTTGGGCGTACTGATCATGCTTTTCGCCGCGGCGGGTTGTGCGACCAAGCCCATGGCCCCGGACCCGGCCTTCGCGGTGACGAAGCCGGTGGCGACGGCACCGGCACCGGTCCACGACGGGGCGATCTTCCATGCCGGCACCGACGTGGTTTTGTTCGAGGACCTGCGTGCGCGCCGCATCGGCGACATTCTCACCATCGTGTTGAGCGAGCGCACCACCGCCAACAAGCAGGCCAATACCAGCACCAGCCGCGAAACCGGCGTCGATATCGCCAACCCGACGTTGTTCGGGCGCCAGCTGCCGCTGGGCAACGGCACCGAGACCCTGGAACAGAATCTGCAGTCGGATAATGAATTCGACGGTCAGGGTACGAGCAGTCAGAGCAACACCTTGAGCGGCACCCTCGCAGTGACCGTGGCGGAGGTGTTGGCGAACGGTTACATGATGGTGCGCGGCGAGAAGCTGTTGACGCTGAACCAGGGCGACGAATACGTACGCATTTCCGGAATCGTGCGGCCGGAGGACATCGGGCCCGACAATTCGGTGCTCTCGACCCAGGTCGCCAACGCGCGCATTGTCTACGGCGGCAAGGGCGCGCTCGCCGACGCCAATGCGAACGGCTGGCTGGCGCGTTTCTTCCAGAGCAGCTGGTGGCCGTGGTAGCAAGAGGACATTCGCGATGAAGCAGGCAGGCAAATTTATCTTTCTGGCTACGTTCCTGAGTCTGCTCGGTATCGCACCGGTGCAGGCGGATCGCATCAAGGACGTGGCCGGTATCGCCGGGGTGCGCAGCAACCAGCTGGTCGGTTACGGGCTCGTCGTCGGTCTCGACGGCACCGGCGACCAGACCACCCAGGCACCGTTCACGGTACAGAGCCTGAAGAGCATGCTGTCCCGCTTCGGTATCAATCTGCCGCCGGACGTGAATCCGCAATTGAAAAACGTCGCCGCCGTCACGGTGCATGTGGACCTGCCGCCGTTCGCAAAGCGCGGTCAGACCATCGATGTCACCGTGTCGTCCATCGGCAACGCCAAAAGTCTGCGCGGCGGCAGTCTGCTGATGACGCCGTTGAAAGGCGCCGACGGCCAGGTCTACGCCATGGCGCAGGGCAATCTGGTAGTGGGCGGCTTCGGTGCCGAGACCCAGGACGGCTCGAGTATCACGGTGAATGTCCCCAGTGTGGGCCGGGTGCCCAACGGTGCCACCGTGGAGCGGGAAGTGGCCACCGGGTTTCAAAACGCCGGTGCCATGGTGCTGAATCTACATCGCCCCGACTTCACCACCGCGCGGCGCATGGTGCAAACCATCAACGCGGCCTTCGGCGGCGATATCGCGCGCTCAGTGGACGCGGCCTCGGTGCAGGTGGACGCGCCGGAAACCGCCGATCGACGGGTCGCGTTCATGGCCATGCTCGAGAACCTCAGCATCGAACCCGGCGAGGCGGCGGCACGCATCGTCGTGAACTCGCGGACCGGTACCGTGGTCATCGGCAATCATGTACGGGTGATGCCGGCGGCGGTGGCCCATGGCGGGCTCACGGTCACTATCAGCGCGGAACCGGTGATCAGTCAGCCGGGCCCGCTGTCGGACGGCGAGACCGTGTTTACCACGCGCAGCGAAATCGAGATCTCCGAGGAAGGCTCGCGCATGTTTCTGTTCGAGCCGGGTGTGACCCTGGATGCAGTGGTGCGGGCGGTGAATCAGGTGGGCGCGGCCCCCGGCGACCTGGTCGCCATTCTCGAGGCCCTGAAGCAGGCCGGCGCGCTGCGGGCACAGTTAGTGGTGATCTGACGATGGCGCCCGATCTATCCGCCGCGCAAATTTACACCGACTTCAGCGGCTTCGATTCCTTACGCAGTGGCGCACGCCAGCAATCCCCGGAGGCACTGCGTGCGGTGGCACGTCAATTCGAGGCCCTGTTCCTGCAGATGACCCTCAAGAGCATGCGCGCCGCCAGTTTCGGTGACCCCTTGTTCGGCTCCGATGAAAGCAAGTTTTATCAAGGTATGTTTGATCAGCAGTTGGCGCTTAACCTGTCCAGCCGCGGCAAGGGCCTGGGATTGGCGGACATGATTGTGCGCCAGCTCGGCGGCGGTCCTCTGGCCGCACCATCGTCGGATACCGTGACGAATCTGCCGCAACCCGTGCCGACGCCGGATACGATGACGAATCCGCCGCAACCCGCGCCGACGCTGGCGCGAATTCCGGCGCAGCACGTGGTGATGGATAAACAGATGCAACTGGTGCCGCCGCCGGCGTCTGAAGTACCCGCGGTCGCGGCGGCAGCGACTGCGACTTCGAGCGTGACCCCAGTCGCGGCCCCGACGGCGGCCATGGTGGCGCTGGCACCGCAGGACCTCGACGGTTCGCCGGAAGGGTTCGTGCAGGCCTTGTTGCCCCATGCACGCACCGCGGCGCGGGAACTGGGTTTGCCGCCCGCCGCCTTGTTGGCACAGGCGGCACTGGAGACCGGCTGGGGCCGGTCGGTGATCAAGCGCAGCGACGGGCACAGCAGTCATAATCTGTTCGGCATCAAGGCGCATGCGGGTTGGCAGGGGGCGCGGGTCTCCGTACCGTCGCTGGAATATGTGGACGGCGCCCTGGTCAAACAGCGTTCCGAGTTTCGCGCCTACGATTCCTTTGCCGCGAGCTTCGCCGATTATGTGAATTTTCTGCGCAGCAACCCGCGCTACCGGGACGCCTTGCAGCAAACCCACGATCCGGCAGCCTTCAGTCAGGCATTGCAGGACGCCGGCTACGCCACGGATCCCGCCTATGCGCGCAAGATCATGACCATCCTCGGCGGACCGACACTGAAAAGTGCCATGGCGGAGCTAAAGGATTCGGCGGGCGGGACGATAACCTGATCAGCAGAGAAGCGCGTAGCGGTAGGGAACCATTGACTTGAATTAATACGGGGGCATTACAGCGATAATCATGGCATCCACGGGCGACATACTCGGCACCGGCGTCTCGGCATTACTCGCGTACCAGCGGGCGCTGTCGACCACCGGGCACAATATTGCCAACGTCAATACCGACGGCTTCAGCCGCCAGCGGGTCGATCTGGGTGCGCGCACGCCGCAGGTCGCCGGCGACGGTTTCATCGGCCAGGGCGTGAATGTCGCTACTGTCGAGCGCGTCTACAGCCAGTTCCTCACCGACCAGGTGCGCACCGCGAGCAGCGCCTTTCATCAGCTGGACACCCTGCAGCAACTCGCCGGCCGGGTCGACAATCTGTTGAGCGACAGCGCCGCCGGCTTGTTGCCCAGCATGCAGGATTTCTTCAATGCCGTGCACGAGGTCGCCGACGACCCGGGTGCGATTCCGGCCCGTCAGGTGTTGTTGAGCGCGGCGGATTCGCTGGTGAGCCGGTTTCATTCCCTCGACCGGCAGCTGACCGATCTGCGCGGCGCGGTGAACTCGGACATCGGCACCACGGTCAACGAGATCAACGGCCTGGCGCAGGCCATTGCCGAGGCCAACCAGCAGATCGTCACCGCCCAGGGCGCCGCCGGCGGTCAACCGGCCAACGATCTGCTCGATCAACGGGACCAGTTGGTGGCGCGACTCGGTGAGCTGGTCTCCGTTAGTACCGTGCCCGCCGATGGCGGCGCGCTGAATGTGTTTGTCGGCAACGGCCAGGCCCTGGTCATCGGCAGTCAGGCACGCGCCCTGGAAGTCATAGCGAATGATTTCGATCCCACCCGCCATGAGGTCGCCTTTGCGCACCCCAATGGTTCCGGTTCGATCTCCGATTTTCTCAACGGCGGCCGCCTCGGCGGCCTGCTCGAGTTTCGTGATGAGGTGCTGGACGCGGCGCAAAGCAATCTCGGCCTGGTGGCCTTCGGTGTCGCCGAGACCCTCAACGCGCAACATCGCCTGGGTCAGGACCTGAATGGCGATCTGGGCGGCGATCTGTTTACGAGCCCACAGCCCCTGGCCTTGGCCAATCGCAACAACACCACCGGCACCAACGTGGCGGTGTCCGTGAATGATGTGGGCGCCCTCAGCGACGACAGTTATCGCCTGCAGTTCGACGGTGTCAGCGCCTGGACCCTGCGCAATCTGAATACCGGCAATCTGGTGACCCTTGCCGGCAGCGGCACGGATGCGGACCCGTTCATCGGCGACGGCCTGGCCATCAGTGTCCAGGCCCTGGGCGCGGGGGCCGGCGACAGCTACCGTTTCGACATTCAGCCGACCCGTAACGGTGCCCGCGACCTGGCGTTGGCGATCAGCGATCCGGCCAAGCTGGCGGTGGCCACGCCGATTCGCGGCACCGCGTCACTCAGCAACCTGGGTAGCGGCAGTATCGGCGTGGACGGGGTCAGTAATGTGGCGTCCCTGCCGCTGTCGGGCAGCGGCGGCGATATCACCCTCACCTTCGACGGCGCCATCCCCGGTTTCAGCGTCAGCGGCGGTCCCGGCGGCAGCCTCGCCTATGATCCGGCCAGCGAAGACGGTGGCAAGAGCTTTACCCTGGGCGCGCCCTTCGACGGCATCAGCTTCACCGTCGCCGGGCGCCCCGCGGACGGTGACAGCTTCGTCATCGGCGACAACGTCAACGGCGTCGGTGACAACCGCAACGGCTTGTTGCTGGCCGGTTTGCAGGGCCAGTTGTCACTCGGCAACGGCAGTGCCAGCTTCGAAGATGTCTACACACAGCTGGTGGCCGAGGTCGGCACCGTCACCCGCCGTGCCGAGGTCAACCGGGATGCGCAGGAGGGTCTGCTGCAGCTCTCCACCAATGCCCGCGACGGGGTTTCCGGCGTGAACCTGGATGAAGAGGCGGCCAATCTGGTGCGCTTCCAGCAGGCCTACCAGGCCGCGGCCCAGGTCATTAACGTGGCCGACCAGATGTTCGATGAACTGTTCGGTATCTTGCGGAGGTAAGCCATGCGCATCTCGACTTCACAATTGAATCGCATGGGCGTGAACGCCATGCTCGAGCAGCAGGCGCAGGCCTCCAGGACCCAGCTGCAACTGTCCACCGGCAAACGCATCCTCTCGCCGTCCGATGATCCGGCCGGCGCGGCGCGCATCCTCGAGCTCAAGCAGGCGATTTCCGCTCAGGGGCAGTACCAGGACAATGCCACCACCCTCGAGGCGCGGCTGAATCGGGAAGAGGGCGCGCTCATCGGCGTCGGCAACCTGCTGCAGCGGGTGCGGGAACTGGCGATCCAGGGCAACAACGACACCCAGAACGACACCACGCGCACGGCGATTGCCACCGAGGTGCGCCAGCGGTTGGATGAATTGCTGGCGCTCGCCAACACCCGCGATGTCAACGGCGAATATCTGTTCGCCGGCTTCCAGCGTCGCACCCAGCCCTTCGCGACCACAACGGCCGGTTTCAGTTATGCCGGCGATCAGGGCCAGCGCTTCCTGCAGGTCGGACCCGAGCGCCAGGTGGCGGACGGGGATTCCGGTGCCGAGGTGTTCATGGCGGTGCGCAACGGCAACGGTACCTTCGCCGTCGCCGCCGCTGCCGGCAACAGCGGCAGCGGGGTGATCAGTCCCGGCACGGTGGTGGACCCCACCGCCTGGGTGCCGGACACCTATACCTTGAGTTTTGTTACCGGCAGCACGTACGAAGTGCGCGACAGCGGTGGCGGCCTGGTTACCAGTGGCGGCTACACTGACGGCGCTGCGATTGCCTACAACGGTATCGAGATCGCCGTCAGCGGCACGCCGGCGGCGGGGGACGAATTCACCGTCGCCGCCAGCAGCAACCAGGATATCTTCACCACCCTGCAGAATCTGGCCACGGCCCTGGAAGGACCCTCCCAGGGCGGGGCGGCATCCGCCGCGTTTCACAACGCGGTCAGCGGCGTGCTCGCGGACCTGGACGGCGCCGAGGCGAATATCAACGAAATTCGCACCCGCATCGGTGCGCGCCTGAACGCCATCGAAGCCGAGATCGACAACAACGAGGCGGTCACCCTGCAGTTGAATACCTCCCTGTCCGAGCTCGAGGATGTGGATTTCGCCGAGGCGGTGAGCCGGCTGAACCTGCAACTCACGGCGCTGCAGGCCGCGCAGCAGACCTATATAAGAGTACAGGGCCTGTCCCTGTTCAATTTTCTGACCTAGGGCGCGTCAACGCCCCGACGCCCGATCTTCCCGCAGTAGCTCCGCGGCCCGACGAACGGTCGCGGAATATCCCGAATAACCCTTAAGTTTCTCCCCCTATCACCGATAACTTCCCCGGAAGCGGTAAATGTTTCGTGTTTGAGACATATCCGCTAAAGACAAACCTTCCCGCCGGGGCCATGTGATTCCGGCGGGTGATAGGAGAAGAAGTTATGGCTCAAGTAGTAAATACCAATGTTCTGTCGCTGAACTCGCAGCGGCAACTGAATCGTACGCAGTCGTCCATGCAGACCTCGCTCGAGCGTCTGTCTTCCGGTCTGCGTATCAACAGCGCCAAGGACGACGCCGCCGGTCTCGCGATCTCGGAGCGTTTCAGCACCCAGATCCGCGGCCTCAATCAGGCGGCCCGTAACGCCAACGACGGCATTTCCCTGTCGCAGACCGCGGAAGGGGATCTCGCGCAGATCACCAACAACCTGCAGCGTATTCGCGAACTGGCCGTGCAGTCGGCCAACGCCACCAACAGTGCCAGTGACCGTGCCGCGTTGCAGGCGGAAGTCTCGGAACTGGTTGCGGAAATCGATCGTGTCGCGTCCACCAGTTCGTTCAACGGCGTGAAGCTGCTGGATGGTTCGTTTGCTTCCCAGCAGTTCCAGGTCGGTGCCAATGCCGGTGAGACCGTGAGCATTTCCAACATCAGCAGTGCACGTACGGCCAGTCTGGGTCAGACCACCGGTGCTACCGCGACACCGGGTACCGCAGTACAGGCCGGCTTTACGGCAGGTGACTTGACCGTGAACGGCAATGCCATCACCGCCGCCGCGGACGCGAAGGCGATTGCCGATGCGATCACCGCCTCGGATGTGAACCTGACCGCGACCGCGACCAATGCCCAGACGGCGATTGCCTTTGGTGATGTGGTCGGTACCCCCGGCGTTGCAGCCGTTGCATCGGTGTATACAGGCACCGTTGATGTACCAGGTTCGGGTTCACTGGATTACAGCGGAGTCAACAATCTTACATTTGATATCTCGGTAGATGGCGGCGCTTCCCAGGGCATTGACATCAATCAGAATAATGCTGATCAGGTTGCCCTGCTGGCCGAGATTAATGGTGAGCTCACAGGTGCCACGGCGAGTATTGCCGGCGGTAAGCTGGTTTTTACCAGTGACACTACGGGTGTTACGAGTGACATCGCCATTAGTAATGTCGTGGCAAATGGTGCCGCAGTTGATTTCGTGACCGGTACTGAGACTACGGCGGGTGCCGATGCCACAGCTGCGGCCAACCCGAACTACAGCCTGACGATTGATGGCGTGGCCGTTGACCTCTCAGGTGCCGTTGATGGTGGTGCTGACGTGACCATCACCTCTGCTGAAGTCTTCGCGGCGATCAATTCGCTGGCGGGCTACACGGCAACAGACGGCGGCGCTGGATTGGTCAATATCACCAAGGATGATGGCAGTAACTTCACGCTGGCGGAGACGGGTACAGACGCGGCGGGTGCTGAAGGTTTCGCCGCTACAGGCGCAACTTACCGCGGTACTGTAGACAGCATCATCGCAACCTCTGGTGACGTGGAAATTGCAGGTACTGATCCTACGACCGCAGGTTTGGTAGCCGAGACCGTGGTCGCTTCCGGTGCATTACAGGGCACTACGATTGCCGATACCGACATCTCTGATGTGTCCGGTGCGAATGCGGCGCTGCTCTCTGTGGATAGTGCGTTGAACACTATCAACAGCAGCCGGGCGTCACTCGGTGCGATCCAGAACCGCTTCGACTCCGTCGTCGCGAGTATCCAGATCACGTCCGAGAACCTGAGTGCGGCACGCAGCCGGATCCAGGACGCGGACTTCGCCGCGGAGACGGCCAACCTGACGCGGGCGCAGATTCTGCAGCAGGCGGGTATCGCGATGTTGTCCCAGGCCAACGTGATGCCGCAGTCGGCCCTGGCCCTGTTGCAGTAAGTCAGCGTCACGACACATGAGTAGTAGTAGATAAAAGTGAAACCTCCGGGATGGGGGTGGGGACCGCTCAACCATTGTTCCCCGCCTTCATCACGGAATTCACATCGACGAGGTAACCGTCATGAATGACCTGAACAACCGAGTGACCAGCGTTACGGGGTCAGGTACGTCCGGACAGGTCAGGACGACTAAGACGAATGAATCGTCAGATGTCCGGCAGGATGTTTCCGGCAGCGGCAAGACCGCGCCGCAGGAAACGCAAACAGAAACGAAAGCGATCAAAGAGGTAACCGAATCCGTGAGCCAGGTACGAGACTACGTGCAAAGCTTCCGGCGCGATCTCGAGTTCAGCGTCGACGAGGACAGCGGTCGTACCGTGATCCGGGTGCTGGATTCGGAGACCCACGAGACGATCCGCCAGATCCCCGCCGAAGAGGTGCTGGAGATCGCCCGTGTGTTGAAGGCCTCGGCGGAAGCCGCCGCCCCCACCACCGGGTTGTTGGTGCACAGCGAAGCCTGACCGGCACGGGTCTTGCACT
>CAMYOD010000013.1:48223-123163 GCA_947259975.1 uncultured Gammaproteobacteria bacterium
AAAGAAGCCACCCTGCAGGCGCGGCTGTCCGCTTACGGCAGTCTCAAGGGCGCGCTGTCGGCGTTTCAGAGTACGGTCGGCGGACTCAGTGCCGCGTCGGCCTTCCAGGCCCTGACCGCAAGCTCGAGCAATACCGACGCCGTCACCGTCAGTGCTTCCACGGGCGCATCCCCGGCCACCTACGATGTCAATGTGACCGCGCTGGCGAGTGCCCACACCCTGGCCTCCGCCGCCGACGGCAGCTATACCGATGTCACCGATGAGGTGGGCACCGGCAGCCTCACGTTCAAGTTCGGCACCACCGCCCTCGGACCCTACAGCTTTACCCAGAACCCCGACAAGGCCACCGAAACCGTTACCATCGATGCGAGTAACAATTCGCTCGAGGGCATCCGCGACGCGGTAAACAGCGCCGACATCGGCGTGAGTGCCTCCATCGTGTATGACGGCGATGAATATCGACTGACGTTTGTCTCCGCCGAGACCGGCGCCGCCAACAGTCTGCAGATCACTGTCGATGACACCGGTGATGGTGTTGATACGGATAACAACGGCCTCTCGCGCCTGGCCTATAACGGCGGCGCGCTCAACATGGAGCAGACCGCCGCGGCCCAGGACGCCGCCTTGACGGTGAACGGCATCCCCATTAGTAGTGCAACCAATGTGGTCGCCGACGCCATCGAGGGGGTAACGCTTACCCTGAAGGCGGCGGGCACCAGTTCGGTCACGCTCAGCCAGGACGACAGTGCCGCGCTGGACGCCGCCAAAGCCTTTGTGAATGGTTACAACGCCCTGGCCAGCAGCATCGACACGTTGTCCGGTTACAACGCGGATACGGAACAGGGCGGTATTCTCATCGGCGACGCCACCACGCGCAACATCAGTTCGCAATTGCGCCGCATCCTCGGCGGCGCCATCGGTGGTGTCGGTGGCGCCTACAATTCTCTGGCTACGGTCGGGATCACCACGGATGCCTTTACGGGCAAACTGCAGCTCGACGAATCGAAGTTTAATGAGGCGCTGACGAATGATGCGGATAGTGTCGCGCGACTGTTTGCCGCCACCGCATCCGCCTCCGATGCCCTGGTTCGTTACGACGGCGCCGGCGCTGCTACCGTGGTCGGTGACTACGCGGTCAACATTACGCAACTGGCGACCCAGGGCAGTTACACCGGTGCCGACATCGCCTCGTTCACCGTGGATGCCGACAACGACACCTTCGCCATCAAACTCGACGGCATCGACTCGGGTACGATTACCCTGACCCAGGGCAGTTACACGGCCACCAGTCTGGCGGCGGAACTGCAGGCGCGCATCAACGGCGACAGCGAGCTGTCGGCCAATGGCGTGAGCGCCACGGTCACCGTCGCGTCCAATAAACTCTTAATAAAATCAGATCGTTATGGGAGTGCCAGCACGGCCGAGATCACCTCTGTCGACACCAGTACGGCGGCCACCCTGGGCCTGTCCGTGGCCGCCGGCAGCGACGGTTTGGACGTGGCCGGCACTATCGGCGGTATCGCTGCCACCGGCGCCGGGCGTTTTTTGACCGGCACGGGTAACGCGGACGGACTCAAGATCGAGATACTCGGCGGCGCCACCGGCGATCGCGGCACGCTCAATTTTACCCGCGGCTACGCGGATCTGATCGCGCGCCTGATATCCGACATGCTCGAGTCGAACAGCGCCCTCGACAGCCGTAGCGAGGGACTCGAGACCGAAATCGAGGCGATCGCGGCGCAACGTCAGGCCTTCGACCGGCGCATGAGCGTGTTCGAGAGCCGGGTGCGGGCACAGTTCACGGCCCTGGACGGCCTGCTGGGTCAACTGGAGGTGACCAGCACCTTCCTGACCCAGCAGCTGGCGGGTCTGCAGACCTTGTCCCAGGGTCAGAGTCGATAATGATCATGCACGTTATCCAATTTCCCCAGTCGCACGCCGCTAAATTTTTCGCCCAGGGATCCGATAACAGGGGAGAGCAGCCGATGCGGTGGTCCGGGGAAGACGACATCACCGTATCGTCACACGAATTTAACGAAGCAGGAGGGGTTTGATGCATAACACCAACCCGAGAAATGCGGTAGCGCAATATAACCAGGTCGGTGTCCAGAGCGCCGGCGCAGAAGTCAGCCCCCATCGGCTGGTGCAGATGCTGCTCGAAGGCGCCCTCGACAAGATCGCCATTGCGCGCGGCCATATGGAGCGTGGTGCGGCGGCGGAAAAAGGCCGTCACATAAGCTGGGCGTTGTCGATCATCAGCGGCCTGCGCGCCAGCCTGGACAAGTCGGCGGGTCGGGAGATCGCGGAGAATCTGGATCGGCTCTACGAATATATCGAAAGCCGGTTGCTGACCGCCAACATTCAGAATGACGTCAGCATGCTGGACGAATGCGTGAAACTTCTCGGGCAGGTGAAATCCGCCTGGGACGAAATTACCCCCGCTGCAACTACGGACGCCAAGCCGGCGGTGGCGGCGCGTTAACGCGGCAGGTATCGCCGGCGAGGATTCACACACATGGCACCCACATTAAGGGCGACGAAACTCACCCGCCTGCGCACAGTCAGTCAAGAAATGCTTGCACTCGCCCAGGTGCAAGATTGGGATGCGTTGGCGAAGCTGGAAACGGAACGCAGCACGCTGATGAACGACATTTTTTCCGTGCCCTTCGCTCCTGCGGAGGCGGGCGCCGCCGCCGTGCTGATTCGCGAAGTGCTCGATCTGGACGCGCGTGTGGTCGAGTTTGTCACCGCGCATCGGCGCGAACTGGGTGCGCAGCTGGGGCAGCTGGCGCGCGGCCGCAATGCGCATCTTGCCTATACCGAAGCCTGACCGCACGCGCCACCATCGCCCCCCGCACTGGCGATCGACGCCGATCGCTCACCCCTGATTTCCCACTGAAGTACGACCTCTGCTGCCGCAGATGTCGATTTTTTGACATCTAAAATTTTTGTGCTGTACTTGATTGAGTCACAACACAAAGCAAAAACCTGCTTGTCAGTGAGGGGTTTAGGACATTTAGGGGGTCCAGAATGGAGTGTCAGAGCGGAGGGGCGGCATAAATGTCGGCGTCAATGGTACTGGTTCTTGAGTCCGATTCGAGTCGGCGCGACTACCTGCGTTCACTGCTCGAATTCGCCGATTGCGACGAGGTTGTGCTGACCGATTATACGGCCTGGCAACAAGATGCCCCGGCCGTGGGCAGTGCGCAGATCTGTTTACTCGGCGCGCCCGGACCGGGCGTGGATATCGCCGCGACGGTCACCGCGCTCCACAGCTGGGATGCGCGGCTGCCGATTTTTCTGCTCGGCAACGGGACTGCCACGGCCGATCCGGCGCCTGAGGTCGACGGCGCCATTCTCGGCACCCTGGACCTGCCGCTGCGCTATCTGCAGTTCAATAATGCCCTGCATACCGGCCAGGTGTTCCGCGAGAGTCAGGACAAGCGCAGCGGTCGGCCGCTCGAATTGTTTCGTAGCCTGGTTGGCAGCAGTCGCGGCGTGCAGGATATCCGCCAGCAAATGGGGCAGGTGGCGGATTCGGAAGCCACCGTACTGATACTCGGCGAGTCCGGCACCGGCAAGGAAGTGGTCGCGCGCAACCTGCATTACCATTCCGCGCGCCGCGAAAAGCCGTTTGTGCCGATCAATTGCGGTGCGATTCCCGGCGATCTGCTCGAGAGCGAACTCTTCGGCCACGAAAAGGGTTCTTTCACGGGTGCGATCAGCGCACGCAAAGGCCGCTTCGAGATGGCCGAGGGCGGTACCCTGTTTCTCGACGAGATCGGTGACATGAGTCTGCCGATGCAGGTGAAGTTATTGCGGGTACTGCAAGAGCGCAGCTATGAGCGTGTCGGCAGCAACAAGAGCATGTCGACCAATGTGCGTATTATCGCGGCAACCCATCGGAATCTGGAAAGCGAGATCAGCGAAGGCAAGTTCCGCGAGGATTTATTTTATCGCCTGAATGTCTTTCCCATCGAGATGCCACCCTTGCGCGAGCGCGCCGAAGACATTCCGCTGTTGATCAATGAGCTTATCTCGCGGGTCGAGCACGAGAAGCGTGGCTCGATACGAATGTCACCTGCGGCCGTGATGGCGCTTTGTCAGTACCATTGGCCGGGTAACGTCCGTGAGCTGGCGAATTTGATCGAGCGCCTGGTGATCATGTACCCCTACCGGGTGGTCGACGCCGAGGATTTGCCGGCCAAATTCCAGCTCGATGGCGGCGCCAGCAAAAGCGTGCCGGATCAGGAAACGACGGTACCGCTGGAGTGGCTCTCGGCGCCGCGGCTGCCGCGCGGCGGTATCGATCTCAAAGAGCACCTAAGCAGTCTCGAATACAATCTGATCAAGCAGGCCCTCGATGAATCAAACGGCGTGGTCGCACATGCCGCGAAGCTGCTCAATATGCGGCGCACGACCCTGGTCGAAAAACTCCGCAAGTTTGACAATCTCAACGGCTCCAACCGCCAGGATTTTGACAAGGCGTCGGCAGTCGGTTCGTAACTCCCTGATTCCAGGTACTTTTTCTATCCGGGCACGGTTCTTGCTCAAGTGATTGAGGCGGGCGGCGCGCGTCGCCGACCCGTCAACGATCACTTTTTCACCTGAGCAAGGCCGGGAGATGAATCAAACCAGTACTGTGCCCGAGGAAGATCTGACGGACGCCTTTCGCGTCTTCAATGATCTCTCCGAACAGCTGATCGACTCCTTTACGGTACTCGAAAACCGTGTTGCGACGTTGAGCGCCGAGCTCGCGGCCACGCGCGAAGCGCGCCGGCGCGAGGCGGCGAAGTCCGCGCAGCTTACGGACCGTCTGGCCAAGCTGCTTGCCGCGCTGCCGGGCGGGGTGATCGTGGTCGACGGCGCCGGCTGCGTGCAGGAGGCCAATCCAGCCGCCGGCGAATTGCTCGGCGAGCCGCTGCGAGGCGAGATCTGGCGGGATGTCATCGGACGCGCATTTCAGTCCGACACCGCGGCCGGCCCCGATGTGTATCTACATGACGGCCGCGCCGTGAGTATTTCCACTTGCCCGATGGCCGGTGAGCCCGGACAAATTCTCTTGCTGCAGGATGTCAGTGAAACGCACCAGCTGCATGAGCGCCTGGCGCGTCACAAACGCCTTTCGGCAATGGGCGAGATGGCCGCCAGTCTGGCACATCAAATTCGTACGCCCTTGTCCACAGCACTGCTGTACGTATCTCACCTTGCACGCCCCAATATCGACTCAGGAGATGTAACGATGATTACGGAACGAATTCGTGACCGACTTGGACACCTCGACAGCCTGGTGCGCGATATGCTGGTGTTCGCACGCGGCGGCAGTTCCGAGTCTGCGGAGATCGACGTCAGCGAATTGATGCAGGATCTGCGCGATGCCGCCGAGCCCATGCTGGGCGCAGATTTTGAACTCGACCTGCAACCGGAGGTTGCCGGCCGGGCGGTGCGCGGCAATCGCGATGCGCTGCTGGGCGCACTGCAGAATCTTGTGGTCAACGCAATCCAGGCCTGCGGCGCCGGTGGCCGTATCGAGATACGTGCTACTGCGATATCCGACGAGGAAGTCGCTTTGCTGGTCTGCGACAACGGTCCGGGCATTCCGGAGGATATTCAGGATCGTATCTTCGAGCCATTTTTTACCACCCGCGGTGCCGGTACCGGTCTCGGCCTCGCGGTGGTGCAGGCCGTGGCCCATGCCCACCAGGGCTCGGTCTGGTTTGAATCCACGCCGGGTGGCGGCAGCAGCATCGGTTTATGTCTGCCGACGTCAGGGCGGGCCGGGTTCGGAACATCAGTTACGCAATAATCAAGAGGACGCTATGAACCGTTCGACAGTTTTGGTCGTTGAAGATGACGATGCACTGCGCCAGGCGTTAAGCGACACGCTGCAGCTCGCGGGTTACACGGTTGTGACTGCGGCGGGCGGCAAGTCGGCGTTGGAGCACCTCGCGGACGAAGAACTTGGTATCGTCATCAGTGACATCAAGATGGATGGCATGGATGGCCACCAATTACTCAAGAACATCAAGAAGCGGCGCACCGATCTGCCGGTGTTGTTGATGACGGCATTCGGCACTATTCAGCAGGCGGTGGTCGCCATGCGTGATGGTGCCACGGACTATCTCGTCAAGCCCTTCGAGGCGGAAGTGCTGGTTAACGCGGTGAGTCGCTATCTGCCGCCGCAGCTGAATGCCGGCGACGGCGACCCGATCGCCGTCGATGCCGCCACCCATGCAGTGTTCGATCGCGCACGCCAGGTCGCGGACAGTGACGCCACCGTCATGATCAGCGGCGAGAGCGGCACCGGCAAGGAGGTGCTCGCGCGCTACATTCATCAGTACTCGCCACGTGCCGCGCAACCCTTCGTCGCGGTCAACTGCGCGGCAATCCCGGAGAACATGCTCGAGGCCACGTTGTTTGGCTACGAGAAGGGTGCGTTTACCGGCGCCTACCAGGCCTGCCCGGGGAAATTTGAGCAGGCCCAGGGCGGCACCTTGCTGTTGGACGAGATATCGGAGATGGACCTGGGATTGCAGGCCAAGCTGTTACGCGTCTTGCAGGAAAAGGAGGTCGAGCGCCTCGGCGGTCGCAAGTTGATCGATCTCGATGTGCGCGTATTGGCGACCTCCAACCGCCGTCTGAAGGAAGAAGTGGCGGCCGGCCGCTTTCGTGAGGACCTCTTCTATCGGCTCACCGTTTTCCCCTTGCATCTGCCGCCGCTGCGCGAGCGCGTTGATGACATCGAACCGCTGGCGGAGTATCTGCTCGCTAAATACGCTGCGGCACAAGGTCGCCCGATGCCCTCGTTAACGCAGGCGGCGAGCGCCGGGTTACGCGCCCATGCGTGGCCCGGCAATGTACGGGAGCTGGAAAACCTGGTGCAACGGGCGCTCATTTTGCAGCGCGAAGATCAATTCGACGTGGACGATCTGCAATTTGAATTGAGCCCCGCGGATTCGGTTGTGACGACCGACGTCGATGGTGGTGGCGCGGATAATCTGGGGGACGACCTCAAGACCCGTGAGCAGGAACTCATTATCGAAGCCCTGGAACGCGCGAGCGGACAGCGCAAGGCGGCCGCCGCGCGCCTCGGTATCAGTGAACGTACCCTGCGCTACAAATTGGCGCGGATGCGCGAGGCGGGGATAGCGTTGCCGATGGGGGTCGCGGCGCGCGGCGCCGGTTGAGCAGCTCGACGCGTACCCGCCACTGATGGAAAACAACTTACAGCAGGCATTCGGGGAGTAACCCTATGAACAAGATCGATGCAAGCGATTTACTGGCACAAATGCGCGCCATGTCGGCGCAGGTCCAGGCACTGGAGACGCCAGCCGCGAGCGAGGCGCCGGGAAACGGTTTCTCGGCGTTATTGAAAAATGCGATCGATCAGGTCAACGAAAACCAGCAGCAGGCAGGTGCGCTCACCAAGGCATTCGAACTGGGTGATGCGAGTGTCGATCTGGCACAGGTCATGGTGGCAGTACAGAAGGCGAATGTGTCCTTTCAAGCCATGACGCATGTACGCAATCGTTTGGTGTCCGCTTATCAGGACATCATGAATATGCCCGTTTAATCGGGCCGCCAGTCTCGGGAGTGCGGATGACACACGAGCAAGAATCGACGACGAAGCAAAATGGCAGAGGCTAAGACACAAGGCATCGCGGCCGCGGCGCACGGATTCAGCGGTCTGTCGGTGATCCGGCAACTGATATTGCTCGTAGGGCTCGCGGCAAGCGTCGCGGTGGGTGTTTCGATCGTACTCTGGTCGCAAAAACCCAATTATCAGATTCTCTACGGCGCGCTGGCCGAGAAAGATGTCGTGACGGTCATGGACGAACTGCAAAAAGCGAACATCCCGGCCAAGCTCGACCAGACCAGCGGCGCGCTCATGGTGCCGGCGAGCAAGGTCCATGACGCGCGCCTGAAGCTGGCCGCGCAGGGATTGCCCAAGGGTTCGGTCGGCGGATTCGAGATCATGGACCGCGATCGCGGCTTCGGTAGCAGCCAATTCATGGAGTTAGCCCGGTACCAACACGCCATGGAGGGCGAACTGGTGCGCTCTATCGTGACATTGAACAGTGTGCGTGATGCACGCGTGCATCTGGCAATTCCGCGCCAGTCCGTGTTCGTGCGCAATCGCGAAAAACCGAGCGCGTCCGTGGTACTCGGTCTCTATCCGGGTCGCCAGCTGGATGACGGTCAGGTCGCCGGTATCGTGCATTTGGTGGCATCGAGCGTGCCGAATCTAGATGAGTCCCAGGTCACCGTGGTTGACGAGCGCGGCAACCTGCTCAGCAATCGCATGTCGTCACGAGAACTTGCCCTGAGCGCGACACAATTCGATCACACCCGGCGCGTGGAAGATGCCTACGTCAAGCGCGTCGAAGAGATACTCCTGCCCATCGTAGGTGCCGGCCGGGTGCGCGCCCAGGTCGTTGCCAAGCTGGATTTCACTTTCAAGGAAGAGACCCAGGAAAGCTTTAATCCCGAAAAGCAGGTGGTGCGCAGTGAACAGACCTCCGAGGAAGAGACCGTAGGCTATGCCGGCGCCGCGGGCGGCATTCCCGGCGCACTGACTAACCAACCGCCGGGCACCGGCCAGGTGCCGGAACGACGACCCGATGTGCCGGTGCGCCCGCGTGACGCCCAGGGCAACGAGCAGGAGCAGTTGGCGGCGCTGCAGCCCCCCGGCAGCAAGAGCCGGCAGGCGACCCACAATTACGAACTCGAGAAGACGATCAGCCACACACGCCAGCCCTTCGGCAGTCTCGAACGCCTGTCCGTGGCCGTGGTCGTGGACAACAAACAGACACTGAATGACGATGGTGAAGCGGTGCGCGCGCCCTACGCGGAGGAAGAGCTCACGCGCCTGACCACCCTGGTCAAGGACGCGATTGGTTTTGACGAGGCCCGCGGCGACAGCGTCAGTGTGGTGAATGTCGCATTCCAGCAGCCGGAGGCCGTTGAGCCTCTGCCGGAACCGCCGTTGTGGCAGCAGCCCTGGTTGTGGGATGTGGCGAAACAGGTACTCGGTGGATTGGTCGCCTTGCTGCTGGTGCTTGGTGTACTGCGCCCGGTGTTGCGCAGTCTGGCGGAAAAGGGCCAGGCGCCCGTCGTGTTTAGCGGCGCCCCGGGCGAGGCGGCGCTGCCGGTGGGTGAGGACCAGCTCAGTCTGAGTGCTCCCGGGGCGGCACAGGAAATCACCGCGCAGGCCTCCGCCAATGTCTATCAGGAGGATCTGTCGGCGACCAAGACGTTGGTCGCCGAGGACCCGAAACGCGCGGCGCAAGTGGTAAAAGGCTGGTTGGCGACGGATGGCGGACAGTAACGCATCTGCGTCAAGCGGCACCGAGCGTGCGGCGATCCTGTTGTTGGCCCTGGGTGAGCAGGATGCGGCCGAGGTGCTCAAGCATATGGGACCGAAAGAGGTGCAGCGGGTAAGCCTGACCATGGCCGAGTTGACAGACTTGAGCCGCGACCGGGTCGGCAACGTACTCTCCGAGTTCCGCAGTATCGTCGACAATCAAACCGCCCTTGGTGTGGGCGCCGACAAATATGTGCGCAGTGTACTGACCAAGGCATTGGGGGAGGACAAGGCCGGCAGCTTGATCGACCGCATCATGATCGGCTCCCAGGCATCGGGACTGGAAGATCTCAAGTGGATGGACCCGCGCGCAGTGGCTGAGGTGATTCGACTCGAGCATCCACAGATTATCGCCATCGTATTGAGTTATCTGGACTCGGATCAGGCGGCACAGGTGTTGGCGGTGTTCCCGGACAAAGTGCGGCTCGACATCATTATGCGCATTTCCTCCCTCGATGGTGTGCAGCCCTCAGCACTGCACGAACTCAATACCATTCTTGAGAAGCAATTTTCCGGCAACTCCAGCAACAGCCTGAAATCATCCGGTATCGGCGGGGTCAAAACCGCCGCCAACATCATGAATGAACTCGATAGCGCCACCGAAGGCGCGCTCATGGACGGCTTCCGGGATAGTGACTCGACGCTTGCGGAACAGGTCGAGGAGTTGATGTTCGTATTCGAAAATCTTCTCGAAATCGATGACCGTGGCGTACAGACGCTGTTACGCGACGTAACTTCCGACAAACTTGTCGTCGCCCTCAAAGGCGCCTCGGAGCTGCTGAAGGAAAAGGTTTTCAAGAACATGTCGAAGCGGGCGGCGGAGATGCTGCGCGACGAGCTCGAGGTCGCGGGGCCGGTCAAGGTCAGCGATGTGGAAACCGCGCAGAAGGAAATCGTTGCTCTCGCACGACGCAAAGCGGATGCCGGCGAGATCGCGCTCGGCGGTTCCGGAGGCGAGCAATATGTCTAAGCCGGCGGCCGACGGTGGGAACGCTTATGAGCGCTGGGAGTTGCCGGCGGTCACATCCCGCGCGGGTCGCGGCGCGGCACCCACGGTGGAACAGATCGAGGAAATCCAGCGCCAGGCCTACGCGGAGGGGTTTGAACGCGGCCACCAGGACAGCATCACGGCGGCCGGCCAGAAACTTCAGCAGTTTGAGAAACTCATGGCGGCCCTGCACGAACCCTTTGTCGACCTGGATCATCAGGTCGAACAGGAAATTGCCCTGCTGGCGACGGCGATTGCCCGTCGTCTGGTACGCCGTGAATTGAAAACCGATCCAGGTCAGATTGTCGCGGTGGTGCGCGAAGCCATTTCAGTGTTGCCTGCTGCAGCGCGCAACGTGCGTGTGCAGCTGCATCCGGATGATGCCGCCCTGGTTCGGGAGCTGCTCTCGTTGGATGAGACCGAGGGCAGTTGGCGGGTTGTCGAAGATCCGATTCTGGGCCGCGGTGACTGCAAGGTCATGACGGAGACCTCGAAAGTCGACGCGACCGTGGAGTCCCGGCTGAACGCTTTGTTTGCCGCCATGCTCGGGGGTAACCGGGAAGAGGATAGCGGCCGTGATACCTGAAGCGGATCGCGGACCGCAGTGGTGTCGCAGGATTGCGCGGTTGCGCGCGGGCGCGGAGGCCGGGCCGACCCTGTTCGTGGAAGGTAAGCTGACGCGCATGGTGGGCCTTACCCTGGAGGCGATTGGTTGCGAGGCGGCGATTGGTGCACGCTGTGTGATCGCGGGCCCGGGCGGCACCAGCATCGAGGCGGAAGCCGTCGGATTCTCCGGTGAGAGCCTGTTTCTGATGCCCACCGGCGATATTCACGGGCTCGTTCCCAATGCGCGCGTCATTCCCACCGGTCGTACCTGCGATGCCCCGGTGGGCGAGGATCTGCTGGGTCGCGTGCTGGACGGTGCCGGCAATCCGCTCGATGGTGCCGGACCGCTGCATCCGCGCGAGCGCGTGCCCTTGAGTGGCCAGGCGGTCAATCCGTTATTACGGCAGCCGATCAGCAAGCCGCTCGATGTCGGGGTGCGCGCCATCAATGCCCTGATGACGGTGGGGCGCGGTCAGCGTATGGGTCTGTTCGCCGGCAGCGGCGTCGGCAAGAGTGTGCTGCTCGGCATGATGACCCGATTTACCGAGGCCGACGTGATTGTGGTTGGACTGATTGGCGAGCGGGGTCGGGAAGTGAAGGAATTCATCGAGAACATCCTCGGCGCACAGGGATTGGCCCGCGCAGTGGTGGTGGCGACACCCGCCGACAATCCGCCGCTGCTGCGCATGCACGGCGCCATGTTGGCCACCAGTGTCGCGGAGTATTTTCGCGACCAGGGTAAGCATGTTTTATTGCTGATGGATTCCCTGACGCGATTCGCGCAAGCGCAACGTGAAATTGCCCTGGCCATCGGCGAACCGCCGGCAACTCGCGGTTATCCACCATCGGTGTTCGCGAAGTTACCGTTGCTGGTCGAGCGCGCCGGCAACGGTCCGTCCGGAGGTGGATCGATCACGGCGTTTTATACCGTGCTCATGGAAACCGACGAAGAGAATGATCCGATCGCCGATGCGGCACGGGCAATACTCGATGGCCATGTCTATTTATCGCGCCAACTCGCCGAGGCGGGTCACTATCCGGCCATCGATGTCGAGGCGTCGATCAGCCGGACGATGACAGAGATCGTTGATACGGAGCACCTGCAGGCCGCGCGCCGCCTCAAGCAGATCTATTCGACGTATGAACAAAATCGCGATCTTATTAATGTCGGCGCTTACACGAAGGGCGGTGATCCACGCATCGACGAGGCGATCGATTTCCGTCCGCGGGTAATGGATTTTCTGCATCAGGACATGAATCAGCCGATTGCCTATACAGACAGTGTGCAGCAATTACAGGGGGTCATGGCCGGACCACCCCAGGGTGCGGCGAATGCATAAAGATGCCCCGGGTTGTGCCGAACTATATATAAAGCCTTCAATACCAGGGGCGGCGGTATCTTTGGGGAATATTTCGTGACCAAATCGAAGCGCATCAAGCCGATTGCAAAATTCGCCCATTCCAGGGAACAGGACGCGGCAATACTGCTTGCGAAACAACAGCAGATCAGGGATGACCAACAGCTCCAGCTGGAGGAGCTGGAAAAGCTTCGCCGCGAATACGCGCGTCGCTTTCACACCGCCGCAGCCGACGGTATCGACGCCGGACAGATGCAGGACTTCCGTGTATTCCTCGAGCGTCTGGAGCAGGCAATCGACGCCCAGCACAAGCTCGTCGCGGGCGCGCGCCATGACTATGAAACCCGGAAGCGGGAGTGGCTGTCCCGGCGCACCCGTGCCAAGGCCCTGGATACGGTGGTCGATCGTGCACACAGCCGCGAACAGCGTACGCTGCAGCGGCGTGCGCAGACGGATCTGGATGAACGCGCCCTGTGCGCGGCCTACAAAAAATCCCATTGACGCCGCGTCCATGGCCCTGACCGGGGCATGGCACGCAAGTTGCAATCTCCCGTTTTGACGCCGTGAATTAGACCCAGCGAGGGAGATCTTGGCCGAATTGATACCGACCATTGCCGTGGACGTGATACACCCCGGGGGCGCGCCGCCGCCTGCAGGGCCGCCCGCAGCGGGGGCGCCGCCTGCCTTCGGCGGCCTGGTGGCGGCGTTTCTGGGGGCCAGCGACCCGGCCCTGGTGGCGCCGGAGGCGCCGCTATCGATGCTGGCGGACGGCAATGGCTTGCCGGCTGCCCTGGTCGCGACCCTGCCGGTCGCCCTACCGGCGATCGGCACATCATCTCTGTCCCTGCTGGCCGCGGGCCGCGGCACCCCGACGCCGCTGCCGGCGGCCGCGACGTCGGCGCAAACCGCGGGCGCCCTAAGGGGCACGGCCGTCGACCCGGAATTGAGCTTGTTGCTGCCCGCCCCTGGACTGACGCCGCTGCCGGCGGGCGTTGCCGGGACCGACCTCGCATCACTCCTGGGTCGTGCGTCCGGCCTGGAGGCGGCGTCGGCCGATCAAGCCATCCCGCTGCCTAACGTCCGCATACCGGAAGCAACTTTGTTGCGCGGACCCGACACCATGCCGGTCGCCTGGGTGCCGGAGTCGCCGCTCGCCGCGACCGAGTCCATGTCGCCTCAGAGTCTTACCGGTACGCGCGTCATTAACGTGCCGGTTGCGCAACAGGGATGGGGCAATGCGGTGAGTGATCGCGTGTTATGGCTGATTAATGAAAATGTCTCGGCGGCGAAGTTGCAACTCAATCCACCGGAACTCGGCCCGATCGATGTGCGGATCGCCATTGAACGTGACGGTGCAAGCATTCACTTCACCAGCCAACACGCACTCGTTCGCGAGGCGCTCGATGCCGCCTTGCCGCGTTTGCGCGATGCTCTCGGCGAGCAGGGTCTGACCCTGCTTAATGTCAACGTCTCCGAACAGTCGTTGGCGCAGCACGGCGGCGACGGTGAGGCTGGCCGGGGTGGTGAATCGGGCGAAGACGGGTCTGCGGAGGCGGAGAATTCAGTGCATGCCGCGCCAATGGCGCATGTAAACGTGGGAATGGTGGATCTGTTCGCCTGAATCAGGCCGCGGAAGCGGCGTGGGTGCTTGCACGGGCCCAACGGGCCTTGAAGCAAAGTGGCTGGGCGGTATAAAGTACGGATATAACTATATATATCCGGGAGTACCGTGCCAGATGAATGCGGTCTACGCCTTTGATTTCGATCAGTGGGCCGATCTAGCGCGCAGCAACGTAGACGAGTTTGAGCGTCGGCGCGTTCGGGTCATAGAACAGTTTATCGACAGTTGCCCCAGTTCACGGCGACGACGCCTGCGCGGCCTGCAATTCCAGGTCGATGCCGAACGGCGTCGTGCCCGCACCCCGCTGCAGGCCTGTCTGCGGTTATCCAGTCTCATGTGGGACGCGGCACTGGCTGACGATGGTCTGCGCGGCGTGCTGGCCGCACCGACCCGTCGCCCGGCGCGGCAAACATCCCCACCGGCGCGCGTGATCCCCTTCCGGCGCCGCGACTAGCCATCGCCGGCCATTGCGCCGGTATGTGTCGCCAAGGTTCCGGCACGGTCCGGTAGCGGGACCGTCAATTCTCTGTCGAATTTCCGGCCGATCCTCTGTAACTCACCGTAGCTAAGCCTGTTTCCTGTGCCCGGCCACTGGCACAGGTCTTGCAAAACCCTCTACCAGGAATCGTTATGAGGGTATTTTGATGGCGGCTGCAGAAGAATCCGTTCGCGAAGATGTCGATCTCGGTCCCGGGGAAGAACCTGGCGACGAGCAGGCACCGGCAACAGCGAAATCCGGCAAAAAGAAACTTCTGATTATCGGTCTGGGCGCCTTGCTGTTGCTGGGCCTCGCCGGTGGTGCGGCGTTTTTCCTGCTGGGCGGTTCGGACGAAGACGCGGTAGTGGCCGAGGAGGTGACCGGTGACAAGGCCGCGCGTGCCAAAAAGCCCGCCAAGAAGAACGCGCTACCGTCAGCACCCGCGGTCTACTTCGAACTCAGCCCGGCGTTTACCGTCAACTACGAGAACGCCGGTCGGATCAATTACCTGCAGGTCACGATGCAGGTGATGGCGCGCGACGACGCCATCATCGAAGAAGTCCGTCAACACCATCCGATGATCCGTAACAATCTCCTGCTCATGCTCAGTGAGTTGACCTTTAGCGACATTCGCGGACGCGCCGCGCAGGAAGATCTGCGCAAGAAATGTCTCAAGGTGGTGAACGACAGTCTTGCGCGCGAGACCGGCGGCAAGAAGGTCGAAAGTGTCTATTTCACCAGCTTTGTAATGGAGTAGCCGGGTGTCGGTAAACGATCTGTTATCCCAGGACGAGGTCGATGCCCTTCTGCACGGGGTCGATAGTGGTGATGTCGAGACCGAGCAGGACGCGCCGCCGGCCGGGGGTGTCTCGTCCTTTGACTTCGCTCATCAGGATCGCATCGTACGCGGTCGCATGCCGACGCTCGAGATTATTAACGAGCGTTTTGCCAGGCACTTTCGCGTCAGTCTCTTCAATCAATTACGCCGCTCGGCGGACATTTCCGCCGACGGCATCGAGATGGTCAAGTTCTCGGAGTACATTCATCGTTTGCTGGTGCCGACGAGCCTGAATCTCGTGCGCGCCAAGCCGCTGCGTGGTACCTGCCTGTTTGTGTTCGATCCCAATCTCGTATTCACAGTGGTGGACTGCTTCTTTGGCGGTGACGGGCGCTACCACGCGAAGATCGAAGGCCGCGACTTTACGACGATGGAGAACCGTGTTGTGCATATTCTGCTCGAGCACGTGTTTCGGGATCTCAAGGAGGCCTGGTCCGGCGTGATGAAAGTGGATTTCGAGTATCTGAATACCGAAGTCAATCCGCAATTCGCCAATATCGTCAGCCCCAGCGAGGTGGTGGTCGTGTCCAGTTTTCATATCGAGCTCGAACAGGGCGGTGGTGACTTCCATGTCACCATGCCCTACTCGATGGTCGAACCGATGCGCGAGATGCTGGACGCCGGACTGCAGAGCGATCGCGGTGAAGTGGATGAGCGCTGGACACGTGCGTTGCAGGAAGAAATCAAGCTGGCTGACGTCGAAATCTGTTCTTCGCTACCCGACACCCGGATCAGCATGCGCACGCTGGTCGACTTGCAGCCCGGTGACGTCATTCCCATCGCGGAGCCGGAACACGTCACCGTCAGAGTAGGGGACATCCCGCTGTTTCGCGGCACGCTCGGCAAGCACCGCGGGCATGTCTCGGTAAAGATGCAGGCACCGATAAAACGTGACATTTAGACTGTGCCCGGTGTTCCTCACAGACGTTTTGGAGAGTTTTGATGACTGAATCAACTGATGCGACAACTGAAGGCGCGGCGGAAGACTGGGGCGATGCCCTGGCCGAGCAGGCCGCGGTCGAGGAGTCCACGAGCGGCGGTAATGGGCAGGACGTGCAGGCGGCCGAACTCGAAAATCTGCAGGCGGATGGTACGAACGGCGCGGGCGGCGAGGAATCCCCGAGTCTGGACCTTATTCTCGATATACCGGTCACCCTTTCGATGGAAATCGGTCGCACCAACATCAACATTCGCAATCTCTTGCAGCTGAATCAGGGCTCGGTGGTCGAGCTCGATCGGCTCGCCGGTGAACCCATGGATGTTTTGGTCAACGGCACGCTTATCGCTCATGGTGAGGTCGTCGTCGTCAATGAGAAATTCGGCATTCGCCTGACCGACGTGATCAGTCCGGCCGAGCGACTGAAGAAGCTGAAGTAGACCGATTATGTCCCGCGGTTCCAGCAAGAGGAATTCAGCAAGATCGGTGCGGAACTCGCGCCTCGCCTGCCTGTATGGCGGCATCCTGTCGGTTTTTTCCCTGGCAGCGTCGGCAGCGACCGACGCGCCTGCCGGTGTCGGCGGCAAAGGACCCCTGGCCGTCACCAGTCTCGGTCAATTCACGGTCGGCCTGGTCGTGGTGCTGGTGTTTATCGGCGTGCTTGTCTGGTTGCTGCGTCGATTCGGTCGCTTCGATACCGCGGCCCAGGGCAATCTGCAGATACTCGGCGGACTGTCTGTCGGCACCCGTGAGCGGGTGTTGCTGGTCAAGGTGGCGGATACGGAATTATTGCTTGGGGTTGCGCCCGGCCGTGTGCAAACACTGCACGTGCTGGAGCACCCCTCCCAGATATCGGTGGCGGGATCCACGGGCGCGGGGTTCGCAGACAAGTTGCAGTCCGTGGTCAAGCGCTTGCATCGGCCGGGCGCACCGCATGCGACCGACCCGCGCGGATCGGCCTGACGCCATGCGCACAACGATCCAGATAATCCTCGCTGCGGCCACGTTGATCGGTCTGTTCGCGGGGGCCGGTGATGTGTTCGCGCAGGGCCTGCCGGCGCTTACGGTGACTACCGACGCGCAGGGCGGCGAGACCTACAGCCTGAGCATACAGGTCTTGCTGATCATGACTGCGCTGACGTTGTTGCCGGCGGGTTTGATGATGATGACATCCTTCGCCCGGGTGATCATCGTGTTGGCGATTCTGCGCCAGGCGCTGGGGATGACCACCACGCCGTCGAATCAGATACTGGTCGGCATGGCGCTGTTTCTGACCATCTTCATCATGGCGCCGGTATTTAATCAGGTCTACAGCGACGCGGTCACACCCTATCTGGGTGAGAGTATCCAGGCCGGCGAGGCGCTGGATCGGGCCAGCAAGCCGGTCATGGCCTTTATGCTGAATCAGACCCGCGAAACGGATCTCGACCTGTTCGCCAAAATCTCCAACCACGGCGAGCTTGAGTCACCGGAATCGGTCCCATTCTCGCTCTTGTTGCCGGCGTTTGTGACCAGTGAACTGAAGACCGCCTTTCAGATCGGTTTTCTTCTTTTCATTCCGTTTCTGATCATCGACCTGGTGGTGGCCAGTGTGCTGATGGCCATGGGCATGATGATGCTGTCGCCCATGCTCATCTCCTTGCCATTCAAGCTGATGCTGTTTGTCCTGGTCGACGGCTGGGCGCTCATCATCGGCACCCTGGCGTCGAGCTTCTATGTTTAGACGCCGACCTCGCAAGCATGACAGGAACTGATCGATGCATCGGGGATCCACAGAATGACACCGGACAGCGTTATTCCGATATTCCAGCAGGCCCTGGAGCTGTTGGTCTTGCTCCTGTCGGTAGTCCTGCTGCCCGCGCTGGCGGTGGGCCTGCTGGTCAGCATGTTTCAGGCGGCGACCCAGATCAACGAGATGACCCTCAGTTTTATACCCAAACTCCTGATCACGATCTTCGTGCTCATGTTTGCCGGACATTGGATGCTGGGAATCGTTACCGACTACACGCGCCGGCTGATCGAACAAATTCCCATGTTGGTGGGCTGAACGGTCCAACCGGGCACCTCGGCACAGGGCAGACCGGCGAGTATGCAAGATGCATTTCAGCGACGTCGAATTGATCAGTTTACTGGAGTCCTATTTATGGCCCTTTTTTCGGATTGCCGCGCTGGTCGGGATTGCCCCCATCCTCGGCGCACGTATGGTGCCCCTGCGGGTGCGGTTGGGTCTGGCGTTGGTACTGACCGTGGTCATCGTGCCGACCCTGCCGGCGACGCCACTGATCGATCCATTGAGCGCCACCGGCCTTCTGGTCACCGTAAACCAATTGATTATCGGGGTGGCCATGGGGTTTGCGCTGCTGTTGGTGTTCAGTGCATTCGTCGTCGGCGGCCAGGTATTCGCGATGCAAATGGGTCTCGGATTCGCCGCCATGGTAGATCCGCAACGCGGTGTTCAGGTGCCCATGATCAGTCAATTCTACGTGCTCGTCGCCACCCTGGTGTTCCTGGCGCTTAACGGACATCTGGTGCTGATCGAGACCCTGGCGGAAAGTTTTCGCATCCTGCCCATATCGGAGCAGGGGCTGCCGATCAACGGCTTGCGGACCCTGGTCGCCTGGGGCGGTCAGATGTTCGCTGCCGCCGTGGTGATCGCCTTGCCCGCGATCGCGACACTGATGATCGTGAATCTTGCCTTCGGCGTCATGATGCGGGCGGCACCGCAGCTCAATATTTTTGCCGTCGGTTTCCCGATCAGCATGACGGTCGGCTTTATCGTCATGCTGACTATGTTGCCGGCGGTGACACCACAACTCACCGGCCTGGTCGAAGACATCTTTCTGACCGTGCGGCGCATGCTTCTGGGAGGGGTCTGAGGTGGCGGAAAATCAAGGCCAGGAGCGTACCGAAGAGGCGACGCCGAAACGGCGACGCGAGGCCGAGGAGAAGGGTGACGTCGCACGCTCACGCGAACTCACGACGTTTGCGGTGATGCTGGCCGGCTCCGGCTGCGCGCTGATGCTCGGTGGAAGCATGATCGGGGATCTTGGCGGCTTGTTGCAACAGGGATTCGTCATCGAGCGCGCCCAGGTGTTCGACCTGCATGCGCTGACGGACCAGTTGGGGCAGGCAACCTGGACGGCACTCGCCGCCGTCGCACCCTTGTTTATCGTCGTCGCCGCGGCCGCCTTGATCGCGCCCATGGCGCTGGGTGGCTGGGTCTTCAGTCCAAAGGCCCTGGGCTTCAAGTGGAGCAAGCTGGACCCGATCAAGGGACTCAAGCGCGTATTCTCGTCACGCGGGTTGATGGAGTTGGCCAAGGCCCTGGCCAAGTTTGCCCTGATCGCGTCCATGGGCGCGTTGATTCTCTACAACCTGACCGGTTCGCTGCTCGACCTCGGCCGTGAGCCCGCATTCCCGGCGCTCGCCCACGCCGGTTCCATGCTGGTGTGGTCGTTCCTCGGTTTGAGTGCGACCCTGATCGTGATCGCACTGGTGGATGTACCGTTCCAGCTCTGGAATCACGCGCGCCAGCTGCGCATGACCCGCCAGGAGGTAAAGGACGAATTCAAGGAAACCGATGGCCGCCCGGAGGTGAAGAGTCGTGTGCGGGCACTGCAGCGTGAGATGGCGCAGCGGCGCATGATGGAGGAGGTGCCCAAGGCCGATGTCATCGTCACCAACCCGACACATTATGCCATCGCGCTGCGCTACGACCCGGACGCGGATTATGCGCCGGTCGTGCTCGCCAAAGGCCTGGATAACGTCGCGGCGCAGATTCGTAGTGTGGCCGCGGCACACCGGATTCCCCTGGTCTCCGCGCCGCCACTCGCACGTGCCCTGTATTACAGCGTGCGGCTCAACCAGGCGATTCCAGCCGGGCTTTATCTGGCCGTCGCGCAAGTACTGGCCTACGTCTTTCAGTTGCGTGCGCTCACCCGCGGCGACAGCGCCAGGCCGGAGCCGCCGACGGACTTGCCCATTCCAGACGAGTTTAAGCGTTAGCGACCGGATTCGATCGGGGAACAGTAGAAATGGCAAATTCAAGCGCAACGCTTACATTGAGTACGCTCGGCCGCAGCAGTCTGGGTGCACCGATCCTGTTGGTCATGATGCTGGCGATGATGGTATTGCCGCTGCCGCCGATTCTGCTGGACGTCTTTTTTACCTTCAATATTTCCCTCGCGCTGATTGTGTTGTTGGTGGTGATATACAGTGGGCGGCCGCTCGACTTTGGTGTGTTCCCCACGGTTCTGCTCGTCGCCACCCTGTTACGCCTCGCGCTCAACGTGGCATCGACCCGGGTGGTGTTGCTCAATGGGCATACGGGCACCGACGCCGCCGGTCAGGTGATCCGGGCATTTGGCGATTTCGTCGTCGGCGGCAACTATACGGTCGGCCTGGTGGTGTTCATGATTCTGGTGATCATCAACTTCGTCGTTGTGACCAAGGGCGCCGGGCGCATCTCCGAAGTCAGCGCCCGTTTCACATTGGATGCGATGCCTGGCAAACAGATGGCGATCGATGCCGATCTCAACTCCGGGCTGATCGAACAGGATGAAGCCCGTGAACGACGTGCTGAGATTGCGCGCGAAGCGGACTTCTATGGTTCCATGGACGGCGCGAGCAAGTTCGTGCGCGGCGATGCTGTCGCCGGCATCCTCATTCTACTGATCAATCTCATCGGCGGTGTCACCATCGGTGTGGTGCAGCACGACCTTGGCTTCGCCGACGCCATGCAGGTGTATGCCCTGTTGACCATCGGTGACGGCCTCGTGGCCCAGATACCCTCGCTGCTGTTGTCCAGCTCCGCGGCCATCACCGTGACACGGGTGTCCTCGGCGCAGGACATGGGTGAGCAGATCCTGACCCAGTTGTTTGACAGCCCCAAGGCGCTGGCAGTAACCGCGGGTGTGATCGGGTCCATCGGGCTGATTCCCGGCATGCCTAATGTGGCATTCCTGGCGCTCGCCGCCGCCGCCGGCGGCGCGGCCTACATGCTCGCGCAACGTAATCAACAACGCGCGGCGGCGCCGGTGGCAGAGGCACCGCCGGCACCGGAGCCACCCAGGGAGTTGAGCTGGGATGACGTGCCACCGGTGGACATGATCGGGCTCGAGGTCGGCTACCGTCTTGTGCCTCTGGTCGATACCACACAGGGCGGACAATTGATGGCGCGCATCAAGGGCGTGCGCAAGAAACTGTCTCAGGATCTGGGTTTCCTGGTGTCGCCGGTGCATATCCGCGACAACCTGGAACTCGGCCCCAACAGCTATCGCATTTCCCTGATGGGTGTCGTCGCCGGACAAGCGGATGTCTATCCGGAGCGTGAACTGGCGATCAATCCCGGCGAGGTCTTCGGCGCGCTCGAAGGGATTAAATCCCAGGATCCGGCCTTCGGTCTGGAGGCGGTGTGGATCGAGGCCGGCCAGCGGGATTCGGCACAGACCCTGGGCTACACGGTGGTCGATGCGAGTACCGTGGTGGCGACGCATCTGAGCCAACTGTTACAGCAACATGCCCACGAGTTGCTCGGCCGTGAAGAAGTTCAGCAACTCACCGACAACCTCGCCAAGACCGCGCCCAAGCTGGCGGAAGATCTGAAAGAGCTGCCGGCGGGGGTGATGCTGCGGGTATTGCAGGGTCTGCTCGAGGAGAAGGTGCCGATTCGCGACATTCGCAGTATCGCCGAAACGTTGGCGGCCGGTGCCGGCACGAGTCAAGATCCCGCCGCCCTCGGCGCTCTCGTGCGGGTCCGCCTGGGCCGCTCGATCCTGCAGCAGATCTGCGGAACCGGGACCGAAGTGCCGGTAATCACCCTCGATCCCGCCTTGGAACAGATCTTGCACCAGTCACTACAGAACGCCGGGGACGGTGGCGCCGGTCTGGAGCCGGGTCTTGCGGAACGCTTGCACCATTCGCTCCATGAGGCCGCACAGCGCCAGGAGACGGTGGGCCAACCCGCAGTGTTGTTAGTCGCGCCGCCGCTACGACCGATCCTGGCAAGGTTTGTGCGTCATTCAGTGAGCAGTCTGTATGTGTTGTCGTTCAATGAAATACCGGACAACAGGCAGATTCGGATTGTGGCCACAGTGGGTCACACCTAAGGGTGCAACGTGTACATCTGTTGTGCAGTTTCGATAGCTAGGGTTGACGAATGAAGATCAAGCGTTTTGTCGCAGCCAACATTCGCGATGCCATTCGCCAGGTACGTGAGGCCCAGGGTCCCGACGCGGTGATCCTGTCGAACCGTCCGGTGGCGGGCGGCGTCGAGATCGTTGCCGCGGTGGACTATGACGAGGTGTTGGTCCAGGATCTGGCAAGCCCGTTTCCGCATGCCCCAGCGGCGCCCGCGTCGACACCCCAGCCGGCCGCGACGACCGTGGCCGCAACCGTCGCACCGCAGCCCGCATCGATACCTCAACCCGCGCCCGCAGTCGCAGCGAAACCAGTGCCGGCGAAGAGTCGCACCGCGGTACCGCCGCGCGCCGCGGCGTCCCCACATACCAAGGTGCTCTGGTCGCAGGATCCCGCCATCGTCGAGATGCGGCATGAACTGGAGGATATGCGCGGCCTGCTCGAACACCAGTTGTCCGGGCTGGCCTGGGCCGACCTCTCGCGCCGGCATCCGCGGCGTACCCGCTTGCTGCGTTTGTTGTTGGAAGCGGGATTCAACCCGTCGCTTGCGGAGAAGGTCGCGCAAACGATTCCCGAATCCGTCGGCGTCGATAAGGCGCGCCGTCTGGCGCTCGGTTTGCTGGCACATCATCTGCCGGTGACGGACGACGATATTCTCACCCAAGGCGGCGTCGTCGCACTTGTCGGCCCCACCGGGGTGGGCAAGACGACCTCGGTGGCGAAGCTTGCGGCACGCTTTGCACTGCGTCACGGGTCGGAACAGGTGGCGCTGATTTCCACCGACAGCTACCGCATCGGCGCCCACGAGCAGTTGCGCACCTATGCGCAACTCATGGATGTGCCGGTACGGGATGTGCGTGATGCCGCTGAACTGCACGCGACCCTGCAGAGCTTTTCGAATCGGCGCCTGGTGCTTATCGATACCGCGGGTATGAGTCAGCGCGACATGCGCCTGACCGAACAGCTGGCGATGATTCAGCGAGGATCACAAAGCGTTAAGGCTTACCTCGTGTTGGCAGCGACGACACAGATGCAGGCGCTGGCGGAAACGGTCACCGCGTTTGCCGGTGTCCGTTTGCATGGCTGTGTTCTCACCAAGCTGGATGAGGCGAGCAGCCTGGGTGCCGCGATCAGTGTCATGATCGATCACCGCTTACCGGTCGCCTATACCAGCGATGGTCAGCGCGTGCCCGAAGATATTCACCCGGCACGTGCGCACAGCCTCATCAGTCGCAGCATTGCGATCAGTCGCCAGGTACAACGTAAACAGCCGCTGACTGACGATGCCCGCCTGGCGTCGATCGAAGCGGAGCAGATTGGCGCGGCGATCAACCAGAACGGAGCGCTTGGCAACGAGACCATGGCCATGGTCTTTGGCAAGGGGGCTGCGCGTGTTCGTGCCTGAGACCAGCAACGACCAGGCCGCCGGCCTGCGACGCATAACCAACCCCAGCCCGGTGCGGGTCATCGCGGTGACCGGCGGCAAGGGCGGGGTGGGCAAGACTAACGTCTCAGTCAATCTCGCCGCATCGCTGGCGCGCAGCGGCAAGGACGTCATGTTGCTGGATGCGGATCTCGGTCTTGCCAATGTGGATGTCTTGCTCGGACTTCAGTCCGCCTACAACCTTTCCCACGTCATCAGTGGCGAGCGGACCCTGTCGGAAATCATTCTTGAGGGCCCGCTCGGAGTCAAGGTCGTACCCGCCTCCTCCGGAATCAAGAAAATGGCGGATCTGACACCCGCTGAACACGCCGGGCTGATCCATGCCTTTAGTGAGCTCAGCGGGTCCATCGATACCTTGATTGTCGATACGGCGGCGGGAATTTTCGACGGCGTGGTCAGCTTCGTTCGCGCGGCGCAGGAGGTCATTGTCGTCGTTTGTGACGAGCCGGCGTCTATTACGGATGCCTATGCGCTCATGAAGCTGATGTGTCGTCATTATGGTAAACGGCGCTTTCGCGTATTGGCGAATATGACGCATTCCGCGCAAGAGGGTCGCCATCTGTTCAACAAGCTCATGCGCGTTGCCGACCGCTTCCTCGACGTGTCTCTTGATTATCTGGGCGCGGTCCCGGCGGATGACTATGTGCGCAAGGCGGTGCAAAAGCAGCGCTGCGTGGTCGAAACCTATCCCGGCAGTCGCTCCGCGACAGCGTTCATGCAGCTGGCACGGGAAACCGACCGCTGGCCGCTGCCAACGCGTGCCAGCGGACAACTGGAATTCTTCGTCGAGCAATTGGTTGCCGGCAACCGTCGCGAAGGAGGCTGGCAGTGACCGGTGTCGCCTCTTATGTCGCGGTACATGCCGAGTCGCAGGACGACTTGATCGAGCGCCATGCACCGCTCGTCAAGCGCATCGCCTGCCATCTGCTAAGTCGCCTGCCGGCGAGCGTGCAGGCCGACGACCTGATACAGGCGGGGCTCATTGGTTTGCTTGAGGCCTCGCGAAACTATGACGCCAGTCAGGGCGCGAGTTTCGAAACCTATGCGGGTATTCGTATTCGCGGTGCCATGCTTGATGAGGTAAGGCGCAATAATTGGGCGCCACGCTCCGTGTTCCGCAAGGCGCGCACCATCGCGCAGGCGATTCGTGATCTGGAGGCCAAAAATGGGCGTGACGCCCATGATCACGAGGTGGCGGAGCAACTCGGCGTGTCGATCGATGACTACCACCAGCTGCTGAAAGAAGCCAGCGGACACAGCATGTTTAGCATCGATGATGTGAACGAGAGCGAGCTGCCGTCCAACAGCAGTCCGTCACCGATGGAGAATGTGCAGAACGATGCCTTCAAGCGCGATCTCGCAGAGTCCATCGATGGCTTACCCGAACGAGAGCGCCTGGTGTTATCGCTCTATTACAACGAAGAATTGAATTTACGGGAGATCGGCGAAATTCTTGGCGTGACCGAGTCGCGAGTAAGTCAGATCCATAGTCAGGCAGTGTTGCGTCTGCGCGCGCGGATGACCGATTGGGTCAATGGGTAAACATATTTCCATGAGCAGATTTTTAATAAGTTTCGATTGTCTTGAGGGCAGCAGGGGTCTGGTATGAACAAGGACATGAAGATATTAATTGTCGATGACTTTTCGACGATGCGCCGCATCATCAAGAACCTCTTAAGAGAGCTTGGGTTCAACAATACGACGGAGGCCGATGACGGCCAAACCGCATTGCCGATCCTGAAAAAGAACAAGTTCGATTTTGTGGTGACGGACTGGAACATGCCTGGCATGACCGGGCTGGATTTGCTCAAGGCCATTCGCGCCGACGCGGCATTGTCAGCCACGCCGGTGTTGATGGTTACGGCGGAAAGGAAGCGTGAAAACATCGTCGATGCCGCGCAAGCCGGCGTCAACGGCTACATCGTCAAACCCTTCACGGCAGCCACCCTGAGGGAAAAGATGGAAGGCATTTTCAAACGGCTCGAAAGTGGGGCGGCTTAAACGATTTAGTGAAGGTGGGCGAAATGAATATGCGCATAACAATTGGTAAAGACAATCTGGATCAGGCGCGGGCCCTGGTCGAACATCTGGAGCAGGATGACGTCGAGGCAGCGGGTCGTGTCCTTGATGAAATCACCAATGTGCGGGAATCGGAGCTTTTTCAGGAGGTGGGCAAGCTCACCCGTGAGGTTCACGATACCCTGAATACCTTCATTACCGATAAGCGGCTGTCACAGGTCGCCGAAGAGGGTATCCCGGATGCACGTGACCGTCTCGATTATGTCATCACCCTGACCGACCAGGCCGCGCATCGCACGCTGACCGCGGTGGAGGAGTGCCAGCCCCTGGCAGAGAAACTGGATGCGCGGGCGAACGAATTGGGCGGCGCCTGGAGCCGCTTCCTGCAACGGGACATGAATGCAGACGACTTTCGTCAGATGAGCCGCGAGATTCGTGAGTTCTTTGATCTGGTGGCGGGCGACGCATCGCAGATCAACGGCAAATTGAACGACGTTCTAATGGCGCAGGAATTTCAAGACCTGACCGGCCAGATTATCCGTCGCGTGATCGGCATGGTGCAGGACCTCGAGAACGATCTCGTGCGGTTGATCAAGATCGCCGGCAAGCTGAACGAAGGTGACGATGCAGGTGCGGACGACGATGAGAAAAGTCTGGAGGGCCCGCCGATTCCCGGTCGCGAATCGGACTCGACCATGGCCAGTCAGGATGAGGTCGATGAGCTGTTGTCGGGCCTTGGTTTCTGAGGAGTGAGATCATGAGCCAAGAGATGGAGGACGAGCTTTTTGAGGACTTTCTGGTGGAGACCGGGGAGACCCTCGAGGAGTTGAGCAATCACCTGGTTGATCTGGAACAGCAACCGGAAGATTCCGATCTCTTGAACAAGGTCTTCCGCGGCTTCCACAATATCAAGGGCGGTGCTGGCTTTCTTAATCTCACCGCGCTCGTGGACGTATGTCACGGCGCGGAAGATGTGTTCAACGTGTTACGCCAGGGCGAGCGTACCGCCGACTCGCAATTGATGGACGTCATCCTGAAGTCGCTGGACGTGGTCGTTGCGATGGTCGATGAGATCGGTGGTGGCGTGGAGCCGACCCCGGCGGACCCGGCGTTACTTGCGCAGCTGACCGCACTGGCGGTTCCGGCGGCGGCGGCGACCGCACCCGCCGCGGCCAGTCCTGCGCCAACCACGCCCGCGAGCAGTGCTGCGGCATCGCCGGGCGATGATGTCGATGCGGCCTTCGAGGAATTATTGGGCGACCTGCCTGACAAAGATGCGGCCGTGGAGACGGCACGTCCTGCCACTGACGCGGCAACGTCCGATGAAATCAGCGACGACGAGTTCGAGAGTCTGCTGGACGATCTTCACGGTGCCGGCAAATTTGGCGCGGCAGCGGCGGACTCCGCAGTCGCTGAACCGACGGCGCCGCCGCCCGCGGCCCCGCCGGAAGTCGCCAAGGCCGCCGACGATGAGATCAGCGATGATGAGTTCGAGGCCCTGTTGGATAGCCTGCATGGCGAAGGGCAGTTCGGCGGCGCAACCACGAGCGGGGACGGTCAGGACACGGCGGCAGCCGCCGCGGAGCCTGCGCCAGCGCCTGGCCCGGACGTGACGGTGGCACCGGTGCCGACCCCGGCGGAAACATCGCCGCCGGACGCCGCGCCCAGTCCGCCGCCGCCCGCCAAGGCGGCTGCACCCAAAGCCGCACCGCGCAAGTCGCGCGTCAAGGAGGCCGCGGCGGCTAAAGGCGAGAGCACGGTACGTGTCGATATCGACCGTCTCGATAATCTCATGAACATGGTCGGCGAGCTGGTGCTGGTACGCAATCGCCTGGTCACCCTGGAAGGCGCGCAGTCGAATGAAGAGTTGAGTGCGGCGGTGGGCAACCTCGATGTGGTCACCGCCGACCTGCAGGTGGCGGTCATGAAGACCCGCATGCAGCCTATCAAGAAGGTGTTCGGTCGCTTTCCGCGCGTGGTCCGCGATCTGGCGCGCAGCCTCAACAAGGATGTCAAGCTCGAGATGCGGGGCGAGGAGACTGATCTCGACAAAAATCTGGTCGAGGCGCTCGCCGATCCCCTGGTGCACCTGGTACGCAACTCGGTGGATCACGGCATTGAAATGCCCGATGTGCGGGAAGCTGCCGGTAAGCCCAGGGCGGGCAAGGTTGTGTTGACCGCCGAGCAGGAAGGCGAACACATCTTGCTGACCATCTCCGATGACGGGGATGGTATGGATGCCGAGAAGCTGCGCCAGAAGGTTGTCGAGAAGGGTCTGCTCGATGAGGATACGGCCGCGCGCCTGGACGAGCAGG
The DNA here is from genome assembly GCA_947259975.1 of uncultured Gammaproteobacteria bacterium. Lineage (GTDB taxonomy): Bacteria > Pseudomonadota > Gammaproteobacteria > HyVt-429 > HyVt-429 > CAMYOD01. Next base: position 76,330 of record CAMYOD010000013.1, read on the forward strand.
AGTGTTACAACCTGATTTTCCTGCCTGGCTTCAGTACCAAGACCGAGATCTCGGATGTGTCCGGGCGCGGTGTGGGCATGGATGTGGTCAAGACCAGTATCACCCAGCTCAATGGTGTCGTTGAGATCACCAGTAAGCGCGGCGAAGGCACCAAGCTGTCGATCAAGGTCCCGCTCACCCTGGCCATTATGCCGACGCTAATGGTCATGCTGAGCCATCAGATCTATGCGCTACCACTGCTGAGCATCATGGAGATCGTCGAGCTCGACGTTGCGCGCACGAAAACCATTGACGGTCAGCTCGTCGTGCTGCTGCGGGACAAGGCATTGCCGTTGTTTCATCTGCGCGAGTGGTTGCTCAAGGGCGAAGAGCGTTATGTGCGGCCGGATACCGGCCATATTGTCGTGACCACCGTTGGTGCCGAACGGGTTGGCCTGGTGGTTGATCAGCTTCTGGGCCAGGAAGAAGTCGTCATCAAGGCGTTGGGCGCCTTGCTGCAGGGCACGCCCGGCCTGGCCGGCGCCACCATCACCGGCAACGGCAAGATCGCCTTGATCGTCGATGTGGCCGGGCTGATCAACGGTTATGCCAAAGACATGGTCAAGGTCGCCTGATGCCGATACGTGTCCTGGTTGTAGACGATTCCGGATTCATACGGAAGCGATTGTGCGCGATCCTCAGCGCGGACCCGGAGATCAATGTCATCGCGACGGCCGCGGATGGCGCCGAGGGCGTCGCCCTGGCCAGGGAATTGCGCCCTGATGTGGTGACCCTGGATATCGAGATGCCGAACATGGACGGCATTACCGCGGCGCGCGAAATCACCGCGGCGCGGCCCACGCCCATTCTGATGTTGTCCTCGTTAACCCGTGAGGGTGCGCGTGCGACACTGGATGCGCTCGACGCCGGTGCGGCGGACTTTTTCACAAAAAAGCTTAGCGATTTCGGCGGCCGCATAGCCGATGTCGAGCAGGCGCTGCGTGACCGGGTGCATGCTTTGGCCGCAGGTGCTGCACGGCACAACACGGCGGTTCCCACTGCGGAACCGGCAGCCGCGACGATTGCCGCGGATCGTTACCGAGCCGTCGTCTTGGGCACATCAACCGGCGGACCCGTCGCGCTGACGAAGATCCTTACCGCACTGCCGCGGGAGTTTCCTGTGCCGATTTTACTGGTGCAACACATGCCGGCCATGTTCACGACGACTTTCGCCAAACGCCTGAACGATCAATGTCAGATTAATGTACGTGAGGCGGCGGCGGGCGATGTGCTCGCCGCCGGCACCGCGCTGTTGGCGCCGGGCGGATTACAGACCTCAGTCGCGCGGCGTGATGACGTCTTGCGGATCGCGGTGCGTGACGCCACGCCGGAGGAGCATTACCAGCCCAGCGTGGATCTGAGCTTCGCGTCCCTCAACGCCGCCTTACCCGGTCAGGTGCTCGCGATCGTCTTGACCGGCATGGGTGCGGACGGTTGTCAAGGTGCACGCCTGCTGCGTGACAGTGGCTCCACTGTGTGGGCGCAGGATCGGGAATCGAGCGTGGTATTCGGGATGCCACAGGCAGTAATCCAGGCCGGTATCGCGGAACGTGTTATGCCGCTTGCGACGATCGGGTCGCGTCTCGCGCAAGGCTTCATTTCGGCAGGGCGACGTTCGGTCGCAGGCGGTGTGAATTGAATGTCTGGTCAGTGGCCAACCAGAAGGGCGGCGTCGGCAAGACCACGACCACCGTCACCCTCGGTGGAATCCTGGCGCAGCGCGGCCTGCGGACCCTGCTGGTCGATCTCGACCCGCACGGTTCACTGACCAGCTATTTCGGGCACGATCCGGACGCGTCGACACCCAGCGTCTATACGCTCTTCGATCAGGCGAAGACGGGTGCTGCGCCGGAGCCGGCCGCGGCGATCACCGCCACCGGATTCGAAAACCTGTCCTTTTTGCCCGCCTCCATGGCATTGGCGACCCTGGATCGCCAACTCGGCGCGCGCGGCGGTATGGGCCTGGTGTTGTCGCGCACGCTGCAACGACTGGGTGATCAGTTCGATTTCGCGTTGATTGATTGCCCGCCGGTGCTCGGCGTGTTGATGGTGAATGCGCTTGCCGCCTGTCAGCGACTCGTGGTGCCGGTGCAGACGGAATTCCTCGCGCTCAAGGGACTCGAGCGCATGATCCGGACCCTGAATATGATCATGCGCGCGAAAAAGATTGAGTTGCCCACCACGATCGTGCCGACGATGTTTGATTCGGCCACCTGGTCGTGTATCGAGACCCTGCAGGTGCTGCGGCGACGTTATAAACCGGACGTATGGAGATCCGAAGTACCGGTGGACAACCAGTTCCGTGAGGCCAGTCGCGCGGGTATTCCGCTTTCGATTGCAAATCCCGGTTCCGCGGGAGTGGCCGCCTATTTACGTCTACTCGACGAGATCCTGCTGCCTTCGATCGAACCCCAGGCCCGCTCGGTGCATGCGTAATGAATACGCGCGTTAAGCAGGCGGTCACGCCGCTGCTTGAGCAGCAACTCGCGTTGTCGACCTATCTCGACGCCCTGCTGACGGATGAAAAACAGGCGCCACATGACACTGCGGTGGCACGGGTATCGACCGAGTCGTCTGCTGCGACACCCGCGTGGGCCGACGAACCCTTCCAGTGCCTGGTGTTCAAGCTCGCGGATATGCGTATTGCGGCACCGCTGTCCGAACTCAACGGTATTCTCGAGTGGGACGGTACCGCGGCTGCGGTGCCGGGCCGGCCCGCGTGGACGATCGGTATGCTGCGCAATCGCGATCAGAATGTGCAGCTCGTGGATGCGGCCACGTTGATCCTGCCGCCCGGGCATCGTGCCGGCGGCGCGCAACCGGCACAACGGCATGTGGCGCTTATCGACGACCGCCGCTGGGGACTGGTGGTGGACGAAATCGCCGAGGTGACCGTCATCGATCCGGCGCAGGTCCGCTGGCGGACGCCGAACACCCGGCGCCGCTGGTTGGCCGGCACCGTGGTGGATCAGCTATGTGCCCTGCTCGATGTGGGGGAATTTGCCGGCCAGCTGGAACGGGGTTGGCGGGAGGGCGATTCCGGGGCACCGCAGCGGTGCCCGGCGGGATAAATGGCATGGTTCATGCAGCTTTTCTTGGCGGGCGCCGCGTGTCTGGCATTTGACGCGGCCCCACCCCGATTCGCGGGCCACGGTTGTCCGGGGCCACGAATCGTAGACGGTTGGTTTGCGGAGAGGAACAGTCTATGAGCCAGAGTGTACAAAAGGCCGAGGTCACCGAAGGTGCGATGTCGAAATGGGTTACATTTCGCCTCGACCAGGAAACCTACGGAATCAACGTCCTGCAGGTCCAGGAGGTGGTGCGGGTACCGGAGATTGCGCCGGTGCCGGGAGCGCCGGACTTTGTCATGGGGATTATTAATCTGCGGGGCAACGTGGTGACGGTGATCGATACACGCAAGCGTTTCGACTTGCCATCGAAGGAAGTCGATGACTCAACCCGCATCGTAATTACCGAGGCGCAGAAACAGGTCGTCGGTATTCTGGTAGACAATGTTGCGGAGGTCGTGGAACTGCATGTATCAGATATCGAAGCGGCGCCCCATGTCGGGCATGACCGGAACGCGGAATTCATCGAAGGTGTGTTCAGTCGCGAGAATCAATTGCTGATACTCGTCGACGTAAATAAGCTTTTGTCCGACGACGAATGGATGGAGGTCGCCAACCTGTAAGGTGGCGGCGGCAAGCCGATGGCCGAGATTGGCGAAATTACTCCTCTCCATCCCATTGTCCCGCCGCGGCCCACGGACAAATCGGAATCCGACCGGCGGGCACCGCAGGAACGGAAACGCAAGCGGCGGCAGCCCGAAGCCGGGGATGACGATGCTGATGACACATCCCACATCGATGAATATGCCTGAGTATCCCCACTATGTTTAGCGACTGGATCGTGATCGCGGCCATGGCCACCCTGGTCGGCGCCCTGCTCGGCCTGGTGGTACTGCTGGCGCTCGCATTTCGGCGCGCGGGCGGCGCGCGGCGGGCCGTTGCCGCACCACCGCCGGCGACCGCGATTGCGACGCCGGCCGCCGCCGGTGCCGCGGCGGTACCCGCCGCCGGCCTCAGGCGTCGACTCACGGACCTGGAACAGCAGTTGCGTCTGCTGGAGCAACGGCAGGATCAATCCGGATTGGGACAACCGGCCGATGGCGCGTATAAAATGGCCATCAAGCTGGCGCGCCGCGGTGCCGCGGTGGACGATCTGGTGCTGACCTGCGGGCTGAGCCGGGGGGAGGCGGAACTGGTGTTCCGGCTGCACCGGCCGAAAGCTGAAGCGGCGGCCCCCCGGGCAACGTCAAAAAATTGGCGTGTGGGATAGGTATGCGGCCGTTCAATTGTCGGGTTAACGTGGTTCATAGTCCCGTCGCGTGGCATGAATTATGCACACTCTTGCTTAGACGTGCCCGCAACGGAGTCTACTTATGGTGATGGCGTTGGATCCAAAAACAATCGACCCTCAAGCCGGTTCCTTCAATCCGCAGAATGCGGGTGGTCTGCCGTCGGCGGGGGATGCTGCCACAGGGACAAACAAACACCTGGCGCGCGCCTTGCAGATCGCCACGGTGATGCAGACGACCCTGGATGTGGAGGAGGTCGTACAGCTGTTTTCCCGCGAAATGGCGATCACCATTCCCCACACCAGCGTTGCCTTCGATAACACTGAGCGCGATGTCCATATCACCGTTGGTACACCCGGCGAGTATCGCTACACCTATAAACTGGTGGTGCACGAGAGCGACGTCGGCGAGATCGCCTTCACACGCGAAACGGAACTCGCTGCCAATCAGACGATTGAGCTGGAATATCTTCTCTGTGCCGTCATTTATCCATTACTGAACGCCCTCAAGTACAAGGCCGCACAGGAATCATCTGTCACCGACCCTCTCACTGGTCTTTTCAACCGCACCGGTATGGAAACGTCCATGCATAGAGAGCTCAAGCTGGCGCAACGACACCGTACGCCACTTTCGCTGCTGGTCATCGATATCGACGATTTCAAGGCCGTGAACGATCAATACGGCCATGCGACGGGTGATAGTGTACTTAAGTGCGTCGCGGAAAACGTGACGGGGTGTGTGCGTGATACTGACGTCGTCTCGCGCTTTGGCGGCGAAGAATTTACGGTTTTACTCAGCAATACGGATGCACCGGGTGCGATCCTGCTGGCGGATCGTATTCGGCAACGCGTCGCCGAGGCGCCATGCAGCGATGACAGCAATACCCTGGGTGTCACCATCAGCATCGGGGTTACCAGTCTGCGCAAAGGTGATACCGAAAGCAGCTTTTTTGAACGTGCCGATGCCGCGCTTTATCAAGCCAAGCATGAAGGCAAGAATCGTGCGTGTCAGGCGCCGCTCGATGACACGGAGTTCGACAGCGACTGATCTTGTCGTGCCGATATCAGCCGTCAGTTGACACCGGCAAGTCTTTACCGGTCATGCGGTAAGCAAACGCGATTACCTCGGCAACCGCCACATACAGGTTTTGCGGTATCTCGTCCCCGAGCTCCAGGTGCGCCAGCAGCGTCACCAGGTCGGCGTCCTCATACAACGGTATCCCATGCTCCTGTGCCAGCTCGAGTATTTTTTCCGCCAGCAATAACTGCCCTTTCGCCGTCACGCGCGGTGCGCCCTGGCCATCGTAATGCAGCGCTACGGCGGTACGCGCCGGTTTGGACGATTTCTTATTTTTCATACCGTCGTATCCAGGAGGCGATACGCCGCCTCGTCCGGCGGTGCTGTCGGCGGCACCCCATGCCGGCAGCAGACCTGGCCCACCCCGAGACCCGCGCCGGCCATGCCGCTACGCAGCGATTCCAGGTGGTTGTTGAAAAGTTGCGCCGTGTCGGCCTGCTCCGCCCACAGGTTGACCGATGCCTGGGTTCCGCTGATGGAGACCAGTGCACGCACTGGCCCCAGTTGTTCCAGATCAAACGCCAGGGATACCGACCAGGTCTCCATGCCGGTAGACGTGTCGCCGCGGCCGTCACGGGCGATGCGAAAATCGAAAACATTGGTTTGGTTCTGATGGCGCACCGGCACTTCCGCCGTCCAAACCGCGGAGTGCGTTGCTTCGTTGGGTAGCGAGGCCAGCTGGCTGGTTTGAATGCGCGCGATGCCGGCGTCGACCTGTTGCAGGAGTTCGGCGGCGACAGGTCGTGCACCCGCTGCCTGCGCGAGCGTGGCGGGTACGTTGGCTTGCGGATGTGGCGGTTGGCCGCGTAATGGCGGTGGTGTTGCGGCGCGCAGGTCTGGCGCCGGCGAACCGGTCACTGACGGGGCGCCACTTGCCGTCAATCGATTAAACAAACGTAAAAGCCCCGCCTTGAAATCCGAGCCCAGGTCGCTGCGTTGCCCGGTGTTGAGTTGCCGCGCGAGCTTCGCTTCCAGGAATAATCCCGAGTCCACGAGGGCACGCCGCAGGCCTTGCGGGGTGGATACGGATTTGCTGCTGGGCAGGGCCTCAAAGACCTGCCGTCCAAGTGTCAGCGTTTCCGGATTGAGCGGCACGCTACGCGCGTTGGTCTGGCCGGCGAGATGGCTCAGATTCGACAGCAGGGGCGGCAAAGGATGTTGCCTCGGCAACAGCGATCGTAACGCCTGGCTCTGCGGATCCGGCGGCGTGGTGGTGGCGGCGACCTGCAGTACCGGGAGTCGGCCGGGCTGGGTCACGCGCAGTTGCAGTTGGGTCCCGGCCGCAAGTTTCAGATCGGTACGCGCCTCGACGACCGTGGCGCCGATGCGGAGTTTTACGCTGTTACTTGCCCCCACCTGGACGACGGTCGCATCAAGGACCTGTCCGGCGCGCCAGGCGGCCTGGACCGGTTGCGATACGTTTACGGCGACGCCGGGCGTGCCGCTTATGGGTCCTGTGATCACCATCTGCAGACCATGAACCGGGGTGAGTGGGCGTCGCGCTTGCCGCGCACACCCTTGTCAAAAGTATAGATTTACGCCGGCCTTGCGAAGGTTATCGGCCGGCGGCGGGGTTTATCAAGCCAGGGCGCAGGCCCTCAGGACCCTTCGTCCGTATCACCGCGACCGCCGGTGGCATTGCCATCAGTGGCATTGCCGTCGCCGGTGGCATTGCCATCAGTGGCGTTGCCGTCGCCGGCGCCGGTCGCATTCCCATCGACCAGCTCAGAGACATCGGCGACGACGAAGCGTAGCTGATCCGTATCCACATTCGCGCCGTCGCTGACGACCAGCAGCGCGGTATAGTTGCCGGGCGCCAGGTCATCCAGCGGCACCAGCATGCCGGGGCGCGGTTCGGTCTCGCCATCGATAAACCAGTTGTGTTCCAGGAGCGCGTCGGCGGCGGAAAAGGACAGGGTCCCGTCAAGCTGTAATCCCTCGACACTGTCGACCGACAAGCCGGCGATAGCGCGCGGGCGGCCCGGGAACAATGGGACTTCACCCTGTCCAAACATCTGTACCTCGTCGATCAATGTGAAAAACCCTTCGCGAAACGAGTTGGTGTGTTGGCGAAACTCGATAACGATCTCCTGGCCGGCGAAGGGGCGTGTGTCGACGAAATGAGAACTGAAAGGCGCATGCCGGGGCTCGCTGGGACAACCGATGTGCGGCTTAATTTTATGCGTTTGCAGATTCTGGCTGAGCAGAATCTCGCCTGCGACATCCAGAATCCTCACTTCTAAGATCACGGGGCGGAACGCGAGTCGGACCGCATTACTTTCGCTCAATCCGGAGAAAGCGATACCGTCACCGGCGAGAAAGGAGTCGGAAGTAATGACGCCAACCGAGCGGATTGCACCAAACTCATTCGAGCGGATCAGGGCGGCGAAATTGCCCGCAAACTCGATCGCAGTGGTGTCGAAACCCGAATAACAGGAGCCTCCGAAGACGACCGTTGCGATGCCACCGTTTTCGCTGTTGTCGGTCCAGCCACGCAGATCACCGGATTCGAAATCCCCGTTGAATAGCAACCCGGCTGCGTGCGCCGAATCAAAACTTGCAGGCGACCCGGCAAGCATTAACAAGGCGAGGACGAATGTCCCGATCTGACGGCGGCAATTCATGCGGATCATCCGTTGCATGGTGTCTTCTCCAGCGAGCGTCGCAGCGGCGCACGATACGACACCGCGTGACTACTTTGAGTGTAGTTGAGGTTAGTGTAGCGCGCTTGTTTTGGCGCTGGCAAACCGCGGCGCGGGTGCGTGGTGGCTCGATTGGTCCACACTTCTCGCGTCGGCTGGAGGCCCGCCGCGCTAAATCTCGCGGTACCTCCCTGTACCGCTCGAATCGCGGCCTTTCGCTTAAAAATGGGGTCGGAGTGAATTTTCCATTCGCGGCGCACAACAAATATCCAGATTTTCTGGAAAACTTCACTCCGACCCCATTTTTGCAAGGCCGGACGACGCTTGGCGGACCTCCAGCCAACGCGAGGGCCAAACCAGGCAAATACCCACGGGCCGTCGTATCAGCATGCCCGGTGCGGGTTAGTCGCTCGGGCTGCGACTGAAAACGATCTTGCCGCCGACCAGGGTGTGGGTCACCCGGCCGCGCAAATGCCAACCGAGGAAGGGTGAGTTGCGTCCGCGGCTGATCATATCGTCAGCTGACAAAATCCACTCGGCGTCCGGATCGAATACGCAGACGTCGGCGGTCGCGCCTACTCCCAGATGACCGGCGTCCACACCCAGGATCGCGGCCGGTCGACTCGTCACCAGAGCGACCGCATCGGCGAGCGTAATCATGCCGTCTTCAACCAGTTTGAGCGTCAATGGTAACAAGGTCTCCAGCCCGGAAATTCCGGGCTCTGCGCGACTGAAGGGTGCCAGCTTGGCATCCGGTTCATGGGGTTGATGGTCTGAGCACACCGCCGAGATGACACCGCTTTTCAGGGCGCGGCGCAAGGCATTACGATCGCTCAGGCTGCGCAGTGGCGGCAGCACGTGGCACTGCGTATTGAATGAACCCACATCCTGATCGGTAAGGTGGAGATGGTGTGCGGTCACGTCGGCAGTGACCGGTAGCTTGCGTTTTTGTGCTTCCGCAATCATTGCCACCGCGCGTGCGCTCGACAATTGACAGAAATGCGCCCGCACACCCGTATGTTCCACCAATGCCAGATCGCGGGCGACGCCGACGATCTCCGCGGCTTCCGGGATGCCGGGAAGCCCGAGGCGCGTACTGACCTCGCCTTCGTGCATACAACCGTCACCGTGTAACCATGGATCTTCCGAGTGCAGCAAAACTGTCAGATCGAAACTCGCCGCGTATTCCATGGCGCGACGCATAACCCGGGTATCCGTGATCGGTTGCAGGGCGTTACTGAAGGCGACACAGCCGGATTCATCCAATGCCGCCATATCACTAAGTAAGTCGCCCTTGAGGCCGCGCGTGAGTGCGCCGACTGGATAAATGAATGCCATACCGAAACGCCAGGCGCGTTGCTGAATCATTTGCGCCATCGCCGGCGTATCGATGGGTGGGTTGGTGTCGGGCGGGCAGCACAGAGACGTAATGCCGCCGGCGACCGCAGCCTGGGTTTCGCTCTCTATCGTCGCTTTATATTCGAGGCCCGGCTCACGCAGACGCGCACGTATGTCGACGAGCCCGGGGCAGACGATCTGGCCACGGACATCCAACGTCCGCGTCTTCTTGAAGCCCTTGGGAGCGCGCCCGATGCCGACGACGAAACCCTTGTTATCGATGTATATATTCTTGCGCCCATCGATGCCGTTGATCGGATCGATGACGTGCCCGCCCTGAATGAGCAGCCCCATCTAGCCGCGCCTCCGTCCGGTGGTGGCCGGGCGTCGTGTGCGGCGGGTGGGCCGCGATTGCGGCGCTTGCCCGCCCATGAGCAAGGCCATCACCGCCATGCGTATTGCGATCCCGTAGGTGACCTGCGGCAGGATCACCGAGTGTGCGCCGTCGGCGACCGCCGAATCGATATCCAGGCCGCGATTCATTGGGCCCGGGTGCATGACGATAACGTCCTTATCGGCATACGCAAGTTTGTCTTCAGTGAGTCCGTAGAGGTTGAAGTATTCCTGTTCGCTGGGAATCAACGCACCGCTCATGCGTTCGCGTTGTAGCCGCAACAGAATCACAACATCCACGTCCTCGAGCCCGCCGCGCATGTCGGTAAAGGCGTGTACGCCGAGACGTTCGATGCCCGCCGGCAATAACGTTCGCGGTGCAATCACTCGCACCTCGGCCGTCCCCAAAGTGGTCAGTGCATGGATCTGCGATCGTGCGACACGGGAATGCATGATGTCGCCGACGATGGCGACGCGCAGCTTTTCGAAGCCACCCTTATGCGCGCGAATCGTAAACATGTCGAGCATGGCCTGGGTCGGGTGGGCGTGACGCCCGTCGCCGGCATTGATAATGCGCACATGCGGCGGGGCATGCTTGGCGATCATGAAGGCGGCACCGCTGTTGCCGTGGCGGACGACGAACAGGTCCGTGTGCATGGCCTCCAGGTTTCTTACCGTGTCGAGAAGGGTCTCACCCTTACTCGTCGAGGAGTACTGCGGATTCAGATTGATGACGTCCGCAGAAAGACGTTTTGCGGCGATTTCGAAGGTCGTGCGGGTGCGGGTGCTGGTCTCGAAAAAAAGATTAACGACCGTCTTGCCGCGTAACAGGGGGACTTTCTTGATTTCACGTTTGCCGATGGTAATGAACGACTCGGCGGTGTCGAGGATACTCAGCATGAGGTCCTTGTGAAGGCCCTCCGTGGTGAGGAAATGCAGCAGCTGCCCGTCCGCGTCGATCTGGAGGTCCGTTTCTCTCAATTATCGACCTCCATGATATCCAGGCGGAGTGTGTCAGGGCCCGCCAGTTTGATATGTTGATCGGCGCCGAGCTCAAGATGCTGCCCGACGACGTCGGCCTGAATGGGCAGCTCGCGCCCATTGCGTTCCACGAGCACCGCGAGCGCCACCGAAGCCGGACGGCCATAATCGAAAATCTCGTTGAGTGCCGCGCGGATCGTGCGCCCGGTATGCAGCACATCGTCGACGAGAATGATGTGTCGTTCGCCGACGTCAGCGGGCAGGTGTGAGGCCTTCACCTCCGGGTTCATGCCGACGCGGGTGAAATCATCACGATAGAAGGAGATGTCCAGGGTGCCCAGGGCCTCCTTGAGCCCGAGCCGGTCATGCAGCTGTTCTGCGACCCAGACGCCGCCGGTATGAATGCCGATCATGATGGGATCGAGCTCCAGGTAGGCGCGTAACTCCTGCGCCATGCGCTCGAGTTGCGCGTCGATATCGATGCGGGATTTGGGATCAGCCTTCGGCACGCTCATTGAGGAAGGTCTCGAGAATGTGTTGAGCGGCCATACGGTCAACGGACTTGCGTATACGTCGTCCGGGAACGCCGGCGGCAAGCAAAGAATCGATGGCGGATCTTGAAGTCAGGCGCTCGTCGACCATGTGTAGCGACAGATTGTAACGGCCTTCCAGCTGGCGGCCAAACTTTCGTGCCAGGGGAGTGATCTCGCATTCCGTGCTGTCCATATTCAGCGGCAGTCCGACCACCAGCGCGTCGGGGCGCCATTCGTCGATGAGCCGTGATATATGTTGCCAATCCGGGCCTGAGCGGTGCACCGCGACGGTATCCAGTGCCTGTGCCGTCCCCGTTTCCGTACTGCCGATGGCGACGCCGATCCGTTTGGTCCCGTAGTCGAAAGCGAGATAGGTTCGATTCTTCAAGCGTGTCCGGCCTGATCGGAGATACGGCTCAGGTCCACGCCCAGATGGGCCGCCGCCTCGCTCCAGCGGTCTTCGACAGAGGTTGAAAAAATGATGTCGTCCGAGGCCGGTCCGTTGATCCAGGCGTTGTCGGATATCTCCTGCTCCAGCTGGCCGCTTGCCCAACCCGCGTAACCCAGCGCAATGAGATAGTGGTTCGGACCGCGCGCTTCGGCGACGGCCTCGAGAATTTCGCGCGAGGCGCTCAAGCTCAGTGTCTCGCTGACCGGCAATGCCTCGCTGACCGTATCGGTGGTGGCGTGCAGCACGAAGCCGCGCTCACTTTGTACGGGCCCGCCGCTGTAGACCGGCACATCCAGGACGCCCGGGTCATGGGCATCGATCTGCATTTCCTCGAAGATGTCCTTTACCGTGATGTCGGTCACGCGGTTAATGACGATCCCGATGGCACCGTCCTCATTGTGTTGGCAGATGAGCGTGACCGTGCGGAAGAAATTAGGATCCGCCAGGCTTGGCATAGCGATGAGGAAATTGTTCGTCAGCGAATCCATGGCTACATATTATAGTATGTAGCGGCGCCCGGCACCCCGGTGTCGGCACCGGTTAGTGGCTCAGTTTGCAATAAAGTCCCGCGTCGGCTGGACGCCCGCCCAGCTTAATCTCGCGCTACTTCCCTGTAGCGCTCGAATCGCGGCCTTGTGCTTCGCTCTCCCTGCGTCGCGCAAGGCCGGACGACGCTTGGCGGGCGTCCAGCCGACGCGGGAGGCAAACTGAGCCACTAACCGGCACTGCGGCTCACGCGGCCGCAGCTAACGACTGCGTAGCACGCTATCGCGCATAAACTGCCAGGTGCGTGTAATGTGCAAAATATCGGTCTCCGCAAGTATCTCGTCGGGAAACGGCGCAAACGGCGAGGCCAGTCGCACGATGCGCGTCGCCGCGTCATCGAGCACCTTATGGCCGGATGCACGTTGAATGCTGATCTCGTTGACTGTTCCGTCCGGATTCAGGGCCACGCTCAGGACCAGGTCGCCGGTCAGCCCGAGCCGCTTGGCTTGTTCCGGATAGTTCAGATTACCGATACGTTCGACCTTGGCGCGCCAGGCATCCATATAGGCGGCATACCGGTACTCGCGCGTGCGTGCGCTGATGAATTTGCGACGCGGCCGTTTCTGATAGGCCTCCCACGACTGACTGAGTTCTGCGCTCAACCGCGCCCGTTCGGTTTGCCAGGTCTCGGGTTGGATAAGGCCAATAGAGGGAGGCGCCGGTTGTGGGCGCGGCGTGACCGGCACCGGTTCGGGACGCGGGATAGCGGTGGCGTCCGGTTTATTTTGGGTGATCAGTTCCCGCTTCGGTTCCACGGTCGGCGCGGCGGGGGGTGTGCGGCGGCGCGCCACGGGCGGTTTCTGCGGCTGGCTGGAGATCTCCTGGATCGGTAGCGGGCTGCGCGGAACCGCGGGCTCGTCCCGGTCGCCGCCGCCTTCCTGGTTTGCCTGCGCCAGGAAGTCCGCGGTGTCGGGTTTGGTGTCGCTCTTGGTCTGGACCAGTGTGATCTCGAGGGTGGGCATCGAGTCCGGGCGGTCCAGGATCTTGGGCACCGTGAAGGTGATACCCAGCACGAAAATCAGGTGGATAAGGGCGGATCCGAAGACGGTGAGGCCAAAACGGTCGTTGCCGGAGAATTCTGATACGTCCGCAACCGTGTGCATTAGCTAATGTGTCGGCTCCGCTCCAAAATCATCGCCGCCATTATACCGTTAATAATCCCGAATACGACCGCTGCCGTCATCAGTACCGGCAACAGCAGAAGCAGCGCCTGATGCGGGACAAACAGGGTGTAGGCGGCAAGAAACTGGCAGCCCATGTGCGCCATGGCGGCCAGCACACTGAGGCCTATGGCACCGAATCGAATCCGGCTGACCTGTGCCAGGCCGAGGATACCGATACTGCCGAGCATGCCGCTCAGGCTAAGCAAAAAAGTGGGCGATAGAAAAGTACCGAGTATCAGACTGCCGACGATAACCCTGAGTGCCGATACCCATGCCGCGCTGCGCCAATTGAACTGCAGCAGCACCAACACGGTGACGATGTTGGCAAACCCCGGCTTAAACCCCGGCACCGGGCTGGGGATGGCGGCCTCGAGTACGTGCAGGCCGATCGCCAGTGCCGCGAGCCATGCGATACGATGATCATCGCGCGTGGTCGCAACTCGCAGTGTAGTCGATGACATGATGCAGGTGTCTTGCCTCGCCGCGCGTCCAGCCGTGAGTGCATGGCCGGGCGCATTCGGTGGTCGATATCGCGGAACTCAGAAGCTCACCGCATCATAATGCCGATGCGTCGACGCGACTTGCGCGCTAACCCGGTTAGGCATGCACACGGCGGAATCACCGGCGTGACGATGCCAGCCGCTGCGAATACAGATCTTCTGCTGGCAGGCGGACGCTGCAAACCGTATGCGCTGTTTGTTGATCTCGATGGTAGCCGGGCCAAGATGACCGTCAACGGTGAATCGGGCATCCCTTGCCAGCGGCACTTCGATCGGTGCTCGGTTTGCGACCTGGATGATGGCGATATCCGCGCCCTGATCACCGCCCCACATCGTCCCATAGAGGCCGGCCAGAATGCTCATCGCAACCAGCAGAACAATAATATCGGCCGGCGGCAAGAGCCTAGAGCGGTGCACTGATCATTACCTCGCGAGCATTTCGATCTACAAAGCGGATACGTTCGGCCATTTTTGGATTCATATGCACCGTGCCGTTTGCATCCACCAGCATGACATAGCGAATCCCCAGCGCCCGGGCGATATCATGCCACCGCGTCGGTCCGGCGACAATGAGCGCGGTGGCCGCCGCATCGGCCTCGGTTGCGCGACCGTGTATCACGGTGACGGAAACGGCGCCCCGCGCCGGGCGGCCGGTGCGGGGGTCGAGAATATGATGATAGCGTCGTCCCTCGTATTCGAATGAGCGCTCGTAGTCGCCCGAGGTAAAGACACTTTCCTCACCGTTGACGTCGAGCCAGGCCAATACGCCTTGGCCGCGCGGGTCCCGCACGCCGACCCGCCAGGGCACGCCGTCCTTGTCGCCAATGACGCGCAGATCGCCCCCCGCGTTGATAATGGCATTGTCGATCCCGGCCGCGCGCAGACGCGAGATGCCGATGTCCACCGCATGACCCTTGGCGATGCCGCCAAAGTCCAGTTTAACCGCTGGATTGCTGCTGCGAAGGCGAATGCCGTCGAGCGTGACATCATCCATGGTGGGTCGCTGTGCCAATAGTGCATCGATTTGCGAATCGCTTGGCGGTTGTGTCGGCAGCTCATCACTGTGAAAACCCCAAAACGCGACGAGTTTGCCCATGGCCGGGTTAAACAGACCGTCACTCAATGTGTAGAGGCGCTTCGATTCCTTGATCAACGGTAGATTCGACAAGGACACGGACGACCACTCCGTCGTCGCAAGCAGCGCATTGACGCGACCAAGCGAGCCGGCACGCCATGGGTGCAGCGCGGTATGGAGATAGCGAAAATCGGCAAACACGTTTGCCGCCGCATCACGCGCCGCGGCGGTTTCCACGCCGGCGATCTGAATCTCGACAAGCGTGCCGAAGACGAAACGCTGTTCACGATAGATATCAGGCGCGCAGCCGGTCAGGCCAATCGCGATGAAAATAAACAGGGCCGCCGCAACAACGGTCTGTACCGACCTCATCGTTTGGTGAGTCGGTCTACGATTGCATCCATCAATTGTGCGCCGATGTTGAGATCATACAGGGCATCTAATTCGCGAATGCAGGTGGGGCTGGTGACATTGACCTCCGTCAAATAGTCGCCAATGACATCGAGACCCGCGAACAATACGCTCTTCTGCCGCAGCACCGGGCCGACTTCGTCACAGATTTCCCGGTCGCGGTCACTCAAGGCAACGCCTTCGCCCCGACCACCCGTAGCGAGATTGGCCCGCGTCTCGCCAGGCGCGGCCAGGCGTGCCAGGGCATAGGGGATCGGCTCGCCGTCGATCATGAGAATTCGTTTGTCACCGTCCTTGATCTCCGGGATGAAGCGTTGCGCCATGATGGTGCGGGTGCCGAAATTCGTCAGCGTCTCGAACGTCACATTGATATTCGGGTCGTCGGGTCGAACGCGGAATATCGATGCACCGCCCATGGTATCAAGGGGCTTGAGAATACAGTCATTTTGCTCGGTCACGAATGCGCGCAAGCGGTCCATGGAGCTCGTTACCAGCGTGGGCGGCGTATACTGGCTGAACCAGGAAATGAAAAACTTTTCGTTCGCGTCACGCAGTGCCTGGGGCTTGTTCACAACCAAAGCACCTTCCATCTCCGCCAGTTCCAGCAGATAGGTGGCGAAGACATATTCCATATCGAACGGTGGGTCCTTGCGCATCAGGATGACATCGAGGTCACGCAAGGCCGTGGTGCGCTCGTCACCGAATTCGAACCAGTGCTGAGAATCGTCGCTGACGCTGAGTTCGCGCATGCGCGCGAAGGTCGTTCCGTCGCGGGCGAAGAGATCCGCCGGTTCCATGTACCAGAGCGGCCAATCACGCGCCTGTGCTGCCAGCAGCATCGCGAGGGTGCTGTCCTTCTTGACCTTGATGGATCCGATCGGATCCATGATGACGCCGAGGGCGGTAGTCATGGGTGCGGGGAGCTCCGATCAGGGTCAAGCGCGGGTGTGGTGGCGCAGTCCCGGGTCGATTGCGGCCGCGGTGCCGGCTTGTAGGGGTGTTGTTGCGTCAAAATATTCGGCCTTGGGCGCAGCCGCCCCGGATGTCGGCCCGCATCATAGCAGCTTCAATTCCGTGGCGCCCTCACTGCTTCCGGCGCCCCATCGCGACTCGGGATCGTGCGCGCGGGCGGCGTCAGGCCGCGGCTGGATCGGCGCGGCGGAATGAGGCCACGGCTGATTCCGATCGCGGAGGTGGTAATCCCGGCGGCCTCGTCTACCCTTAGGGGAGTGTCGAGATGTGCCTATAACCTTAATTTTAGTGCAGGATTGGCAATTGCCATAATCTTATGCTAAGAAATCATTTAGCTAGCGCTAATTATAAAGAAAGCACATGAGCACCGTTGCGTAACTCAAACGGGGGGATGTGTGCATGCTGCAGGGCGTCAGTGTCGAGCCAAGTGTCCGGTTAATGGGGGGGCGAATGCCAACCAAGGTAATGATTATCGACGACAGTAACACCATCCGTCGGACAACGGAGGCGTTGTTGTCGAAAGCAGGATACGAGGTTCTCGTGGCTGCGGATGGATTTGAAGCGATGTCGATGATCACAGATCACCGGCCCGACATCATATTTGTCGATATCATGATGCCGCGACTGGATGGCTACCAGACCTGTTCGCTCATCAAACACAACCGGCAGTTTCGCAATACGCCGGTCATCATGCTTTCCAGCAAAGACGGATTATTCGATCGCGCACGCGGACGCATTGCCGGTTCGGAAGAGCATGTAAACAAGCCGTTTACGCAGCACGATCTGATTCAGGTAATCAATAAGCACGTGCCGAGGGCGAAAAAGGTCGCATCCTAGTGATGCGCCTGAATGCCGGTAACGATAAGAACATCCCGGGAGAGGGAGGTTTTTCTGTAAATGGGCAACAAACACTCTAAGTGGTAATCGGGGTAGGAATGATGGCAATAAACAAGGTACTCGTGGTTGATGATTCGCCGACAGATTTGCATGTCATTAGTGAGATGCTGGCAAATAATGGTTTTAGCGTCGTTGCGGCGGAAAGTGGCGAAGAGGCGTTGGAGACTGCCAAGGCTGAAATGCCGGACCTGGTGTTGATGGATATCGTGATGCCCGGGATGAACGGCTTTGAGGCAACACGCGCTCTGTCAAAAGACCCGGCGACCTCCACTATCCCTGTCATCATAGTTTCGACAAAAGGACAGGAGACGGATCGCGTGTGGGGAATTCGACAGGGCGCCAAAGACTACATTGTCAAACCGGTCAGCGAAAATATGCTGATCGAAAAGATTCAGGAATTATAACGTCGCGCATGAGCACGCAGGATCCATTTGCATTATTGCAGGAGCTGGATCAAGCCAGCCGCGCCTCGGCACCGGGACTACCGGAAAAGGCCGACGTCGCGACCATTTGGTCGGGGCTGGGATTTCGGGTTGGCGATCTTCAGTTGGTGACCCGGCTCGACCAGGTGAGCGAAGTCGTTCCCTATATCTCGGGAGTGGCCGTACCGGGCACCAAGCGTTGGCTGAAGGGTGTGGCGAATGTTCGTGGCGAACTGTTGACCGTCGTCGACCTGGCGGAATTTCTCGGCAAGCAGCCGGTGCAGATAGACGCGACCTGTCGCCTGCTGCGCCTGAATGTACCGGAACTCAACAGCGCCGTGCTGGTATCGGAAGTACTCGGTCAGCGCCATTTCCTCGAGGAGGAAGAGCGCAGCGCCACATCTGACATACAAGGTCCGGTGCTCGATTATCTCAACGGCGCATTTGTTCGGGATGGGCAAACGTGGGGTGTTTTTGATATGAACAGCCTGGCGACAAGCGAGCCCTTTCGCCGGGTTGCCGCCTGATAGCAGGGTTCTGACGGACATCGGACAGATACGATAGAGACTGGAATCAATTACTAACGGGGTTGCGAGCTAAATAAATGACTGCCGGGGTGTTCGCTGTTAGAAGCAAGATCATGATTCAGCGACGCACTCGGCGGATGTAAACGAGGTAGACGATATGGCAACGGCAAAAGAATCCATGAACAAGGTGCTCAAGTTGACTAAGCGCGAAGCCAAGTCGCAAGAGAAGACGATTCGCGCGGTCGACAAGGCGGCGGGTTCGGCGAAAACAGGCGCGCCCAAGCGCGCGATGGCGTTGGCCGGCAGGCTTCCAGGCCCATTGGGCAATCTCTGGGTGCTCGGTGTCGGCGCCATCCTGTCCATCATCGCTCTTGTCGCACTCCTGGCGTATAACAGCCAGACCAGCGCAGCCCAGGCGCGCTACGTCGAGGTCGCAAGTTACATGCTGATGGGTTCGCAGCGTCTGGCCAAGGATGCGCGAGAGGCGGTGCTGGGTAACGATGAGGCGTTCAAGACACTGACTGAGACGCGTGACTCGTTCTCCCAGGTCCTGACCGGTCTTGCCGACGGTAGCAACGAACTCAACGTCAAAAAGACCCCTGCCACGCTCGGCCCGCAACTCAGCGATCTGCAGGGGCGCTGGGCCAAGGTCCAGGAGAATGTGGACCAGATTCTGAAACAGAGGGCTACTTTGTTGACCATGCGTAACGACGTACGCGCGGTCAATCAACGCAGTCCCCTGCTGTTGGCGCAGTCGGACGAGGTCGTGGAACTGCTATCCAAAACCAGTGCCAGTACGGCGCTGCTCAATCTTGCCGGTCTGCAACGTACGCTCAGCCAACGTATTACCAAGGACGTGAACGTATTCGCCCTCGGTGGCACCAGCGCAGCGGTGGCGGCGACCCAGTTCGGTAAGGACATCAAACGGTTCGAGGCCACCAGCCGGCAGGTACGCTCCGCGACGGGACCGGTGGTGCACGCGAAGCTTGATCAAGTGGACAAGACCTTCCGTGAGGTCAACACGAGTGTGGCCAACATTCTCGACAAGATTGCCGAGTTCTTCGGTTCTCAGCGCGCCGCCGCCTACGTCATCGGCGAGAGTGACGGCCTGTTGAAATCGGCGCAAAATCTGGTGGCCGGCTATGCGGGGCTGACGCCGCAGGCAGGAATCCTGAAGTTGCTGCCGTTTCTCCTGGGTCTACTGGCGGCAGGTTTCCTGGCGCTGTTTGTCTACGCCCTTGTGGGCGAGGCCCGTGAGCGTGCCCAAGCCAGTGCCGAGGCAAACCGGTCCACGCAGGACGCTATTCTCAAACTGCTCGACGAGATGGGCAGTCTCGCCGATGGTGACCTGACGATTGAGCCTGAGGTCACCGACCAGGTGACCGGCGCCATCGCGGATTCGGTGAAATACGCCGTGCGCGAGATGCGCGGCATCGTGAAGCGAATCAACGATACGTCACAGGCGGCGGCCCGGGAGTCCGACGAAACCCGCGGCAATGTCAGCCAGCTGGCGGCGGCCAGTGAGCGACAAGCGCAGCAAATCTCCGGCACGTCCGAGGAAGTGCAGGAAATGGCACGCTCCATGGATACGATGTCCAGTAACGCGAAAAAGTCCGAGGAAGCTGCCAAGACCTCGCTACAAGTCGCACGTAAGGGCGCGAGCGCGGTGAAGAATACCATCGCGGGCCTGGATGAGATGCGTGAGCAGATTCAGGACACCGCAAAGCGGATTAAGCGTCTTGGCGAAAGCTCACAGCAGATTGGTGAAATCGTCAGCCTGATCGACGATATCGCCGAGCAGACGAATATTCTTTCATTGAACGCATCGATTCAGGCGGCAATGGCGGGTGAAGCCGGTCGCGGTTTCGCGGTCGTGGCCGACGAAGTGCAACGGCTCGCCGAACGTTCCGCCGAAGCGACGAAACAGATCGGTGAACTGGTGAAGAATATTCAGGCCGATACGAATGAGGCGGTGACCTCCATGGAAAACGCGACCCGCGGCATGGTGGTGGGTACCCAGGTTGCCGATACGGCGGGGCAAGCGCTGTCGGAGATTGAGTCGACGTCCGAACATCTCGCAGACTTGATTGGCACCATGGCCGCGGCCGCAAATGACCAATCCGAGCGTGCCACGAATGTCTCCGAAAGCATGAACGAGATTCGTAGTGTGACCACGCAGACTTCGTCAGGTACACGCGCGACCGCCGAATCAATCGGTAAACTTACCGAATTGGTGCGCGACCTGCAGGCGTCGGTGGCAGGCTTCAAGCTACCTGCGTGAACATGAGCGATGTTTGCTCCGGGTCCGCCTGCGAGCGGAAGACTGATCGACGACTTGGGGCGCGCCCGATACGCGTGTAGTTAACGACGATGATGACCACAATCGACTCGAGTACGCTCGGGTGGGTAAAAACGGAGATCGATAACACCCTCAAGCAGGCCCAATCTGAGGTCGAGGGTTTCGCGCGTGACCCGGGTGACGTGGGCAGGCTGCGCGTGTTCAACACGCATATGCACCAGGTTTATGGAACCCTGCAGATGGTGGAGCTGGATGGTGCGGCGCTGCTGACGCAGGAGATCGAGTCCCTGGCGGAGGCGGTAGCCAATGAAAAGCTGGCCGCTGACGCGAATGTATTCGATGTTCTGACCCGCGCGATTGTTACGCTTTCCGGCTACCTTGATCAACTGATCGCCGGTCATCCCGACGTACCCCTGCGACTGTCGCCGCTGCTCAATGAGTTGCGCACGACCCGCAATGCGCCGCCGCTCGCCGAAATCACCCTGTTCGATGCCGATCTGTCGGTGTATCCAGCGCCGGAGGCCAAGGAAGAGATAGACGATGAGGCCTACAAGGCGCTTGTTCGCAAGCTCCGCTCACTTTATCAGACGGCGCTCGTCACCTGGCTACGCAATACCTCGAACAAGCAGGCTCTTGCGGAACTCGGCGAAGTATTGGAACGCCTCGAGCGCCTCGCGCGTTTCGGTTCGGTCGCGCAGATCTGGTGGGTGGCCCGCGGCTTGATTGAAGCCTTCCGTGCCGACGGTATCGAGGCCAATCTGGAGACCAAGGTTCTGTTGCGCCAGATTGATGAAGAGCTGCGCGAGTTGGCGCGTGACGGCGAGGCCGCGCTGATACGCGAGCCGGCGGATGAGCTGGTCAAGTCACTGCTGTTTTATACCGGTAAGTCAAACAAGCCGAGCGTGCTGGTTTCGAATCTGCGTGCAGCCTTCAATCTCGATGACTTGCTGCCGCGCGAAGGCTTTAATGGTCGCCCCGGCATGGGCGAGGTGCTGAATCCGGAGGCTCTGCGTTCGGTCGCCGGAGCGCTCGGTGAAGAGATCAAGGCCGCGCAACAAATACTGGGTGCCTACTTCGATCCCGACCAGGCCGATGTCACCGATCTGGACGATCTGGTCGTGCGCCTGAGTAAGATGTCCAGCACGTTGGAGACGCTGGATGTTGCGCCGCTGAAGAATCTGGTCGAAGAGATCTCGACGGCATGTCTGGCATTGACCGACGGTCGTATCCACGACATCGAATCCGCGGCAATGCAGATGGCAGGTGCGTTGTTGTTGGTAGAAAACAGTGTCCGCGGTCTGGATGTCAACGAGCTTGACTGGTCGAAGTCGGTCAAGAATGCGATCTCGAATTTGCGTGATCTGTATTCCGGTCAGAAACACGATCACGGCGCACCGCTGGTCGAAGGTATCGAGCTGGCCGAGGCCACCTTGACCGAGCATGAATTCAGGCAACTGCTCGATGTGGTCGCCGGTGAGATTCGCGAGAACCTGGAGGTGATCGAGGGTGCGGTGGAGACGTTCGCCACGGATACCACGGCGGTTGAGGTACTCAAGGACGTGCCTCGCAACCTCAACCAGGTGCATGGCGCCTTGCAGATTCTCGGCCAGGAACGCGCCGCGGATCTTGTTAATAGTACCGGTTACTATCTCGACGAAATCAGGAATCGTAAGGTCGAGGCCGATAGCCATGTCCTGGACGCGCTCGCCGTCGCCATTGGTTCGGTTGAGTCCTACATCGATGGCCTGGAGAGCGAACAACCGGATCGGCTCGAGATCATCAAACGTGCCGCGGACGAACTGGAAGAGGCCATCAATCCGCAACGTGTGGAAAAGATGGATTCCGATGTCCTGCGGGGCGAGGTACGCAAGAATTTCGAAGAGTGGCTGCTTGATATCAATGATCAGACTGAGCTGCGCAAGCTAAAACAGAGCCTGCGCGACGTGTCGTCAGTTGCGGATCACCAGGGGCAGGAGAAGATCCGCAAGATCAGTGCGGAGATCGAGAATCTGCTCACCATCGTCGCGCGCGATCCCTCGTTCCTCTCCGAGGATGTCATCGGTACGTTGCGTAATTCTTTCGAGAGTCTATTAAACGTATCCGGCAAGTCGCTGCAGGGACAGGAAGAAGACTCCCCTTTTTTGTCGGAGACAAGCAGCGAGACGATTGACCTGGACGATGACGAACTCCTCGGCGGCGACGCGACCCAGGAGATCGAAGGCGAGATTCTGGCGATCTTTTTCGAAGAGGCCAAGGAAATCCGCGCCACGCTCCGCGAGATCTTGCCGCATTGGCGCCAAACGCCGGAGGACACTGGCATCCTGTCGGAAGTACGACGCGCGTTTCACACCCTCAAGGGCAGCGGACGCCTTGCGGGTGCGGTCAATATTGGCGAACTCGGCTGGATCGTCGAGGATCTCCTGAACCAGATCCTCGCCGGCAAGATCGAATACACGCCGGCTATCGGCGAATTTGCAAGCAATGCCACGGACACGGTGTCGGCATTACTCGACGAGTACGATGGTGGTAATTCGGTGGAGCTGGATCTGGCGCATTGGGCGGAGCAGGCCGAGCAGCTCGTATCCGGTTTGCCGATAGAGAGCGACGCCATTGGCGCCGAAGCGGGTGACACGCAAGCTACCACCCCGGCCGCGCCGGAGGAATTCCCGGCCACCGGTCCGATGAACCCGATGTTGCTGGATATTTTTACCCGCGAGACGCGGCGTCACCTTGAGGCGCTCGACGATGAGTGCGGCGCCAGCGAGCGCAGCGACATTCCGCGCCAGGTCTCATCGGATCTGTTGCGACTCGCGCACACGC
Source organism: uncultured Gammaproteobacteria bacterium (assembly GCA_947259975.1). GTDB lineage: Bacteria > Pseudomonadota > Gammaproteobacteria > HyVt-429 > HyVt-429 > CAMYOD01. The sequence goes on from CAMYOD010000013.1 coordinate 99,773, forward strand.
TGTGCGGAACCGCGCGTTCAATGGGGCTGGACGCGATGGCCGCGACCTGTGAGCGCATGGAAACGACCCTCGAGGCCATGTCACGTGAGTCGCGCCCCCTGGATACTTCGGTTGTGAATCTGTTGCGCGACGCCCACGATTTGATCGGCGAGACCCTCGACGAACTCAAGCATGCCGGGACGACGGGTGACGAACTGAACGAGCGGTTCAACGACCTGGCTTCGGGGTTCGACACCCAGCTCACGGCACTGCAGCCCGGAGATGAGCCTTGGTATGTCAACGACCGCGCTGGGCCGGCAGCTGACGTGGCGGCGGCGGATACCGCCGTCGCTGACCTCAGCAGGGATACGCAGGCCGGTGCTGCTGATGAGCAGTTCGGCGCCGATGCGATAGCGGATGTCGATCCCGCGTTGCGCGAAATCTTTCATGAAGAGGCGGTGGATCTGCTGAATCAAATGAACGACAGCCTGACCCGCTGGCGCGACGACAAAGAAGCTACGACCGAGATCGGCGAGTTAAAACGGGTACTGCACACCCTCAAGGGCAGTGCGCGGGTGGCGGCGCAGGATGTCATCGCCGACGTCAGCCACAATTCGGAAAGCGTTATCGAAAAGGTTGAAGACGGCAGCATCGCCGTGCCTGATGATGTGATCGATGTGCTGGAAGAAGTGCACGACTCCCTGGCACTCATGATTGACCGCCGTCAAGCAAGCGGGCACGCGGCCGACGCCGCGGAAGTTAACGCGCGTATCGAACGCCTGTTGCGCGGCGAGCCGCTGATATCCGCCCCGGCGCCGGAGCCCGAACCGGAAGTTGCGGCGGCGCCCGAACCCGAACCGGAGCCGGAGCCCGAACCGGAAGTTGCGGCGGCGCCCGAACCCGAACCCGAACCGGAGCCCGAACCGGAGCCCGAACCGGAGCCCGAACCGGAAGTTGCGGCGGCGCCCGAACCCGAACCGGAGCCCGAATCCGAGCCGGAGCCGGAGCCGGAACCGGAACCGGAACCGGAACCGGAACCGGAAGTTGCGGCGGCGTCCGAACCCGAACCGGAGCCCGAATCCGAGCCGGAGCCCGCACCCATCGCGGCGACGGAAAACATGGCGGAAGTCTCCATGCCGGCCAGCGCCTACATGACCCAGGCGGAAAGCGGTGAGACGCCGCGCCAGATGCCGGATCGGCGCGCCGCGGTACGGGTCAGTTCCGCCTTGCTCGAGAATCTTGCCAACTACGCCGGTGAGGTCAGCATCGCCCGTTCGCGCATGCAGCAACAGGTGTTCGATTTCAAGGAGAATCTAAAGGAATTGGGCGGCAACGTCGTGCGCTTCCGCGACCAGATTCGTGAACTCGAGATTCAGGCGGACTCGCAGATCGTCGCCCGCCCGCAGATGACCGGCACCGGCATCGAGGCGGATTTCGACCCGCTCGAGTTCGACCGTTATTCGCAACTGCAGCAGCTCTCGCGCGGCCTCTCGGAAAGCCTCAATGACCTGATGACCATTCAGTCGGGTCTCGGCGAGTTCGTCGGTGATGTGGAGACGGTGCTCACCCAGCAGGCCCGTTTGAATACCGAACTGCAAGAGGGCCTGATGCGCACACGTGTAGTGAGCGTCGCCACGCAGATCCCGCGACTGCGCCACATCGCCCGGCAGACCGCACGCGAACTGGATAAGCGTGTCGAGATGCATGTGATGGGTGCGGAGGTCGAAATCGACCGCAAACTGTTGACCCGAATGCTGGGACCGCTTGAGCACATGATCCGCAACGCCATCGATCACGGTATCGAAGATGCCGCGCGGCGTCAGGAACTGGGCAAACCGGAAGTTGGTAATATCAGCATTCATTGTCACCAGGACGCCAACGAAATCTACATCCGTTTTCGTGATGACGGTGCCGGTCTGGACCTGGACAAGATCCGCGCCCGTGCGATCGAGAACAAACTGATTCGGGAAGATGCGGATTTGTCGGAAGGTGAACTGGCGCAGTTAATCATGTCGCACGGTTTCTCGACCGCCGACGAGCTGACACACGTGTCCGGTCGGGGTATCGGTATGGATGTCGTGTTGGACGAAGTCAAACAACTGGGTGGCCATATCAACATCACCACCAATCGTGACGAAGGCACCGAGTTCCTGATTCGACTGCCCGTCACCCTCTCGATCATGCAGGCATTGATCGCGCAAGTTGGTGACCAGCTGTTTGCGATTCCGGCGGCAGCGATCGTGAATGTCATGAAACTGCGCCCGGATCAGCTGCCGGACATGACATCCGCCGACATGTCGGTATTTCGCTGGTCGGGACGGGAATATCCCTTCCTCGATCTGGGCGCGCATCTGAGTCTTCCCGGCGTGTCGCTGGACGGGGATAAGCTGCCCGTGGTGATTGCACGGACCAGCGAGCGCGAGGTGGCGTTTTCGCTACAGGGATTGATGAAGGCCCAGGAAATCGTGGTCAAGCCCCTGGGTGCGCAGTTGGCCGAAGTACCCGGTATATCCGGGGCGACCATTCTGGGTGATGGCAGCGTGGTGCTCATTCTCGATGTCAATGAGCTATGGCTGACAAAGGATTCGTTCCCCTTGCCCGACACGCACGTCAAGGAAGAGGCAACACCCCATTACCGCGCACCGTTGGTCATGGTGGTCGACGATTCCTTGACCGTGCGCAAGGTCACCGACCGTCACCTGCGTAAGCACGGCATGGAGGTCTTGATGGCGAAAGATGGTGTCGATGCGCTGGCGCGGGTGCGCGAGTCGAAGCCCGATATTATGCTGATCGATATCGAAATGCCGCGTATGGACGGTTACGAGCTGACTTCACGTATTCGCTCGGATGATGAAACCCGGCACATCCCGATCATCATTATTACGTCCCGCGCCGGCGACAAGCATCGTCGCAAGGCGATGGAACTGGGGGCCGACGTGTATTTGACCAAGCCCTACCAGGAAGAAGATCTCGTCACCAACATCGACGCGTTGTTAAACCGGACGCTCCACTAGGTTCCGCGTCGGACAACGACGAGCCCAATCGGCCGGAGAAATCAATGCAAACCAACCAGGCACGCGCGACCGCACTGCAATCCCTGTTGATTCCAACGGAGGCCGTGCCCTTGCTGGTTCCCAGCACCATGGTCGCGGAGGTGATGGGTATCGGCGATCTTGCGCTCATCAACAGCGCCGAGGATTGTGTCCTTGGCGTCATGGACTGGCGCGGGCTGCGCGTACCGGTGCTGTCCTTCGAGGCCCTGGTGGGAGGCAGCACGCCGCGGCCGGGACCGCGCTCCAAGCTGGTCGTGTTTTACCCCTTGCCGGGGCGTGGCCGCACCGATTTTTTCGCCGTGCTCGCAAATTCGGACCCGAGGTCCCGTCTGGTATCGGCGGACCAGCTCAAGCCCAACGACGCGGCGCAGGAAGACCGTCCCTGCACTCTCAGTGTGTTCGAATTCGACGGCGGCCAGGCTTGCATCCCCGACATGCATGCGGTCCGCGACGCCGGCGTTATCGACGGCAACTAGATTCCCGGCGTAGCGTCTTTCTGCAGTGCCGCTTGCAGCTGGTCGCGGCACCATTCCAGTTCCTTGGCCATTGCCGCCGCATCCGCATAGCGATTCTGTACATCCTTCTCCAGGCTGCGGTCGATGATCGACTTGATGCAGGTTGGCAGGTCGGGGCGAAACTTCAGCACATCCGGATGCGGCTTGTTGGTGATCTGGTAAGCCAGGGTGGCAAGTGAATCCGCCTTGAAGGGCAGCTTGCCCGTCAGCAACTGAAAAATAACCACACCGAGCGAAAACATATCCGAGCGGCCGTCCACGGGTTTTGCGCTCAATTGTTCCGGCGACATGTACGACGGTGTGCCCAGCACCAGGCCGGTCTTGGTCCTGATCGAATCGGTGATACGCGCGATGCCGAAGTCGGTCACTTCAACCTTGCCGCTGTCCGCCTCGTACATGATGTTTTCCGGCTTGATGTCCCGGTGCACCACGTTCTTTGAGTGCGCGTAGGCCAGTGCATTGCCGATGTGGATCACGATATCCAGAACCTCGGTGACGGGGAGAAGCCGGTCCGGCTGGACGTAGTTTTTGAGCGGCTCGCCGGTGAGGAATTCCATGGCAATGTAGGCCAGGTCCTGCTCCTCGCCGGCGTCGTAGATGGTCACGATGTTCGGGTGGTTGAGCCGGCCCGCGGTTTCCGCTTCACGGAAGAAGCGCTGCTTCATGTCGGCAATCTGATCCGGGTCGGCTTCCCCGGCCAGCGAGACGGTTTTGATGGCGACAACGCGGTTGATCTTCGGGTCGCGGCCCAGGTAGACGGTGCCCATGGCGCCCCTACCGATTTCTTTCTCGATCTCGTAGCGCCCGAGCATGGGTTTCTGCACATCGCCGCCGCTGATCATCAGGGTGCGCAGTGATTTTGCACCCGCGTCGCCCAACACGAAGGCGCTCGCGGCGTTACGGTTGTTATCGATACGCGTGGTAATGTCGCGGTAGGTCTGGTCGAAATCCGTCATGTACTCGTAGACGGAGCTGGCCTTGGCAAACTGTTGCTTGCGTTCGAAATCCAGCCCCAGGTTATAAAGCACATCCAGCATTGATTCGTTCAGGGGTACGCGACGGAATTTTTCAAACGCCATGTCGAGCTGCCCCTGACCCTGGAAGGCAAGACCCAGCATGCGATTGCTTTCCGCCGAGTCCGCGTCGGCGGCCAGTTTACGCCGCTCCGTGGTGAAGAATCGTCGCGTGGTCAACAGCACGTGACCCGTCACGAGCAGTGTTGTCGGAATCATGATTTCCAGCCACTGCCCCCGCTGGATGAAGAACCAGCCATAGGCAAGAAACAGGGCGACGAGCAGTAACAGTGTGCTGCTGGTGCCCCGCGCCGCGCGTAACCGCGGCAGCACCATCGCTAGATAGATTGCGATGGCGATGAACAGGGCTGCGATCGCGTAGCGCGCCCAGGGCGGACTCACGATAGCATCCTGTTGCAGCAGGCTCGACAGGGTATGCGCGAGCACCAGCACCGATGCCATGGCCGGCGCCACCGGGGTGACGTGATTGGCGCTGATGCCGGTGGCCGTTTCGCCCACCAGTACGATCTTGCCGCGGTACTTCTCCGGCCGGATCTTGCCACTCAGGACATCGTAGAACGGGTCGACCGAAAATGCGGCTTGCGTCGGGTCGTTAGCGTAAAAGAACGTGCGTGTCTGCAGTATCGGGTCCGTGTCTATCCGTCGCTTGCCGAGGCGGATGCCCTCGCCGAGGCGCAGTTCGATTTCGTCTTTACTCAGACCGAGATATTTCGCGACTGTCAGCAAAGCCAGCGATGGGTAGAAGTCATCCCCGTGGCGCAGTACCAACGGTTCGGTTCGGCGGCCGCCATCCGCATCCAGGTTGGCGTTGGTGTGGCCGATGCCGGCGGCCGGTTCACCGATGCGCGGTGTCGGCGCCAAAAGGTCACGGGTGGGGTAGGGCAGGATTCCTTGCTCCAGGCTACCGGTGTCGTCGACGATATTCTCGAGTTGATGGCGGGTAACGTAGTCGGCAAGTTCATTGTCCGGCCGGCCGGCGGGTGTGCCCAGGGTAAAGGCCATATTCAGGATGACATTACCCGATTCGGCGATACTCTTGGCCAGCACCGCGTCGGTATCGAGCGCAGACTTGGTTTGCGCCAGCAGCCCTTCCAGGCGCGCGGCATCCTCCAGCACCCGGTTCAGCGTATCCGGGCTCTTCGATATGTCGGTCGCGTTGCCCGCGGGTGGGTTGGGCCCGGCCGCCGCCGCAGCCAGGCTCGAGCGATCGAAGAATTCCAGCATCTGATCGAGGGCGCCGAGCATGGGATCACGCTCCGGCTCGGTAAACAGCGACGTGTAGGCGATCACCTTGGCTTCCGCCGCGGCGAGCTGATCGATCAAGCGCGCATGGATGTCCCGGCGCCAGGGCCAGCGGCCGAGATTGGCGATGCTGCGATCATCGATCGCGATGACCGCGACCTCCTTGCTCGGGGCGCGATCGCTCAAGCGCATGGCGAAGTCATACGCAGTGCGTTCGATGCCCTGAAGCAGGTCGCCGGAGGCGGCGAGCACGAACAGCGCGCTGACCGCCAAGCCGAGGAACCAGTCAGCTTTCCAGAATGCGGGTTGTGTCATGAGCGCTTCAAATATGAGTCCCTGCGAAACAAAAACCACGGATTAAGTATCCGTTTGTTCTCCCCCGGGTCGCCCGCCCTCGTACCTGCAGAGGCGGTGGTCGTCTCCTTCTAGTGTAGGCTATTTTCTTCGCCGCCGGTGCCTAGGCCGATGCCGTCGCATGCTGGATGCCGTCCCGCGCCACTCGCGCCAGCTGATCGATCTCGTCGTTTGAGATCACGTACGGCGGCATGAGATAGACCACGTCGCCAAGCGGCCGCAGCAGGGCGCCGTGTTCGAGGCCGTACTCGAATACCCGCAGTCCGCGGCGCTCCTGCCAGGGGTAGGGCGTGCGGGTGTGCTTGTCCTTGATCATCTCCGCGGCCAAAATCATGCCGGTCTGGCGCACCTCCGCCACATGCGGATTATCCTCGAGATCCTGCATCGCCGCGGCCATATGTTGCGCCAACCCCCGGTTCGCGGTGATGACATCGTCTTGGGCAAAGATGTCCAGCGTCGCCAGCGCCGCGGCGCAGGCCAGGGCGTTGCCGGTGTAACTGTGTGAGTGCAGGAACGCGCGCAGCGTTTCGTAATCGGCGTAGAATGCGTCGTATACGGTATCGGTGGTCAACACCGCGGACAGGGGCAGGTAGCCGCCGGTCAGACCTTTGCCGATACAGAGAAAATCCGGCGCAATGCCGGCCTGTTCACAGGCGAACAGGGTTCCGGTGCGGCCGAAGCCGACCGCGACTTCGTCCGCGATCAGATGTACGCCATACCGGTCACAGGCCTCGCGCAACAGGCGTAGGTAAACCGGGTCATACATGCGCATATAACCGGCGCACTGCACCAGCGGCTCGACGATGACCGCGCAGATCTCGGCATGATGTTCGGCAAGACAGCGTTCCATGTCCGCGAACTTGCGCTGCGAGTATTCTTGACAGGATTCGCCGGGTTCACGGTGGAAGCAGTCCGGGCTGGCGACCGTATGCACGTCGAGCAGCAGGGGGGCGTAGGTATCCTTATATAGTGCCACGTCGCCGACGGAAAGCGCGCCCAGGGTTTCGCCGTGATAACTGTTATGCAAATTTACGAAGCGGGTCTTCTTCGTTTGTCCCACGTTCTGCCAGTAGTGAAAACTCATTTTCAGCGCCACTTCGACCGCAGCCGAGCCGTTGTCAGCGTAAAATACGCGGCTCAGCTCGGCCGGGGTCATGGCCACCAGGCGCTCGCCAAGCTCGATACCGGCTTCGTGGCTGAAACCGGCGAAAATGACATGCTCCAGGGTGCCGAGCTGGTCCTGGATCGCCGCGTTGATGCGTGGATTGCAGTGGCCGAAAAGGTTGACCCACCAGGAGCTGATGGCATCGATCAGGCGCCGGCCGTCGAAATCCTCCAGCCAGACACCTTGTCCGCGGCGGATCGGGATCAGCGGCAGCCGCTCATGATCCTTCATCTGGGTGCAGGGGTGCCACAGTGTCTTCAGATCACGGTGAGAAAGAGTTTTGTTGTCCATTTCTCAAACGAAGTAACAAGTTACAAGGTTCAAGTTGCAAGTAAACAAGGGCATCGTCGGCTTTCACTTGTATCTTGTATCTTGCATCTTGTAACTTTTGTCTTGAAATCTATGCCTTATAGCTTGTATCGTGATGCCCCCGAAGTTACCCAACCCAAGGTTTGGTGCCCAAGCCATGCTACCAGACATTCAGTCCGTTCGTGAGATCATCGTCGGCATCGCGCGGCAGGAGGCGCTCACCACCTTCAGCGGCGTGCGCGAGGTGAAACTCGATGGCAGCGTCGTCACCGAAGTCGACCATCGCATGCAAGCGCGGATTCAGGAAGCACTCAGAGGCCGTTGGCCGGACTACACTTTCGTCGGCGAGGAGATGAGCGCGCAGGAACAGGCGCGCATGCTGGCCGAATCCGAGCATGGTTTCTGGTGTGTCGACCCCCTCGACGGCACCACGAACTTCGCCTCCGGTCTGCCTTTTTTCGCCGTTTCTCTCGCCCTGATCGTCGACGGCCGACCGGTGTTGGGGCTGGTGTATGATCCGGTGCGTGACGAGTGTTTCCAGGCGGTGGCGGGCGCGGGGGCATCTTTAAATGACACTCATTTGCATGCTTCCCGTGAGGCGGAGTTGCGACGCTCGATTGCCTGCGTGGATTTCAAGCGTCTGCCGTCGCATCTCGCCGGGCAACTGGCGCAGGCGTTTCCGTATATGTCGCAACGTAATATCGGCGCCAGCGCCCTGGACTGGTGCTGGCTGGCGGCGGGGCGTTTTCAGGTCTATATTCACGGTGGCCAGAAGCTCTGGGATCTGGCCGCCGGCTCCCTGATTCTGCTGGAGGCCGGCGGATGCGCCGCGACCCTGGACGGGGAGGCGGTATTCAGCCCCGAGTTGGGGCCCCGTTCGGTGGTTGCGGCCATGAACCCGGAGCTGTTCGACGCCTGGAAACAGTGGGTGGATAATAATAAGGAGTAGGCGGCGGCGGGCCGGATGCCGCACTATGACGCCGCTTCTGGAAGAACACCCCGAAATATCAGTAGCTTAACCTGGTTGGGAGCCTTTTCACCCCAATTTACGCCGCTTCCGCGCCTATTGCCCAATGGGTCGCAACTAGGCGAGAATACGCGCCTTTATTTGCGACGGCCGGTGCGTCGCCCGCGTAATCCCATTTCCGTGAAGCATATACTGCGGCCCGCAGGGGAACCTGATTGCGGCAGGCGGCACGGGCGGCGGGTTGTTGGTAACCGACCGGGTCGTGAATGGGCAGCATAGGGATTCGCCAGCGAACCCATGACCCGGACCTTTGTGTTACCGGTTCTTTGTCCCGATTATTCGACCGCGCACGATCGCGCGGCGTGACAGATTTTAAATTTTTTTTGCGAGGGTAGATCTATGTCAGCTAAACCCGAAGACGTGCTGCCGAGTCGGCGCGAGCTTGCCAATGCCATCCGTGCCCTCAGTATGGATGCGGTGCAAAAGGCAAATTCCGGCCACCCCGGCGCCCCCATGGGGATGGCGGATATCGCCGAGGTGCTGTGGAACGATTTCATGAAGCACAACCCGGCCAATCCCGCCTGGTTCGACCGCGACCGCTTCGTGCTGTCGAACGGCCACGGCTCCATGTTGATCTACTCGCTGCTGCACCTGACCGGGTATGACCTGCCCATGGCGGAGATCAAGAACTTCCGCCAGATGCATGCCAAGACCCCGGGTCACCCGGAGTACGGCTATGCGCCGGGCGTCGAGACCACCACCGGCCCCCTCGGGCAGGGCATCACCAACGCGGTGGGCATGGCCCTGGCCGAGAAAGTATTGGCGGCTACCTTTAATAAAGGTGATCAGCACATCGTCGATCATTTTACCTATACTTTTCTCGGTGACGGCTGTCTCATGGAAGGTATTTCCCATGAGGCCTGTTCCCTCGCCGGCACCTTCGGCCTCGGTAAGTTGATCGCGTTTTACGACGACAACGACATTTCCATCGACGGCCACGTCGAGGGCTGGTTTACCGACGACACCCCCAAGCGCTTCGAGGCCTACGGTTGGCACGTGGTGCGCGACGTGGACGGCCACGACGCCGAGGCGGTGCGCAAGGCGATCCTGGAGGCCCGTGCCGTCAACGACAAGCCGAGCATGATTTGCTGCAAGACCGTGATCGGCTATGGCGCACCCAACCTGTGCGGCAGTCACGACTGTCATGGTGCCGCCCTCGGTGACGATGAAGTCGCCGCGACCCGGGAAAACCTCGGCTGGAATCATGAGCCGTTCGTGATTCCGGCGGAGATCTATGCCGGTTGGGACGCCAAGTCCAAAGGCGCCGAGGCGGAAGCCCACTGGAACGAAAAGTTCGCGGCCTACAAGAGCGCACATCCGGAACTGGCGGCAGAGTACGAACGCCGCATGCACGGCGATTTCCCGGCCGACTGGGCCGCCAAGGCGGAGGAATTCATCGCCTCGGTGGCGGCGGACAACAAGAAGATGGCCACCCGTAAGTCGTCCCAGGCGGCGATCAACGGCTTCGCCCCGCACCTGCCGGAAATGCTCGGCGGCTCAGCGGACCTCACCGGTTCCAACAACACCAACTGGAAGGGTACCGTCGCGCTTACCAATACCGTGTCCGACGGCAACTACCTGCATTACGGTGTGCGTGAGTTCGGCATGTCCGCAATCATGAACGGCATGGCCCTGCACGGCGGGTTCATTCCTTACGGCGGCACCTTCCTGGTGTTCTCCGACTATGCCCGCAATGCGGTGCGCATGGCGGCGCTGATGAAGATTCGCGCGATCCATGTCTATACGCATGATTCCATTGGCCTGGGTGAAGACGGTCCCACCCACCAGCCGGTCGAGCATGTCGCCTCACTGCGCATCATCCCGAACATGTCACTGTGGCGTCCCTGCGATACCCTGGAAACGGCGGTGGCCTGGAAGGCAGCCCTGGAGCGCACCGACGGTCCCACCTGCCTGATCCTGACCCGCCAGGACCTGGAGCCCCAGTCCCGCAGTGCCGCGCAGGTGGCGGACATCGCCCGCGGCGGTTATGTGTTGCGCGCCACCGACGGTAAGCCGGATGCGATCATTATCGCCACCGGTTCCGAAGTCGCCCTGGCCATGGCGGCGGCCGACACCCTCGCGGCCAAGGGCAAGCAGGTGCGCGTGGTGTCCATGCCGTCCACCGATGTGTTCGATGCGCAGGACGCGAGTTATCGGGAATCCGTGCTGCCGGCGGACGTTACCGCGCGAGTGGCGGTGGAGGCCGGCAACAAGGATTACTGGGCCAAATATGTCGGCCTCAACGGCAAAGTCATCGGCATGAGCAGCTTCGGCGAATCCGCGCCGATCGCGGACCTGTTTCCGCATTTCGGCATTACCGCGGAGAACGTGGCGCAGGCGGTCGAGGACGTCCTTTAAGCAAGATACCAACGCCGCCGGGCGCCGCCACGCACATTTATCGTGCGTGGTTTCGGCAATGCGTCCGCGCGGCGGCAGTCTTTTTTCCTTTTAAATAAACTTTTTTGGAGATCAACCATGACTATTAAGGTCGGCATTAACGGTTTTGGCCGCATCGGTCGCATGGCCTTCCGCGCCATTGCCAAGGACTTTCCGGATATCGAAGTCGTCGGCATCAATGACCTGCTGGACGCGGATTACCTAGCCTACATGCTGCAGTACGACTCGGTGCACGGTAATTTCGACGGCGATATCGCGGTCGAGGGCAACAATCTGATCGTCAACGGCAAGAAAATCCGCCTCACCGCCGAGCGTGACCCGGCCAACCTGAAGTGGGGCGACATCGGTGCCGACCTCATCATCGAATGTACCGGCTTCTTCCTCACCGAAGAGACCTGCCAGAAGCATATCGACGCCGGCGCCAAGAAGGTCGTGCAGAGCGCGCCCTCCAAGGACGGCACGCCGATGTTCGTCTACGGCGTGAACCACAACGACTATGCCGGCCAGGCGATTGTTTCCGCCGCGTCCTGCACCACCAATTGCCTGGCACCGGTGGCCAAGGTGCTGAACGACAAATGGGGCATCAAGCGCGGCCTCATGACCACCGTGCATGCCGCCACCGCGACCCAGAAAACCGTCGACGGTCCGTCGCAGAAAGACTGGCGCGGCGGCCGCGGTATCCTCGAGAACATCATCCCGTCCTCCACCGGGGCCGCCAAGGCAGTCGGTGTGGTGCTGCCGGAACTGAACGGCAAGCTGACGGGTATGGCGTTCCGCGTGCCCACCTCCGACGTCTCGGTGGTCGATCTGACCGTGGAACTGAACAGCGACGCCAGCTACGATGATATTTGTGCTGCCATGAAGGCCGCCTCCGAGTCCGGCGACCTGGCGGGCGTGCTCGCGTACACCGAGGACAAGGTGGTCTCCACCGACTTCCGCGGTCGCACCACGCCGTCGATCTTCGATGCCGGCGCCGGCATCCAGCTGGACCCGACCTTCGTCAAGGTGGTGTCCTGGTACGACAACGAGTACGGCTACACCTGCAACATGCTGCGCATGGTGCAGCACGTGGCTTAACCAAGTTACAAGTTACAAGTTACAAGATACAAGATACAAGATACAAGTAGCAGGCAGCATAGTATGGGGGTCGGGTGACCCTTATCACTTGTATCTTGTCACTTTTCCAATAGGTCCGCGGCCACACTGGCCGCGGTCTATTCGAAAGAATTGGAGTTAAATGATGTCTATCTTGAAAATGACGGATCTGGATCTGGCCGGTAAGCGGGTGCTGATCCGTCAGGATCTGAATGTGCCCATCAAGGACGGCAAGGTCACCAGCGACAAGCGTATCCTCGCCTCGCTGCCGACCATCGAACACGCCATGAAGGCGGGCGCCAAGGTGATGGTGATGTCCCACCTGGGCCGTCCCAGCGAGGGCGAGTACGACGAGCAGTTTTCCATGATCCCGGTGGGTGACCACATGGCCGCCCTGCTCGGGCGTAACGTGGAAATGGTCAAGGACTGGGTCACCAAGGGTGTCGGCCCCATGAACGACGGCGACGTCATCTTGCTGGAAAACGTTCGTTTCAATGCCGGCGAGAAGAAAAACGACGATGCCCTGGCCAAACGCATGGCGGAGTTGTGCGACATCTTCGTCATGGACGCCTTCGGCACCGCGCATCGGGCCCAGGCCTCCACGCACGGTGTGGCCAAGTACGCGCCCGTGGCTTGTGCCGGGCCGTTGCTGGCGGGTGAACTCGATGCCCTGGGCAAGGCGCTGGACAATCCGGCCCGGCCCATGGTCGCCATCGTCGGTGGCTCCAAGGTCTCCACCAAGCTCACCGTACTCGAGTCGTTGTCCAAGGTCGTCGATCAACTCATCGTCGGCGGCGGCATTGCCAACACCTTTATCGCCGCGGCCGGGCATAACGTGGGCAAGTCCCTGTATGAAGCGGATCTGGTCGACCAGGCCAAGAAGCTCACCGTCCAGGCGCAGGAACGGGGCGGTGATATCCCGGTGCCGGTGGATGTGGTGTGCGGCAAGGAGTTTTCCGAGACCGCGGCCGCGACCCTGAAGAATGTCAGCGAGGTCACCGATGACGACATGATCTTCGACGTCGGTCCCGAGACCTCGAAGCAGTTCGCCGAGATCCTCAAGAGCGCCGGCACCATCGTCTGGAACGGTCCGGTGGGCGTGTTCGAGTTCGATCAGTTCGGCGCCGGCACCAAGGCCCTGTCGCTGGCGATTGCCGAGAGCGACGCCTTTTCCATCGCCGGCGGCGGCGACACCCTGGCGGCGGTGGCGAAATACGATATTGCGAACAAGGTCTCCTACATTTCCACCGGCGGTGGCGCCTTCCTCGAGTTTCTCGAGGGCAAGCAGCTGCCCGCGGTGGCGATCCTGGAGGAACGGGCCAAGGCCTGAGTCACCTGCGATGGTTGTCGCCGTACCCCTATGAGACCCTCACGACACATGCCTAGAAGAACAAAGATTGTCGCCACCATCGGCCCGGCGAGCGACAGCGCCGAGGTCATGGATGAACTCATACAAGCAGGCGTCGACGTCATACGCACGAACTTTTCCCATGGCACGCCGGACGAACACCGCCAGCGGGTAGAGCTCATGCGCAGCCGCGCCATGGCCCACGGGCGTCACGTCGGTGTCTTGGCGGATCTGCAGGGACCCAAGATCCGCATCGAGCGCTTCCGCGACGGCAAGGTCAAGCTAAAAACCGGGGATACCTTTACCCTCGATGCGGGCTGCGCCGCGGACGATGGCGATGCGACGCGGGTCGGCCTGACCTATAAGGAACTTCCCGCCGATGTGCGTCGCGGCGACACCCTGCTGCTCGACGACGGCGCCCTGGTGCTGTGGGTGGATCAGGTCGACGGCGAGAAGATCGTGTGTCGTGTCGAGGTGGGCGGCGAACTCTCCAACAGCAAGGGCATCAATCGCCAGGGCGGCGGCCTGTCGGCGCACGCTCTCACCGACAAGGATCGTGCGGACCTCAAACTGGCCGCGGAGATCGATGCCGATTACCTGGCCGTGTCCTTTCCCCGCGAGGCAAACGACATTCATGAAGCGCGCCGGCTGCTGCGTGAGGCCGGTGGTCACGGCGCCATCGTCGCTAAAATCGAGCGTGCCGAGGCGGTGGATGCGTTGGAGGAAATCATCGAGGCCGCGGATGCCGTCATGATCGCCCGCGGCGACCTGGGCGTGGAGATCGGCGATGCCCAGTTGCCGGCGTTGCAGAAAAAAATCATTCGCATGGCGCGCTCCATGGATCGCATCGCGATCACCGCCACCCAGATGATGCAGTCCATGGTCATAAGCCCGATCCCGACCCGGGCCGAAGTCTTCGACGTGGCCAACGCGGTGCTCGACGGCACCGATGCGGTCATGTTGTCCGCCGAGACCGCCACCGGTGAGAACCCGGCCAAGGTAGTCGAGGCCATGGGCCGCATTTGCGCGGGGGCGGAAACCCACCGCATCGCCACCGAATCCACCTACCGGATTCACGAACGCTTCGAACGGGTGGACGAGGCCATCGCCATGGCCACCATGTATACCGCCAATCATCTTGGGGTCACGGCCATTGCCGCGCTCACCGAGTCCGGTTCCACGCCGCTGTGGATGTCGCGCATCAGTTCGGGGATCCCGATCTATGCCTTGACGCCCCACGTGGAGACGCGTAGAAAAGTCACTCTTTATCGCGGGGTCTACCCGATCGGCTTCCATGTGGACACGGTAGACCACGCCCAGGTCAACAAGGAAGCCATCGACGAACTGAAGCGCCTGGGCGCGGTGCGCGACGGGGACACGGTCATCATCACCAAGGGTGATCTGATGGGAAAACGGGGCGGCACCAACGCCATGAAAATCGTGCAGGTGGGCGACATGGTGGAGCCCCAGGACACCTAGTTATCGAGACAAATAGTCCGGATCTGCGCCAGCGCCACACTGCAACAACCGCCGGCGAAAATTCGCTAAGTACTAAAATACTTTACAACTGCTCATCGCAATTTGAACACATAGAAATAGGAGGCTCTCATGGCCCTGATATCACTTCGTCAACTGTTGGATCACGCCGCCGAGCATGGCTACGGTGTGCCCGCGTACAATGTCAACAACATGGAGCAGATGCACTCCATCATGGAAGCGGCGGATGAGACCGACAGCCCGGTCATCGTGCAGGCCTCCGCCGGCGCGCGTAAATACGCCGGTGCCCCGTTCCTGCGCCACCTGATTCTGGCCGCCACCGAACAGTACCCGCACATCCCGGTGGTCATGCACCAGGACCACGGTTCCAGCCCGGCGGTGTGCCAGCGTTCCATTCAGCTCGGCTTTTCCTCCGTCATGATGGACGGCTCGCTGGAAGCCGACATGAAGACCCCGGCCAGCTACGAGTACAACGTGGACGTCACCAAGACAGTGGTGGAAATGGCCCATGCCTGCGGCGTGTCCGTCGAAGGCGAGCTCGGTTGTCTGGGTTCCCTCGAGACCGGCATGGCCGGCGAGGAAGACGGTTCCGGCGCCGAGGGCGTGTTGAGCCACGACCAGTTGCTGACCGATCCGGAAGAGGCGGCCAACTTCGTCAAGGCCACCGGCGTGGATGCGCTGGCGATTGCCATCGGCACCAGTCACGGCGCCTACAAGTTCACCCGCCCGCCCACCGGCGACATTCTCGCCATCGAGCGCATCAAGGAGATCCACAAGCGCATCCCCGATACCCATCTGGTGATGCACGGCTCCAGCTCGGTGCCCCAGGACTGGCTCAAGATCATCAACGACTACGGCGGTGACATGGGCGAGACCTACGGCGTGCCGGTGGAAGAGATCCAGGAAGGCATCAAGCACGGCGTGGTCAAGGTCAACATCGACACCGACCTGCGCATGGCCTCCACCGGTGCGGTGCGCAAGTTCCTCGCCGAGAACAAGAAGGAGTTCGATCCGCGCAAGTGGCTCACCGCCGCCACCGTGGCGATGAAGGACATCTGCAAGAATCGTTACGAGTCTTTCGGCACCGCCGGCAATGCCTCCAAGATCAAGCCCATCGATCTGGAAGCCATGGTCGCGCGTTACGATTCCGGCGAACTGGATCCGCGCGTCAACTAAGCGTTCTCGGTTTTTTGTTTACCGTGATCGGGGACAGACCGGGTCGAGAGACCCGCTCTGTCCCCTTTTTGGTATAGGGGCGGCCTCCCACCGGAGCGCCGCCCTTTTTCAAGAGCACCCGTCATGCCGGAAAGCGCGCAGCGCTTATCCGGAATCCAGCTGGCATAGTGAGTCTCTGGATTCCGGGTTCGGTACTGCGTACCGCCCCGGAATGACGCTGGGGAGGTTTCGGGCAAAGCGCTCCCGTGCCGCTCCGGCATGACAGCAATGCCGCTATACTTATGACCGCGCCCGTGGACGGCGCTCCTACCTAATATATTAGGTATAGTGCTGGTCGATGAATCCCGTCGAGCGCGCGCATGAATTTCATTGATCGGTTCCTGGCTCGCCGCCGCAGCGTGCTGGCGCTGAGTCTCGGTTTCGCACTGGCGATGGCCCCGGGCCTGCTGCGCATTCAGCATGACAACGCCCCCGAGGTGTTTTTCGTGCGCGATGCGCAGGCGTTGCAACAGCAGGCACTGCTGCGGGAACACTTCGGCGGCGACCGCGCCATGCGGGTGGTGTTGCGCGGTGCCGGGCTATGGACCGCGGCGGGACTGACCTGGCTGAAGGATCTGGAATTGCGCGCGGTGGAACTGCCCGGGGTGGCCCGGGTGGACGGCGTGTACACCTACCACCGCTACCTCGAGATCGAGTGGCCGCCGCCGGATCCGGCAGCGTTTCGCAAGCGGGTAACGGGGGACGCGCTGGACCGGGCGGTCGGTTGGGTCAACGCCGACGGCGACGTGGCCACGGTGTTGTTGACCCTGCACGATCCGGCCGCTGCCGACGAGGCGGGCCTGGTCGACGCATTACACGACCTGCTGGCCACCGCGCCCGACGGTATCGATACTGCGGTGGCCGGAATTCCGGTGGTGCAGCGGGCGATGGACGACTCCTTGCGTCAGTTCGTGATGCGCCTGTTTCCCCTGCTGGTGCTGGCGGCGCTGCTGTTATTGTTGCTCACCCTCCGGCGCCTGGCGGACGCCTTGTTGCTCCTCGGCTTCGTCGCCCTGGTACAAATCATCACCTTCGGCGCCATGGGTTACGCCGGGGTGAACATCAACATGGTCACCATCGTACTGGTGCCCCTGTTGTTTGTGATCACGCTGGCTACCGCGGTACACATCCTGGTGCGGTATCGTTCGCTCGCCACCGAGAGCCGCAGTCCGGACGATGCGGTGCGCCGGACCTACAACGAAAAGGGCTGGCCCGTGTTGTGGACGGGGGTCACCACCTGTGTCGCGCTGGGCTCGTTTGCCACCAGCCCGAATCCGCCCTTGAGTAATCTGGGGTTGTGGTCCGCATTGGGCATCGCCCTGATGACCGCGATGGCTTTTGCCGTCTATCCGGTCTTGTTGGTTCAACTGAAGTCCGAGGCCGCCGCGTCCGACACTTGGTTCGAACGACTCGGCAAGCAGTATGGCGAGCGTTGGGCGCAGTGGGCGAGCGGGGCCCGCGGCGTGGTCCTGGGCGCCGCCGCACTGATCGTGGCGCTGTCGTTGTGGGGTGCGACGCGGCTCGACATCGAGACCAATGTGCTGAGCTATTTTTACAGCGACCATCCGATGCGCGTGGAACTCGAGGCCCTGGAGCGGGACGGCCTGGCCGCGATTCCGGCGGCGCTGGTCGTGACCCACCGGGATGCCGCCACAGGCAAGGTGAAGCATGAAGACGGCTTCCGCGATCCGCGCGCGCTCACACGTCTGTTCGAACTGACCACGGCCCTACGCGAGGACCCCCTGGTCCACGGCGCTGTCGGTGCCGGTGATTTGTTCGCTTCGATCAAGGACGCGGTCATTATCGAGGGCGGTGAGGACTATGGATTTCAGGTCCTGCTGGTCGGTATGCTGCAAGGAGATGCGGAGACCGCGCGGCGCCTGGATGCCTTCGTCACGCCCGACGGCGCGCGGGCGCGTATCATGCTGTTGACCCCCATGCGCAGTTTCGCGGAACTGGACGCCACGTACGCGCAGGCCGTCGCCATCGCGCGGGAAAAATTTCCCGAGGCGACGGTGCAGCTCGCGGGTCAGTACCCGCTGGTGCTGGGTGCCCAGCGCACTCTGCTGCGCACCATGTTTATTTCGGTAACGGTGACGCTGTTGTGTATCGTCGCGATCTTCGCCGTGCTGCTGCGCTCGGCGCGCATGACCCTGTTGATCCTGGCGCCGAATCTCTGGCCCCTGATCGTAGTGCTCGGTGCCATGGGTTGGTTTCATGTTGCCATCAACGGCAGCACGGTGATGGTCGCCGCGGTGGTGCTGGGACTGGCGGTGGACGACACGCTGCACTCGCTGGGCTATTTCCGCCGCCTCGCGCCGGAACTCGGCGCCCGCGAGGGTGTTATCGCCACGCTGCAGCGCGCCGCGCCGGCGCATGTTCTGACCGCGCTCATCCTGGCGGTGGGCTTCGCCCTGTGCGGTCTGGCCGAATTCGTTCCCGTGGCCAGCTTCGGTCTGTTGACTGCCGTCGCCGTAACGGTCGCCCTGATCGGCGATCTGCTCTTGATCCCGGCGCTGCTCGCAGCGGTGCCCGCCAAGGTGGTGGACAGATTCGCGCCGGGGCCGCGGGCGCCTTCCGGCTAGTTGCCGGGCTGCGCGGTGGGAAAAAAAAGAGCGGGGCCGATGCCCCGCTCGTGATGCTGATGGTCGAGACCGGGTTATGGGCCCGCGGTCAGGATCTCGCCTTCATTGATTGCCCCGGCGAGTGACTGAGCCGTGGTGCATTGGTCGCGGGTGCGATCCGGCGCCGCCAGCAGGGCGTCGATGGCCGCGATGGCCTCACCCACGGTCTCGGTGCCGAGCCACGCATCGTTGATGGTGTTGCACTCGGCCACCCGCCCGGAGGTTTCGTTCAGCAACAAGGCCATGAACTGCGCTTCCGCCTGCGCACATTTGTCGTTGCGCGGCGTGGGTGTGAGCACCGGACACAGCTCGCCGACACTGTTCACGTCGGCAAACGTGGCGGTGTCGTTGATCGCATCCACATAGGTCGGTAACCGCTCGTGTTCGCCGGAGGGATGCGGCTTCTTGCACAC
Source organism: uncultured Gammaproteobacteria bacterium (assembly GCA_947259975.1). Taxonomy (GTDB): domain Bacteria; phylum Pseudomonadota; class Gammaproteobacteria; order HyVt-429; family HyVt-429; genus CAMYOD01. The sequence goes on from CAMYOD010000013.1 coordinate 119,040, forward strand.
GCGGCGCCAGAAACCCTGGGTCGCCAGGTCGCCGTCCACCGGTTCGCAGACCTCGCCGTTTTCCTCGCCGCCGCGGAAACCGACACTGCCGAACGGTGCATTGCCGCTGCCGCCGTCGTTGCCGATGATGAGGCCGGTACCGGCACCGTACTCGCCGTTACCGCCCAAGCCGGCGATCGGGAACGGAAATTCGGGATCATCGAATTCAGCCTGGCTCATCAGCTTCCATTTTCTACCGCCATGGTTGAAGGCACGCAGTGCGTTGGCTGCGATGATCTCCGGTACCAACTGAATGCGCATGGACCTGAGCAGGTCAGTCAGGATGATACGGTTACCGCCACACTCGACGGCGTCACAGCCCTGGACGTCCGCCAGAATGGGGATCGGAATCAACTTCAGGATTGCTTCCACACAGCCCTCATTGTTTTCGGTGAGCACGAACAGCAGTCCGCCGTTTTCAGGCACGAAGCATAATGCATCTCCCAACGAACCTTTCACCTTGATCTCCAGCACCATCTTTACCAACTGTAACTGGAAGGTGGGGAGCTGGTCGCTCAGGCTTGCCGAAGGTACCTGCGGGGTCGGCGCCGGATAGAAGAGGATGGTATCGATGGTGACGTTGTCACCCAGGCCGATGCCGTCGCTTTGCTCATTCAATTCAAACTCGCCGTCGAAACGCAGACGGTTCATGGGCCCCTCGTCGGTCGGGCCCGGCGGAACCACTTCCACCTGACCTTGCACCGAGATGGACTCGAACGGCAGCGGACCGCCGTTCTGTGCCGACGCCGCCTGGCTGATCAGCAGCAGAAAGATCAGTAGCGCAAGCGCGGCCGGTATGACTAGGAATCTTGTTCGTTTCATGACGCCCTCCTTCACAGAAGAACAATGCACATGGGGGTTGTGCTTCCAGTGTGGCTCGTGGACGCGCTACCTCGGAGATGGCCGACGGGCCCACTGGCCCTCGATCTTAGATACAATGGTGCGCCCGATCGGGTCACGGCCGCAATGATCTGTATCAATGTGCACCGGGTAGCCGACGGACGGTGGTTTGACGGGGCCGACCTGCGCCGCCGGCAATCCCCTGGCGGCGGTATCAGTATTCCGGGAACAGGATGCCGCCCGCACTGCGCAGGCTGCCGTCGAGATAGCGCTGCCGCAGCCGGCCGTGTTGCAGCTTGCCGTTGGGGGTGCGCGGGATGGTGTGGGGCGCGAGCAGATAGACCCGCCCGGGGCGGAACCCGAAGTGACGCAGAAAGCGCTGCACCAGGTCGGCGGTCATGGCGGGCAGCCCTTGTTCATCACGGGCCGCGCCGGCGCGCAGCTCGGCGAAGAGATAGACCTGCTCCCCCGCCAACCCGCCCGGATCGATGCCGACCGCGGCGGTGTAGCGCACGAACGGTGCCGCGTCGGTGACTTCCTCGATCTCAGCGGGGGCGATGTTGCGCCCGCCCTGGATGATGATGTCCTTGCGGCGGCTGACGACATAGAGATAACCGGCATCGTCCAGATAGCCGAGATCGCCGGTGCGCATGAAACCGTCATCTGTGAGCAGTTCCTCGGTCGCCGCCGGGTTGTTGTAATAGCCGCGGGTGGTGGCGGCGCTGCGCACGAGGATTTCACCGGCCGGATCCTGCGCCGCATCGGCGCAGTCGATGCGTATCTCGATCCCCGGAAACGGCGGCCCGATGGCGACACACCCACGGTCATCCACCTGCACCGGTGTACCCGGCACGCCGGTGCTGACCCCGCAGCTGGCCTCGGCCAACCCATACCCGGCAATCATGACGTGTTCGAGGCCAAACATTCGCTCGAAGTCGAGGATGGTTTGCGCCCGCACCGGCTCGGCGGCATTAAGTGCGACGCGCAGGCTGTGCAGATCGAAGCGGCCAGGATCCTTGAGATGGCGCAGCAGGAAGCGGTAGGCGAAATCCGGTGCCGCGGTGACGGTGCCGTGGTGTGTCTGGATCGCATCGAGCCAGGCCTGGGCGTTGGTCAGGCGGGTGGGCAGCAGGATCAAGCGCGCGCCCAGATAGAAGGGCACCATGCTCATGAGGATCAGACCCATGTCGTGGTACAGGGGCAGCCAGGTGACGAACACGTCCTCCTTGGTGATGCGCATGCCGGCGATGAGCTGCTTGATATTCGCCAGCACGTTGGCGTGGGAGAGTTGCACGCCCTTGGGATCGCCGGTACTGCCGGAGGTGTACTGAATGAAACACAGGTCGTCGGCCGCGACGGTCGGCAACGCCGCCACCGGCGGTGTATCGGCACCGATATCGGGTATCAGCACAACAGTGTTCGACTGCTCGGGTCGATCCGCAAGAACTTCCTTCAAACCGTCCCGTGCCGCCGGCGCGACGACAATGATGTTCGCATCGGCTTGCGCGGCGATGGCGGCGAGACGTGCGGGCCCCGCGCCGGGAAACAGGGGCACGGGCACGGCGCCGGCACGCTGGCTGCCGTAGAACACGGTAAAGAAGTCTGGGGCGTTGGGTAACGCGAGGACGATGCGGTCACCCGCCGTGACACCCTGATTCAGCAGGCAGGCCGCGAACCATCCGGCGCGCTGCCACAGTGCGCCGAAGCTGTGTGCCGTGTCGTCGTAGACGAAGGCGCTGAGTTCGGGGGTTTCCCGTGCCCGGCTTTCCAGAACCTCGAGCAGGGTGACGGCACCCGCGATGTTCATGCTAACCGGCGTCGGTATGCCGGGTGATACTGGCGGCCAGGTCGGCGATGGTACGGATATCGGGCAGTTCCATCTCGTCGATGTGGATCGAATACTTGGCGTCCACCGCGGCGAGAATGCCGACGATGTCCGCGGACTCGGCGCCGAGGTCTTCGATGATCCGGTCTGCGGCGCGGGCACCGGTGGCGCCGAGCTGTACTTCGACGATTTGAATCACATCTTCGATTTTTACCGACATGGAACTCCTCTCCAACTCTTTACCGCGTTATAGAAATTACGCTTCTTCCGCCGTAAGCAGGCCCAGGGTTTCGCGGCCGATCTTTTCGGCAACGGCGGCATCCATGTCACAGTCCAGATAGACAATATCCCACACCAGGCGGCCGGCAAACAGGCGCACGTGCGCGGTGTACTCCGGGCCGAGCGCGAAATTGGAAATGAAGGCATGCAATTCGGTCAGGCGCGTGGCGCCATAGGTTTGTGGCAGCGTCGCCACGCCGGTGTAGCCGAGCGCGGTGTTGCCCATGCGAAACGACTTGCGTGCGAACAGCATGCGAATGACGGCGCCACTCATGAGCAGGTTGGTAAACTTCTCGCCCCGCTTCGCGGCCTCGTAGACCGTGCGGTTCAACTCGCGCGCCAGCGTCCAGCAGTCCATGTCGCCCTGCACGGTCGTGGTAATGCGCAGCATGGCGAAATAACTGCCCAGATCGCCATCGGGCAGGGGCGATTCCAGATAAGGACGCAAATTGGCGAAATTGAAATTTCGCAGGGGGGTTGCGGCGCCGGCATGCAGTTCCCGATTGACCGTCAACAACAACGCGGCGCATAAGGCACTGTTCAACGTGACCCCCGCCTTGCGGCAGCGGCGTACCAGGGTACGGGTTTCCGCCGCCGGCAACTCCAGCGACAGGATCCGCGGTTGGCCGGCGGCATGGACCGGCGGCTGGCGGGTGCCGCGTGAGCGAATGCGGTAGCCAATCTCATCCGCCATTTGCCGTAACAGGAAGGGCGCACACCGGAGACGGCCGCGCCGGCCCCGATAACGGGCCGGAAACAGATGTTCCGCCGCCGGCAGCAGCGCCAAGTCGGCGGTTTGCGGAGGCGTCTCGCCGCCGGCGAGATCCGCGCACAGGGTGAGTATTTCACGCAGCAGGGCGGTGCCCGAGACCGCATCCACAATCACATGCTGGAGGGTGAGAATGAGTTCAGCTTCACCGAGACCCTCGTCGATGAGGTAGCTGACCCGCATCAGCGGTGCCACCGACACATCGAAGGGCGTCGCGAGTTCCATTTCGACGACAGCCCGCCAGGCGGTTTCGGACTCCCGCGGCGTTACCTGCAACGGAATCGACGCGGCGTCGCCAATGACGAAGTGAAATTGTTTACCGCGCTGTTCCACATGGGCGCGCAGCAGGGGATGACGTTGCTGTGCGATGGC
>CAMYOD010000013.1:123241-125742 GCA_947259975.1 uncultured Gammaproteobacteria bacterium
AAAGCAAAATGCTGGTTGGTGATGACCTGCGCGGTTTCAAAAATACCGAGTGGTCGCTGCAAGGCTCGCGCTCCGCGTTGCTACCTGCCCGGTGCCCTGATTCGGCGCGACGCGCCTAGAAGCGCCAGTTCAAACCGACGTGCAGCACATTGCCGGGTTGGGTCACGGTCTCGCTCCCGGGCCCGAACGGGTTTACCCGCGGGTCCGGATTCGGGTTGGTCTGCGATCGCTCGATGGAACGTTCCCACGCCAGGTCCAAAGTAACGCTATCGAGTTCCAGGCTGTAGCCGACGGTGACATGATCTTCCACCGTGACCGGAAACAGGGGCAACACGAAGGCGTCGTCCACCGGGCTTGAGCCGTGATTGAAGCCCGCGCGCAGGGTGTGGCCCGGTTGCAATGCATACTCCACGCCGATGGCATAGACCCATTGGTCGTCCCACTTGAGTTGCAGCGGCAGCATCGGGCTCGTCAGCGGCACCGGCAGATTGGGGTTGGCACCTTTAACCGTTGCGACGTCCGCCACCTCCGACCATTCAATCCACTTGGCGTCCGCCACCACGAGTAATTTCGGCGTGGCCTGATAGGCGAAGCCGGCCTCCAACTCCGCCGGCGCACCGAAGTCGTCCAGTTCGGCGTCGTAGGTCACCCGCGCCATACCCAGGTTCAGGGTCAGGTCGCCGTCATCGAAATCGAGGTCGGTGCGCGAGGTGTAACTCAGCGCCAGGCTCAGACGCTCGTTGGCCTGGTAGTGCAGACCGACGCGCCCGGCGTAGCCGTCGCCGGGTAAATCGTCGACCCGCAGACCGAGGAAGTCGTCGGGGGTGCCGGGTGTGCCGTCGAAGCCGGGCGAATAGGTATTCGGAAACAGTTTCAGATTCAAATTGGCGCTGGTGTATTGCACTGCCGCACCGAGTCGCAGTCGGTCGTTGACCCGGTAGGCGGCGGTGGGGCTGATGCGCGCCAGCTGCAAGTCGGTCATGGCCTCATCGAACGTGCCGGCGAAGGTGCGCACCCCCTTGTAGTCGGTGCCGAGACCGCCCTGGGCGCGGATGTTGATGCCGAACATCCACGGTGAATTCTTATTCGGCCGCTGGGCATAATCGAAGTAGGGGGCGACATAGATATGATCGTCGCTGGTGATGTCGTTGGGGATCGACACCGTGTTCTTCAGCTGCACCGGTGGATGCAGGAAAGAAATCCCTGCGCTCAAGGTGCGCGGGCCGTCGCCGCCGAGGGTAGCGGGATTACAGCCCGGGCAATGCGTACCCAGGGCGACGTCGGCGCCGGCCAGGCCGGAGGAGCGGGCATTGACCCCGATCAGATTCATGCCGTTGGTGGCCTGGGCCGTCGGCACGGCCAGCAGGCACAGGGTTGCGACCAGTACACGCGAACTTAACCTGAATGGCATCTGCATCCTCCCGGTTTGCTGCATTATGGAGACTCAACGTCTTTGTTTTATTGCTGGATGAAATACTACTCCAAGGTTGCCTAAACCTCACCTATAGGCACGCACATCTTCCTGCCGTTAGTCGGGTCGACGCATCCCTCCGGCTTCCCGGCGCAGCATGGCAGTCAACTATTCATACCCGCGCCCGCTTCGGCTATGCTGTGCATTCTATTGGCCGGTTTTTCTCACTTTGCCGGGGCGCAGTCACGATGTCGCCGTCGATCTATCTGATTAATCCGAAGACGGATTTCCCGGTCTACTACGGCGCGGAGATCTTTCAGCGTCTCGGCCTGCCGCCGGCGGCTTTCGTCGCCGATCTCAGCATTACCACCGTGGCGGCCACCGTGCCGGCGGATTTCTCCGTCACGCTTTGCGATGAGAGTATTGCGCCGGTGGATCTGGGGCATCCGGCGCAGTACGTCGGTATCACCGGCAAGACCAGCCAGCGCCGGCGCATGCTCGCGCTGGCGGACGAATTTCGCCGCCGCGGCAAGACGGTCCTCCTTGGCGGGCCCTATGCGACGCTCTCCGCCGATGACGTACGCGATCACTGCGACATCCTGGTGCGCGGTGAGATCGAGAGTGTCGCCGACCAATTGTTCGACGATTTGCGCGCCGGCGATTTCGCGGCGGAGTATGTGGGCGGCGCGGTGGATCTGGCACAGACTCCGGCGCCGCGCTGGGATCTTTATCCGACGGACCGGGCCCTGCAGGGCTGCATGCAGACCTCCCGTGGTTGTCCGTTCAATTGCGAATTCTGCGACACCATCCAGTATGTCGGGCGTCACCAACGGCACAAACCGATCGATGCAGTTATCGCGGAGTTGGATTCGCTGTACGCGCTGGGATTTCGCACGGTGTTTCTCGCCGACGACAACTTCACCGCCCATCGGCCGAAGGCGAAAGCACTGCTCGCGGCCCTGCGCGACTGGAACGATCGGATGCCGCAAGGCCGCGTGCGCTTCTCGACCCAGCTTTCCATCGATGCGGCGAATCATACCGATGTGGTCGATCTGTGCGCCGCCGCCGGCTTGAGTGAGGCCTTCGTCGG
>CAMYOD010000014.1 GCA_947259975.1 uncultured Gammaproteobacteria bacterium
CCACCTTGGACAGATAGAAGCGAGTGCGGCAGGGTTGGGCATTGGCGCGCTTTGTTGTTTACGCGCCGATGCAGATCAAAGATTGCAGCGAGTATTGCCAGATATCTTCAACTATGTTCGTGAAATCTGGTTGGTTGTACATACCGATATATCACACAGTGCACGCGTTCGTGCAGTGTTTAATTTTGTCGGTGATGCCTTAAGCGAGGATGCACCACGACTGAGGGGAACAATTGAAAAGCTAAAATCTACAGATGAGTAATTCGAAAAAACTAGGTAGACGTACCATGTACAAAATAGAACAATTTAAGCTAAACATAATCTGTCTATAGGTGATCCGTTCCTACTCACTCTTACCCTCCGAGCTGGCGATGATATTCCCGGTCCCACCTCGAGTAGTCGACATGTTTCTGCGTCGATTCTGAGTACACGCTTACCCCAAAGCAGACGGTGAAGCATTTGTACGTTGAGAGCCCGTAACGAATCGTTTCAGTGACCGTCCTGTTGCAACGCAGCGACTCGTTCTGAGGTTTAACCGGAGGGTCCGGAACGGGCACTGAACAGCCAAGACTGATTTATACTCTCTCCATCCATTCGGACGCTACCGGAGATGTATTTTCGAGACCTACGATGTGTCCACTTTTATCCACCCAATATACGTCTCCCCATCCAAGCTGTGGTCGCTTTAACTCAGTGGGTTACAATGAACCAGTCCGCGATGCCCAACCCAACAGCAGCAGGGTTATCGGACGCATTCAGGGTTCGTTGATGGTTATAGTTCTATGACCTGATCGTTTTCTTAAGATCAAGAATCAGGAGAGATATGCGATGTACGTTATTATGGGTGCGACCGGTAACATCGGCAGCAAATTAGCGAATATTTTGTTGGACAAGGACGAGAAGGTCATAGTCATCGGCCGATCAGCAGAGCGGTTAAGACCTTTTGTTGATCATGGAGCCGAGGCAGCAGTTGGTGATATTTCAGATGCGGAATTTCTAACACATGTCTTTAAAGGCGCTGACGCTGTCTTTGCGATGATCCCACCGAATTATACAACCGATAATGTTCGCGGCTTCTACAATGAGATCGGGGCCAATATTGTCAAGGCAATACAAGAGTCGGGCGTGGAGCATGTTTTGTTTTTGAGCAGTCACGGTGCACATTTGGCCGAAAATACCGGGCCGATTAAAGGCTTGCATGACGTCGAGCAACAACTCAACGAACTTGATGATGTTAACGTTCTCTATCTCAGGCCAACGTACTTTATGGAAAACTTGTTGGCAAACGTCGGCATGATCAAAAACATGGGCATCATCGGTAGCGAAATAAAGGGCGATGTGAAATTTTCCATGATCGCCACGCAAGACATTGCTCTGGTTGCAGCTGACCACCTTATAAAAAGAGATTTCTCCGGTAAATCCGTGCACGAATTGCTAGGTGAACGCGACGTTTCGTTGCAGGAGGTCACCAAAATCTTTGGGGGGGAAATCGGTAAACCGGATTTGAATTATATTCAATTGTCTTCTGAAGATGCGAAGAAAGGAATGATGGAATCTGGATTGAGCGACGATGTCAGCGATCAGTTGCTCGAGCTAGGCCAGGCTATTACTAGTGGCATAATCGCCGTCAACCAGCCGCGCACAGCCGAGAATACCACCGACACGTCAATTGAAGAATTCGCTGAATTCTTTGCACAAGTGTACAAGAATTCCTGACGGAGTCCTGGTATAAGAACGATATTTACTCTTTTTATAGACGGATGCCATGCATTACCAGGGTTGTTCAAGCGATTTAGATATTCCGAAAACTATTAACACCGGCTTCAAGGGGCGCGAGAGCTTCCTTTTTTCAGACGAGTTTTTTCGTTCTCAAAGTTGTCATAGATGTCGTAGCTTGGCTGATTCTCTGTGATGCAAAAATGTTGCAAGGCAATAGGCTGCCAAATACTCGTTGCTGACGTTGGTAAATCGAAAGAATTGGTGCGCGGTGTTGCGCCGCAATATGCCGTTTACGCGGCCATGACCCGACCTTCGTCCCGCATGATAATTGACATTAGAACGTCCGCTCCCAGAACAGATCCAGTGTTACAACCAGAAATCAGCGTATTAATATAATATAAGAATGTTTATGAAACGAGGCCACCGGCAGGCAACCGACGGCCTCTTGGTTGGGCAGTAGACGATGGTTACTGCGCCGCTATGGCGTCGTCAGTGCGGCGAGGGCTTCGTTAAGCAAGTTGTACGTTACCTCCTGCGCCGTGCAGTCCGTAATCCAATCTCGACCCGGGCCATTGCCGTCGGGGGTGCCTCGCAACACGCAGCCGTTGGTCCTTGCGATGGCCTTCTCCAGCTTGTTGATCGCCTCGGCTACATCAACTGGGGGCTGGAGTGCTACGATGGCCTGACTTAGGAAGTTCTGGAGCGCGTTGTGATTTGATCCGGCGGGAGAACGGCCACGATGTCGTCCGTTGAGACGATCTGAATCTCCGCAAAGCTTTCAGCGCTGGTCGCCGTGATCTCCACCGAGTCCGGCGCGCCGGCTCCCAAGAAATCACTGACTGTTAGCGTCACCTCGTAGACCCCTTCCAAGTCTGGCGTCAGACCTGCCATCTCCATATCAGGGTCGCTGATGGTTGCCAAGCTGCCTGTCGGCGCGCCGGTAATTGTCCAATCAAAGGTCAGAACATCGGTTTCCGGATCGCTACTACCCGATCCGTTGAGTACAACCGCCGTGTCGATGATGACTAGCTGGTAATCGCCCGCTACCGCCGTGGGCACCAGGTTGTCGCTGCTGATCTCCACTCGGTCGGGCTCGCTTCGAGTCCACCCTCGTCGGTGACCACCAGCTCCACCACATAGGTACCAGCTACATCGGCCACGAATCTTGGTGTTGTCGTCGAAGGACGAACTGCCGTTCAGTTTCACCAGGTCGTCGGCACGGATTGCCTGGTTGTCGCCAGCCACGGCAACCGGTGCCTGGTTAGCTGTCGATGGAACCTTATTGACTAAAGGTAGAGTATCTTCTCCGCCAGGGTTTCGACCGGGTATGGGGTACGGATTGTCCACAAAGCCATCACTGTCGGCATCCGGCGTGGTCCAGTCATTCCAGTAGTTGCCACCTGTTGGCGCTTGGAGGGTGAACACATTATTTTGGGAAAAGGATCCAATATATGCCTGATCCTCATTGTTAATAAAGTTGTTGTTGTAGATTTGGTTGCTCTCGGAATAGTGAACATAGATTCCAGTGACACTATCCGAAATGGTATTCCCTGTTAGAGTGTTGTGCCAGGAATAGTCAATGTAAGTTCCATGGTTGACACCCGAAATTATGTTTCCCGTCAGGGTGTTGCCGGCAGAGGGCTGGCCCGTGGGGATGGGGGAATAGTGGAGGTGGATTCCATACTTGCCGCTCGAAACCGTGTTCTCTGCCAGGGTGCTGTCGCCGGAATAGTCGAGGAAGATTCCCCTGATGCCACCCGAAGATATGTTTCCCATCAGGGTGCTTCTGTCGGAATAGTGGAGGTGGATTCCATTGCTGCCTCCCGAGACGGTATTGCCTGTCAGGGTGCTGCCGGCGGAAGTGTCGAGGTAGATTCCATAGTTGTGACTCGAAATCGTGTTCTCTGTTAGAGCGTTTCTGGGGGAAGCGTAAAGGTAAATTCCAATTCCATCGAAGGAATACAAAATCGTGTTCGCCATCAGGGTGCTGTCGCTGGTTTGTCGAAGGAAGATTCCTCGGTTGAATCCCCGGATATTTACGTTCCTGATAGTGATGTTTGTTTTCTGGTTAGCGTAAATACCATCAATACCACCATCTGTCCCTGGTCCGGTTATGGTATGTCCAGCGCCATCAAGCGTGATATTACCACTGACTATCACGATTCTCTCGGAGACATCTGTTGTCAAGGTGCCCGTTCTCTCATTCGCATCCCAGAAACCGACATTTGGCTCGCTCCAGCCCAAATCACTCAGGGAAATTTGTCCCATGGCAGTAACAGGCAGCATAAACCCTGCCAGGGCCACTGCCACCATAGCTGGAACCAAGATATGTGAATGGCTATTGTCTGATCTTGAGATTGTCGTATTCATGTCTTTACCCCCTTTCACGTCATGAAGACTAGGACGTTGTGTAGTACTACTCTGGGTCGGTTCGCGTTATTCATCGTTGCCCTTTAGTCTGTCCAGAGCGTGGCGCCGTCGCGCTAAGCGCGTTTCCGGCATTAGACAAAAGACACTCCGTTGCTTTTGCAGCTAGAGGGCGGAGGGCAAGGACGGTTCCCTCAAAACGCTAGGCGATCTAGCAAATCGCTGAAGGAGTATTGTTTCGGATTAGGAAGAACCGGGTGGTCAAGCGGGTAAGGCTGTACTGACCACAAGGGTCTTCGCCTTCATGAAATCACTCTACGCTTGTGCGGTTTTTTTCAACCCAGCAAAAAATTAAGGTAAAAAAACAGTAAAGACTTTCAAGGAGTTAAAGGTACCTATTTCTGTGACAACAGTCACTGACGGAAGGACACGGACGACCGAAGCCGGCTCCCACTACGAGCATTACACAGCCGATGGGCAGCGCATCTTGATGCGCACCACGTTAGTGTCTTTGCTGGTCCACAATAGAAACCGGGCGGGGGGTTGTGTTGTTGAATATGAGTAAGAAGGATGATGGAGGATTGAGTTGGTACGAAAAGTTGTATCAGCGTATGCCGGCGGCGTTCGTGCTCAATGTCATGGGCGCGTGCCGGCCGGTGTTGATGAAGGAGGCTGTGACGGAGGCCGGGTTTGAGAATGTGGAGCGAGAGTTTGTGGGCGGGGTGATTAAGTCGGAGATTGTGACGGCGGTGAAGGGTTAGGTGTCGAGGTGGTGAGGGGGATGCGCAGGGTGACGTCGACGCCGGAGGGGTGTTGGCGGTTGGTGACTTGCAGTTGGCCGCCGTGGTGTTCGGCGATGCGGTGGGCGATGAACAGGCCCATGCCGAGGTGCGGTCTGCCTTCGGTGGTGGGGCGGTGCGGGGCCATGCCGGCGAACAGTGCCTCCAGCACATGCCCGGGCACGCGCGGGCCCTGGTTGCGCACGCTTAGATTTACCCAGTCGCAATTCTTTTCGAGGACGAAGCGGATCGGGCTACCGTTGCGGGCGAAATCCAGGGCGTTGTCTTTGACCTTGTCCATCAGCTGGGCGATACGCACGTCGCTGCCGCGGGCGTACACGCCGGCGGGCGGCCCGTCGTAGACGAGGTTCGCGCCCGCATTGAGCTGGGCGGAATTGGCCACGTACTCGCGCACCAGCTCCGCGAGATCGAACACCGCGGGCGCGTCCTGTTTCAGGGCGTCCTCGATATGTGCGGCCTCGGTCAGGCTGTTGACAATCAGTTCCAGCTGGCGCGTCGCCTGCTGCGCGCTCTTGACCAGCGCCGCGGTCTCGCCGCCCGCGCGCCGGGACAGCGTCTGCAGCGTCATGCTGATGGTGTTGACCGGATTCAGGATTTCGTGGCGCAGGGTGCGCGGCACGGTCTCCAGAAATCCGATGTAGCGTTTGAGGCGCGCGAGCAGACTGGAGATGCCGCGCGACAGATCGCCCAGATCGTCGCCCGCCGCGCGGTCGATGTGCAGCGCGTCCTGAACGATGCGGCCGTCGGCATCGATGGCGGCGCCGGCCGCGCGCTTGAGGCGCCGGATGCGAAATGCCAGCCAGGCGCCGAACGACAATAAGCCGGCGACCACCAGCATCAGCACTGCGAAGGTCGCCAGCGCCGCATGACTGAGCGTGTCGCGCTGCAGATCGAGGATGCGCGCGCTGTTCTTCTCCAGCAACACCGTGCCCATCACTTGATCGCCGGCATAGATCGGATGCGCGGCGACGATCAGGTGTTCGCCCGTGCGCGCGTCGTGGCGGTGCAGCACGTTCTGCCGGCCGTCGAGCGCATCCTGAAACAACTCCTGGCCGATGCGGTCGGTGTCCGCGCACAGATCCCCGGCCGTCCCCTGCCCGCCGAGCACCGCGCGCACCCGCCCGTAACGGTCGACCACGCAGATGCGCGCGTCGGAGCGGCCCAGGCCCTGGATGATGCGCTCGAGTTCCGGGGAGCGCACGATCAGCCGGTTGAGGTCCTGCGACCACGCCTTGGGCACGGTCGCCACCACCGCCTCGATCGGCCGCTCGCCGGCGTCGTCGACGTCCACCACGCTCACGCCAAAGCGCTGCGGATAGCGCAACCACTCGGCCGGAATGCGGAATTCGACATCGAATCCGCGGCCACGCTCCTGCCATTCGCCGCGCACCGGCAGCGCCTCGCCGGTGGTCGGGTAGCGCCAGTTGGCCTCGACCTCGTAGGCGCTCACCGTGCCGGGGCCTTCGGTGACCAGGACAATGCGGCGCATCACACCGGCGGCGCCGAACCAGGCGAGGCGCAGGTGATCGCTGCGGTCCAGGCTGCGGTAACCCGGGTGGCGGTACACGCGCTGCGCATCGGTGACGCGCACGAAACCGTAGATGAACTCGCCGCGCTCGCCCAACACCAGATCGAACGCCACCGATCCCGCGAGTTCGCCGCTGCGGGTGTACACCGTGCTCTCCGGCCCGTAGTGTTTTTTCCGTTCCAGCACCTTCCCCCAGTCGGAGGCATAGCCGTCGATCTGGATCGAGCTGTCGATCGGGTACGCGTACAGCGCGTTCTGCGCCAGCCAGGTGTCGCCGGCACTTTCCGTCACATCGAACCATTCCGGGCGGTCGTGCAGCACCGTGGCCACCGCGCGCACCGCCAGCGTCTGGGCCTCCTCCTGACCCTGGAGCAGGAACTGCTTCATCTCCTCGATGTAGCGATAGCCCAGCCAGGGGAGCGCCAGCAGCACCGAGCTGAACAGCAGCAGGCGGGCGCCGATGCTAAGGCCGCGCCGCTTCATCGGCACACCCAGTGGTAGCCGTACCCGTATTTGGTGCGGATGCAGTCGAACGTTGGGTCGAGCTGTTTGAATTTTTTTCTAAGGTGCACGATGTGCGTGTTGATGGTGTTGTTCTCCACCACGCCCTGCTGGGTGGCGCGGGCGAGATCGTCGTAGCTCGCGCCGTTGGCGTGCCCGATGAGAATGTGCAGCAGGTCGAACTCGGTGGGCGTCAGTTCCAGTGCGTGCCCGTCCCAACACACGCGCATCGATGCGCGGTCCAGTTCCAGCTTGCCGAGTGTGCGCACCGCGCCGCGCGCGGCGCGGTCGTGCTTGCGGTCGCGGATGCGGAACAGGGAGGCGATGCGCGCCAGCAGATACGCGAGCGTCACCGGTTTGGTCTGATAGTCCCAGGCGCCCAACTGCAGCCCGTAGATCTGGTCGATCTCATTGCCGCGGCTGGTGAGAAAGATCACCGGCAGGTGCGCATCGCGGTCCTGCAGATAGCGGCAGATGTCGAAACCGCCGCCGATCTCGCGGCCGAGGATGATGTCGAGGATCGCTAGATCCGGCAGCGCGTGATCGAAGGCGTGCAACGCCCGCGCGCGGTCGGCGAAGTCCTGCACCCGGTAGCCCTGCTCGCGCAGCGCCTGCGCATAGTGTGCGCGCTGCTGTGGATCGTCTTCGACGATGGCGATGGTTTTCATGGGGCACTCCGCACCGGTGCCACAACTTTATACGAGCGGCGCGCGCTTGTTGAGACGTTAACGTGCATCTCCATGATATCCCCATGATTTGTCCATCTTTGCGCCAAGATTGACCGGCGCCGCGCTGATTGAATGGGTCTCCCGAAAACAAACCGGCGCGGTCAGGAGAAACATCCCGCCAGGGACGGCGGCGCTGGTCCAGGATGAAAGGGTTGGTCATGAACACACGCTTTGCGACAGTTACAAAGAAGGGGTCAGAGCCCTTTTTGGGAAAAAGGGGTCCGACCCCTTTTTTCGCTTTCTTGGTGATGCTGGTTTCTCTCGGGCTGCCGGGCCCGTTGTTTGCCGCCCCCGGTAGCGAGGCGCGGCCGCAGGACGCCACCCGCGGCAGTCTGTGGCTGCGTGAGGACAGCGCGGCGCGTTATCAACCGGCGCCGACCCTCGACACCGACGTCAGCATGGACATCACCGGCATGCTCGCGCGGGTGCACGTGCGCCAGCGTTTCACCAATCCGGGCCAGTCGTGGGCGGAGGGCATCTATGTGTTTCCATTGCCGGAACACGCGGCGGTCGATCACATGCGCATGCACATCGGCGAGCGCGTGATCGAGGGCCGGATCAAGGAACGCGCCGCGGCCAAGCGCACCTATGAGCGCGCCAAGCGCGCCGGCAAGAAGACCTCGCTGGTGGAACAGGAACGGCCCAACATCTTCACCACGTCGCTGGCCAACATCGCGCCCGGCGAATCGATCACTGTCGAGATTGAATATCAGCAGACCGTGCGCTACCTCGACGGCGCGTTCCGGTTGCGGTTCCCGATGGTGGTCGGGCCGCGCTTCATACCGGGCATGCCGGTGGGCGCTGCCGAGCAGGTGGCCACATTCGCCGGCACCGGCTGGGCGCAGGCCACCCGTGAGGTGCCGGACGCGGCGCGCATCACGCCGCCGGTGCAACATCCCAAACACGGGCCGATCAATCCGGTGTCGCTGGACATCCGGCTCAACACCGGCATCCCGCTGGCCGCGGTGACCAGCCCGTACCACGCCATCACTACCACTGACGAGGCCGCCGGTGTGCATCGCGTGCGGCTGGCCCGGGACACGGTACCCGCCGACCGCGACTTCGAACTGGTGTGGCACCCGCAGACCGGCACCGCGCCGAGCGCAGCGTGGTTCGTGCAGGACAAAGACGATCAGCAGTACGGCCTGCTGATGGTGGTGCCGCCGCAGCGGCGCAGCGAGGTGGCGCGCAACCCCCGCGAGGTGGTGCTGGTGATCGACACCTCGGGATCCATGCACGGCGCCTCCATCACCCAGGCGCGCGATGCGTTGCTGCTGGCACTGGACCGGCTCACCGGTGCCGACCGCTTCAATGTGATCCGTTTCAACCATGCGACCGCGAGTCTGTTCCCGCAGCCGCGCGCCGCGACCGCCGACAACCTGAGCACGGCGAGACGTTTTGTCGCGGGCTTGCGCGCCGCGGGCGGCACCGTGATGCTGCCGGCGCTGCAACAGGCGCTGAGCGGCCAACCCGAAGCGCACACCACCGGCCAGGTGATCTTTCTCACCGATGGCAGCGTCGGTAATGAAAAACAGCTGTTTCAAGTGATCCGCAACCAACTGAGCGAGCGCCGCCTGTTCACCATCGGCATCGGCTCGGCGCCCAACAGTTATTTCATGCGCAAGGCGGCGGAATACGGGCGCGGCACGTTCACCTACATCGGCAAGACCGGCGAGGTGATGGAAAAGATGACCGGCCTGTTCCGCAAACTCGAACAGCTCGCGCTCACCGACCTGCGTATCGAGCTGCCGCCCGGCACGCAACTCAAGATGCTGCCCGAGAAGATCCCCGACCTGTACCTGGGCGAACCATTGCTGCTCGCGTTCCACGGCCCCACGTTGCCGCCGTGGATCACGCTGCACGGGCGCGTCGGTGACCAGCCGTGGCACACGCAGGTGATGCTCGAGGGCGGCGGCCGCAACGCCGCACTGGCGCCCGAGTGGGGCCGCCGCAAGATCGCGCAGCTGATGACCCGGCTGCACGATGCGCGCACCGCAGCTGCGCGCAAGGCGCTGCGCAACGAAGTGATCGACATCGCGCTCGCCCACCACCTGGTGAGCCGCTACACCAGTCTGGTCGCGGTCGACGTGACCCCGGTGCGCGCGCGCGGCGAACAACTCACGCAACACGCGATGAAGACCAACCTGCCCAAGGGCTGGTCGTACGAGCACGTGTTCGGCGCCCCGCAGACTGCCACCCCGGCACAACTGCAGCTCCTCCTCGGCGCGGCCCTGTTGCTGCTGGCGGTGGGCATGCACTATCGGCGGCGCCGAACACGATGCTGATAACGAAAAAGAGGACAGGCCCCTTTTTGAGGACATACCGGGGCCTGATTCCATTTTTGTTGCTGGCGAGCATCGGTACCTGGCAACTGGGCGCCGGGGCCTGGATCCACGTCAAGGCACAGCTCGCACAGCTACTGGTGGCGCGGGCGTGGGCGCAGAGCGTGACCGGCGGCACCGAGGTGCGCCCGTGGCCGTGGGCGGACGCCTGGCCGGTGGCGCGGCTGCGCATTCCGTCGCTCGAATTGGATGTCATCGTGCTGCACGGGCACAGCGGGCGCACCCTGGCGTTCGCGCCAGGATTAGCGCCCGGCAGCGCGCTGTCCGGCCAACCCGGCACCACGGTCATCAGCGCACACCGCGACACGCATTTTTCCACCATCTCCGCGCTCGAGGTGGGCGCGGTGATCGAACTTGAGACCGCCGCCGGGCAGTGGCGCTACCGCGTTGTGGCCACGCAGGTGATGGACACGCGCATCGAGCGCATCGTCAACGACCCGCTGACCGATGAACTGGTGTTGGTCACCTGCTACCCGTTCGACGCCCTGCTTCCCGGCGGCCCGCTGCGCTACCTCGTATATGCGATTTTGCAGACATCAAAAAAGGGACATCGAAGTTCACATTGAGGGCCTCAAATAAGATGGACTGCCTGTTGCTGATCCGTCCTTTACTGTTGAGTTTATCGACGTCGCTGCGTAATCAATTTACCACCTACGGCCAGCAATTTTACAATCAACAGCGTGTCGTGGGTGGCATCGGAAGCATCTGTCATGGGCGACCGTATACTTAATTCTTCTCTATCTTCCCGGTCAGCAGCAGAGATAAATATATTGTCGCCGTAATTACCCGAAATTAATCACTGAGCCGTATTCGCGTTCAATCTCCCATAGTATGCGGCGACCCCCGGTTCTGCAGCAATGCGTTCCATATGCTCCACCAACCGCGGCGCAACCCGGTCCGCCAGATCAGCAGGAACGTGGTCCAGCACACCTGACTTCAGGCTCCGAACCCAGACAAACACCTTGAGATCGCCTACCGTAAGACGGTCATCTGCGAAGTACTTGCCGCCTGCGGTCTCCAGTCGGGCGTCGAGAAGTTTAAGACACTTGGTGAAGGATCCATCAGTCAGCTTTTGTCGTGCAGCCTTGAGCTCTTCACCCTGCAGGCCAAAAGTGCGGACGGTGAAATGCAATACATCTTCAATAGCGCCCATCACTTCGTCACATCTGAAAGCCTGCCATGGGTCTTCGGGGTACAGTCCAGCTTGTTTGCCGAAATAGCGGCTCATCGCATTGGACTGGGTATATACGACGCCATCGATTTCCAAGGTTGGAACGGCATCTAACGGTGTGTTTGCCCGCATCCGGGCGAACTCCGCGAAAGAAATCCGGTCATCTTCGTAGTCTATGTCGCCGATCGACATGGCGATCCGTATTGGCTCGGCGCGTCCGCCGTCGATATCAAAATACGTCAGCTTGATCTTACTCATAATAGCGCTCTCGATTCACTTGCAGTTGAATTTTTGCTCCGGCAAAAACGGGACCGACCCCTTTTAGCTGTTGTCATCCTGAGGCGCGAAGCGCAGAAGGATCTTACCGTATTCAACTTAGCGCCATGATTAACGACGTTAAGATTCTTCGTTTCACTCAGAATGACAGAGGAAAAGATCCTGCCCCCCGCTGCGCGGGCACAGGCGCTCACGCTCAGAATGACAACTTGAGGATAAGTATGACAGGGTCAACGCTTAGGATGACATATATAGTAAGAAGAGGGCCTATCCAGGGTCCGGCATTTTGGCTATTCTGCGGCTTGCGGGCCGAAGCAATAACTCGCAATAGCGACTGACGCCCTTTCGGACGCCAGCCGTTCTGTCGTTTGAGACGAACGGAGGCTGGCCATGGTGAAACAACACGCCAAAGGTTCCGCGGCGAAGCCGGATGCCGCGGATGACACCGCGCCGCTGATGCGCGCGGCCCTCGATGCGCTGAGCTTTGGGTTTGCGGTGTTCGACCGGGATCTGAAACTCGTCGCCAGCAACAAGGCGTTCCGCACGCTGCGCGGCTACCCTGCTGCGTTATGCCAGCCCGGGACCGGCATCGCCGAGCTGTACCGGTTCAATGCCGAGCGCGGCGACTATGGGCCGGGGGATGTCGAGGCGCAGGTCGCGTTTCGCCTAGACCGGGCCCGCCAGCGCCGGCCGCTGGAGATCGAGTACGAACGGGCGAGCCGACGATTTCTCAATATCCGCTACACCCCCCTCAGTGATGGCGGTGTGCTGCTTTCCTATGACGACATCACCAAGCGCAAGCGCGCCGAGGAGGCGCTGGCGGAAAAGGAGGCGCAACTGCGCGTCGCCCTCGACCACATACCGGGTGCCCTGGTGTACACCGATGAGAAGCTGAATATCGTGGTACGCAACGAACATTTCACCGAGATGTACCGGGTGCCGCGAGAGCTGCTGGAGGCCGGACGCCCCTATCCCGATTTTCTGCGCTACCTGGCCGAGCATGGCTACTACGGCGAGGGGGACGTCGAGGCGCTGGTCGCCGAACGGGTGGACAGCCTGCGCCACGCCGTGGACAAGACCTTCGTGAACCGGATGCCCGACGGCAGTATCCATGAGATCTACCGGCGCCGGGCGGCCGGCGGCGGGACGGTGACGGTGGTGCGCGACATCACCGAACTTAAACACGCCGAGGAGGAGTTGGCACAAAAGGAGGCGCAACTGCACGTCGCCCTGGACAACATGCCGGGCGCGCTGGCGTACACCGACGAGAACCTGAACATCGTCGTGTGCAACGAACGCTTCGCCGAGATCTACCAGGCGCCGAAAGAGTTGTTTCAGCCCGGCCGTCCGTACCCGGACGTATTTCGCTATCTGGCCGAGCACGGCTACTACGGCGAGGAGGACGTCGAGGCGCTGGTCGCCGAACGCGTGGAAAGCCTGCGCAACCCCACCGGCAAGACCTTCGAAGACCACACGCCCGACGGGTGCATCTATGAGGTCCATAGGCGCCGGACGGCGGCGGGCGGTACGGTGACCGTGATCGCGGACATTACCAAGCTCAAGCGCGCCGAGCAGGCGGTGGCGGAGAAGGAGGCCCAACTCCACATCGCGCTGGACAACATGCCGGGCGCGCTCGCGTACACCGACGATAATCTGTACATCGTCGCCTGCAACGAACGCTTCGCCGAGATCTACCAGGCACCGAAAGAGTTGTTTCAGCCCGGCCGTCCGTACCCGGAGGTGTTCCGTTATTTCGCCGAGCACGGTTACTACGGCGGCGGGGACGTCGAGGCACTCGTCGCCGAGCGGGTGGAGAGCCTGCGCAATCCCACCGGCAAGACCTTCGAGGACCACACGCCGGACGGGCGGGTCTATGAGGTCCACCGGCGCCGGGCGGCCGGCGGCGGCGCGGTGACGGTGATCGCGGACATCAGCGAGCTCAAGCATGCCGAGCAGGCGCTGCTCGAGGCCAAGCGGCACACCGAGGAGACGCACAAGCTGGTCACGGACAAAAACCAGATGCTCGAATCGCTGTCCGCCAAGCTGTCCAAGTATCTGTCGCCGCAGTTGTACACCTCGATTTTCAGCGGCGAGAAAAACGTTGAGGTGGAATCCCAGCGCAAGAAGCTGACGATCTTTTTCTCGGACATCGCGGGGTTCACGGAAACCACCGATCGCTTGGAATCCGAAGAGCTCACGACGCTGCTCAATCACTACTTGACGGAGATGTCGGCGATCGCCCTCGCGTATGGGGCAACGATCGACAAGTTCGTCGGCGATGCGGTGATGCTGTTTTTCGGTGATCCGGAGACCAAAGGTGTAAAACAGGACGCCATCGCCTGTGTCAAGATGGCGATTGCGATGCAGCACCGCATGAGCGAACTGCAAACGGAATGGCGCGAACGCGGTCAGGAGCAGGTGTTCCAACTGCGTATCGGGATCAATACCGGCTATTGCACCGTCGGCAACTTTGGCAGCGATGACCGTCTGGACTACACGATTATCGGCAACGAAGTGAATTTAGCGGCACGACTCCAGTCCCATGCCGATCTGGGGGGCATCCTGTTGGCCCACGAGACCAATTCGTTGGTCAAAGACGCGGTGCTCACCGAGGAGACCGGCACCATCAGCGTCAAAGGGTTTCCCAGGCCGGTCAGGACACACCGGGTGGTGGGACTGTATGACGATACGGCGCTGAAAGGGCGCGTCATCCGCAAAGAACAAGATGGCCTGACGGTAATCATCGATCGCGACAAGCTGACCCGCAAGGGGAAGGCCGCGGCGATCCGGGCCCTTGAAGAGGTCGCGGGGCAGCTCAAGGATTGAGGCCGAGAACAAGTAGAGTCATTCCGTAGCGAGCCGGAATGGCATTAAAAATTCGGTACGACCAACGACGGATCGGATTTTTCGCTGCACTCCGGACCGGCTTGCAGTGCACCTCGGGATGACGTAGCTGGTTATTCCCTTGCGTGGCTGGTCGATGTTGGACCCCAATTCAATAACACAAGCTATAGTCGCCTCGAAACCCTATTACGTGCAAACAACGGTTTACCCCCGGGGTAAAGGAATAGCCTGGACATAGGGGGCAGCAATAATATTTATCGATTGATGTGCTACGTTAATAGTAGGTAATTTATTTTTCCGGGTTTCCGATCACTTGCTAACAAAACATTTGCAAAAGAAGCTCATACCGGCACTCTCGATACTATGGGCCCTTATTCCGCTGGGTCTGGTCGCGCCCGGCTACGGCGCCGAACAAGGCCAGCGCGCTCAGGAGGAATATGTGGGGGACGACCAATGCAAAACATGCCACGCAAAAATCTACCTCTCATACCGCAAGACCGGCCATCCATACAAATTACAAAGGACAAACGGCGGGCCGCCATCATATCCAAATGATACGTCATCTGGCGTGCCATCACCGCCGCCAGATATGAGTTGGGATGACATATCGTATGTCATTGGTGGCTTTGCTTGGAAAGCCATATTTATGGATAAGCAAGGATATGTTCTCACCGGTAAAAAGAACCGCCAATACAACCTCGCGAATCCACGCCTGGGAACCGAGGCCAATTGGAGCGGCTACCGTGACGAACAGGCGCCTCGCGTGCCCTATACCTGCGGCGCCTGCCACACGACCGGATGGGTGGCGACCGGTGCAGACGGCCTCCATCAGGACGGACTGCCCGGTATCTACGGAACCTGGGCGGCGCCGGGCGTAACCTGCGAGGCGTGTCACGGACCGGGCAGTGGACACGTCAAAAACCCCACCGGCGTCAGACCCACCGTCGAGGAGCGCTGCGGCGACTGCCACCGGCGCGGTGACATCTCGCGCATCGACGCCGCTGACGGTTTGATCACACACCAGGATCAGTATGAGGATTTGTTGGTCTCGCCACATCGCTACCTTCGATGCACCGCGTGCCACGACCCGCACCGCAGCGTCAAATACAAAAAACGCGGGTTCAAAGGCGTAAAGAAAACTTGTTTGGTGTGCCACGCCAAACAAAAAGTGTTGATCCCAACCATGGCGCAGATGGACTGCATCTCCTGCCACATGCCCCGGGTGGTGAAATCAGCGATGTCAGTGGTCCACAAGTTCTCCGGGGACGAAGTGGCAGAGGGGGACATACGCGGGCATATCTTTCGCATTGCTACCGACGCGAAATGGAAGATGTTCACCGGCGACAAGAAGTACGTACGCAGGGACATGGATAGACAGGCCTATCTAACCGTCGACTACGCATGCATGACCTGCCATCGGGATAAGGACCGTGCGTGGGCGCTCGAAAGCACCGCGGCAATACATGACGAGTAAACACAGGGGCAAGAATTAAGTTACAACAACCCGAGTGGGGGCAGACCCCGCACCTAGATTAATAAGGGTCGGACCAGTACTAGTTATTGAATAGGCGAGGTTTAGTTCTGAAATCATCGACGTTTTATCACTTAGAGCGGCCATTTCACGCCCAATATGCGCACTTTAACGCGCACGACGTACCTCTGAGGTCGCTTGCTATTGATCAGTTAGACTTTAGACTTAAAACCCCCATTTCATCCCTCAAAAGCGGCCTCTAAGCGCAAAAACAGGTCGGATTCCGACGCTAAAACGAACGGATTCAAACGACTACGTGGGTCCGACCCGCGTGAATCTAATCGCCGTCCGCAACGCCCTCCTTACGCACTTGCGCACGCTGGCGGGCGAAGGCACGGCGGCGGCGCCAGGCGGGCAGGAAGATCAGCGCCACGCCGACGATCAATAGGATCAGCGTGCCGGGGCGCTCCCACATGAACGACACGCCGTCGGTGATGTTCACCGCGCGCGCGAAGTTGTCCTCCATCATGCCGCCGAGTATGAAGCCGATGAGCAACGGGGCGAGCGGGTAGTCGGCGAAGCGCATAATAGTCGCGCACACGCCCAGGCCGACCAGAATCAACAACTCGGTGGCGTTGTTCTGGCCGATATACGAACCCATCAAGGTGAAGAACAAAATGAACGGGATAAGATAGTTGCGCGGTACCGCAAGCACCTTGGCAATGTAGGGGATCAGCGGCAGATTCAGTATCAACAGCACCACGTTGCCCAGATACATGGAGACGATCACCGCCCAGAAGATGTCCGGACGGTCGATCATCAGCCGCGGTCCCGGCGCGACGTTGAGGGCAATGAGCGCGCCCAGCAGTATCGCCGTGGTGCCGGAGCCGGGAATGCCCAGGGTCAGCAGCGGCACGAAGGAACCCGTGCACGCGGCGTTGTTGGCGGTCTCCGGCGCCGCCAGGCCTTTGATGGATCCCTTGCCGAATTCTTCCTGCTCTTCGCCTTTGGCGATGTTGCGCTCGACCGCATACCCCAGGAACGATGCGATCGTCGCCCCCGCGCCCGGCATCACCCCGATCAAAAAGCCCTGGATGGACTGGCGCCCGACCACCGGTGCGATGGCCTTCGCCTCCTGGCGGGTGATCATCAGATCCTTGATCTCGCCGCCGCTCGGCTGGCCGCGGCGGCTGCGCTTGGGGTCGAGCACCATGTGAAAGGCCTCGGGCAGGGCGAACATCGCCATCGCCAGGGTGATGAAGCTGAATCCGGATTGCAGGTCCTGGATCCCCATGGTGAAGCGCGGCGCATTGAACAGCGCCGACTCGCCCACCGTCGCCATCATCAGGCCGACGATGGTCATCAACAGGGCCTTGGCGACCTTGCCGGTGCCGGCGAAGGCGGCGATGGCCGACAGGCCCACCACCATCAGCGCGAAGTACTCGGCGGAGTGGAACAGCAGCGCGACGGTCGCCAGCGCCGGGGCGAACCCGAAAAGCAGGATGGCGCCGACGGTACCGCCGGCGAACGAGGAGATCGCGGCGACGGCCAGTGCCTTGCCGGCCAGGCCCTTACGCGCCATTGGGTAGCCGTCGAACGAGGTCGCCACCGTACCGGCGACGCCCGGGGCATTGATGAGGATGGACGAGGTGGAGCCGCCGAAGATGGCGCCATAGTAGACGCCGGCCAGCATGATCAGCGCCGCGGCGGGGTCGCCGATGCTGATAGCCACCGGGATCATGATGGCGATGATGGACATCGGACCGAGACCGGGCAGCATACCGATGAAGGTGCCGATCAAGCACCCCGCCACCACCATGATGAGGTTCTGCACCGTCAGCGCGGTGGTGAGGCCGGCAATGACGCCGTCTAACATCGCGCGTCCCTCATCGGCCGTCAGTTGTCAATGAACCACGGCCAGGGACGCATATAAATGCCCAGCGTCTCCTGGACCAGGTACCAGATGACCAGCGCAGTCACCAGCGCAATCGGGATCAGCACGTGAAACTTGCGCTCGCCGAGCACGATGCTGCAGCCGGCGATAAACAGCGAGGTCGCAGCGAGAAAACCGATCGGACGCAGCAGCAGCGCATACAGCACCATCGCCGCCACCAGCCCCAGGGTCTGGCCGATCTTGAACTGGCGCACCTCGTCGATATCGATGCCGCCCAGGTCCTCGTCATCGGTGGGCGCCTTGCGCGAGAACAGGATGACCAGCGCCACTACCACGCCGAGCACGCTGAGCGCCATCGGCTGGGTGTTGGGCAGAAACGCCATGCCGCGCTCGAACGGCAACAGCGGGTAGTGGAAGGCCGCGTAGCCGTAGATCAGGCAGATGACCAGAAAGATTAAGGCGATCCACCGATCCAGCGCCATGTTAACGCTCCGTGATTGGGTGAGTGGAACGGGACGGGGCGCGGTGTGTGCCGCGTCCCGTTGTCAGACGATCACAGAAAGCCGAGCTTCTTCATCAGCGTGGCGATCACCTCTTCCTGCTTGGTCAGGAATTTGGTGAACTCTTCGCCGGGATTGAAGATGTTGACCCAGCCGTTGCGCGCGCGGACCGCTTCCCACTCCTGGGTGGTGTACATCTTTTCCAACGCCGCGATGTAGGCCTTGCGCTGGGCGTCCGGCAGGCCGGGGGCGGCAAAGAAGCCGCGCCAGTTGACGAACTCGGCGTCGTAGCCCTGCTCCTTCAGCGTCGGCGCATCGGCGAACGCCGGCACCCGCTTGGGGGCGGTCACGCCGATGATCCGCGCCTCGCCGGCCTTGGCCATGCCCACCGCCTCGGAGAAGCCGGTCGACAGCGCCTGGATCTCGCCGGACAACAGCGCTGCCATCGCCTTGCCGCCGGCGTCATAGGGGATGTACTTCACCTTCACCGGATCGGCGCCGGCCGCTTCCATGGCCAAAGCCGCCACCAGGTGATCCATGCCGCCCGGCACCGAGCCGCCGCCGATGGCGACGCTGCGCGGGTCTTTCTTGTAGACGGCCACCAGGTCCTTGAAGGATGTGAGCGGGCTGTCCTTGCCGACCACGAACGCCGCGTAGTCACCGATGGTGCCGGCGACCATGGTCAGATCGCGAAAGTTTTGCGGAAAGCGCTTGGTCAGCGAGCGGATCACAATGGGGGTGGAGTTGACCATCATGGTGCCGTGGTTGGATGACGCATTTTCGATCAGATAGCCGATCGCCTTGCCGCCGCCGCCGCCGGACATGTTCTCGTAGGTGGCCTTGCCGACGATGCCCGCCTTGGTGAGGGCTTCACCGGTGCCGCGGGCGGTCCCGTCCCAACCGCCACCGGCGCCGCCCGGGATCAGGAAGTGGACCGAGTCGAGGTCGGCCGCGGTGGCCGCGCCGCTGCCGGCCGCAGTGATCGCCAGTGCCAGCGGCACCGCGAGCGCCGCGCGTTTAGTGATAGATGTAAACGACATTTAGCTATCCTCCTTAGTGCTTTGGTGTAGATGCTTTGTTGCCGATCGCCAACGGGCGACCGCTTATTGGTGCACGCCACCCGTGTTGGCAACGGGACGACGCGTGAAAATTACCACCTTATATGTGCGGGTTAGTGGCCAATACCTTTTCGACAGGCGTAGTGTGGAGTGGTTGCGTCCGGCTGTCGAGGGCATTGTATTGTGTCGCTGCCGAACGGTCATGATTCAGGGCTTCGTCTCGACCGCTCTTGGGTTCGGCCCGGTGTAACGCCAGATCATGTGGCGGGGGATCGGACCCTTGTTGCGGCCGCCCTGTTGGGTTTGCTCCCAGGCATGAGCCAGTATTCCGACCGATCGCGACAGACAGAACAAACCGCGCGCGAGCGGGGCCGGGAAACCCAGCTCGGCATAGCGGCCCGAGACCGTGCCTTGCGCGGCGTACTGATCGACCATTTCCAGGAGCCGCGGCGCGCGCGGGTCGACCGGGTCGTGGAAACGGTGACCAAATCCGGGCACGAATTTTCCGCCGCCCGCCACGAATGCATCGTAGCTCTGAGTGACCGCGTCTTCCAGTGAGGTATCGTCGTCGATGCGCTCCGCAACCGACATATAGAAGTCCACGGCCTGCTCGCCGGCACCGCCGTGGACATCGCCGAGCACGTTCACCGCTGAGGCGATGGCGTTGTTCAGCCCCACACCGCAGGTCGCGGCCATGCGCGCCACCGCGATGCTCGGCGCCTGCGGCCCATGGTCGACGGCGGACATCAGCGCGATGTCGAGTAATTCGCCCTGACCCCTGTCCGGCAATTCCCCGCGCGTCAGCAGCCAGATCATCTGTGCGAACGTGACATTGCCGATCAACTCCTCGATGGGATAGCCCCGGTAACGGATCACCCCGGGGCGCATATAGATAATGTCGGTGGACCACCAGTCCGCGACCTCGTTCTCGAGCCGGTCCCGATCGTTCATATCACCTCCTCGTGCCGCAGGGCATCGATCTCCCGGTCCTCGATGCCCAGTTCTTTGAGTATTTCCACCGTATGCTGACCTAGTGTCGGTGGCGGGCTGCCGACCGCAAGCGCGCGCTGGTTCAACTTTATGCCGGTGCGCACCAAGCGAATGTCGCGTCCGACGCCGGGCACATCGCGAAACTCGCCGATCATCCCGCGGTCGCGTATTTGCGGTTGCCCGAGCGCCTGCGCAACGGACAGCACGCAACCGGCGGGGACGCCGGCCGCGTTCAGGCGGGCCTGCCATTCGTGAGCCGAGCGGTGTGACAACGCCGCTTCCAATTCCTCAGTGAGTTCCGCACGGTGGTCCAACCGTGCCTGGCGTTCGGCGAAACGCGCATCGGTCTTCAACTCGGGCCGCCCGACGATGTCACACACGGACTCGAACTGCTGCTGTTTGTTGGCGGCAATATTGAGCAGGCCGTGCCCGGTTGCAAAGGTCGCGGACGGACTCGCGGTGACGTTCTGATTACCCATCGGACCGGGTTCGCGCCCGGCGATGAGATAATTGGAGACCGCCCAGCCCATGGTGGCAAGCACCGCTTCCAGCATCGATACGTCGATGAAACAGCCCGCCGGAGACTGACCGCGCCGGCCCGCCAACGCCGCGGCGACGGCGAATGCCGCGGTGATGCCGCCGATGGTGTCGGTCACCGGGTAGCCGACGCGCAGCGGCGCACTGTCGGGGTCACCGGTGATACTCATCACGCCGGACATGCCTTGCACGATCTGGTCGTAGGCCGGCAGGCCGCGCAGCGGGCCGTCCTGGCCGAAGCCCGACACGGCGCAGTAGATCAGCCCCGGATTGTGTTGCCTTAAGTTTTCGAAGCCCACCTCCAGCCGATCCATCACGCCGGGCCGGAAGTTTTCGACCAGCACGTCGGCGCGGCGTACCAGCTGCCGCAGCAGGTCCTTGCCGCGGGGTTTTTTGAGATTCAGCGTGATCGATTTCTTGCCGGCGTTTTGCGCCAAGAAAGACACGCCCATGGAGTTACGGTTTAACTGGGCATCGGCCCCGAGCTGCCGGGCAAGGTCACCGCAGCCTGGGACTTCGACCTTGATCACCTCGGCACCCATATGCGCCAGCTGGTGACAGCAGAAGGGGCCCGCCAGGACATTGGTCAGATCGAGCACGCGGTACCCGGCAAGGGGCCTATCCATCCTCTCGATACTCCAATTTCCTGCGCAGGGATTGCATGGGCATGATTCTATTATATAGAATAGTATTCTATTGAATAGAACGTCAGCAATGATGTCAAGTAATGGGAAGTGATTCTCCCCAGCGGCTGAAAGGACTGGGTTTGTGACCGTAAAAAATCGTGTCGAGGCCGTCGATCGCGCACTCAGCATTCTCGATGTGTTCGCCGCGGGACCGGATGCGTTGACCTTGAAGGGCATTGCGGATGCGACCGGACTCTACAAGAGCACGATTCTGCGCCTGTGCGGTTCCTTGGAGACGTTCGGCTATGTGCGCCGCGGCGGCGACGGGTTGTACCGCCTGGGACCCAAGCTGTGGCAACTCGGCAATCAATACCAGCGCGGATTCGACATCGAGGTCTACGTGCGTCCGGTGCTGCGCGCGATCGTTGACGAAACCGATGAAACCGCGTCCTTTTATATCCGCGACAAAACCGATCGCGTGTGCTTGTATCGGGAGAATTCGCGCCAGCAGGTACGCCACGCGATCGACGAGGGTCTGCGATTACCGTTGGACCGGGGTGCGGCGGGTAAGGTGTTGATGGCCTACAACGGCACTGCTAAAAACTTGGACGAGGCCAAACGTATCCGCCGGCGCGGCAGCTACTTCTCTGCGGGCGAGCGCGACCCTTACGCCGCCGCGGTGGCGGCGCCGGTGTTCGGTGGCGACGGTGCCTGCCTAGGGGCGCTCGCCATCTCCGGACTACGCGAGCGATTCACCCCCAAGGTCGCGAAAAAATTCAGCGCAATCGTTGTCCGGCGCGCGAGCGAACTGAGCCGAACGCTCGGCGGCTAGGGGGCCGATCTCGAACCCCGTTTGGCAAGAGTAACCCCACCGGGCTAACAATCTCATCATGTCGCCCCGCAAAAAAGCGCTGCCCGTTGCCCGCTCTGATTTTCACGGCCGGTGATGCGAAACGTTATCTGCTAAAAGGAGTATTAAAAATGACAGTTGAAATAGTTCGTAGTGTTCTAGCATGGTGCGCAGTAATTAACATAGGGTTGTTGCTGTTTTGGCTGTTATGGCTGACTCTGGCGCACGATTTTGTTTTTCGAGTTCATGGGAAATGGTTGACGTTATCCGCAGAGAGATTCGACGCAATTCATTACGCTGGCATGGCGTTCTTCAAGATATGTATATTTCTATTTAACATTGTCCCGTATCTCGCATTACGCATTGTTGGATAACATGTTGGCATCTACCAAGCCGTTTCAAATTGGCGACGCAAAAAGACGCGCCACCCCTCAACTATGACGTTATGCATTCAACAGAGATAGTATGAAATGCAAATATGGGTAGATGCAGATTCATGCCCTGCGGTGATCAAGGATATTTTGTTCAAAGCGGCGAAGCGTACCGGGGTGCAGCTGATGATGGTTGCAAATCAGCCGGTGCGCATACCTCCGTCCCGCTTCATTAAAATGCTTCAAGTCGCATCTGGTTTTGATGTCGCCGACAACGAGATAGTCAAACGGCTTAGCGCCGGAGATCTTGTCATTACAGGCGATATTCCTTTGGCGACGGAAGCGATTGAACAGGGGGCTTTTGCTCTCAACCCGCGTGGCGAAATGTATTCAGCGGACAATATCAGGGCTCGTCTGAATATGAGAGATTTTATGGATACTCTGCGAGCTAGTGGAATTAATACAGGTGGTCCGCCGGCGTTAAGCCAAAGTGATCGGAAATCTTTTGCGAATCAATTGGATAAATTATTAACCAAGTATGCAAGAAATGCATAACCACACGAATACAGCCGACCTGCAACGTCGATGGCTGCTTTCTGTGTGCGAATAGGCAAAAAAGAGATCACAATAATGGGTCGAGATAAGAAGCTTCAATTATCACTGCTATTACTTCGCGTGACTGTCTTTGTGGCCATACTCATGTGGACTATCGACAAGTTTGTAAATCCTGGGCATGCGGCAAGAGTCTACGAGAGTTTCTACTACATTGCCGACCTAGAGAGTGTTGTGATGTATGTAATTGGCACCATTGAGATTATTATATTGCTACTATTTTTGGCC
The DNA here is from genome assembly GCA_947259975.1 of uncultured Gammaproteobacteria bacterium. Taxonomy (GTDB): domain Bacteria; phylum Pseudomonadota; class Gammaproteobacteria; order HyVt-429; family HyVt-429; genus CAMYOD01. The sequence continues at coordinate 23,414 of CAMYOD010000014.1, forward strand.
GGTTATAAAAAGAAATACACATATGGTGCGGTGTTAATATTTCATGCGGTGTCTACCTTGTCTTCATTCAAGCAGTATCTAGCACCCTTTGACGGGGGCACTTATTATTTTTTGCGGCTTGGCCTATGTTGGCAGCGTGTTTCACGCTGTTCCTGTTGTGCGATCAAGACAAGATGCTGACTGTCAGTTAATGATGGGCATAACCAAGCGATTTAGCACGCACGGCGCAAAAACAAACGCCGCCCGTTGGTTGCGGCGTTACAAGCAAGCGACAAATAAGGAGTAGTCCATGAGAGGTGATGACCTGGTTCGGAACTCAGCAATATGGGGCGGTTACGCGAATATTGTTGGCGGGGTTCTGGTTGCCGTTGCGTATCTTTCTCATCCGCAGCACGAGACACCCGAGGTGATCGCCGGTCAATACTGGCTGTGGACGCATGTGCTTTTCGTTTTCTCATTACTGTGTGGAATATTGGGGTTGATCGCGCTGATGGGATATACGCTTCGCAACATTCGGGTCAACGGCCTTATCGGTTATCTCATTGCTATCTGCAGTCTTATTCTTAATTTTTGGCCTCAACTACTACGAGACGTTTATAAACCCCGTCGTCGCAAGGGAGGCACCACAATTCGTGGACACCTACGGTGCGGGGGTGACCATCGGTGCGGTGGCATGGCTGTTTCCCGCTACGGGGGTGTTGTTTGTCATCGGCTATAGCCTGTTTTCTGTCGACCTTTTGCGATCCAAGCAACTGGGGCTTGGTGCGCCGACGCTGATGATTGTGGGCGTTGTGGTGTTCGGCGCGGGCCTGAGTGGATTGTTACCCATGTTTGTCGTCCAGACCGGATCAATACTGTTTGGAGTCGCAACGGCGTGGTTGGGTTATCAACTCATGCGAGCTGCATCGAACGATAAACTGCAACCGACCGCACAAAACGCGCGGTCAAGGTGAAGCAAGCCATTGGGTACGCACATGGGGATCGTCGACATATTTGAAAGTTTTGCCGCAGCGTTCGAGGCTGCAGTGACCGATGACGACTGGTCGAGACTGGAGCCATACCTGGCACAGGATGCTACCTACTTGAATGTGGGGGGACCGGATCCGAAATGTGGGGGCCGAAAAGCCATTATTGAGTTTCTTCAGGCAGACGTTGCCAATACCGATCGGCGATTCGATACCCGTACACTGATGGCGCTGACGCCGCCTACAGCAAAAGGAAATCGCCTATCCCGCCGATGGCGTTGTACTTACACCCTCGCCGGAGCGCTGGATCTGGTGGTAGAGGGCGAGGCAAGATATGTATTCGAAGATGACTTAATCAAACATATCGAACAGGAACTCACCGCCGATAGCATGCACCGGCTTGACCAGTGGATGGAAAAATATGGCGACAATCTGAGCAGCTGACAACGCAATAAATTGCGGGTACCTGTCGGCGGCGCGTTGTCTCCACGGTTGAAGGCACACACAATGACGCGTCCATTTAGAAACCTTAGTTTGCTCTTCCTGCCCACCCTGCTGACCGCGTGCACCACTGCGAACTACATTCAGGCCGAGGTGCCGCCATGGTCCGACGGCAGATCGGGGCCGACCGCACCGCCGGCGATCGACGCGCGCGCGAAGGCGTTTGAAATCCCACAAGGTCAATCACTGCTTTACGTTTTAAAGCCCGGCCCAAAGGAGCTTGGGGTCCGTGTCGAGGCTTTTGTGGACGGGGTGGACATCGGGAGCCTCTCGAAGAATCAATACGTGTTTACCCCGGTTACGCCCGGCACACACCGGTTGAAAACCACAGCACAAGAGCGGTTCGAGAAGCGTACGCTGCTTGAAACGAACGTAAGGTGGATCGGCGTTCGGGTGGCGGAAATAGAATTCATTGCGCTGCCCAACACGCTCTACATCTTCGAACAAGTGTACCGTCCCGGCAAAGGGTCCAACTATCGGGACTTCACGCTGCGGCAGGTGCCACTCAGCGAAGGGAAAGAAATGGTGCGAGCCATGATTTTGAGCAAATTCAACGAATACTTGTTTGAGGAGATTACCCACGGGCGGCAATGGTCCGCGTCGGAAGAACCGTGCGTGAATGGAGAAACACACCTGAAAAGGCAGCGGGACATCATCTGCATCTATAAATGAGTTCGCCCCAAAGTAGGTGTCGGAGAGCTGCTGAAAAACCGGGTCAGAGATCAATATTTTCTAATGTTCGCGCATGGATTCGCTGACCCGCATGTCTAAGATGTCATCCTGAGGCGCGCAGCACGGAAGGATCTTACCTTGTTGCACGTGCCACCAGCATCGAGAATGTTGCGATACCTCGCGATGCAATGCACGGCCAACAACAGACCGGATGCCTCACGTCTCTCGGCTGCGGCTGTGCGGCGTAGGTAAATAGTGATTATATGAGATAGCTGGCTAAACTTAAATAAGGCGTGTCAGCAAAGTATTGTCACGACCTCGTTCAACTGTCGAGTTGAGCTTGATTAGATTTTTTCGGCGGCTATGTTTTTTAACAACGGCCTCAAGCCGGTCGAGATGAAACGTTGTTATCTATGGTGAAGAACGCGACGCATTGGGACCGATTATTCCCCTCCTTGTCGAACAGCGAGGATGCGGCGATTG
>CAMYOD010000015.1 GCA_947259975.1 uncultured Gammaproteobacteria bacterium
TTTGGGTGCGATACCCCTGATATTGCCGAACTACTTCGCACCGGACAGTTTGAGGCCGTGATCGTGAGCGGCTGGTATCTGAAATCTTATTTGCAGGCGATATGGGCGGGATTGCGATACAAGATACCTGTATTAGTCCGAGGAGATTCACAGCTAAGAATGCATCGCAGCTGGCCGCGCGAGCTTTTAAAAAGGATCGCACTGGTCCCCATGCTGAGAAAAGTTGATGGCTTTCTGGTGGTTGGGAAGCGTTTTGGCGAGTACTTGCTGCATTATGGCGTAGAGCCTGAGAAAATGTTCACGGTGCCACACTGCGTCGATAACGCATGGTTTTCAAGTGAATCACGGATCACGTTGTCAGCGCGCCGCAAGATGTTGGACGCACTTGATCTCAAGCAAGACGCGGTTACGTTGCTGTTTGTTGGCAAGTTGATCGCGAAAAAGCGGCCAAGTGACCTTATTCAAGCCATTAGAGTTATGAAGGCGCACGGCGTAGATGTACAGGCATTGTTCGTGGGCGACGGGCCATTGCGTGCCAGCCTGCAGGCCGAATCCAGCCGTGCGCGTATTCCTGTCGCTTTTGCCGGTTTCCAGAACCAGGCCGATTTGCCGCGCTTCTATGCGCTGGGCGATATTTTAGTTCTGCCCTCCAATGGCGATGAAACCTGGGGTCTCGTTGCCAATGAGGCTATGGCCGCGGGTCTTCCTGTCGTGGTTTCCAGTGAGGTGGGGTGCGCGCCCGATCTGGTTGACGAGGGTAAGACGGGATCGGTGTATGGATGTGGTGATGTGGAACAACTCGTGAACGCGGTCGAATCGTTGCTTCCGGATTTGGATAGCGAGAAGTTGCAATCTGCTATTAGATGTAAAATTGCCAATTATTCGATCTCTGCGGCGGTTGAAGGAACCATGCGGGCACTTCAAGCCGTTGGGTCCGCGGCTGGTCTCGGTGGGGACAGTACGTTCGCCAGCAACGAGCACAAGTCGTCATGACCGGGGCGGAACTAAATCCTAATATCCGTTGGTTGGTGCTGATCGGCATCCTGTTTTCGATTCCGGCCGCTACGGCGCCGAATCACGATTTGACCGTCACGGGGATTTGGCTACCGGTCCTTCTAGCAATATTGTTGTGGCGACGCGGCGAGGTGCCAGTATTGCTGTTTGTCGTGCTCATGCAGTGGATCAAGGTTTTTACTAAAGCGTTTAATGCCGACGTGCAAGGTGTCGATTTATATGCACTTTTCGGCGGCCCCGAACTATCACAAGCGATCTGGCTGTCAGCGGGTGGGCTAATTGCTTTTGCGACGGGTATGCGAGTCACGACAATCGGGATGCATCCGCCAAAATATCAGCAAGTGATGCGCGAAATACAGGAGTTTTCCTTAGGCGCCTTGTGGAAGTTTTTTCTGGCTACGTTTGCGCTTTCGATGGTCGCCGAGCAGGCCTCGGGATTTAGTGGTCAGATTCGACAAATCGCATTAGCGCTTAGTAGTTTCGAGTGGGTGGCGTTTTTCGTGCTCAGCTATGCAGTTGTCGCCCGAAGGACGGGGTATATCTACCTGGCTGCAGCGCTCGCGCTCGAATTGGTGAGTACGATTGGAGGTTTTTTTGCGGATTTCAAGCAACCATTTTTTATCTTATTCATGGTAGTCGTAGGAGTAGTCCAGCGCGTGGATCTTCCGAGGGTTTTGCTCGCAAGCGCTATTGTTATAGTAACGTTAGTGATGGGCGTGGTCTGGAGTGTCATCAAGATCGACTATCGTGATTATGTATCCGGCTACTCAGGTGCACAAAGCGTGGTGGTACCGTGGGGTGAGCGAGTGAGTTATCTGGCAGATTCTGTAACCTCTCTTGACTCCTATGACTTTCAGAAAGGTGTAGATCTCTTGGTGAAAAGAGTCGCGTATGTGGATTTTTTTGCGCGCACCCTCAAGTGGGTGCCAAATGTCGTGCCCCACGAAGAAGGCAGATTGGTCGGGGGCGCAATTAAACACATCGTTACGCCGCGTTTGTTATTCCCCAATAAGCCGCCACTTGAGAGCGATACTGATAGAACGTCGCGTTATACTGGAATTGAGTTCCACAGCGCAATGCAGACATCGATTGGATTCGGGTTCATGACAGAAGCCTATGTCGACTTCGGGCCGGTCTGGATGTTTGTACCAATATTCGCTCTCGGAATTATCACGGGCGGAATCTACCGATATTTCCTACGGAGTTCGTCACCGATATTTGGCTACGGGTTCTCGATACCCGTGCTACTGGTAGTAGCGCAGACCGAGATTGGTTTTAACAAAATTCTCGGTGGCATGTTGATGGGTTCTATAGTCATGGCGTTGGTCGCACGGTACGGCCTGCCGTTGATTTATCAGCACTTGCTGCGGCCAGAGTCATCGGCGCCGAGAGACAACGAAAGACAAAGCGCCGCGATGGTATGATCGCTGGTGCAGCAAAGCGGCCCATGAGCAAAGATGACGCCACCCGTGGGCGGCGTTTTGTGCTGGGACTGTCGGCGATAGCGGTCGGTGTACTCATCGCTTTGTCGCTTGGTGAGTTGACAGTTCGGTTGTTCGTTCCGCAATTCAAATGGGAGCGATATGATCGAGCTAAGGACTGGGTGGCTGATCAGGAGGTAGGTTGGGCGAACAAGCCGCATCGAATCGTCACGAATCGGTTTGATGGTTCATCGCCAGTCACGTTCAGGACCAATAAGGATGGCTTGCGACCTTTCTCGGTAACTCCCGAGCGAGACGTCAACCGTAAACGAATCATGATATTTGGCGATTCTACGGCGGTGGGCCGAGCAGTGCCGGAGGCCACATCGATTCACAGACAGTTGCAGCAGCAGCTAGTGCAGCGTGGTATCGATGCGCAGGTGATAAATGCAGGTGTCGAAGGGTATGCCACAGATCAGGCTTTGCTGCTGCTACAACGCTTGTTGCCTCAATACCGACCAGATGTGGTTGTCCACGTGGTATGTACTAACGACTTTGGCGGCAACGCAGTTGACCATGCGTATGGGATGAGGAAGCCGGTATTCCGGCTCTCGCCCGATGAGCAACTGACGCTGACTCGCCCGGGGGCCGAGGCCGTGATCACAGTTGGCAGGAAGGGGCCGATAGAATGGCTGCAGTATTCCGCGCTTTACCGTGTGGTGCAGCCGTATTTGCTCACGATTAGGGCGCAACTGGGCGGATGGAATGAACGCAACCTCATAGGATTGTCGGAGGAAATCTATTACCGACCCGATGCGACAAAGAAAATCGATTGGAAGTTGTTTTCCGCGTTAGTGCGCGAAATGAGAGAGGCCAGCCGAATTCATGAATCACAGTTTCTCTTTTATCTTCACCCGGATCTGGCTGCCGTCTGGGACCCATATATCCAGGATGTGGTGGCCCGTTTGGGCAAGCGCGGGAAGGCCTATGATGTCTACGCGATTGAGCGACGCCTGGCGGCGATCGGACACGCACACGATATCCAGTTTGTACCCATGATCGACTACTTCAGAGCCAGACAAAACCAGGGACCATTTCATCTTTTGCCGCGTGATCCGCACAGTAACAGCAGTGGGTTTCAACTCACGGCGGAGGTACTTGCGAAGCACATTGTTGACATGGGCCTGTTGAAGTAACCGTAGTAAGTCGCCGAATGAAAATCCTACATGTGGTGCCCAGCTACTTACCGGCGACGCGTTATGGTGGACCAATTCGATCCGTCCACGGACTCTGCGTCGCGTTAGCCGGCCTTGGACACGAGGTACACGTCTTTACGACAAATATGGACGGGCGCAACAATAGCGACGTACCGATAGGAGAGGTCGTCGATCTGGACGGTGTCGCGGTGCGGTATTTCAAGAGTCCCTGCCTGCGCCGACTCTACTGGGCGCCATCGATGGTGTCAGCATTCAAGCACCATATGCCAAGCGTCGATGTGCTCCACACTCATTCCATATTTCTTTGGCCAACGTCTACCGCCGCACGAATAGCACAACGGGCCGGTGTGCCGTATATGGTGTCGCCACGGGGCATGCTCGAGAAGGATTTGATCAAACGCCAGAGCCGTTGGGCCAAGACGGCCTGGTTGCGGCTGATCGAGCGCCGCACGTTAGACCAAGCGGCGATGGTGCATTTCACGACACCACGTGAACAGCGGGAAGCAGATGCGTTGGGCTTCAGGTTTAACAGTACGACGGTGATTCCCAATGGTATTGACACTGATCTTTCTTCGGTCAGTTGCTTAAAGGGCGCGCCCGCGGTAGCAACAACGCCAAGTCAGCCCTATTTTTTGTTCCTGGGGCGAATCAGCTGGAAAAAGGGCTTGGATCGCTTGATTCCGGCCCTGACGCACGCGCAGGGCGCGCGATTGCTGCTGGCTGGTAACGATGAGGAGGGTCTGACACCGCAGCTGAAGGTGCTCGCCCGCAAGAACGGTGTCGCCGACCGTATCGATTTTCTCGGTCCGGTAAGCGATGAGAAAAAATGGCCATTGCTGGCCGGTGCACGTGCTTTGGTGCTGCCATCGTACTCCGAGAATTTCGGGAACGTGATTCTCGAGGCCATGGGGGTGGGTTGTCCTGTGATCGTGACGCCCGAGGTGGGATTGTCCGATATGGTCGCGGAGACGGGTGTTGGTCTGGTGACCGACGGCCAACCAGAAACATTAGGCGCGGCGTTAGCCGAAATGCTATGTAACACGGAAGCGCGCGTACGGATGGCCAATGCGGCACCGAGGGTCGTGGCAGAACGCTTCACCTGGGACGAAGTCGCGCGGGAGATGCAGGCCTGTTATGAGGCCATCGCGGTCGATAAATCGTCCAGAGTAGCCTGAGCGGGTCCCATGCTTCGCGACATCACACCGGTCATTCTCACGCTGAATGAGGAGGCCAACCTCGAGCGGACCCTCGAGCCGCTTACCTGGGCCGATGACATCGTCGTTGTGGACAGCGGGAGCGCGGACGGCACCTGCGATATCGCCCGTCGCTATCCGCAGGTACGGCTTTTCTCACGTGAGTTCACGACACACGCTGAGCAATGGCAATTTGCCGTGTTCGATACGGAAATTGCGACGCATTGGGTGCTGGCCCTGGATGCGGATTATTTGCTTAGCGAAGAACTGATGCGCGAAATCGGGTCGCTCAGACTTGACGGGCCGGAGCGGGGGTTTTCTGCAGCCTTTCGTTACTGTATCAATGGAACACCGCTGAAGGGCACGGTGTATCCGCCGGTGACGGTGTTGTTTGATCGTAATCAAGCGAACTACGTCCAGGACGGTCATACCCAGCGCATCGAGCTGCAGGGCCCGGTGGGGCGGTTACAGGGCCATATATTGCACGATGACCGTAAACCGCTGGCGAGCTGGTTACAAGCACAGGATCGCTATATGGAACTGGAGGCCGCGAAGCTGCACGCAAGTGACTACCGGGATCTCAATTCCGCGGATAAGCTGCGCAAGACGGGCGTTCTGGCGCCTTTTTTCATGTTCTGGTATGTCTTGCTCGGCAAAGGCGTGATTCTCGATGGTTACGCCGGCCTCGCCTACGCCTGGCAGCGTACCATCGCGGAAGGGATTCTGGCGGTGAAGCTGTTCGGGCGGCGCTTGCCGCGTCCGGGTATCGACGAGGATTCGGCGCCTTGAGTTGGGCCTCGACGGGCGGCGGTTTTACCGCCGAAAGACTACGCCGCAATCCATTATCCGTATTAAACAAAAAACTTAAGAAGTAGTTGCAATAGATTGAATATATTAGGGATTTCTGCATTCTATCACGACAGCGCGGCCGCGTTGGTGCGATCCGGAGAGATCCTCGCCGCGGCCCAGGAAGAGCGTTTTTCACGCAAGAAACACGACGCTCGATTTCCGGGTGATGCCATCCGCTACTGTCTGGAAGAGGCCGGCATCACGCTCGTCGATCTCGATGCGGTGGTTTTCTATGATAAGCCGCTGCTGAAGTTCGAGCGTCTGCTCGAGACCTACCTCGGTTTCGCCCCATCAGGCATACGGTCCTTTGTCGCCGCCATGCCGGTATGGCTGAAGGAAAAGCTCTACCTCAAGGACTTGCTGAAAAAAGAAATCGCAGCGATCGGCGGCATCAAACCCAAGGAAATTCCGCCGTTGTATTTTACCGAGCATCACCAGGCCCATGCCGCCTCTGCGTTTTTCCCGAGCCCATTCGAGCGTGCCGGCGTGCTGTGCATGGACGGTGTCGGTGAGTGGGCGACTACCTCGGTCTGGTTGGGTGAGGGCAACACGCTCACGCCGCAGTGGGAGATCGATTTTCCCCATTCCCTGGGCATGCTCTATTCAGCATTTACCTATTACACCGGTTTCAAGGTGAATTCCGGCGAATACAAGCTCATGGGCCTGGCGCCCTACGGCGAGCCCCGTTATGTCGATCTTATTTTGAACGACCTGATCGATCTGAAGGGTGATGGCAGCTTTCATTTAAATATGGATTATTTCAATTATGCCACTGGCCTGACCATGACCAATCGCCGCTTCGATCGACTATTCGGCAGTCCACCGCGGACGCCGGAGACACCGATCGGTCAGCGGGAGATGGACATTGCCCGGTCGGTGCAGGCAGTCACCGAGGAGGTGGTGTTGCGTTTGGGTCGTGCGGTACACGATGAATTGGGCGTCAAGAATCTCTGCCTGGCGGGAGGCGTAGCGCTGAATTGCGTGGCGAACGGCCGTCTGCTGCGCGAAGGCCCATTCAAAGACATCTGGATCCAGCCCGCCGCCGGGGACGCTGGCGGAGCAGTGGGTGCCGCACTTTCACTCTGGTATGAATACGAGGAAAAGCCGCGCATGGTGAATGGCGGGGATCACATGCATGGGGCCTATTTGGGGCCCCGCGCCAGCGCGGAGGAGATACGGACCTATCTGGACGCGGTCGGCGCGCAGTACGAAGAATTAGGCGACGAAGAAATGTTTGCCCGGTTGGCGGACGTGTTGGCAGATGAAAATGTCGCGGGCTGGTTCCAGGGCCGCATGGAGTTCGGGCCGCGTGCGCTCGGGGGGCGCTCCATTATTGGTGACCCGCGCAGCCCCAAGATGCAGTCGGTGATGAATCTGAAAATCAAATTCCGGGAATCCTTTCGCCCATTTGCGCCGGCGGTGCTCGCGGAACGAGTCTCGGACTACTTTGACCTGGACCGTCCGAGCCCCTACATGCTCATTGTGGCGCCGGTAAACGAGGCGCTGTGCACGCCGCTGAGTGAAGAGCAAAAGAAATTCTTTGGTATCGAGAAACTAAATGTACCCCGCTCGGAGCTGCCGGCCATCACCCATGTGGATTATTCCGCGCGCATTCAGACCATTCACGAGGAAACGAATCCAAGATTCTATGCATTATTGAAGGCCTTCGAGGAACGTACTGGATGCGGCGTGCTGGTGAACACCTCCTTCAATGTTCGCGGTGAACCCATCGTTTGCACGCCGAAGGACGCTTACCGCTGTTTTATGCGCACGGAGATGGACTATTTGGCGCTGGAGAATTTCCTTTTGACCAAAAGCGAGCAACCGGCGTGGGAAAAAGACATGTCCTGGCAACAGGAGTTCGAACTTGATTAGCGTCCGACGCGTGGCTTGCTGGTCTTGAAAACGGAAAGGAAAATGCTCAGCGCTTTTGTGCGCCTGTTCTATCCATTTGGGAGCAAGAGACGTGTGGTTTTTGGACCGCTGCGCGGAATGTACTTCCGCGTCAGGCCGGCAATGGGTTTTACCTACGCGGTTGGCGCGAAGGCCTATGGATTCGACTGGTTTTGGCAAAACATTGCGCTCGGGATGACGGTGTTTGACATCGGCGCCAATCGTGGCCAAATGGCGTTAATGTTTTCTCGGATCGTTGGTGACGGAGGACGGGTCATCGCATTCGAGCCGATGACGCAGCTGATAAACGACCTCAAGTCCAATTTGGCATTGAATCATTTGGAAAATGTGGTGCCAGTGGTGGTGGCAGTCTCCGATCAGAATGGAGAAGCTTTATTCAGCTATACAGAAGAGGCGTCGACGCAGGGCAAACTCGTAGATTGTGAGTCCTCCTACATTGGTACTGCCGACAAAAAAGTTGTTCAGACTGTTACGCTGGACGACTACGTCGATCAGTCGGGTTATAAACCGGATTTTCTAAAGATCGACACTGAGGGAGCGGCTGGGCTGGTATTTTCGGGCGCCAGAAAGGTGATCGCACAATATCGGCCGAAAATACACATTGAGCTACATGGGCCGGATGAGCAGAATGCCGTATTCGAGCTTGCGAGAGATCACCACTATCAGATATATACATTGTCGGGAGACCCGATCGACGATCCGAGAGACAAATGGTGCTCACCTCTTGTGTGCGAGCCGTGATTGCGGGGCAAATTTAATGAGCCAACAAAGGGGCTCTGTGCATTCATGTTCAACGCCGCTGCAAAATGTTCAATGCGACATATCGATCGATATATCTGTACACAAGGTGCGTAAAAAAGGTGCATAGCATCCCGCAACTCGACCGCAAAGGCCTGCGTGAATTCGGTCTCGTCACCGGCGGTATTGTCGCCGTGTTATTTGGCCTGTTCCTGCCATGGCTGCTGGAGTACGCGTGGCCAACATGGCCCTGGGTTCTCGCTGGCGCGTTGACCGCCTGGGCGCTGATCCATCCGATGTCGCTGAACCCGGTCTATCGCGGGTGGATGCGTATCGGGCATGTACTCGGTTGGATCAGTACGCGCATCGTACTGAGTGTGGTGTTTTATCTCATGATCACACCGATGAGTTTCATTATGCGCCTGTTCCGGTATGATCCGATGCGACGCCGACAGGATGCCGATGCCGCATCCTATCGCACGATTTGTAATCCGCGACCCAAAGAGCATATGGAGCGACCTTTCTGATGGTGGAATTTCTGCAAGACCTGTGGGCGTTCATGCGTGAGCGCAAGAAATTCTGGTTATTGCCCATCATTATCGTGATGATTCTGCTGGGCGCCCTGTTGGTGTTCGCGCAGGGATCAGCGGTCGCGCCGTTTATCTACACCTTGTTCTAGACGTCGTCGGGCCGGAGCGCCGGCTGGGCCGGGCCTGCTGGCGCTTGCGCGGGATTTGTCGTCTATACTCAGTTAAAGCAACGGCCCCATTGGCCAAAGAAATGAGCAAGGCGTCAGTTCAAAAAATCGCGAGAGCACGGCTTTTCCCCTTAATTGTCGCGGGTTTCATCGTCGTGCTGGGTGTGGGCACCACCGGTTTGGGGCAGGCCGGCGCCTACGTCTCGGCCGCGGGCACGGCGCCAGACGCGGCCGATCTGATTGTCGTGCTGGGGGGTGGCCGTGGCACCCGGGTCGATCGTGCTAAGCAACTATTCGACAGCGGCCACGCCGAAATTATCCTCGTGACCGGCCTCAACACCAAGTCCGCCGGTTCCGCGCACACCATTGCGGATAAACGGGTGCGCTATCTGCTTGATCGCGGTGTACCCGCTGCGGCAATCCGGTTTGATTACCGCTCCGCCAACTCCTACGAGGAGGCCCACAACACACGAGCGTTTATGGAGGAGCAGGGTTTGCATCGCGCACTGGTCGTGAGCGATCCACCCCATATGCGTCGACTGGCCTGGGTGTGGGAGCGGGTTTTTGCCAGCTCTAATGCGCAGGTCACGTTGGTGCCAAGCCGCCCGCACTGGTGGAATGCCGAGCACTGGTGGAATAATCTCGAATCCGCGGGCTTCGTCGTGTCGGAACTGATCAAAATCGCTTACTACCACGTTCGCTACGGCGAGACCCAATCGGCCTAAACGAACTTCGCCGCACCCCTGAATTTCCGCCTGTTGCAAGTCCCATGACCTATGTCCTAGGCCTGAACGCCTATCATGGCGATTCGTCCGCGTGCCTGTTGCGCGACGGTGAGCTAATCGCCGCCGCCGAAGAGGAGCGGTTCCGGCGCATCAAGCATTGGGCCGGCTTTCCCATCGAGGCGATTCGTTACTGCTTGAGTGAGGCCGGCATCGGCATCGCCGACGTCGAACACGTGGCACTCAACAGCGACGCGCGGGCGGCGTTCTGGCGCAAGCTGCGCTACACGCTTGCGGGACACGCAAGCGCGGCCCTAATTTTCGAGAAACTGCGCACCCGCAAGCGCCGCGCGACGGTCGAGGAGCGGCTGATGCGGGCTTTTCCCGGTCAATCCTTCAACGGCACCGTCCATCGTGTCGAACATCATCTCGCGCATCTCGCCTCGTGTTTCTATGTTTCGCCATACGATTCCGCGGTTGCGGTCTCGGTGGACGGATTCGGGGATTTCAGTAGCGCGGCATGGGGGTTCGGCCATAGCAACGAACTCGTGGTTCAGGGCCGAGTGCACTTTCCGCACTCCCTGGGGGTGTTCTATCAGGCGCTGACGCAATTCCTGGGCTTTCCCTTCTACGGCGATGAATACAAAGTCATGGGTCTCGCACCCTACGGTGAGCCCCGCTACCTGGATGCGATTCGGAAACTCGTGATGCTGCGATCCGATGGTCGTTATGAGCTCAACCTCGCGTATTTTCGTCATCAGCGCCACGAGATCGGTTACGAGTGGGCCGACGCGGCGCCGATGGTGAGCCAGCTCTACGCGGACCGGTTGGTAGATCTGCTGGGTCCGGCACGCAGCAAAGACGAGCCCCTGGCGCAGCGACACATGGACCTGGCCAGATCGATCCAGCGAATGTACGAAGACGCCTTGTTTCATTTGCTGAACCAGCTGCACGCCCGTAACGACAGCAAGAACCTGACGTTGGCCGGGGGCTGTGCGATGAATTCGGTGGCCAACGGCAAGATTCGGGCGAATACACCCTTCGAGCAGGTCTACATTCAATCCGCCGCCGGTGACGCCGGGGGCGCCATCGGGGCGGCGTTGGTGGCCTGGCAACGCAGTGGCGGACAAGCTGGTCGGTCATCGATGGATCATGCCTACTGGGGGCCCCAATACGAAAATGGTGACATTGCCGCACTGCTGCAACGCTATGGCGATCAGTTGCAGGCCGAGGGCTGCACCGTCAGCCATCTGCCGAGTGAAAGCGAACTGGTGCAGGCGACCGCCGCAGCGGTTGTTGACGGTCAGGTCGTGGGCTGGTTCCAGGGTCGGATGGAATGGGGGCCGCGGGCGCTCGGCAACCGTTCGATTGTCTGCGATCCACGCCGGACGGACATGAAAGATATCCTGAACCTCAAGATCAAGCGTCGCGAGTCGTTTCGTCCCTTTGCCCCATCGATTCTGCGCGAGGCGGTGGCGGAATGGTTTGAAGACGATGATGACGTGCCGTTCATGATGAAGGTGTTCCAGATACGGCCGGAAAAACGTGCCGAGATTCCCGCCGTGACCCATGTGGACGGCAGTGGCCGGTTGCAGACGGTCTATCGCAACACCAACCCGCGCTATTACGCGCTTATCGATGCCTTTCGGCAGCTTACTGGGGTGCCCATCGTGCTCAATACCTCGTTCAATGAGAATGAGCCCGTGGTGTGTCGCCCGGAGGAGGCGCTGGACTGTTTCCTGCGTACCCGCATGGATATGCTGGTCCTGGGAGACTATCTGATTATCCGGCCGCCGCCCGGCCCGCCCGAGTGAGCCGCTGCGGGGTTGCCGCTGCGGTCAATGGCGGCTAATATCCAAGATTAAGTAGCAATTATAACTCTCTGATAATTAGTATTTTTATAATTTTTGAACCGCGCGAAGCGGGGCGCGCCGTACTCAAGGACCGCGCATCGGGGCCGATAGCAACAAAGTAGCGCGCCGGGTTCACGGCGTAGTTTGTTACAGGGGGTGGGGATGGCCGTCAGTTTTCCAGTCATTGGCAGTCTTACGGCATTTACCGTGACGTTGGTGCTGTTATGGGTGCTGCGCCCGTTGGCCCCGCGCATGGACCTCGTCGATCGTCCCGGCAGTCACCGGCAACACCAGAGCATGACGCCCCTGATCGGCGGGCTGGCCATGTTCTGCGGCTTCTTCTTTGCCGTGCTCACCCTGGATCTGCCGCTTTCGCCCCTGCGCAGCTTCTTCGCCGCCTCGGCGCTGCTGGTAGTGATCGGGATTCTCGATGATCTGCACGAACTGTCGGCGCGCTCCCGTTTCGTTGCCCAAATCGCAGCGGCGCTACTGATGGTGTTCTGGGGCGGTGTGGAACTCATCGATCTCGGGGAATTGTTCTCTGCCAACACGCTGTATCTCGGTAGATGGTCGATTCCGCTCACGGTATTTGCGACGGTTGGCGTGATCAATGCGCTGAATATGTCGGACGGGATGGATGGGCAGGCGGGAAGCCTGGCCTTCGTCGGATTGGGTGCGCTCGCGATCGTTACGGCCTTGGGTGGACGCGTCGAGGTGTTCAATCTGCTCGTTCTGCTCACAGTCTGTGTGGTGGCGTTTCTCGGTTTCAATCTGCGCCTGCCAGGGCGGCCACGGGCATTGGTTTTCATGGGGGATGCGGGAAGCATGTTCCTGGGCTTCACCCTGACCTGGTTCCTGATCACGCTGTCGCAGGGAGCCGAGCGGTTGATCAGCCCCATTACGGCCGTCTGGATCGTGGCAATTCCGCTACTGGACACGGTGACAGTCATGCTACAGCGCATCCTCGCGCGCCGCTCGCCCGTCACCTCCGACCGACAGCATATCCATCACCTGCTGCAGGCCGTTGGTTTGGGGGTGGGCAAGAGTTGGATGGTGATTACGGTTGCGGCCGTTGTGTTTGCCAGTGGCGGCATTTGGGCGCAGCTGCATGATGTATCAGACGCGGTAATGGCCTACTGGTTTGCAGGACTGTTTGCGACATATTTTCTCGCAACGAACTTCTTGTGGAACGCTTTGGATACGCATGAGGTGATCACATGGCAGGCTATCCTTGAGACCGGCTGGCGCGGAATGTTGCGCGCGCCCACAACAGAAATCGCGCGTCTTACGCACCGGCATCGTGACCGGCGCGCAGGCTCGGCGGATCGGCGCCAGGGCGACCGGCGCTCTGGCGATGACCGGCGTAGCGGTATGGTAGATCGCCGGAGTTCCACCGCGCCGGCGGTGGTGACGCCGTTTCCCGGTTCGCGCGGGCAGGTGTGAACCCGGTATAATTCGGCCGCCCGAAGTTCTGATCGGAGAGGTGGCTGAGTGGTCGAAAGCGGCGGTCTTGAAAACCGTTGACGGGCAACCGTCCGGGGGTTCGAATCCCTCCCTCTCCGCCAAATACCTAGATACTTAATGCAGCAAGTTCTCACTTTTGCGGCAGCAAGCAACCAATAGCTAGCAAGCGCTAAGCGTCGACCGACCACCGATCACGACTCGACACTCAAAACGTGGATATTTCCGTTATAGTCCCCACCCTCCGCCGTGACGATGTCCTCGAGCAGACGCTGAAGGATCTGCTGGACCAGGAAGGGGGGACATCGTACGAGCTACTGGTGGTGGATCAGAATCCGGAACCGGTAGCGACGAGGCACGCTGGGCTGGCCAAGCTGGCGGCAGATGCGCGCATCCGCTGGATCGAGTGTGTAGGCCGCGGGGTTGTCTATGCGCGGAACTTGGCATGCAGCCAGGCGCTCGGCGAACTGCTGGTTTTCGTCGATGATGACGTGCGAGTAGAGGATAAGGAGTTCCTGCGCAAGCATCGGGATGCCCACACCAACGATGAGTATCAGCTCGCTGCCATATGCGGGTGCGAGCTCAATCGAAATGCGCGCGAGTGCAGTAGCCAATTGATCTACGAGCGCCGTGACCCCATCGACGATATTCTATTCTTTCCGCGAAATCACGATACTCGTATAGAGGCGTGCGTTCTATCGACATGCAACTGCTCCATCAAGACGGCGGCATTTATTGCAGTGGGTGGCTTCGACGAACGGTTCAGGGGCGCGTCCTACGGGGACGACTCGGATCTTGCCCTGCGTCTCGTGGAAGCAGGTTACCGAATTGTTTACGACCCCGTGCCGTACTTGCTACATCTCATGTGGCCGATGGGCGGGCTCAGAATGGCAGACAAGACCCAGCGTTTCCGGGAGCGAGACAAGTACATCGCAAGCCTGTTCTTTTACTACAAGCATCGGGCCCGTATCATTCCAAGCCATCGTTGGTTCTATCTGTACAACTACGTTCTGCGCAAATCGGTTATGTTGAGGCGAAACGTGCTGCAGCCATGGCGAATACCGGTCGTCGTCAAGGGGCTTATCGAGGCGCGACGTGTCGCAAAGGAATTGTTGATCAAGGGCCATGAATTCAGTTTTGACTGCGGGTCCACCCCATAACCAGAGACGGGCCTGGTCAGCGGATTGTCAGGAATCGTTATGCCGGAAGTAGTGAAGCAGTATCTGCGCTATGCAGGAATATTGCGGCGTTACGGGATTTGGGACGTACGCGAATACTTCCGGCTGGTCAGTCCGGTCAATCCGGTTCGAATACTTGATCTTCTGCCGTTCGAGCCGAAGACAATTCTTGATATTGGTGCCAACAGAGGTGATTGGACGGAGCGGTTTGTCTCGCTACTGGGAATCTCCGCGGACTTTTACCTTGTAGAGCCAATAGAGAAGTTAGCCGGCGCGCTGGAAGAACGTTTTCAAGGATTGCGAAACGTCAAGGTGAGCCGGCTTGCCCTGACGAATCGCTGCGGGGCACAAACGATTAATGTGGCCACGAGCGACGACTTTTCGTCCCTTGAGGAGTTTGGTCCGGCACTTGCCGATCGCCGAGTGGGCGTGCAAAGGCAAGAGGAGGTTCCGGTAGCGACACTTGATGAATATCGCAATACCATCGGGCTTGGGAGGGTGGATCTTATAAAGATCGATGTGCAGGGACATGAACTCAAGGTGCTGGCAGGCGGGAAGAAGACGCTGGAAAATGCACGCGCTATCCTTGTTGAGTGGAACATCGTGAACCTTTATGGCTCGGATGCAACGTTCATCAAGGTACACCAAGCCCTCGAAGAGCATGATTTTTCGCTTGTGGGAATACCTTATCAGTACAGGGAAAACGGCAGGTTGTTGTACGGGGATGCACTATACCTGCAGGCGAGATTGCTGAAACAGGAAACATGACGACAAAGGAAACGGAAAACGAATCGTTGCACGAGTACTGTTTCGGAGCCGAACTTGGCAGCTGCTGGATATGGGTGCTTACAGTTTAACCATCTCGTCCATGCCAGCCGAACCTCATTAGCGGCCAGGTCCACCGCTCGGCGAGCTATCCCAAGCCAACGCTCGTGAGAGTACCATTATGAATGGTGACTTCTGAAAGAAGTTGCGTGAGAGCTGTATCCAGCGTGCAGCAATTGCTTGCACCGACCGTTAGCAAAGTTGATATAGAATGTAGCTTACTTCCCAAGTCGAAAAGTAGTCATGGAGACCATGGAATATTTCCCAATTTTTCTCAACATAAGGGAACGACCCTGCATCGTCATCGGCGGCGGCGATATCGCCGCGCGCAAGGTGTCTCTGTTACTGCGCGCGGGCGGCGCGGTGACCGTCGTAGCACCGGAACTGGGGGCGGAGCTGGCGGATCGCCTGAGCAAGGGCGAGATTACGCACCGCGAGAAGACCTTTGCGCCGGACGATATCGAAGACTGTCACCTGGTGATTGCCGCTACCGACGACCGCGCCGTGAACGAGGCAGTGTCGCAGGCGGCCCAGGCGCAGCGTATCCCTGTCAACGTGGTCGATAACCCCGATCTGTGCTCCTTTGTCGTGCCCTCCATCATCGACCGCTCGCCGTTGGTGGCGGCGGTGTCCACCGGCGGTGCCTCACCGGTGCTGGCGCGTATCGTGCGCTCGCGTATCGAGACCCTGATTCCGGCGGCGTATGGCCAGTTGGTGCAACTGGCGTCGAGTTTCCGTGGCAAGGTCAAGGCACATTTCTCACGGCCGGAGGATCGGCGGCTGTTCTGGGAGGATGTGCTGAGCGGGTCGGTGGCGGAAATGGTATTCGCCGGCCGCGACCAGGCGGCCCGCGAGGCGCTGGAGCAAGAACTTGCACGTACCGCGGAAGGGGCCTCTGAGCGGGGCGAGGTCTATTTGATCGGCGGCGGTCCCGGCGACCCGGATCTTTTGACCTTCCGCGCCCTGCGTCTGTTACAGAAGGCGGACGTGGTCGTGCACGATCGCCTGGTGTCCCAGGGCGTGATCGATCTGGCGCGGCGGGATGCGGAACGTATCTATGTGGGTAAGGAGCGGGATTTCCATTCGGTGCCGCAGGAAGGGATCAACCAGATGCTGGTGCGCCTGGCGAAGGAGGGCAAACGGGTCGCCCGCCTCAAGGGTGGTGATCCGTTTATTTTCGGGCGTGGCGGCGAGGAAATCGAGACCCTGGCCGCCGAGGGCATCCCGTTTCAGGTGGTGCCGGGAATTACGGCGGCGGCCGGCTGCGCTTCCTATGCCGGCATCCCGCTCACCCATCGGGATTATTCCCAGGCCTGCATGTTCGTCACCGGGCACCTTAAAGACGGCACCATGAATCTCAACTGGGAGGCACTGGTGCAGCCGAATCAGACCGTGGCCTTCTATATGGGTCTCACCGGGCTCGAGGTGATGTGCCGGGAGTTGATCGCACACGGCATGTCGCCGCAGATGCCGGCGGCGCTGGTGCAGCAGGGCACGACCCAGAATCAGCGAGTGTATATCGGCGATCTCGCGAGCCTGCCGGGTATCGTCAAGGAAAGTGGGGTCAAGGCGCCCACGATGATCATTGTCGGCGAGGTGGTCAGGCTGCACGAAAAACTGAACTGGTTCGAGCCGGGTGGAGATGATCGGGGCGCCAGTGCCCACGTCAGGCCGGAAAAGGCCACCGGCGGCAGCAGTTAAGCTTTTTCAGCTGGCGTCCTTACGGCCGATGCCCTGCTGCACGGCCATGACGGCGGCCTCGACCCGTGAGGTCGCGTTCAGTTTGCGCAAGATCGATTTCACGTGCAGCTTGACGGTGCCTTCGGATATCCCCAGTGCGCGGCCGATGCCCTTGTTGCTCTGACCACGTGCCAGATGCTCCAAGATCTCCAGCTCCCGGGGCGTTAGATCGGAGATCGGCGTTGCCGGCAGTTCCTGTTCTGCGGGACCGCCCTGCACGATGCGTGTCAGCGCCCCCAGAAGTTCCTTGGCGACGACATTCTTGCCTTCCATCGCGTCGTGTAAGGCGGGCACCAATTCATCCGGCTCCATATCCTTGAGCAAATAGCCCTGGGCACCTTCCCGCAGGGCCTCGGCAAGATGGCTTTCCTCGTGACTCATGGTCAGCATGAGGATCGGCGCCGTGACGCCGTCGCGGCGCAGTTGCCGTAAGGTCTCCAGGCCGTCCATTTCCGGCATCATGACGTCGAGTAAAATGATGTCCGGATGATTGGTCGTGGCGCATTCGATGCCCTCGCGCCCGCTGTTTGCCGCCGCGACCACTTCCACGCCCCGGCTCTCGAGCAGCTCCTGTAAGCCCTTGAGGACGAGGGCATGATCATCGATAAGCAGGACGCGCATCGAGCTTCCCTCCTATAACGGACCGGCCGGTCCGGCCCGCTTGCTGGAAAAACTCAGCGACACGCGGGTACCTTCCCCAGGCTCACCTTCCACCATCAGAATGCCGCGCAGGCGCTTGGCCCGTTCCTGCATGATAGCGAGACCAATGTGTTCGCCACGCCGCGGCTCCGATGTCTGTTGCGACACACCCACACCGTCATCCTCGATGACCAGGTGGTAGCGATCCGCGTTACCGCTCAGGAATATGCGCGCGGTCTGCGCCTTACTGTGACGGCCGATATTTGATAGCGCCTCTTGTGCGATACGGAACACTTCCACCTCCTGGGAGGGCGATAGATTCAGCTCATCGAGATCGTGCTGAAAATAGGCATTGATGCCCGTGTTCTCACGAAAACGCTGCACCGAGTCTTCCAGCGCGGGAACCAGTCCGCGCTCGTCCATGCTGGTGCGGAAGCTGGCCAGCAGTTGGCGCAGACTGGTGTGTGCTTCCTCCAGCGCGCTGCGCAGGCGACGCACTTCCATCTCGGCGGATTTGACGTCCTTCTTGTACAGTATCTCGCCGAGCATCTTGACCTGCAAACGCATACTGACCAGCGATTGGGCGAGGGAGTCATGCAATTCGTTGCGCAAAATATCCCGTTCCTCCATGATCGCCAGACGCCGTGCGTTTTCATCGAGACGACCTTTCTCCAGCGCCAGACCCACGTGACGGCCGATGCTGGTAAGCAAGTCACGGAAGTCCTCATCCCACTCCACACTTGCCTGGTCGAGAAACAGTGCATACACACCGAGTATGCGATCGCGATATTGCAGCGGCACGACGATGAGCTCCATGACCGAGCCGCTATGGCGGCTTGAGTCCACTAACCTTTCCTCACGCGGGACCCCACCCGCCGCAAGCCTGCCTTCACGCGCCACGGAGTCGGACAGCGTGCGCACGAGGTCTTGCAGGTGGTACTGCGTAATAATGTGTTCCACGTTGCCGTGACTCGCGGTCGGCTGCAGGTGGTTCGTGCTGCTCAGTACGCTGACTGTGGCGCCCTGCGCATCCAGGAGTTCAGTCAGGGTTTCGAGAAAATACGCGAGCAGGTCTTTCGTGCTGCGCGCGGTGTTCAGGCTGGCCACCACCTCATAGAGAATCTCCAGGGAGCGGGTCTTGCGTGACAGACGCATCGTCTGCGCCCGCACCTGATCATTCATGTTCTGGGAGAGGGTCTGTAACTGGCCGGCAAGGTGGTTGATGTCCGCGGCCAGGGTCGCAAATTCGCCGGCGGCGGCGGTGGGCATGCGGGCGGATAAGTCGCCCGCGCGTAACTGCGACACCCAGCGACGGATATCGGCCAAAGGGCCGAGATGGCGGGTATTGAGTCGATGCAGCATCTGGACCAGGAAACCAACCCCCGCGCACAGCAGCATACTTTGGGCAATGGCAATGGCGCGCCGGTCCGCGATGTCGGCCAGCATTCCCACCAGCACGGTCACTGCGAGTGCGATAAGAACGACAGCCAGCGCGAGCAGGGGCAGTCCGAGGTCGTGGCGCAATACCGCATCAAAGCGCGCGCGAAAGGCGTGCCACAGCCCCGGGCGTGGTGTCCACGTCGATGTAACGTGGGTATCCGCCGTCGGTCCGCGGGGTTTCATGGTGTCGCCGGTGGGCATCAGGCAATTATGCCACGTCAGGCGGCTTCAGGCAGGCGCGAGGGCCGGCTTATTGCGACTGTTGCGGCGGTTTGTGACTGGGGTCGTTGGGATTGATGAAAATAAACCGATGCTCGCCGGGGTTGATCTCGGCATAGTCCAGGGTGGTGCCCATCAACAGCTCGGTTAAACCCTCGGAGAAAACCACATCGATGCCTTCGGAGGTAACCAGCACATCGTGATCACCTTGCGCATCGAAACCCATGCCGTAGCTGATGGAACCATCGTCTTCCTGGCTGGCGGCAAGACGTAAGGGCATATCAGAGGCGGCGGACTGTTTCGCCGCCTCACGTATCTGGTCGGCAGCGGCTTTGGTAATCGTGATCATGAGAGTTCTGTACAGATAGTGTGTTCGAGCGGCGGGCGAAGAGGAATTTACCCAGCCGGGGGCGTGTACGATAACCGTTCAGGGTGCAGCGTGCAACCCGCGTGCGCGGCTACGGACGTGCTTGCGTACAAATTCCACGAAGCGTGCGCACCAGTCGTTATCACCCACGTTGCGCTGGTGGGAATAGCACGCCAACAGATTACGATGCACGAAGCCGTCATGCTGGCCATCGATGCCTGTGCCGCGTAATACGTTGAACGCAAACGGGTGCAGGGCGTCAGCGTTCTCCAGGCTGGAGTAGTGAAACTCGTGCACCCGTACGTCGGCCTGCGTGCCGCTGGGCCAGGGGTGTCGATCGGACTCGCGCAGGCGCACGTAGCCGCGCCCCTGGGGGCGTTCGTGCATAACCACATCGGCGGGCAGCACACCCACCATCTCGCGTCGTTGCCCGTCCCATTGAATACTGCGAGCGAGATACATGAGCCCACCGCATTCCGCATAAGTGGGCAGGCCCGCATCGATCGCCGCGCGCAGCTCACTGCGCAAGGCTTCGTTGGCCGAGAGTGCGTGCATCTGCACTTCGGGAAAGCCGCCACCGATGATCAGGCCGTCCATCGTCGGCAGTTGTTGATCGCGCAGCGTATCGAAAAAGACCAGTTCCGCCCCGGCGGCGCGTAGCGCCTCCAGATCGTCCGGGTAATAGAAAGCAAAAGCGGCATCACGCGCGATGCCGATGCGCACATCTGGTGACGGCGTCGCAATGTCGGTGGCCGGCGCGGGTGGTGTCACCGCGGGCGCTTGCGCAGCGACCGCTTGAATCTTCTCCAGATCAACCTGATCGGCGACGATGTCGGATATCTCATCGATATGCCGGTCGGCTTCGGTGGCCTCGTTGCTCGGCATCAGCCCCAGATGCCGTTCCACGATCGTGAGCCGCTCATCATAGTGCACGGCGCCCAGGACGGGGACGTCCGTGTAATGCTCGATCACGGCACGCAGTTTTGCCTCATGGCGGGATCCACCGAGCTTGTTGAGGATCACGCCGGCGATGTTGATATCACGATCAAACGCCTGGTAGCCGAGAATCAGCGGCGCGATGCCACGGGTCATGCCGCGCGCATCGATCACCAGGACCACGGGTGCCTGCAGGAGCGCGGCCAGCGCCGCATTGCTGTTGCTGCCATCGAGATCCAGGCCGTCGTACAGACCCTTGTTGGCTTCGATAATCGAAATATCCGCGGCGCTGGCGTGGGTCCGGAACAGGGAGTCGATTTCCGGGCGGTCCATCAGATAAAAATCCAGGTTACGGCAGGGCCGCTGGCTGGCCAGGCTCAACCACAAGGGGTCGATGTAATCGGGACCCTTCTTGAACGGTTGCACGGTCTGGCCACGCTTGCGCAGCGCGGCGCACAGACCCAAACTGATGGTGGTCTTGCCGGAGGACTTGTGGGCGGCCGAGATGAGTAGATGCGCCATGTGCCTGCCTCGTTCGGGCTAGTGCATCGCCGATGCGCCGCGCGCCACCCACGCCGATGTCGGCCGCGGGGCGAAGGCTCGACTACGCAGTGGCGCTGTCCGCCGTCTCTGTTGCCGCGGCTTCGCGCTCAAGGTGAGGGTCGACGGTTTTATCGGCCAGGCTGTCCGGCAGGAACGGTAGCACTTTCACGGCCAGCAACGTGGCGATCAAGGCGATGCCCACACCGCCCAGGCCGAGCAGCACTTCGGGGAGGCTCGGTGCGTATTGGGCGACCGTGCCATCAAAAAAACTGCTGGTCACTTCCTTGCCGGGAATCAGGTCGATGGGGTAGGCCTGTCCGCCGATGATGGTCACGAACATCTGCGCCAATCCGCCGATTATCACGAGCAGCGAGCCCAGCGCGATCATGCTGCGGGACTTGCCGGTGGCCGGGCTATAGAACAAGGCCAGAGGAATGAGGCCGCCGATGACGATCTGGCCGAGCCAGAAGGTGGTCGTATAGCGGCCGCCGTCGAGCAGGATGAAGCGTTCGATTCCGTG
This sequence comes from uncultured Gammaproteobacteria bacterium, assembly GCA_947259975.1. GTDB lineage: Bacteria > Pseudomonadota > Gammaproteobacteria > HyVt-429 > HyVt-429 > CAMYOD01. Next base: position 21,487 of record CAMYOD010000015.1, read on the forward strand.
GTGTTCGGTGGCGTACAGATTGGTCAGATGATACACCAGCACAAAATAAAGCACCGCCGAGACAAACACGCCGAGCAAATTCTTGAGCCGCCGCAGGACACCGTCGCCCAAGGGGCGCCCGGTCCAGCCATAGGCCGCCATCACCACGAGGATGAAAATCGCCAGGCCGTAGGCGAACGACATGATGATAAACATGGGCGCCATGATCGCGGCGTCATATGCTTCGCGGGCGACCAGGAAGCCAAAGATGGAACCGGTACCGGTGGTCAGAATCAGCCGCCAGATGAACGCAGTGAGGCCCGCCGGCTTGGTGAACCGGTTCATGCGGTTCTCGAACATCATCCACAGATAGATCGCCACGATCACCAGGAAGCCGACATAGAGGATGATATTCCAGGCAAAGATCGACTTGAAGTTGTAATAGGTCATGGCCACGATCAGCCGATCCGGTCGACCCAGGTCCAATACCAGAACGATCAAGCCGCCGATCAGCAAGGCCATCGCCAGCAGGGCGGACAAACGCGCCAGGGGCTTGTACATACTGCGGCCGAAGACCGAGGCGATGGAGGCGACGTTGAGGGCGCCGGAGGCGGCCACGATCAGAAACACGGCAAAAACGTGCGGTGTGCCCCAGATGACCTGGTTGTCCATGCCGGTGACGTGGTGGCCGTGATGCTCCATGAAATAGGCGGCGCCGAGCCCCATGGCCACGACCGCGGCGAGAATGCCAAACAGGAGATAAAACCCGGTGCTCTGGCCGTCGATGGTGCTGTAGTGGATTCTTTTCATCGCTGATGGTCTCGTGCGGCGCTACGAAAGGCCTTGATAGCGGACACCCGTGTTCAGATCCAGATCCGGTCGCAACTGGCTGGATGGTTTGCTGGCCAGCGCCTGCGCGATCTCGCTGTTCGGGTCTTTGAGGTCGCCGAAGATGATGGCGCGATGACCTTCCGCCGCGCAGGCATCGGCGCAGGCGGTGCTATTCTCGCCGCGATCCACCCGGTGCACGCACAGGGTGCAGCTCTCTACCGTACCCTTGCCACGGGGTGCGTTATGGCTCTGGTCGGTGACGTCTTCGTGAATGAAGGAACGGGCCTTGTAGGGGCAGGCCATCATGCAGTAGCGACAACCGATGCAGATGTGCTTATCCACCAGCACGATGCCGTCGGCGCGCTTGAACGAGGCGCCGGTGGGGCAGACATCGACGCAGGGTGGGTGTTCGCAGTGCTGGCACATGATGGGCAGCGTCTGCACGTAACCGGTGTCCAGGTCACGCACCTTGGCGGCGCGAATCCACTGCGCGTCGGTTTCCGGACGGCCGTGGCTGGACACGCCGTTTTCCGTATGACAGGCATCGACGCAGGCGGAACAGCCATCGGCACACTTTGTGGCGTCGATCAGCAGGCCCCAACGCTGCAGCGACGTGACGGCCTCGCTGTCGGAACGGGCGGTGGCCAGTTCGATGAGATTGAGACCCGGGGCCAGCGCAACACCGGCCGCGCCGACGGCGCCGATACCGATGAACTCGCGACGTGAAACGCTCATTGGTCTCTCCCGTGTATCCGCACTCGTGGCTCCCAGACGCGGGTGCTCTGTGGTCGTTGCAACGACCGCGTCATGGAAGACTCGGGGTCGCGCTGACCGATCTGTTCCTCGGCCTTCGACGAGTGACAGCCGAAGCAGTCCATCTTCACGCTGGCGTAGACATGACAGGATTGACAGAAACCGTCCTCGCCCAACACGCTTTGGGTCTGCGGGTCGGCATGACAATTGATACAGTTCTTGAGGCTGTGCTGCTTGGTACGAATTCCTTCGTGCACGGTCCGGTCACGCTGATGCAGGATGAACTCCATATGGCTGCGGCGCATGACTTCGGTATCCTCGACGCACTTGTCACCGTTATGAATGGTGACATTCGGCATCGGGACCCGTGAATCTTCCGCCAATACCGGGGACAGGAGACCGAGCGACAGCAACACGGTGAGGGCGGCAACGAAAGCCGCGGACACGGGTGTGCCGACGGTACGCGAGCTTATAAGGGCGGCCATTTTTTTCATCGTCATGCAGGTCGGTAAACCGCACCCGGCCGGCGTGTCGGCCGGACCGGGTGTGCTCTATTACTCAACCAAGGCGGTCGCGAGTACGCCTGATTACTCGCCCATTCCCATCTTGATGTAGCCGGTGGGACAGACCTCGGCACAAATGTGGCAACCGATACAGCGGTCGTAGTCGGTATAGACATAACGGCCCATCGTGGACTCCGCCTTTGGCGTCCGGTGCACGGCGTCCTGCGGGCAGTAGATCACACAGTTGTCGCACTCGAAGCACATGCCGCAGCTCATGCAGCGCTTTGCTTCGGCGACGGCCTTTTCCTCGTCGAGACCGATGATACGTTCCTCGAAGTGACCTAACACCTCTTCGGCGGTCGGCACTTTCTCATCACGCTTGAAGCGGGGCTCGTAGGCGAAGTGGCCGAGGAACAACTCATCGGTGGGGATGATCTCGTGTGCGGAACGGTCTTCATAGTTATGCACCGCAAAACCACCCACCCCTTTGCCCTTTTCATCGGTGCCGCGCAGGCCGCGGTCGATGCCGCGCACGTCGTCGCTGCCGGCAGCGTGGTACTCCTCGGGATCGAGGCCCGTCTCGTGCAGCTTTTCCATGAGGTTAAAGTGGTGCACGTCGACCTTCGGGCGCTTCGACAGCGCCTCGTTCTTGAGGTAATGATCGATGCTCTCCGCGGCCACCGAGGCCTGACCGATGACCGTGGTCAGCAGGTGTGGGCGAATGATGTCGCCGCAGGCAAAGTAGCCGGGCTTGTTGGGGAGCTGGAAATGCTTGTCCGCATCCATCAGGCCACGCTCGTTGCCGAATTCTTCCATGCCTTCCAGGTTGCCGGATTGGCCGATGGCCGCGACGATGAGGTCACACTCGATGTCGTACTCGGAACCTTCGACGGCTTCTGCCTTGCCCGAGGAGTAATCGAGCTTGGCGACGCGCAGGTGAGTCGCACGGCCGTCGGCACCCCGAATCACTTCCACCGGGTTCAGGCTGCCGCGGATGTCCACGCCTTCGCGCAGGGCGTCATCAATCTCGTGCTTCGCGGCGTTCATGTTCTCGATCGGCTGGCGCGACATGAGCAAAACGTCCGCACCCTCGCGGGCGGCGATATCGATTACGTCATGGGCGGTATGGCCGAGCACGATGTTCTCGGGGCGGTCTTTCTCGTTAATGGTGGTGACGTGACCAAGACGGCGGGCGACGGAGGCCACGTCGATGGAGGTGTCACCACCACCGACTACCACGACCTTGCCCGACACGGTCTTGAGGCGACCCTCGTTGAATGCCGCCAGGAAGGCGACACCGGAAATACAGTTGTCCGCCTCGGAACCGGGTATGGGCAGGCCGCGACCGGATTGGGCGCCGATGGCGAAAAGAATCGCATCGAAATCTTTTTCCAGCTGTTCGAGGGTTACGTCTTTACCGATGCGGGTGTTCATGCGCTTTTCCACGCCCATATCGATGATGCGGTCCATCTCGCCGTCGAGGACGTCGCGCGGGGTACGATAACCCGGGATACCGTAGCGCATCATGCCGCCGAGATGCTCGTGATCGTCGAACACGGTGGCGCCGTGACCCGCGCGCCGCAGCTGGTAGGCGGCCGCAAGGCCGGCCGGGCCGCCGCCGATGATGGCGACTTTCTTGCCGGTATCGGCACCGGGTTCAAACACGAGTTTGTTGTTCAGGCCGTAGTCACCGATGAACTGCTCCACCGCATTGATGCCGACGTGGTCTTCGACGTTATTACGGTTACACCCGTCCTCGCAGGGCGCGGGACACACCCGACCCATGATCGCGGGAAAGGGATTGGCATCGGTCGAGCGGCGGAAGGCATATTCCTGCCAGGCCATGTCGCCGGCGGGCTTTTCGATGCCACGCACGATGTTGAGCCAGCCGCGGATGTCCTCGCCAGACGGACAGCTGCCCTGGCACGGCGGCGTCTTGTGCACGTAGGTCGGACATTTGTGCGACTCATCGCCCTCGAAGATCTGTTCCTGCCAGTTTGACCACTCGTGATCGCCGTCCGCGTATAGCCGGAACGTCAGTTTGGTGTCGTCTTTCTTCGCCTCAGAACCCGATGTGGCCATGTGCTTAACTCCTCGTTCTAATCTCAGTCGGACGGTCGTGCCGCCACATAATACTTACCAAGCCGATAAAATAATCTATTCTTTCACGCCCAATTGAATGGCATTGCTCACTAAGCCGTGCACGCTGCCGATCATGTCCATGGGAAAATCATAGTATGGCATCACCTTGGCGAACTGACTCTTGCAGATCGCGCAGATTGCCGCCAGATAATTCACGTCGTATTCATCAACCACATGCTGTAGTGCATTCATGCGCGGCTGCGCACCCTTGACGCGCAACTCCATCAGGTCGTCAGTAAGCAGGCCGCCGCCACCACCGCAGCAGAAGGTGCTCTCACGGACGGTTTCCGGCGCCATGTCGTAGTAATGGTTGACGGACGCCTTGATCACTTCGCGGGGCAGAACGAACTGGCCGCCGGGGATATTTCCCATGCGCGAGGCGCGCGCCACGTTACAGGAATCGTGATAGGTCACGCGGTGCTCGTCGTTGGCGGACTTGTCCAGAGTGATGGCGCCCCGCTGAATCAGGTCGTGAGTAACCTCGATGATATGTTGCGGCACCGGATAGTTCGGATCGAGAAAATCGAACGGTCCCGCCAGGGTATTCAGGAAACTATAAGCGACACGCCAGGCATGACCGCACTCGCCGAACACGATACGCTTCACGCCCAACTGCTGGGCGGCCTCGCGGATGCGCAGGCTGACCTTCTGCATGTTGGCGTGACTGCCGATGAACATACCGAAATTGGCGGCCTCCGAGGCATAGGAACTCAAAGTCCAGTTGATGCCCGCGGCATGGAAGACCTTGGCGTAGCCGATCAAACCGTCGATGTGGGGTTCGGCGAAGAAGTCCGCGGACGGGGTGACGACTAAAACATCGGCGCCTTCCACGTCGACGGGGAATTTGACCGCGACACCGTCGTCTTCGAGCACGTCTTCCTCGAGACCCTCCAGGGTATCGACCAGGGCCGGCTCCGGCAGGCCCAGGTTGTTGCCGATCTTGAAGACCTTGCCGATGATTTCGTTACAGTACTTCTGGCCTTGCCCCACCTCGTCCATGATTTCCCGTGCCGCCATGGAGATCTCCGCGGTATCGATACCGTAGGGACAGAACACGGAACAGCGCCGGCACTGGGAACACTGATGGTAGTAGCTGTACCACTGATCGAGCACGTCCTTGGACATATCCACGGCACCGACCAACTTGGGGAAATATTTGCCCGCGAAGGTGAAGTAGCGGCGATAGACCTTGCGCAGCAGGTCCTGGCGCGCGACCGGCATGTTCAGCGGGTCGCTGGTACCCAGATAGTAGTGACACTTGTCGGTGCAAGCGCCGCATTTTACACAGGCGTCGAGAAACACCTGCAGGGCCCGCGAGCCCTTGACCAGATCGCCCAGCTTCTCGACCGCTTTTTCTTCCCAGTTGTCCACCAGCTCGCCGGGGAAGCCGAGAGATTCCTGGAACTCCGGTTTGGCGACATACGGCTGACTGTGCGCCATCACCCCGTCTTTTGTGTGCGGGATGAGCTGGAACTCGGTCAGCTTGGGAATTTCGAAATCGGCCATGCGTCGAGATCTCCGGAGTTACTGCCCGCCGGCGGCCTTCATACGGTCCGCCCACTCGCCGCCATGGCGATGCTCGCGCGGATCGTCCGCTTGATTTCGTGTCGGGCTGAAGAACACACCGGGCGCGTGCAACAATTTGCTGATCGGAAACACCACCATCAGGATCAGCACCAGGCTCAGATGGACGAGCAGGATCGGATCCGCGGGCAGAGGCTGCCAGTCAAGGCGCATCAGGCCGAGCACGAAGGCCTTCAGGGCCACGATATCGGTATGCGACACAAAGGTCATGAGCAGGCCGCTGCCGGCGATGCCAAGCAGTAACAGTAGCATCAGGTAATCCGACGGCGCCGAGATATAACGTACCCGGTCGACGAAAATACGTCGCCCGAACAGGCCGATCAGGCCGATGAGCATGGCGTAACCGCCGTACTTGCCGGCGGTCTGCACCAGCTCCAGGCTGATCAGGGTGAAGAGGGGATTGTCCGGGCTCATTGCATAGCGCAGGTGACGGAAAAACGCCAGCAACAGCGCGAAATGAAAAATCCAACCGAACAGCCAGATCCACTTGTTCGACTTGAACAGGCTCTCGAAAATAGTGACTTCTTTCAACATCCGCACGGCGACACCGCCGCGCGTGATCGGTGCGGGTGTGGTGGGGATCTTCAGCGGCGCGGGGGTGCGTGCGTACAGCATGATGCGCCGCACCAGTCCAACGACCAGCACGATCGTAGCAATGCTAAATAGTATTGAGTACGTGGTACCCAGTGCAGACATGCCTTACCCCACTGCATTAACGGGCGAAGACGCAGGGGCGGCGGAAGCTACCGCCCCTGCGCTCCCGGAAAAGGACGCTGAGTCTTAGACGCAGCCGGTCGGCTTCGGCAGGCCGGCGTACTTACACGCCTGCTTGGCAGGACCATACGGGAACAGCTCGTAGAGGTACTTGCTGTTGCCTTTGTCCTTGCCGAGCTTTTTGCCAATCGCCTTGGTCAGAACGCGCACGGCGGGAGCGATCTGGTACTCTTCGTAATACTCACGCAGGAAGTTGATGACTTCCCAGTGGTTGTCGGACAAATCGCAATCGTCTTCCTTGGCCATGGCCGTGGCGATCTCTTCATTCCAGTCGTCACGATTGGTGAGATATCCTTCCTCGTCAGTATCGATCGTGTTTCCAGCTACTTCAATTGCCATTGGATGATCTCCTCATCAGTTAATCTTTAAAAATCGAATCACAGCCAGGACTGCACCTTGCTGCACTCGGCGGCAAGGTCGACGAAACCGTCGTAATCCACCAGCTCGATGCCGTCAATCATGTTGTCCGACAGGCCACGGGTCGTTACATCCGGTTTCAGGGCGTAGACGTTGTGTTTGCCCAGAGCCGCCTCGATCGAAGAGGATACCTTGGTGCCTTTTACGGCACTGTAAACACCGTCCTCGATAAACAGGATGGTGCTGCCATCCTTCGCCGTGCTCAGGCAACGTTCGAGAGAATTCTTCTCGAACGGGGATTTGTTTACTGTGTGCAGGGTTGCCATTAGGTCATTCTCACTCAGAAATTCATCAGGACGTCTTGCTCTTCCATGAGGTCAGTCAGTTCGCTGCGGCTGACCAGCTTGATCGACGGCTTTTCGTTCCAGTCGTCGTCCTCGTCCTCGTAGGTGAGCGGCATCAGGTCATCGAGAGACAGACCGCGCTCTTCGAGGGATTCCTTTTCGACGTAGAGTTTGTTGACGTCGTAATCGCCCAGGGCCTTGTAGGTGGGCGAGAAGTTTTTCACACCCGTATCACCCGTGTCCTGACCCTTGGTGAGCTGAAACACACCATCATCCATAAAGGCCATGCTCACATCCTGGTCGAAGGCGGCGCCGATCAGCACTACTTCAAGTGACTCGAGGGCATAGACAGTCCCGTAGGGTGCCTTGCGATTGACATACATGAACTTCTTGATTGCTTCACTCATCGCTGCTTCCCCTTAATCGCCGAACACGAGGAGGCGATCCGACTGGATCCCGGCCTCGATGAGCTGACCCAGGCCCGATATACGGAAGCTGGGAGCAATGTTGTCCGCGTCTTTGCCATTGCGCTTGGCCTCGTCCGCATCAACGATGCCGCGGCGCTGGGCGGCGGCAACACAGACAACCAGATCCAGGCCGTGTTCCTCGCCCAGCTCGGACCAGCGCGTCACGATATTGCGATCGTCCTGCGGCGGCGTGGTCAGTCGGGTGCCGTTGTTGACACCGTCGTGATAGAAAAACACACGAAATACTTCGTGGCCTTTTTCCAACGCCGCTTTCGTGAACTGGTAGGCCGTGTCCGCCGCTTCGTGCGTATACGGGCCTTCAAGTACGACTACACCGAACTTCATGAATCAGACCCCTCAGAAACGAACGTGGGCCGACGCGTTAAGCGTGTAGCGGGAACCGCGCCAGTTGTCGATATGGAATTTCGTGAACGGCAGCTCGGTCAGCTCAAAAAACCGCGGCCAGCCAATGCGTTCGACCCAGTCACCGACACGCTCCCATTCGAGGGCATCTTCCTTGTAGACCTTGAGGATCTTCTTGACGATGTCATTGGCTTCCGGCCAGCGCGGCGGATTGTTCGGAATGCCGGCCGCAACCAGTTTGTGGAACATCGGCTTGCTGCGGGCGTTGGAGTTCTTGCCACCAACCCAGATCGCGAGCTTGGTGTGTTCCGAGTCGTTGATCTGCATGGGCGGGCAGGGCGGGAAGCAGGCACCACAACAGATGCACTTCTTCTCGTCGACTTCCAGCGAGGGCTTGCCGTTGACCATGGCGGGGCGAATCGCCGCTACCGGGCAGCGCGCGACCACCGATGGGCGCTCACACACGTTGGCCACGAGATCGTGATTGATCTTCGGCGGCTTGGTGTGCTGCACGTTGATCGCGATGTCACCCTGGCCGCCGCAGTTGATCTGGCAGCAGGAGGTGGTGATGTGCACGCGGTTGGGCATGGTCTCGTTGATGAATTCGTCATGCAGGTCATCCATCATGGCCTTCACCACGCCGGAGGCGTCGGTGCCCGGAATATCGCAATGCAACCAGCCCTGGGTGTGGGAAATCATGGTCACCGAGTTACCGGTGCCGCCCACGGGATAGCCGGCATCGGTGAGGGCCTCAATCAGGGGCTCCACCTTGGACTCGTCGGTGACGGAGATTTCCATGTTGCTGCGGATGGTGAAGCGCACATAGCCGTCGGCGTACTTGTCGATGATGTCGCAGAGCAGGTTGAGCTCGAAGGGGCCCAACTGGCGTTGCGTGCCGACACGTACCGTCCAGACCTCGTCGCCGCTTTCGGCAACGTGATGCAGCACGCCGGGGCGCGGACGGTCATGATACTTCCACATGCCGTAGTTCTTGAGATACGTCGGATGCAGGTATTGCATGCCATCCGGACAGCCGGTTTCGATCGGTGAACGTGGGGTAGCCTTCTCAGTCATGGAGACCTCGCAAAATCTGAGTTAAATGCTGAGTTAATATGTCTGTTTACGTAGAGGCCCGCTCAATCGCTTGAGCGGGCCTCCGATTTAGGACACGTAATTTAAGTTAGCCGGCGGCCTTGCGCTGGTTCCACTTGTCGGCTTCTTCGTCCCAGGTGTCCATGCGGACATAGGAACTGGTGCGCGGGTAGTTGATCATGTTCGGATCAACCTCGATGCCGACGCCCTCGAGGAAGTTCACCAGGCCGATACGTTCGATGGTCTCACCGATACGCTCGTGCTCGAGCGCGTTCTCGGCCCAGAAGTCGATTACTTCTTCGGCCATCTCCTGCAGCTGCTCGTAGTCCTCGTCCGTCTCGAGTTTCATGAAAGGCACAATTACCGTGCCCATGGTATCGCCGATTTTCAGCGTGCGTTTACCACCCATGAGGATCGAGACGCCTTTATCGTCACCCGGTGACAGGGCCTTGGTCATGACGTTGATACAGTGCATGCAACGAACGCAGTTGCGGTTATCGACGGTCATGGTGTCGTCATCGTTGAGCGACAGGGCATTGGTTGGGCAACGGCTCACAACATTATCGATGACATACTTGCGACTTTTGCGTTCGACAAAAGCCTTGACCTCGCCCTGGTCGACTTTCATGTCGTCGCGCCAGGTGCCGATGACGGCGAAGTCGGCGCGTTGAATGGAGTTCATGCAGTCATTCGGACAACCCGACACCTTGAACTTGAATTTGTAGGGCAGGGCCGGGCGGTGCATGTCGTCGATGAAGTTATTGACCAGCAGACGGTGAATTTTTTGCTCGTTGGCGCAGGACTGTTCGCAACGGGCGGCACCGACGCAGGACATGGCGGTGCGCACGCAGGGGCCGGCGCCACCAAGATCCCAACCGTATTCGTTGATCTCGTCAAAGAAGTGCTGGGTGTTATCGGTGGTTGAGCCGATGAACATGATGTTACCGGTCTGGCCATGGAAGGCGATGAGGCCGGAACCGTATTTGTTCCAGGAGTTCGACAGCTGGCGCAGCATGTCGGTGGTGTAATGATTGCCGGCGGGCGGCTGCACACGCAGGGTATGGAATTCCTTCGACTCCGGAAACATGGGCTTGCCGTCGGTGTCCATCAACTCGGTGAAGCGGGGGATGATGCCACCGCCATAACCGAAGACGCTGACCGTGCCACCTTTCCAGTAACCCAGGCGGGTCTTGTAGGAGTGTTCCAGCTGGCCGAGGAGATCGACCATCATGTCGTTGTCCATGGCCAGGCGCTTGAGGCCGGTCACGAAGCTGGGCCAGGGGCCGCTCTCCAGTTCGTCGAGCATCGGTGTGTCATGGAACGGTTTGCTCGACTTCTTCTCCGACATGGGCGGGAGATATGTGCTGTGCTTCTCCGGATTCTTCGGTTTTTGATCGGCCATTACTCGTCTACCTCCTAGAAAATCGACTCTGATGCCTGTGAGCCTCTCGCCCACAGGTCTGCATGTGCAATGTCGGCTGCGGCTTTGCCGGCGGGTCCGGTATGTCCCCGCGCCCGGCGGTCGCAACCAGCGCCTTGTGCGGGCAGTCTAGACGCTTTTAAGCCGGCAACGGAATCCTTCTTTCGGGGTGTATTAGCCATCACTAATATCTATCCCTAAAGAGATAGGATTCGGTCCCACAGCCGCTGCGCGAGCGCCGCGTAACAAGTCCTCAACTGAATATTCTATAAGAAAAACAGATAGTTATAGAATCACAAGCGGATGCGGGTCGCCATTATACGCACCCTCGCCGACGGACGCCATGGATGGTTGCCGGCTTGTTTTGTGCGCCGTGGGGCCGTATATGAGCTGTACACCTAGCCATTACAGGCCCCTGTCCCTAGGAATTTCCAGCATGCAAACCGCCGGTTCGCCAACCCAGGCCGAACGCACCAGCCCTTTCGCGCTTGCGAATCCGGAGCATTATCGGCGCTGGCGTGAGGCCAAGCTCGCAGCGTATCCGCAGGATGTTGCTGAGCTGATCGTCGAGGTCGACGATCCGATGGCGTTGCGCGCCCGCGAGACCGATGCGCTACTGGCACGGTGTCGCAAGGCGAATATGGTCGTGTACCGCACGGATGCCGCCGCCGTTGCCGGCAAAGAAATTCCCCGCGCTATGGGTGCGCGATTCGGACTGCATCGGCTCGACCCCAATATGCTTGCCGACGACGACGGCATTACCTCGCTGCAGGTGGTCGCCGGCAAATCCACGCGCGGCTACATCCCCTATACCAACAAACGACTTCTTTGGCACACGGACGGTTACTATAATCCGCCCGATCGCCGTATCCGCGCAATGATGCTGCATTGCGCCGTGCCGGCACCGCACGGTGGTACCAATCGGCTGCTGGATCATGAACTCGTCTATATTCTGCTGCGCGATGAGAATCCGGATTTTGTCCGCGCCCTGATGGCCCCGGACGCCATGACGATTCCAGCGAATACGGAAACGGTTACGGACACACGACCGGCGCAGTCCGGACCGGTCTTCAGTATCGAACCGAGTGGCGATTTGCACATGCGCTACACTGCGCGAACACGGAGTATCGAGTGGAAATCGGATCCGCTGACGAACGAGGCGGTTGCCTGTCTGGAATCATTTTTGGCGAACGATTCACCGCATATATTTGAGATAACATTGGCCGGCGGCGAGGGCCTGCTCTGCAATAACGTATTGCACAGCCGGACCGAATTCGATGATGATCCGGCGTCGCCGAGCCGGCGTCTGGTTTATCGTGCACGGTATTACGATCGCATCGCCGGCACGAATGTAAACGAGATTTACGAATAGGCGACTTGAAGCATGCTTTATTTGAGCGAAATTCTGCTGCAGCATCACGACATCGATACCTTCGAAGAGCTGATCAAGGTCGTCAAGAGCAAGGCCGGCGGCGGCGAGATTTTTTTTCGCATTGATGTCAAACCGACCTATCCGGATACGCCCGAGAACTGGGAAGATATGCTCGAAGGCGCATTCGTTGGTGTCCATTCGGTGACCGATTGATTGCCGACTTGTTTGTAACGACCAGGTAGTGATGATGAAATATTTGAAAGACAGCGAAGCCATGGCTGACGCCGACAGCGGCGAGGATCTGGTCAGCGCGAGCGCGTTGCTGGAGGCGCGGCTGGTGGAGCTGCGGGAACAGATCATGGAATTACCCGCCGGCCACGACGCCGTGGCAAAAGCCGACCTGCAGTTGCAGGCGGCGGCGATCCTGGTTGATCTGGAGCGGGGCGAGGATGCCTGGGATGACGCTCACGACGCCTTTGCAACGTTTGCCGCGGCCGAGCGTTGGCAGGATGCAGCGCACGCTTGTGACATTATGTTTCAGTCCGACCAGGCCGACTCATTGGCGGCGTTGGGCCAGGGTATCTGGCTTGCGGTGACCTTTCCTGTGGACCCGGAGTTGACGGTGGCGCTGCTGCGCCATGTAGTTGAGGAAACGCCCAGCGACTCGGACGGTGCCGCGGTGGCCGCGGCGGTGGCGCACTATATCGTCGATATGCGGGCGGAGGGTAAACAGCGTGACGATCTGCTGTTCTTCACTAACAATCTGCTTGCAGAAGTCGCGCGGCGTCACAGCGATGTCGAGTCGCAAGAGCAATTTAACTTGTGGATCGAGAAACTCGAACTCAATGATCCGGAGAAATTCCTGCCGCGCCTGCGTAATGTGGTGGACGTGTTGGTGCAGGAGAATTGGTGGATCGATCGGGACGCGATCTGGGCGCAGCTCCCTGTCAACTAGGTTGTAACCATGTTTTGGGAAGAAACAAAAGAAACCGATGAAATCAAAGTGACTGACGAGGTCGTGGATCTCGTCTTCGGTATTGCCTGTCGCCACCTCCCGGTCGATCATGCCTATGCGCTTTCCGAGGCGCTGCAACAGGAACTTCCCTGGTTTGCCGGCGAGGAGCGCGCGGCGGTACATCCGGTGCATGTGGCGGGCTCGGGAAATGGTTGGATGCGCCCGCAGAATCCGGATGATCTGCTGCATCTTTCGCGTCGGACGAAACTCGTCCTGCGTTTGCCGCAACACCGTGTCGAGGATGCAAAACAGCTGGTCGGGCGGACCCTGACGGTGGCCGGGCATACAATGGAAATAAAACACGCAAGCATGCGTCCGCTCAGCACGATCACGACCCTGCTTTCCCGGTATGTCGCCGCGGATGAGGTGGATGACGAGCAGAGCTTTCTTGAGCTCTCGGCGCAACGGCTGCAGGCCATGGGGATACGGCCACGCAAGATGCTGTGCGGAATTGAGGGCATCATCAGAATGCCGGACAAACCGATTCGTACCCGCAGCTTGATGGTTGCCGACCTGAGTAGCGAAGAATCCGTGCGTTTGCAGCAGATGGGCCTCGGTCCTTATCGGACGCTGGGTTGCGGGTTGTTCATCGCCCAGAAGAGCATTACCGAAGTGAAGAACGAACCGGAAACCGCTGTTTAGACCATTTTCATCTGAGCAAATCTGGTTTATTTTATTCCTCTTGTTTTATTGAAAATTGATTTGAGAAGTCATTGGAGAGCTAACAAATGGCCTATGAATTTGAAGGTAAAACTATCGAAACCGATGCCAACGGATATCTGACCGACGTGAACGACTGGAGCGAAGGGCTGGCAAAGGTGATCGCCGACCAGGAAGGTGTCGAGCTGACCGAGAAGCATTGGGATCTCATTAACTACCTGCGTGATGAGTACATCAACAACGCGGGCAATCAGCCGAACACGCGTAATATCGTCAAGGCCATGTCGAGTAAATGGGGCGAGAAGATCGGGCAGAAGGATATCTACGACCTGTTTCCGAAAGACCCTTCCAAGCAGGGCGGACGCATTGGTGGGCTGCCGGAGACGCGGCGTAAGGGGGGGTATTAGGATCAGTTGCAAGTTTCAAGATACAAGATACAAGGTGGGTGGGTGCTCGTGATTGAGCACATTCGGTTAGCCAGGTTTCGGTCTTAACCTTGCGCCTTGTAGCTTGTAACTTGAACCTGGTTTTATGTCGTTCAATACCCTCATCACTCCCCAGGAACTCGCCGACCATCTGAACGACCCGAACTGGGTCGTTTTTGATTGCCGGTTTACGCTTACTGATCAAGCTGCGGGGCGCAAGGCCTACCTGAAGGGACATATCCCGGGGGCACGTTACGCCCATCTCGAGGACGATCTTTCATCGCCGGCAGCCGTCGCAACCGGTCGGCATCCGTTGCCGGAGCCGAGCCGGCTGGCGGAGAAGTTGGCGGCGTGGGGAGTTGGCAATACCAGCCAGGTGGTGGTCTACGATGATGTGTTCGGCGCCATCGCGGCGCGGATGTGGTGGCTGCTGCGTTGGTTGGGCCACGATGCGGTCGCGCTACTGGACGGGGGCTTCCCCCGATGGCAACGCGAAGGCTTTCCCGTGACCGACGAAATGCCTGAGATCGCGCGCAGCGAGTTTCATGCAACGGTTAATGACGAGCTCTGGGTCGATAGCGCTGCTGTGGAACACATGATCGCGACCCGGGCGGGTACATTGATCGATGCCCGTGCCGAGGAACGCTTTTTCGGCGACATCGAGCCTCTCGATAAAGTTGCAGGCCATGTGCCCCGTGCCGTCAATCTGCCGTATGACGACAATCTTGCCTTCAGTGGCAATTTTCTCGATGCCGAAGAGTTACGCGAGCAATTCGAGGAGCTGATGCAAGGACGGTCGGCGAACGACGTCATGCACATGTGTGGTTCCGGCGTGACCGCCTGCCACAATATCCTCGCCATGGAGTTTGCAGGATTGACAGGGTCGCGCCTCTACGTGGGCTCCTGGAGCGAATGGATCGCCGATCCGGCACGGCCGATCGCAACGGGAGAATAAGAGTAAAGAGCAAAGAAAAAAGTAAAACCGCCCAAGACTTCTAAGTGCGCGGGTGTTGAGGTCTCGGTTTTCTTTTCTCTTTTTTCTTTCCTCTTTTCTCTCGCTCGGCTTGATTCAGATCTCCGACCACATACGCACCAGGTTGACGTAGGCGTGGTCCACCTGGGCGGTCTCCGGCGCCTCCGGCTGTTCCCGCAGCAGGGCCTCGCGCGCCTGATGCAGTTCGTAAAGCAGCTCGCGGCGTGCTGGATCACGGACCGCGCTTTGCACCCAGGTCACGGCCACCAGACGCTCACCGCGAGTGACCTCGGCGACATGATGGAGGCTCGAGGCGGGATACATCACGGCGTCGCCGGCCGGCAGTTTAACCTCATTGCTCCCGAAGCTTGTGCGTATCATCAATTCGCCACCGTCATAGTCCTGCGGCGGGCTCAGGAATATGCTGATGGCGATGTCGGATCGGTAGGGGGTATCGGCCTGCATGATGGGGTCGTCGATATGATCCCCGTAGGCCATACCGGTCCGATAACGGGCATAGTAGGGCGCGGCGACGCGTAGCGGCATGGCCGCGGCACGGTACGTGGGATGAGCCACCAACGCCCCCATCACGGTTTCGTTCAGCTGCTGGATGCCCATGGCGCGCACATTGACTTCCTCGTTGCGTTTTACCCGCCGTGCCGCCAGACCCGCGGACAGTTTGCCGTCGACGAAATCGGCGTCTGCCAGCAGTTGGCGGGTGCGCTCGAGTTGTTGTGTGTTAAGGACACCTGCGATTGTCAAAAGCATCGTAACTTCCCATAACGGCGACGCGGGGCCGGTCGAGACCCCCGGGGACGCGGCGTATCTTATTAGAAACGGGCGGTCTTCGCGACGCGGGGCCGCCGGCGACGCGAGAGACGAATGGAATCGCGGGCAACGACGGGAAGTCTTTTCAAAAGGCGTCCGGTCGGGTAATATATTAGGATTCGCTTATTTTCGATCGAATACCTTATTAACAATTGTTTGTCCGAGGAGCAGCAGTCCATGAACCGCGACTACTATGATGCGATCTCCAAGATGGAAAAGGCCGGCGTTGATCGTGAATACATCAATGGCTGGGCCTGTGGTTTTCTGAAAAACCCCAAGCGTGAGGAACAACGTATCACGGAGGCGTACGATGCCGGCTATAGCGACGGGGAAGAGCAGAACGCTGAGAATTTTCAGTCCTGGGCGGGTAAGTAACGCCGCGACGTCCCCGCGTGAGTCCCTTGGGGCGAATCGCGCCACCTAAAAGGCAGGCAAGTTTATCTTGGCTGCCTTTTTTGTTTTCGGTGCCAGCTTGATTGATCTGGACACCGCCTGGCACCGGCGCTCGGAAATGAAATAAAGGACATCGCATGCCTGCATCTCACGACCGGTCCGGCCATCCGCCCGGGGGGCGCTTGACGGAGATCAAGCCATCCAGCTTCATTTACGCCTTGCCGGGGGCGTTACCCGGTGATGTATGTCGCGAGATGGTGCGCCGTTTCGAGGCCAGCCCCGACCAGCAATACCAGGGGCGCCTGGGCCAGGACCAGGCTCAGGAGACCTCGATCAAGCGTTCGACGGATCTGCGTATCAGCGGCAACGAAGACTGGCGTGATATTGACCGACAGCTGTTTCAATCCCTCGGCGCCGCACTCAAACTCATGGCGCAGGACTTCCCGTTCTTTGCCGTCAATCGTTTCAAGGATGAAGGCTACAATATGCAGCGCACCCAGGCCGGCGAGTTTTATCACTGGCATGTGGATGGTGGACCGGGCGCATTCAGTCAACGACAACTGGTCGCCCTCTGGTATCTGAATGACGTGCCGGGTCCGGGCGGCGAGACCGAGTTTGCACTGCAGGAGATCAAGGTTGCCCCGGAGGAGGGTAAGCTTGTGCTGTTTCCGCCGTTCTGGACCCACATCCATCGTGGTGTGACTCTGGAGCAGGGGGTGAAATACATTGCAACCACGTGGGTCTGCTTCGCGGATTCATGATCTTTCCGAAAATTCCTTTTGTATCGCCGCCGCCGCCATCGCGTTAGATTTTAGTTTGCTTATCGCGCTCCTCACTGTGGTTTGCGCCATCACCTACACGTTCGAGATTGTCTTCGGGCTGGCAGGCACCATTATGATGTTGACGGTCATGAGCCTGCTGATGGATACCAAGACCCTGGTGATCTATTCAGTCATGCCCCAGATCATGGTCGCGACTATCGGCCTGGTGCGTTCACCGAAAACCGTCCGAATGCCGGTGTTGGCACGTATGCTCGGTTTTGCGGTACTCGGTGCCTGCGTCGGCTTGTACCTGTTCTATTACTTTACGACGTCCATTTTCGAAGTCCTGCTGGCCAGCGCCATCACGCTCTTTGGCCTCTACCTCGTGCTGGCGCCGCGTCAGCTACGTATCAGCCCGGTCTCCGCGCATGCGCTCGACACGGTGGCCGGCGCGTCCCAGGCTCTTTTCGGCATCAGCGGTCCGGTCGCGATGACCCGGTTGCTGTCCACCTTCGACGAGAAAATTGTGGTGCGCAATTATGCACTGGCGTTTTTTCTGGCCATGAATCTGTTTCGACTGGGCGGGTATCTGGTGAATCAGACCATTACGCCAGAGGTGGGAAAGATGATGCTGGTTTCGGCGCCGGTGTTGCTGGCAACGCTGTGGTACAGCAATCACCTGCATTTCAAGGTGAACGAGACGTTATTCCGCCGCGTCGTTTCCTGGATCATCCTGCTGGGCGGGCTATCGCTTTTCTTTACGCAATAATCGGGTACGGGTTACGAAGCGCTTTCGGCCCGCGCATACCATTTCTTTGCCTCTTCCGCGTCCTGTGCCACGCCCTGGCCCTGCTCGTACATCATACCCAGCACCATCTGCGAGCCGGCGAGACCCTGGTCGGCGGCTTTGCGGAACCACTCGGCGGCCCGCGCCTCGTCTTTCTCGATGCACTCACCATGCAAGTACATAAAACCGAGACCGTGTTGCGCCACGGCCAGATCCTGATCCGCCGCGGCCTGCATCCACTTGCGCGCGTAGTCCTCGTTTTTCACCAGGCCCAATCCGTTCTGGTACATGATGGCAAGCCGGTACTGGGCGTCGGCATTGCCTTCCTCTGCCAGCGCCGAAAGCAGCTGCTTCGCGCGGGTCCATTCCTTGGCTTCAAATGCGGCCAGGCCACTGGCCAGTTCCATATCTAACTCTGACATTGGTGTGCTCCGAAGGGGATGGGAGATTCAATAGGCGTTAGATGGGTATGCCAGATAAGAGTTTCAAGTTTCAAGTTGCAAGTTGCAAGGAAAACCGGCTTGTGCCGGTGTTTTGTTCCCTTGCATCTTGCACCTTGTAACTTGTACCTCGTAGACAATGCTATAGAATCGAGACCCATTTTTGGACAGAAACCCCCAATTGACCATGATCTTTTACACCGTAATTGAAGGCCGCGTGCATGAAATGGACGTGCCCCAGAATGTGATCGACGAGGGTGGCGAATTTTACGATCGCATGGACCGGGACATGGACGGCGGCTGGCAGATGAGCCGTGAATGGATCGAGCATCCGGACACCCTCAATCGTTGCCAGATCGCCGCGGATCGGATTGTGACCGCCATGACCAACGGCAAGGAAACCCTGGCCCATCTGATGGCGGGCTATATTATGACTCGCATGCCCAATGCCGCGGGTGTGCAGGTGGACACCTCGGGGGAGATGCTGAACAACGCGGTCATTACCGCGAATGAGTTGCAGCAGCGCAGCCGGCCGGTGACCCGCGCCGAGGCACGGGAGCAGGCAGAGAAGGAAGTGGCACAGGTCTTCAAAATCGGCAAGGCCTATCGCTATGCGACCTACGATCGCCTACGACGCACCTGGGTCGAATCGGAAACATTTGTCGCTGAGGCGCAGGCCGAGGCGGCCCGCGAGACCAGTGTCGACAGTCGCCTGGAGGAGTTGATGCAGACCCGGGTCTGGGTGGGTTAGCGCAGCCCGATCGGCGGTCTTTAGCGGGCCACGACCACGGGTCAGTTAGTTCAGACTGGCGCGGTGAGTTTCCTCGATGATGTGCGCGGTGTCGTGCCCGTGACTTCGATATTGATTCAGTATGGTGTGCGCGGCCCCACGCCACTGTTCCTCGCCTTCACAAACTGCATCTTGCAGGGCACGTAGCCTGCCGCTGTCGACCCACTCGTTGTAGGCGTTGAACGCCTCAGGAAAGAGGGCGCGACGAAGCCCTGTGAAATTACCAAAGTAGAAATGCAGCGCGGCCGCATTCTCACGTTCCAGCAGCGCGGGCAAGGTGGACATACAGTCCGCCAAGTTGTCCCGTACCGCTCGCACGATGTGTTCCGCCTGCGAGGGCGCGATTGCCACGATCATGTCCTCCCATTCGGGGCCCAGCACGCTTCCGGCGGCGACCTCACCGAGTTCGTGCAGCACCAGACTTTCCATTTCATTTTCTGTCATGCGCTCGAGTAGCTCCTCGATGTCGTCACAGCCGGTATAGGCGTCCATGGCGCGTTTGACGGGATTATTCTCCGACTTGCTCCAGCGGGATTCCTCGATGCGCTCCCAGATAAACCGGCGCACGGATTCCTGACGCACAAAAATCATGCCGTTCAGGCTCATGGCGGGTGGCGCGACGAGATCGCGGGCGTATTCGCAGGATGAAATCAGGACGCTGACGCCGTCACGCTGTTCGTGCTTGAGGAGACCGCCGAGCAGAAAATGGGGTTTATGAAACAGCCCATAGCCGCTGCTGTAGACATAGCCCTGCGGTATGAGTTCTCGATTGATGGCCTCCGCGTCGAAGGGGTCAACGCTGGCGTCGGCAAGTGGTACGTGGCGATAACGCCTGGATTCAAATTCCTCCCAGGCCTGTTCCCGTTCGACGAGCCAGTCTCCCAGCTCCGCGCGCGACAGATCGCAGGAGAAGGGTAGCTCATTCTCCCAGCGGAAATATTCCCGCATTTTGAGGAGAAAGGTGCACATCGAATAGTTACGCGCGAAGCGCGCATCCGAGATGTGACAATTCTCCTGTACGGTCGAAATCAGTCGGCCGAAATTCACCATGGCGAACTACCTGATTCACTTAATATATTTTTAACACGAGCGACGCGGGACCGCCAGGACGCATCGCGGCAAGTGGTCTTTTTAGGTTGTTTTTCGCGGCGGCCGGGATCCGGCCAAGCGTCGTCCGGCCCCATTTTTGCAGCGCAAGGCCGCGATTCGAGCGCTACAGGGAGGTAGCGCGAGATTAAGCGCGGCGGATGTCCAGCCGGCGCGAATCGTGCGCGCGAATTGATCCACTGACCGCCGGCAGCCCAGGGCATGGTCTCCGGCCGGGGCGCGTATTAGAATACGGCGCCCAATGACCCCGCGGCCGTTGGGGATTAGCTTACCCGCCGCCCGTCGCCCTCGACGCGGGGCTGGCGGGGTCCGGTGGACGAAGATATGGCACTCCGACTTAAGACAAAATTTCACAAATCCAAGCGCGAACGCCCGCCGCGGCGACGCGGCGAGGGGCGGCGCGAAAAGACCCTGGAGCAGCGCGCCGGTGTGGTCGGCTACAACATCTGGAAGGCGGCCTTTGCCCGTTTTCAGAACATGGAAAAAGCGGGTTTTCGCTTCGATTCGGACGACCAGATCCTCGCCGTGATGACAGAATTGGTCGCCTTCATGGTACAGATTACGGATCGGCTCGTGTATGAACAGCTGGATGAGACGGAACGCAAGCTGCTGATCACCGGAGCCACCAGCAAGCTCATCGAGACCATGGAGAATAATCTGCGCGAGGCGGCCACAGAGGTGCCGTCCGACTACCGGTCTCGGCTCATCGCTACCCTGAACCAGCGCTTTCAGGACTACGCCGAATTCGAGTACGACGACACCGGTCCCGGCTACGGCTTCCTGCGATATTTCGGCGAGCGGGTGTTCAGCGCCATGGCTGGGGGCGACAATAAGTGGGCAATCGAACATGTGATGGAAATCGAGGCGCCGGAAATACTCAAACTGGTCAAGAAAAGCGTCGGTGAGGTGCTCGGCGTACGGGTTTAGAAGAAGAATTAACTATATATTCTAACTAATTGTTTATTAGTATAATATTTTCTATCAATATCACGCACGACGGGGTGGCTGTGGGCAGCTGTGCAGGCGCCCGGCGACACCTCACGTGATTAACGCGGCAGACTGACAGCAGAATCCATGGAACAACTTAACGCATTATTTCAGCAAATCGATGAGATGCGGGAGCGCGCCCACGTGCTCAGGGGGTATCTTTGACTACGACAGTAAGCATGAGCGTCTTATCGAGGTCCAGCGCGAACTGGAGCAGCCGGATGTCTGGAACGAGCCGCAGCGAGCCCAGCAGCTGGGCCAGGAGCGAGCACAGCTCGAATCGGTAGTCGCGCTCTTTACGCGGCTGGATACCGGACTCGGCGATAATCGGGAACTGCTCGAGCTGGCGAGTGCCGAAGGTGATGCAGAGACGGTGGCCTCGGTCGCGTCGGACATCGCCGAATTGGACCGGGAACTGGCCGAGCTCGAGTTTCGCCGCATGTTTTCCGGCGAAATGGACAGCGAGAACGCATTCATGGATATTCAGGCCGGATCCGGCGGCACCGAGGCGCAGGATTGGGCCAACATGTTGCTGCGTATGTACCTGCGCTGGGGCGAGCAGCATGGGTTCAAGACCGACATCATCGAGTTGTCCGAAGGTGAGGTCGCGGGCATCAAGAGCGCGACGATTAAATTTATTGGTGAATACGCCTACGGCTATCTGCGTACGGAGACCGGTGTCCATCGCCTGGTGCGCAAGTCGCCCTTCGACTCGGGCAATCGGCGCCATACATCGTTTGCGTCGGTTTTTGTCTACCCGGAAATCGATGAGGGGGTCGAGGTGGAGATCAATCCGGCGGATCTGCGCATCGATACCTACCGTGCGAGTGGCGCCGGTGGGCAGCATGTGAATCGAACTGATTCCGCGGTCAGAATTACGCATATGCCCAGTGGCATCGTTGTGCAGTGCCAGAATGACCGCTCGCAGCACCGCAACCGGGCGGAAGCCATGGCGATGTTGCGGGCGCGGCTCTATGAGCTTGAGATTCAACAGCGACGCGAGGAACAGCAACAAGTCGAGAGTGAAAAAGCCGACATCGGCTGGGGCAGTCAGATACGCTCGTATGTTCTGGACCAGTCACGGATCAAGGATTTGCGCACCAACATTGAGACCGGTAACACGCAGGCGGTGCTGGATGGTGATCTGGATATGTTTATCGAGGCGAGCCTCAAGGCCGGCATCTAACTGCCAATAGTTACAGTTTGCAGAGTGAGTGGAAATAGATCGAAAGCGAAGCATGGGAACCGATAACGAAGAAAGCGAACAGATAGCACAGCGGCGGGCAAAACTCGCCACGTTGCGGGAGCAGGGGAACGCATTTCCGAGCGATTTCCGTCGTAACGTCATGGCGGGCGAGATGCATGCGAGCTATGACGACGCCGATACGGAGACCCTGGAGGCGGAGCCAATTCGCGCCCGCGTTGCGGGTCGCTTGATGTCACGGCGTGTGATGGGCAAGGCCAGTTTTGCTCACGTGCAGGACATGTCCGGGCAGATCCAGATATTCATGCAGCGCGACGCCTTGCCGGAAGGCGTCTACAACCAGTTCAAGAAATGGGATATCGGTGACATCGTCGGTATCGACGGCGCCTTGTTCAAAACCAAGACCGGTGAACTCTCGGTGCGGGCCGACGATGCCAGGCTGTTGGCCAAGGCGTTGCGGCCATTGCCGGAAAAATACCACGGCATCGCTGACCAGGAGCTGAAATACCGTCAGCGCTACCTCGATCTGATCATGAGTCAGGCGACCCGTGACACTTTCAAGGTGCGTTCCGCGCTCATCAACCATATTCGGCATTTCCTCCTCGAGCGGGATTATCTCGAAGTCGAGACACCGATGATGCAAGCGATTCCGGGGGGCGCCCTGGCGCGCCCGTTCAAGACCTATCACAACGCCCTGGACATGGAGATGTTTCTGCGTATCGCGCCGGAACTCTATTTGAAGCGCCTGGTGGTGGGAGGATTCGAGCGGGTATTCGAAATCAACCGCAATTTTCGTAACGAAGGTCTCAGTACGCGACATAATCCCGAGTTCACGATGCTCGAGTTCTATCAGGCCTACGCAGATCACCACGACCTGATGGACCTGACCGAACAGATGCTACGGGGATTGGCCGAGGCGGTGTTGGGTACGACCGAGGTTCAGTATCAGAGCGAGACCTATCACTTTGGCAAACCGTTTACACGCATGACGGTGGGTGAGTCGGTATCACTCTATAATCCGGATCTCGCCGCCGCCGATCTCGATGATCGCGCGACGCTGGCGGCCTATGCGCAAGGGCTGGAGATTCCCGTCCAGGAGTCCTATGGCTGCGGGAAGATCCTGGTGGAAATCTTCGAGAAGACCGTCGAGGAAAAACTGCGCGATCCCACGTTTATCACCGCCTATCCCATTGAAGTGTCGCCCCTGTCACGCCGCAACGACGAAGATCCCGGTGTGGCGGATCGTTTCGAGCTGTTTATCGGCGGACGTGAAATTGCCAACGGCTTCTCCGAGCTCAACGACCCGGAAGATCAGGCCGAGCGTTTCCGCAAGCAGGTGCTCGAGAAAGAGGCCGGCGACCTGGAGGCCATGCACTTCGATGCGGATTACATCCGCGCGCTGGAACACGGCATGCCCCCGACCGCCGGCGAAGGCATCGGTATCGATCGTCTGGTGATGTTGCTCACCGACAGCGCGTCGATTCGTGATGTCTTGCTGTTTCCGCATCTGCGGCGGGAGGCGCCCGCCGAATAGGCCGGTTGCACGATTACTTGCGTGCACCGGTGTCGGCAGTCGCCTGGATCCCGACCATGATCAGACCCCTCGAGCTATTCATCGGACTGCGTTACACGCGGGCGAAACGTCGCAACCATTTCATTTCTTTCGTTGCCGCGGCCTCCATCATCGGTATCGCCGTCGGGGTGTGGGCGCTTATCACAGTGCTGTCGGTGATGAACGGGTTTGAGAAAGAAATGCGCGCCAGCATCCTGGGGGTCGCTTCCCATGCCACCGTCAGCGCAGGGCGCGAGGGCCTGGCCGATTGGCGCGGGGTGGCTGAACGTGTCAGTAGTCATCCTCAGGTGGTTGGTCATGCGCCCTATATTCTCGGCCAGGGCATGCTGGTGAATCGTGGCGTGGTGAGCGGCTCGCTCATTCGCGGGATTTTGCCCGCGGCCGAGGCGCGCGTTTCGGAGATCGACGGGAAAATGGTGACCGGCCGGCTGGCGAATCTCAAGGCGGGTGAATTCGGCATCGTCGTCGGCAGTGAGTTGGCCTGGAAACTGGACCTGCGCATCGGCTCCAGGGTGGCATTGGTGTCACCTCAGGGGCAATCGAGCCCGGCCGGACTGTTGCCGCGATTGAAGCGCTTTACCGTGGTCGGCATCTTCGAAATGGGCATGTATGAGTACGACAGCGGTCTGGCGATGATTCATCTCGATGATGCGGCCAAGTTGTATCGGACGCAAAATCGGATCACCGGATTGCGTTTGAAACTGCAGGATATCTACACCGCACCCAGGGTCGCACTCGAATTGGCGGAGACACTCGGATTCGACTACAACCTCCGCGACTGGACCAAAGATCACGCCAACTTCTTTCGCGCACTGAAAATCGAGCGCACCGTCATGTTTATTATTCTGTGTTTGATCATCGCCGTGGCGGCCATCAATATTGTGTCGACCCTGGTGATCGTGGTGACCGACAAGCGTGCCGAGATCGCGATCCTGCGCACTCTGGGGGTCAGCCCCTTAAGCGTGATGGCGATCTTCGTCGTCCAGGGTGTGGTTATCGGCGTCTTCGGCACGGCGCTGGGCGGAGTAATGGGCGTGCTGACCGCATTGAATATTGAGACGCTGGTGCCGTTCATCGAGAACCTGCTCGGTTTTCGGATCCTCGATCCGAGCGTGTATCAGATCAGTGACGTGCCCTCGGAGCTGCGTTGGTCGGATGTCAGTCGCGTGACCGGTGCCGCCTTCGCGATCAGTCTGCTTGCGACCCTCTACCCGGCCTGGCGTGGTGCGCGCACGCAACCGGCGGAAGCCTTGAGGTACGAATAATGACCGAGGTCGTGTTGCGCTGTACCGATCTGGCCAAGACCTTCTATCAAGGCAGCTATGCGGTGGAAGTCCTGCGTGCCGTCGACCTCGAGCTGCGTGCCGGCGAACAGCTGGCCATCGTGGGTCCATCCGGTGCCGGTAAGAGTACGTTACTGCATCTCTTGGGCGGTCTGGATCGGCCCAGCGCCGGCAGCGTGGAGATCGCCGGGCAGGCAATCAGTACCCTCGGCGAAGCCGCCCGCGGTCGCCTGCGCAACCGCACCATGGGCTTCGTCTATCAGTTTCACCACCTGTTGCCTGAATTCACGGCGCTGGAGAATGTGGCCATGCCCTTGCTGGCGCGGCGTACCGCGACACGCAGTGCACTGGACCAGGCGCGCACCGTGCTGGAGGAGGTCGGTCTGGGGCAACGCCTGCGCCACAAGCCAGGAGAACTGTCGGGCGGCGAGCGCCAACGGGCGGCGGTGGCGCGTGCATTGGTCACGCGGCCGTTGTGTGTCCTTGCCGACGAGCCCACCGGCAATCTCGACCGCAAGACTGCGGCCAATGTCTACGAAACCATGCTCGAACTCAACCGCGAACACGCAACCAGCTTCATTGTCGTCACGCATGATCAACAACTTGCGGGCAGGATGGATCGTGTTCTCGTGCTCGAAGACGGCTTGTTGCAACCGCGTTAGCTTTTCGCTTGCGTTTCGCGCAGTTGCCGGTTCTGGCGACGTCGCTCCCAATTCTTTAAGACCTTGAGTCGCCACATGCGTCGCACGACGACGTAACTGATACCGGCCGCGATACTGCCGATAATAATTCCACCCACCAGCATGGCGGACCAGACCGGCAGGAATTGCGCAATCAACGACTTGATCGTGGACGGGTTTAACGAGGGGTTGGGTAACTCCAGTGCGATTTGATCCAGCGAGACCGTCGGCAAGCCGAAAATCCAGGCACCGAGCATGTAGCAGATGCCGAAAATCGGGACCATGGTGACGGGATTGCTGATCCACACCAGAATGACGGATAACGGCAGATTGACGCGAAACCAAATGGCACCAAGCGCGGCGACGATCATCTGAAAAGGCAGTGGCAGGAACGCCACAAATATCCCCGTGGCGAATGCACCGGAAACCGAGTGGCGATTCAGGTGCCAGAGGTTCTGGTCATGCAGAAAGTCACCGAGGAACCCCAGACGCTGTTTGGTAACGAAATGATGGTCGCGGGGTAGGTAACGCCTGATTAAACGTCGTGGCATTCCAGCTCATGTATACTAAGGCGTGTTAGGGAAAACAATTATAGCGTCATTGCAGGAGGCAGAACCATTCGACGCAGCGCATGCGCCTTTCTCGGCGGCATTATTCTCGTCCAGCAATTCGCCGAACTGCCGGACCCGATGTGGGTCTGGGCGCTTGTTGCGGCCGCACTGTTGGCCGTGTGGCGACGGGCCTGGCCGCCAATTCCCGCCGCTCTGCTCGGGTTTTGCTGGGCCAGTCTGCATGCCGGCTGGGTGCTCGATCGACAATTACCCCCCGCGCTGGAAGGACAGGACGTGGTGGTCGAGGGCCGCGTGGCGAGTCTTCCGACGCGATCCGAAAGCAACCTGCGGTTTAATTTCGCTATTGCCCAAATGCATCATGGCGCACGGGAATATCCTGCGCCGGGGCGGGCGCGCCTGAGTTTCTACGGCGCCGAGCCCGATATAACGCCGCGTGTCGGCGAGGTCTGGCGCTTGCGGGTGCGACTCAAGCAGCCGCATGGATTTCGTAATGCCGGCGGCTTCGATTACGAACGTTGGCTGTTTCAGCAACGGATTCGCGCCACCGGCTATGTGCGCAGCTGGGACGGTAACGTCAGGCTGAAAAGTCCGCTGTGGTGGCACGCGGTGGATCGCTTTCGCGCAGCGTTTGCCGAAAAGGTTGCGGCGATTCTACCCACGGATCCCAACGGCGCCATCATCATCGCACTTGCCACCGGTGACCGGTCGCGGATGACCGCCGGGCAATGGGACGTCATGTTGGCGACGGGTACCAATCATCTGGTGGCCATCTCGGGACTGCATGTCGGTCTGGTCGCAGGACTGGTGTTCTTCCTGGTGCAGCGACTGTGGCCGTGGTGCCGCGTCACCCTGCGCTGGTGTGCGGCCCCGGTGGCGGCCGCCACGGCCGCAATCCTGGCCGCGGGCGGCTACGCCGCGCTGGCCGGCTTTTCGCTACCCACCCAGCGCGCCTTGATCATGCTTGGCGTGGTGCTCGGTGCGATTGGTCTGCGGCGACGCGTGGCGCCATCGGTAGTGCTGGCCACGAGTCTTCTGTGTGTGCTGGTTCTGGATCCCCTGGCGGTGCTCAGTGCCAGTTTCTGGTTGTCATTTCTTGCGGTGGCGGCGATCGTGGCCAGCGTCAGCGGTCGTCATACCGCGGTCAAGGCACGGTGGCGGTCCTGGGGTCGCCTGCAATGGGCATTGGCGCTGGCTTTGTTGCCGATCGTCGTGTTGTTGTTCGGGCGCGCGTCGGTGATCGCGCCGCTTGCCAACTTCATTGCCGTACCGGTCATCGGTATGTTGATCGTACCCGTGGTATTGGCCGCGGTGGCCGCCTACGCAGTTGCCTGGCAGGGTGCTGCCGCCGCGGGCCTGCAGGCCGCCGCGTGGCTGCTGGGCAAGATCTGGGTGCTGTTGGAGACTTTGGCGGCCTGGGATCACGCGGTGTGGTGGCAGCATGAGCCGGCAGCATGGACCCTGGTGGCCGCGGCGGTGGGCGCGGGCCTGTTCCTGGCGCCCCGTGGCCTGCCGGGGCGCTGGCTGGCGAGTCTTTGGTTTCTGCCACTGTGTCTTGTGCCCGCGCCTCGACCGGCCGCGCAGGAATTCTGGTTGACGGTGCTGGATGTGGGCCAGGGCACCGCCGCCGTAGTGCAGACCCGAAACCATGTGCTGCTGTATGACACCGGCGCACGCTTCAGCCCCACCTTCGATGCCGGACAGGCGGTCGTGGTGCCTTTCCTGCGCAGTGGCGGGGTCAAGCGGATCGATCGTCTGGTGTTGAGCCACAGTGACACCGATCATATGGGCGGCGCCGATGCGGTGCGGCGGGCGTTCGCGTTCGGCGCCATCGATGCGGGGGAACCGGATGAAATTGAGGGCGCAAGGGGATGCGCGGAGCTGCCGCCGTGGCAGTGGGATGGCATCGAGTTCCGCTATTTTGATCCGGGCCCTGCCTACCGGCAGGGTAACGATGCGTCGTGCGTCTTGTCGGTACGGGGTCCCGGCGGGCACGTGCTGTTGCCGGGCGATATCGAAGCGGCGGCGGAGCACGCCCTCATCCGGCGCTATGCTTCGGCGCTGCCCGCGGATCTGCTGGTCGTGCCGCATCACGGCAGCAAGACGTCGTCGACGCCCTCGTTTCTGAACGCCGTAAACCCACAGTTCGCCGTATTCACCGCCGGCTATCGCAACCGCTACCGGCATCCGCATCCGGATGTCATCCAACGCTATCGGACCCGAGGCGCTAACCTGTTCGCCACCGCGCGCGACGGGGCCATCCAGGTGCGCTTGCAGCGGGCGGGAATATCCGTCACCACCTACCGGGCAAAGCATCGGCGTTATTGGTCGTCCCATTGAGCGCATCAATACGCACCGCCGTGCGAGATCAACGGTTGCTTGCGTCGCCAGTACGTTGTGCCCGCATCCGCTCTAGATGCCCGTGCTTTATGGATCCTGCCGCCTCTGCTACATTTGGGAGCCGCTGTTATCACCTTCTACGAGGATCATCGATACCGTGTTCGAGTTAGTTAAATCCGGCGGTTGGCTCATGGTGCCAATTCTGGCGTGTTCACTCGTCGCACTTGCGATCATATTCGACCGCCTGTGGGCGCTGCAGAAACGCTATGTCATTCCACCGCGGCTCACCGGTCAGGTGCAGGACGTAATCCAAAAAGGCGAATTGTCCGAGGACGGCATCTCGAAGGTGGCCAAGAGTTCGCCTTTGGGGCGTGTCCTCGCCGTGGGTCTGCTGAATATGGATCGCGAGCGCGAGATCATGAAGGAGTCGATCGAGGAGGCCGGCCGTCACGTGGTGCACGAACTGGAGCGCTACCTGAACACGCTCGGAACCATGGCCGCGATCACGCCGTTGTTGGGATTGCTCGGGACGGTGATCGGCATGATTAAAGTGTTTGCGGCAATTACCGCGTTTGGTGTCGGCGATCCGACGATACTGGCGAACGGGATATCCGAAGCGCTGATCACGACGGCAGCCGGATTATCCGTCGGTATCCCAAGCCTGATGTTTCATCGTTATTTTCGTGGTCGCGTGAACGAACTCACGTTGACCATGGAACAGGCGGCCCTGCACCTTGTCGAATTTATTCATGGCGACCGCGTTGCCCCCGAACTTGAGCAGCGGTCGGTGAGTTCCAAGCGTTGAGGTTCAGCGATAAAAGCGACGAGGACCTGCAGATCAATCTGACGCCGCTGATTGACGTCGTTTTCCTGTTGCTGATTTTCTTCATGGTGTCGACCACGTTCTCGAAGGAGTCCCAACTGCGCATTCGGTTACCGGAGGCGACCCCCGCCGAGCAAGCGCAGGAAGAAAAAAAGAAAGTCGAGATTCAGATCAATGAGCAGGGCCTGTATGCCATTCAGGGGCCGGGCGAAGAAATCTCCAGGCAGCTCCTGAAGCATGGCATGGATGATCTGCTGCTGGCGATCAAGGATGTGGCAGGAGGTGCGGAGGAGCTGCTCGTGATCATTCGGGCTGATCGCAACACACCGCATGAGGCCGTTATTCGGGCTATGGATGCCTCGCGGCGGTTGGGTTATACGGAAGTCACGTTTGCCACACAACAATCGGTCTCCGATAACGGCAGCGAGTGAATAACAAGATCGATCTGCTGAGCGGGCGTCGTTTGTACGAGCGGCTGTTGTCCTACGTATTGCCGTATAAGTGGGTTTTCATACTGGGCATCGTCGGGATGATCTTCGGCGCCCTGAGCGAGACCGCTTTTGCGGCGCTCCTGAAGCCGATTATGGATGACGGCTTCGTCGAGCGCGACGCACAGTTTATCAGCATCATTCCCTGGTTGATTCTCGGCCTGTTCGCCATACGGGGTCTGGCCGGTTTCCTCGGGACCTACTGCACACGATGGGTGGGTCGACGCGTCATCTACGATGTTCGCCGCGACATGTTTTCCCGCTTGCTGCGCCTGCCCAACGTAGCGTTCGATAAACAGTCTTCCGCGTCTCTGGTGTCGAAGTTCGTCTACGACGTCGAACAGGTTTCGGTGGCCACCACCGGCGCCGTCACGACCCTGATAAAGGACACCGTCACCGTGATCGGTTTGCTGGCCTGGATGTTTTATTTAAGTTGGCAGCTCACGCTGGTCTTCCTTCTGATCGGCCCGGTGTTGGCCTATATGGTCAAGATCATGAGCCACCGGTTCCGCAAAACCAGTCGCGATATACAGGGCTCCATCGGCGGTATCGCGCATGTGGTCAAGGAGGCCGTACAGGGGCAGCGGCTGGTCAAGGCTTTTGGCGGTCACGTCTATGAGCTGAAAAACTTTCGTGACGTCAATAATCGGAATCGGCAACAGGTGATGAAAAAGGCCACCGTCGCCGCGTTTGGCGTACCCGTGGTCGAATTTATCGCGGCCGGGGCGCTGGCCTGGATCATCTACCTGGCCACGCACCCGCTGGGCGGCGAATATATCAGTCCGGGTGATTTCGTTTCCTATCTTGCCGCCTTGCTCCTGTTGATGGGTCCGGCGCGACGTCTGACCAAGGTCAATGAACCATTACAAACCGGGCTCGCGGCCGGCTACAGTATCTTCGGTCTCATGGATGATGCGCCGGAGCGCGATACCGGTACGGTACGTATGGACAAGGCAAAGGGCCGAATCGAATATCGCAAGGTCGAGTTTCACTACGGCAGCAAGGAGAGGGACGTGCTGCGCGACATCTCGTTCGTCGCGGAGCCGGGCAAGACCATCGCCCTGGTGGGACCATCGGGGAGCGGCAAATCCAGTGTCGTCGCCTTGCTGGCGCGCTTTTACGATGTCGAGGAGGGCGAAATCCTGCTCGACGGTATCAATATTAATGATATCCGTCTGGAGGATTTGCGCAAACAGATCTCAATCGTGACGCAGGAGACCATCCTGTTTGATGACACGATCAGGAACAACATTATCTATGGTAGTACCTCGGCGCCCGATGAGGAGCGGATCCGGCGTTCTGCACGCGCGGCTCATGTGGACGAGTTTGCGGACAAATTACCGTCGGGGCTGGACACCGTCGTCGGCGAACATGGTGTGCGACTCTCCGGTGGGCAACGGCAGCGGGTGGCAATTGCACGCGCCCTATATAAAAACGCTTCGATTCTTCTGCTTGATGAAGCGACTTCGTCCTTGGATTCCGCTTCCGAACGTAGCGTCAAGGATGCGATCGACCAGTTGATCAGGCATCAAACCACGCTGGTCATTGCACATCGACTGTCGACCGTTGAGCACGCGGACCAGATTCTTGTATTGGACAATGGGTGCATCGTCGAAAGTGGCACGCACAGTGAGCTGTTGGGCAAGAATCGCCATTATGCGCACTTGTATCGCACACAGTTTGCCGATGCTGACCACGGTTAGACGCTGTGACGCTGACCCCGTTCGCAAAATCGCTGCCGAACCATTGGTACAAACATACGTGGCTCAGCGTATTGTTGTTGCCAGTGAGTTGGGTCTACTGTGCCCTGGTGGGTTTGCGGCGACTGGCCTATCGTAGCGGTATCAAGCGTACCCGGCATCTAAACGCGCCCCTCATCGTTGTCGGCAACCTGACTGTGGGCGGGACCGGCAAAACCCCGCTGGTGATCTGGCTTGCGGAACGGTTACGCGCGGCCGGGTATCGCCCGGGCATCGTCTGTCGCGGCTACGGTGGTCAAGCAACGTGGTGGCCGCGCCTGGCGCGGGCCGACAGCAGCCCCCGCGAGGTGGGCGATGAAGCCGTCTTATTGGCCGTGCGTGCGGCTTGCCCGGTGATGGCGGGCCCGAATCGCGTCCGCTCGGCGCAGGCATTGATATCCGAGCACCGATGCGATGTAGTGATCTCCGATGACGGCCTGCAGCATCTTGCGCTTGGGCGGACAGTCGACGTCGTGGTGATCGACGGCGAGCGGCGCTTCGGCAACGGTCACTGTCTGCCGGCCGGGCCGTTGCGCGAACCGGCCGGCCGACGTTTTGCCGCCGACCTGCGTATTTGCAATGGCACGCCGCGCGCCGGCGAGTTGCAGATGCAGATGGTCGGCAACGAATTCTATCGCCTCGGCGACCCGGCCGATCGCGTCGGGCCGGCCGCCTTCGAGCAACAGACCGTGCACGCCATCGCCGGCATCGGCAATTCCGAGCGGTACTTTGCTCATCTCCGGCAGCTCGGCCTGAATGTGGTCGCACACGCGTTTCCGGACCATCATACTTTCACCGCCGAAGACATCGCCTGTCCGGGAGCCGCCGCAATCATCATGACCGAGAAAGATGCGGTAAAATGCGCCAACATTGGCGATGAGCGTCATTGGGTTATGCCGATAAGCGCCCAGGTCGACGAACAGGCATGGGCACAAATACTTAACCTACTGCGGAATGATCCTAATGGACAAAAAGCTGCTTGAAATTCTGGTCTGCCCACTCTGCAAGGGACCACTGCACTACGACAAGGATGCATCGGAGCTCATCTGTAACGCAGACCGACTCGCGTTCCCGATTCGCGATGACATACCGGTAATGCTGGAAGAAGAGGCGCGTCGTATCGGCGACGAAACACCGGTCTAGGGCCGGTTTGGTCCGGACATTTGAGATTGGATTTTCACGTCATTATTCCGGCCCGTTATGGTGCGACGCGGCTACCCGGCAAACCACTGCTGGAAATTGGCGGCAAGCCAATGATTGAGTGGGTTTACGAGCGTGCGCGCGAGGCGGAGGCACGACAGGTTGTGGTCGCCACCGACGATGTGCGCGTGCGTGACGCGGTGCAGGCATTCGGAGGTATGGCATGCATGACGTCCGCTACCCATCGCTCCGGCACCGACCGGATTGCGGAGACCGCGACCCTGCTCAATCTCAAGGATGACACCCTGATCGTCAACGTGCAGGGCGACGAGCCGCTGATCCCGGCACCACTGATTCGTCAGGTTGCGCAGACCTTGCAGGAAAATCCGGCGGCGGCGATGGCAACCGCAGCATATCCAATCGCCGACGCGGCCGATTTCAATGACCCCAATATCGTGAAGGTGGTGCGCGACAGTAATGGAAATGCGATGTATTTCTCCCGCGCCCCAATTCCGTGGCCGCGAACGTCCGCGGGCAGGTACTCCAGTGACAGCCATATCGCCCTGCGCCACATCGGTATCTATGCGTATCGTGCCGGCTTTGTGCGCGAATTTTCCACCTGGCCGGCCTGTGATCCCGAGGAAGCCGAGGCGCTCGAGCAGTTGCGCGCGTTATGGCATGGCAAAAAAATCGCGGTTTGTGTGGCGCACGAAGAACCCGGCCACGGCGTGGACAGCCAGGAAGACCTGGCACGCATACGGCGGGAACTCGATAGCTAGTCGCCGGCCGCCGGTGCGACAGGCTCTATGAGCTCGAGGGCGAGGAAATCCGGATGCAGTTCGTCGCGATCGGGACTCAGAACGCGGACGGTCTCGGTATGGGGCGCACGCCGCGTTGCGTTGCCCAGTAGATTGGCCTGAATGGTCGGATGCGCCGCGCTATCATGCAGCACCAGCGCCGGTCCGTCCTCCAGGACCTCAATGATCTGGTAATCTTTCCCGTAATAACGGACGTGCAGCCCGATCAGGGAGCGCAGTTGTGTGACGGTCAGTTCAATCTGCGACATGATTCAGCGGCTCGTTGGCTCAGGACTTCGGTGGCACCCGCCCGGTGGTGCGGTAGTCCATGGTCCGGGGCGCCGGGCAGGCTGTCAAGGGCGGGCGCTTCAATGCATGGAGCCGGTCTAGTTCAAGCGCTGTGAAACAGCTCTAAGTCAGGTATGTAACATGGTAAAGGTACTTTTTGTCTGTCTGGGAAATATCTGTCGTTCGCCAACGGCGGAGGGTGTATTTCGAAAGCTGGTAAACGAGTCCAGGCTGTCGCGCCAGATCGCGATCGATTCCGCCGGGACCCATGCCTATCATATCGGCGAGTCACCCGATGAACGCGCACAAGATGCCGCCGCCCGACGTGGTATCGATTTGAGCGGCCTGCGCGGGCGACAGGCAACGCCGGCCGATCTGGAGGAATTCGATTATGTGCTTGCCATGGACCGGGAAAACTTGCGGAATCTTCAGTCTATCGCATTACCGCACCAACAGGAGAAGATTCATCTCTTCTTGGATTTCGCGCAGGACAATGCGCACCAGGAGGTCCCGGACCCTTACTTCGGCGGCAGACATGGTTTCGATAAGGTGCTCGATATGATCGAGGAGGCCGCCGGCGGTCTCCTTGCCGATATCAGGCAACGGTTCTGATGCTGGGTTGGCCCTGGGGTAACGCTGCCGGGAGAATCCGTTGTTGCAGGACAGGATGAAGGGTACTCGAATTCATATCGATATTGATTCACAGACGTTGCGGCTGTTTGATGCTGCTGGCGCGCTGGTGTTTTCGCGATCCGTCGCAACCGCACGCAACGGTGTCGGTGAAGAAATGGGCAGCGAATGTACGCCGCGGGGTACGCATATCATCCGCGCCAAGATTGGGGCCGGCATGCCGGCGAATACCGTCTTCGTGGCACGTCGCCCGACCGGCGAGATTTATTCACCGGAATTACGTCGCGCACAACCGAATCGAGACTGGATCCTGACGCGCATTTTGTGGTTGAGCGGATGCGAGCGCAATCGAAATCGTCTCGGTGCGCGGGATACCATGCGCCGATTTATCTACATACATGGCGCACCGGACGAGGATGCGATGGGGGTTCCAAGCTCGCATGGCTGTATCAAGATGCGTAATGACGATGTAATGGATCTGTTTGATAAGGTCGCCGTCGGTACCGTGGTCGAAATCGAGGCCCCTGGCGCACAACAGAGCTAACGGATATGTCGCTCGGACCCCTGATGATCGATCTCGAAGGCCTGTCGTTGACGGCAGAGGAGCGCGAGCGCCTGCAATCGCCTTTGATCGGCGGCGTGATCCTGTTCGACCGAAACTATGAATCGAAGGAACAGGTAGCAGAACTGGTTGCCGCCATACATGGTGTGCGCCGGCCGCGTCTTCTGGTTGCGGTGGATCACGAAGGTGGCCGCGTACAGCGATTCAGGACAGATTTCACCGAGCTGCCTGCGGTGGCGCGTCTGGGCGCGATCTATGACGAAAACCACAAGCGCGCGAAGCGTCTGGCGGAACTGAGCGGCTGGCTGATGGCAACCGAGCTGCGCAGCGTCGACGTGGATTTCAGTTTCGGTCCGGTCCTGGATCTGGATTGCGGCGTCAGCGAAGTCATCGGCGACCGCGCATTTCATTCAGATCCCGAGGTCGTGGCCGATCTGGCGCATGCGTATAGCACGGGTATGTCGCGCGCGGGTATGGCCGCCATCGGCAAGCATTTTCCCGGCCATGGCAGCGTCGCCGCGGACTCGCATATCGCAATGCCGGTCGACGAGCGGGAGTTCGAAGACATTCGCCAAACCGACATGGTGCCGTTCGAGCGCCTGGTGCATTACGGCATTGCCGGCATCATGCCCGCCCACGTGGTGTATTCGCGGGTTGATCCAATGCCCGCGGGGTTTTCGCGCTTCTGGTTGCAGGAGGTGCTGCGCGAGCGTTTGGGGTTTCAGGGCGCGATATTCAGTGATGACATCTCCATGGCGGGCGCCGGCATAGTGGGTGATCTGGTGGAGCGGGCGGCGGTCGCGCTCAACGCGGGCTGTGACATGGTTCTGGTCTGCAATGATCCGGCCGGTGTCGTGCGTCTGCTCGATGAACTCAAGTCGGGCAGTGACCCGGCATCTCTGGCGCGCTTCATGCGCCTGCATGGCCGGCAGCGACGCCACGTGGCGGAACTGGCCGAGGACGCGTCGTGGCGCGAGGCGGTCACGGCGGTGCGTAACTACGCCTGATGGGTTGTCAGGTTTCCTATTCGCCCAGGTGGCTGTGACTCGCGTTCGCGTAGAACTGCTTATGATCCTTCATGCGCAGGAACCAATACAGACCCGGCAGGGTACTGATCAAGAGCACGGGTATATAAAATAACGCCACCGCGCCCGCATCTGCCTGCGACATGCCGATCGCGGGGAAGAGGCTGACCACCGCCGCCTCACGCACGCCCAGGCCGCCAATCGTTATAGGCAGGGACGCAATCGCGAATATCACCGGCACGATCACTAGATACCCGGGCAGTAGCGCGTCTGCACCGATACCTGCGCCGAGACAGAAGTAGACGCCCGCGGCAAATGCCTGCGCCACCACACTCAACAGCAGAATCTTTATCACCAGCCATGGCTTGCGGATATAGGTATGGGTTGCCTCGGCGATATGCAGCAGTGGGCCAATGATGCGGTTGTGTTCCCAGCGTTCGAACCAGCGGTGAATCGGCCGATACGTCAGCCGGCTGCCGAGCGTAAACAAGCCCAGTAACGCGGAAAGAAAAACCCACGGCAGAATATCCGCGAGGATCCGCAGCGATTCTGAATCCCGCGCCAGAAACGGCACGATGGTCGTGGCCAGGGTGATCATTG
Source organism: uncultured Gammaproteobacteria bacterium (assembly GCA_947259975.1). GTDB lineage: Bacteria > Pseudomonadota > Gammaproteobacteria > HyVt-429 > HyVt-429 > CAMYOD01. Next base: position 58,375 of record CAMYOD010000015.1, read on the forward strand.
CAACGAGGCCGAGTAAACGCTCTGTTACCACCGGCGAGACGGCAATCGCCGGCCCATGTTGACGGCGATAGATGTAATACATGCGAAAAATATCGCCGCCGGTGGAGGTCGGCAGCAGATTGTTGAAGAAACTACCGATAAAGTATTGCGGCAACAATTGTCGCGGGCGGTAACCCAGCTGGTGGTCACGCAACAGTAACCACCAGCGTAAATTGAGTATCGAAATGGCAATGATCTGACCGACAAGTGCCGCCGGAAATGCCCACCATTGCATGTTCGCCGCGGCCGCGCGCAGGTCGCCAAAGTCCAGCTTGTAGAGCACCAGACCAAGCAGACCGGCGCTGAGCACGATCTTCAGCGCGGCCTTGACGAGGCCGCGCCGCGCACCTTGGGTCGGGCCGGTGGGGTTCGCTGAATCGGTCATGCCGGATGCGAGCCCAACGGCGGGCCAAGTAGATCAGGCGCGTTCGACATACTGACCGGTATCGGTGTTGACCTTGATCTTGTCGCCTTGGCTCACGAACGTGGGCACCGTTACGGTGATGCCGGTCTCCAGGCGCGCCGGTTTGCCGGAACCGGACGCGGTCTGGCCCTTGATCGCCGGCTCCGTATCGACCACCTCCAGCGTGACGTTGGCTGGAAGCTCGAGCCCGATGGGTCGATCGTTGTGGAAGTTCACCTGCACCTCGGTATTCGGGATCAGGTAACCGGCCTGTTCCGCCAGGTCCTCCACCGGGATGGTGGTTTGTTCGTAACTCGTGGTGTCCATAAAGACATGGCCGTCGCTGTCCAGATACAGGTATTGCATGGTACGCGGTTCGACGTGGGCCTTCTCGATCTTGTCATCGGAACGAAAGCGCTCATTGAGCTTGGTGCCGGCGCTGATATCCTTCATTTCAACCTGCATGAAGGCGCCGCCTTTGCCGGGTTTTACGTGCTGGGTCTTGGCGACGCGCCAGAGCTTGCCTTGATACTCAAGCAGGTTGCCGACCTTGATTTCGAAAGCGGAAATCTTCATTCAATTTGGCTCCGGAGTCCGATGGCGTAAGATCGCGCATTCTATGGACAAGCCCGATGGGCGGCAATACGCGGTGGCGGCGAGGCGCACAGGGCCCGGCCGGACCGGTAGGCGCGGCGGGATCCGGCGTCGGCCATGCCACGCGTTGGCGCGCTGCCGCGGCCATTCAGTCTCACAGCTAATCTATAAAAAACGTTAAAAGACAGTGTGATATAGGATATAGTTAAACAAAGTTATGAGTACAAAATTGGCTTCCCAGATGATTCCGGTGGCACCCGCCGCCGCCAGCTTCGATCCCGATTGTGGCCGCTGTCCACGTCTGGTGGACCACCTCGATGCCGTGCGCACGGCCTATCCCGCGTACCATGCCCGGCCCGTGCCGCCCTTCGGCGACGCAAATGCACGCCTGCTGATTGTCGGACTGGCGCCCGGCATGCATGGTGCCAATGCGACCGGCCGGCCCTTTACCGGCGACTTCGCCGGGATTCTCCTGTATCGGACGCTGCACCGATTCGGCTTCGCCAGCGCCCCCGAAGCCCGCGGGCCGGATGACGGATTGGTGTTGACGGGCTGCCGCATCACCAATGCGGTGAAATGTTTGCCGCCGGAGAACAAGCCCATCGGCGAGGAGGTGACACGCTGCAATGACTTTCTGCGGGCGGAACTGTCCGCGTTGGCCGCCGATAGCATCATCCTGGCGCTCGGCGGCATTGCACATCGGGCGGTGCTCAAGGCGCAAGGGTTGCGACAGAACCGCTTCGGCTTCGCGCATGGCGCGGTCCATGAATTGCCCGGCGGCCTGTGCCTGGTGGACAGCTATCACTGCAGTCGTTACAACACGCAAACGCGACGGTTGACCGAGGACATGTTCGAAGATGTATTTCGCCGCATCGTCGACTTGCTCGGGTACCCGCCGGCCTGAGATTTCATGGTCGCTGATTTCGACGCCAGGGCCTTTCTGCGCGGCGTGTCCAATGCGTCCGGCGTCTATCGTATGCTCGATGCGAATGAGGATGTTCTGTATGTGGGCAAGGCGCGCGAGCTTAAGAAGCGTCTCGCCAGCTACTTCCGGTCAAGCGGTCTAACGCCAAAAACCCAGGCCATGATGGCGCAGGTCCATGATATCGATGTCACCGTAACCCATACCGAAAGTGAAGCGCTGCTGCTGGAAAATAATCTTATCAAGCAGCTGCGTCCACGCTATAACGTTCTTTTGCGGGATGATAAGAGTTATCCCTATATCTACCTTGCCCTGGACCATTCTTTTCCGCGCCTGGGCTTCTATCGCGGGGCGCGCACCGGTGCGGGACGTTATTTCGGCCCCTACCCAAGTGCCGGCGCGGTACGCGAGAGCCTTTCGTTATTACAAAAGGTCTTTCCGGTTCGCCAGTGCGAAGACAGCTTCTATCGAAATCGTTCACGGCCCTGTCTGCAATACCAGATTCAACGCTGCTCCGCGCCCTGTGTCGGCTACATTTCAGCCGCCGCCTACGCCGAGGATGTGGCACAGGCGGTGTTGTTTCTCGAAGGTAAGAGCCAGGCGCTCACGGATGCTCTGATGCAGGGGATGGATGCGGCGGCGAAGCGAAAGGAATATGAGCGTGCCGCGGTCTATCGTGATCGGATTGCCGCGCTGCAGCGCGTCCAGGAGCGTCAATTCGTGGATGTTGCGGCCGGCGATGTGGATGTGGTCGCGGTAGTCGCTCGCGACGGGCGCGCCTGCGTCTATCTGAATATCATCCGCGGCGGCCGGCATCTGGGTGGTAAGGCGTTTTTCCCGACCCTGGCATTGGACGAGTCGCCGGCCCAGGTGCTGGAGGCATTTCTGACACAGCATTACCTGCAAAGCAGTGTGCCTGCCGAGATTCTGGTAAATCATGCCTTGTGTGAGCCGGATCTTCTGATCGACGCATTCTCGAACCAGGCGGGTGCGCGAATTCGTATATCTTCGCGACCGCGCGGTACACGCGCGCGCTGGATCAAGATGGCGGAGGTAAACGCGCAGGATGCTCTGCAGCGCCAGCTCGCGGCGAACGTGAACATGCGACGACGCTTGCAGCTGCTGCAGGACACCTTGGGACTCGGATCAGTCCCTGAGCGCATCGAATGTATCGATGTCAGCCACACGATGGGCGAGGCTACGGTGGCATCGTGTGTCGTCTTCGACGGCAATGGTGCCGTTAAATCGGATTATCGACGTTACAATATTACCGGTGTCACGGCGGGCGATGATTATGCGGCCATGGCGCAGACAATGAGCCGGCGCTACAAGCGACTCAAGAAGGGCGAGGGCAAGTTTCCCGACCTGCTCTTAATCGACGGCGGCAAGGGCCAGCTTGCGGCTGCAGAGTCCGAGCTCATGGAGCTTCAGGTTGACGGTGTGCTTGTGGTCGGTGTCGCCAAAGGCAAACAGCGAAAACCGGGCTTGGAGCAGCTGTTCTTGTCCGGTCATGCGCAGCCGATTATACTCAGCGCGGATTCGGCAGCGTTGCATCTCATTCAGCAGATACGGGACGAGGCGCATCGTTTTGCGATTACCGGCCATCGTCAGCGCCGTGGAAAGGCGCGCACAACGTCGACTCTCGAACAGATTCCCGGTATTGGTGCCAAGCGACGCCAGGCGCTGCTGAAACATCTCGGCGGTATGCAGGAAGTCGCGCGCGCGGGTATCGACGATTTGGCGCGCGTACCCGGTATTAGTCTCGATCTTGCGCGCCGTATCTACGAGCAATTTCACAACTAGCGAAAAATAGACGTGCCCTTAAACGCACCCAACATTCTTACGTTATTACGTATTGTCCTCATTCCCGTCTTCGTGGTGGCGTATTATCTGCCGTTGTCCTGGACGCATATCTTGACCACGGCAATTTTTGTGTTGGCGGCGGTGACGGATTGGCTCGACGGTTATCTGGCACGTCGCTTGAATCAGCATTCGGATTTCGGCGCTTTCCTCGATCCGGTGGCTGATAAGTTGATGGTGACGACGGCCCTGGTTCTTCTGGTGGCGGACGAGCGTGTACATGAGCTGGCTATCGATCTCCGCCTCGATACCGTTGTGGTGGCGATCATTGTCGGTCGCGAACTGGTGATCTCGGCGCTGCGCGAATGGATGGCAGAGCTGGGTGAGCGGGCGCGCGTCGCGGTGTCCCATTTCGGGAAATTCAAGACCATTGGCCAGATGGTGGCCCTGGCGCTCATGCTGTATCGGGAACCGCTGTTCGGGGTTTCCATGTTTCGCGTCGGCGAAATACTCCTGTATATTGCCGCCGCGCTGACGCTGTGGTCGATGTTTGTCTATCTGCGCGCGGCATGGCCGCAGTTGCTGAATTCGGATACAGGCGAGAGTTAGGCGGGCGCCGCCTATGCGGGTATCTGTAACGCCGCCTTGACAGCTAAGGGCCGGTGCATACAATACGGCTGCTCGATGCGGGAATAGCTCAGTTGGTAGAGCACAACCTTGCCAAGGTTGGGGTCGCGAGTTCGAGTCTCGTTTCCCGCTCCAGATTTCGAGGGAAAGCCTTGCTTTCCCTTTTTTCGTTTTTAGCGGCTGGGTGGCAGAGTGGCTATGCAGCGGCCTGCAAAGCCGTGGACGCCGGTTCGATTCCGGCCCCAGCCTCCATATCTGTCCCCACTGAGACCGGCCCCTGTTCGGGCAGGATCCGTTGCCGCCAGTTTGTGCGCCCGGGTGGCGAAATTGGTAGACGCAAGGGACTTAAAATCCCTCGGTCATTGCGACCGTGCCGGTTCGAGTCCGGCCCCGGGTACCATTCATTTACCGAGCCAGGTTGGCAGGAAGACGTGCCGCAAGCTAGGTGATAGGAGGTTCGTCGCCCTGCGACTCGCGGCGCCGTTCAATACCGCTGTAGCCGTGTAAGATGGGTCCCAGCAGACGTTGCACGCTTTCCTCGTCACCGTCGAAAATCGCCGCGCGCATGACTTTGATCAGCTGACGAAAGTCATGCATCAGCTGGCGCGTAACGATGTGCTGGAAGTGATAGGCGATGGGCGAGTTGGCTTCGTACAGCAGGTTGAAAGCAGCACGTGGCAGGGTTGCGACGCGCACCGGGCCCACCGCCTTGACCGTCGCGGAGCGGCGTCCACGGTCAATCAACGCGATTAGGCCGAAAATCTCGCCGGGACCCAGGTGCATAATATCGATTACACCGCGACCCGTGATCTTTTTGTGCGTGATGGCGACTTCCCCTTCGACAAGCAGATAGAAATCGTCCGCCGGCACACCTTCCGTAATCAATTCGTGACCGTCCGGAAAATCCTTTACCACCATCGCATGGTCAAGCGCTTCCAGCTCGTCATTCGACAACTCGGCGAATTCGGGAACGGTTTGTAGTACTTCAATCAGTTCCATCAGTCACTCCTGGTCGTTAATTCCGAGCAGCGTCTTATAGATTCGTGTAAACAGATCGCGTGTCGACTCTGCGATCTCGCGGGACTCCGGGCTGACGCCGAGACGTTCCAGGAGTAACGTGTTGGACGAACGCATGCGTTCCGACAGTTGCAGACAGATCGCGCGTACCAGGCGGCCGCTCAAGACGGGATCTGCGGCCTCGAGTTCGGCCAGGGCGCCGGGTGTCAGGGCGAGCAGGTCCGCGGCTTCGGTGGCCGTAACCGTGGCGGTCGCGGCACCCGGTACCAGGATCGAAGCCTCACCGACCCACTCGCCGGCCGGGATTGCACCCAGCATCACGGTATCACCGCCCTGGTTGATGGTTGCCGCCAGGGCGCCATCCCAGACGAAATAAAGCGTGTCCGAGGTGGCGCCGTCCTGAATCACGGCTTCGCCGGTCGCCAGCTTCAGGGGCAAAAGCTTGCTCACCAATAGCTTGATTTGACCCCGGCTGGCGTGCTGTGCGATGGCAGGAAATCGTTTTGCGAATTCGCCCGGATCCACGGTCATTTGTCTGTTGTTCCTGTGTCGATCTATTGCAATGTGTGACAAATTACCATGCTTTCGAAGAAGGCCGCAAATACGCGCTTTTCAGCGGCGTACCGGGGCAAAACGACGCCGGTTTGGGTGCTGCGATTGTTTCGATTTACGGCGAATGCGGACGCGCCAGTGGCATGTTTGAATTCTGCTATACTTAGGCATAAGTCCTGTGGGGGCGGTGACTACGACAAAGTCTGGTGGGTACTGTCACCGGACTGGCACTTCTCCCGCGGCCGTAACCGAAACGGTAGTGCTTAATCATGATTATCTACGATATTTGTTGCGAGTTAGAGCACCGGTTCGAGGGTTGGTTCAACGACCCGAAGGACTTCGGAAATCAGTTGCGCATGGGCATGCTGACTTGTCCGGTGTGCGGTTCCGAGGAGATTCGTCGGGTGCCCACGGCGTCGCACCTCGCCAGTCACCATGGTGAGACGGCAGAAGTGAAGGCCACCGAAGAGGAACGTGCGCAGGCACGCGAACTGTTGCAACAGATCACCGAGTATGTAGATCGGCATTTTGAGGATGTGGGTACCGAATTCGCCGACGAGGCACGTCGTATTCACTACGGCGAGGTCGACGACCGGGACATTCGCGGTCTTGCATCGAGCGACCAGATTCGCGACCTTAAGGAAGAGGGCATCACTGCACTCTCACTGGCGGACAAACTGATCGATAAAGATAAGCTAAACTGATCCGCCACACATTCGTGTGTCGGTAAGTCGTACCCCTCTGTGCACCGCCATCGTTTCGGCGGTGAATCTCTCCTACCTGAAAACAGCTGCAATTTGAATATTGTCGCGCGTGCAGTAAACTGCCTGCGCATGGCGCACGCCCATCTATCGCCTGCCCGATAGTGATAACGGTGTTATATGGAATCCGAACACGATAAACCGCCCGCGGACAAGCCGAACGCGGCACCGCTTAAAAAAGAACTTGCCGATCTCGTCAAATCACGGGCCTGGTTTATTGGGTTTGCGGCCGTATTTCTGATTGCCCTTGCAGTCGTTGCCGGCGAGTTGCTCAAGCGAGCCACATTGTCGCCCGAGGCAGCACTCGATCAATGCGTGATTCGGGTGTTGGTGAAAAGCGAGGATGGGACCGAGTGGCTGCGCTTCGTACCCCTGGATGCATCCGAATCCGCGGCCGAATTCGGTGCCGGCACGGAGATTCTCAAGCTGGAGGTTGCGGGTTGTCGCGGCGGATAGTTATCGACGTCAAATTCAATTTGTCGCGGACGCCGCATCCAGCGTCGCGACGATATCTTCATGCTCACGTTGTGCGGCGCATTCGCGCGGGGTGAGTCCCGCCTGGTTCTTCTGCCGTAAGGCATTGCCGGCATTGGCTGCAAGCAGGGCGCTCATGACCCTGTCCTGGCCCCACGCCGCGGCCAGATGCAGCGGTGTATTGCCGGCCTTGTCGATCGCCTGCGGATTGGCGCCGTGTGCCAGCAAACAGCGCAGCACATCGTCATGCCCATAGGTTGCGGCCAGATGTAACGCCGTATCACCGGCGGCATCAGCGTGGTTCGGAGCCGCACCCGCAACGAGCAATTGTTCGGCAATCAGCGGATTGTCATGGGACACGGCCAGATGCAGCACGCTGCGGCCGGAATTATCCACCGCGTGAGGATCGGCGCCGTGTGCCAGCAGCATGCGCAGGGCCTCCGGGTGATCGTTATATGCGGCAAGGTGCAGGGCGCTGTGACCGTACTTATCACAGGGATTCGCATCCACGCCTTGCGCCAACAGGGCCTCGATGATCGGCAGTGAGCCGTTACCCGCTGCCAGCTCAAGCGGGGTGGTGCCTTCCCGGTCCGCGGCGCTCGGGTCCGCGCCATGTATCAGCAGCATTTTGACTATCGCGACAAAACCGAAGTGGGCTGGCGCATGGAGCGGGCTCAGGCCGCCGGGGGTGCGGGCGTCGCTGTCGGCCCCGTGCTGCAGGAGCAATTCCACCGTACGGATTGCGCCGCGGGCCGCCGCCAGATGCAGGGCGGTCTGGCCTTTGTCGTCGGTCGCGTCGAGCGACGCACCCTGGTCCAGCAACATGCGTGTGATGACCAGGTGCTCGTCGGCGGCGGCTTCCAGAAGGGCATGGCCGTAGGCTTGCGGCTCGACCGCCTGGGTCTTGATAGCGACGGCGGCGGTGACCAGATCACCGCGCCCGATGATTTCGGCAATGTCCACTCGTCGTCCTGGGCGTTAGAAGATATGCATCATTCCGGTTCCGATGCGGCCTGTACGATTCAGTTCGCGCTAGCACATTATAGTCGTGCACGTCCGGGTCCGGCTGCGGCTTTAAATGAGATGGAAAAAGGATTCGCGGGGGGTCGAAAAGACGGGCATCCCTGCCACAAAGACGCATTTCGACGTCATCACCATATCAAGCGCGATAGAGCCTGTCTGTGAACTGCATCACAGTTCGAAGTATTGTCTGCGGCAAATGGGATCTCACCCCATTTAGATTGATTCCAGCAATGTCATCGGCAGGGCCTGGTCCTGGCGTAGGCTCAGATCGAACCATCCCGGAGGACAATCATGAAGTATCGGATAGCTGCGGGCATAGACGCCGTTGCCAGTGCGCGCGGAACGGATGCGCGCCGGACGATGTGCGTCGGCCGGGAAGACCTCATCTCACCTCCGGGAGCGTTCTTGCCATGCTTGCCCGATGACGGCATCGGCGTTGCGGTGTGCAAGACGTTCTGCGGCGTCAGCGGGCAGGGCGGCAAGCAGGCTGTGTGACCAGGTCAGCGCCTCTTCGATGCCGAGCCAGCGCGACGGGGTATAGGTATCGATGCCAAGCATGAACCGATCGGCATGCGTAATCAGCAGGTCGCGCCAGTTATTTAGAAAGCCGCCGCGGGTTGAGAAGATGTCCTCACGATACGACAGGTCCGCCCAAAGATTGGGGTAGGTGCGTAACATGGCCTGCACCCGCGGACCGTCCTCGAAGCCCGCATGCGCCCACAGGATGCGGGCCTCCGGATCCTGTGCAAACAGACGTGCAATGGCGTCCGCGTCGGCGTGAACATGCAAAATCAACTGATGCCGGCGGGCTAGCTGGACGACCCGGCGCGGCACCGGCAACTCAGCTTCATCACCGGCCAGATGCAGTTCACCGATGGCGACATAACGGTATTGGGCGAGCCGCTGTTCCAGGTACGGGATAACGCTGTCGTCATGCACCCAGGAATCCAGATCGCTGAGCTCACGATAGGGACGCAGGGCGGGCACCACCAGCTCGGGATCCGCCTGATACAGCTTTTGCGTGCCATCGTCATTGGAACTCGAGACCAGCGCGCGGACGATACCGGCGGCCCGCAGACGCTTGACCGCGTCCGCGGGTGAGATTGCTGCCCAGGCGTCGTGACTGTAATGGATGTGCACATCGAAGATCGGCGGCGGGGCGGCATGTGCCGGCGCGGCCACGTGCGCCATGACGAGTAACCCGATGAGCAATGATTTGATCATATTCCGTCTACGAGTTCGCGCGTAAAAAACTGGTTGAATGCGGTGCTGACACCTGACGGGGTCGATTTCACCCGCATCCGCATCATTGGCTTACCAACAGGCATAATATCAGGTCGTGGCGAAATACAGTCAACGGCTGTGCAGGCTGTCCTCGTATCGCCGGGCGAGAAGTTCGCCCTGGCGGCCCACGTGGTAGTGCGTCATTGACGCATTGAGGCGGGTCAAGGAATGAAAACGCGCCGGGCAACAGCCGCTCGCGAACATGGCTGCGGCGGACGTTTCGGTCGATCGGCGAAACGCCGACCGGTGCCGGGTCCCTAAACCAGCCGGCCGCGCTTGACCGCGTCGGTGCCGAACTTTTCCCGCACCGCATCGACTAACCGGTCCACCTGATCGCCCTGGTCCTCCGCGGGACTCGCGAAGAGTTCGGATTGCGTGTCCGTAGCGGCTGAAAAATTGGCGGTGCCGAGGCCGATGAGGCGCAGTCGGGTTGCCGGGTGTTCGTCCAGCCAGTCGCGCAGCAGCTGACAGGCTTCCCGGTAAAGTGTGTTGGTGTGATCAGTGGCGGCTGCGAAGGTATGCCGGCGGGTGCTGAGAATGAAATCGGCCTGCTTGAGCTTGACGGTGACCGTGCGGGCCTTGAGGCCGTGGGCACGCAGACGCCGGCTGACTGTGTCTGCATGGTGCAGCAGTTTCTTGGCCAGTACTTCATAGTCGCGGGTGTCGCTGGCGAAAGTATCCTCGCTGGAAATCGACTTCTCCTCACGTTGCGGCACGACCTCGCGGGCGTCGATGCCCTGGGCCAGATCAAGAAAATGTTGACACTGGTTGCCCAGGACGTCCTCTAAAACGGTTTGCGCGGCGCTGCGAAGCTGGCGGATGGTCTTGAGTCCACGGGCTTCCAGTCGCGCCCGTGCCTTTTTGCCGATGCCCCACAAATGGGCGACCCCCAAGGGATCGAGGATGGCTTGCTTGTTGGCCTCGGTGACGATGACCAGGCCGTCCGGCTTGTCGAGGTCCGAGGCGAGTTTGGCGAGGAATTTGTTGGGCGCCACGCCCACGGAGGCGGTGAGGCCGGTACGCTCCTTGATCCGCGCCTTAATGCGCCGGGCAATGGCCTCCGGTGTGCCATGCAGCTTGCGGCAGTCGCTGACGTCGAGGAAGGCTTCATCCAGGGACAGGCCTTCGACCTGGTCTGTGATCTCGTGAAAGCAGGCGAAAATCTCGCGCGAGACCTCCTTGTAGCGCGCCATGCGCACGCCGAGAAAGACGCCGTTGGGGCAACGCTTCCGAGCTTGCGCCATGGGTTGCGCGGAGTGCACGCCAAACTCGCGTGCCGCATAACTCGCCGCGGACACCACGCCGCGATTACCCGTGCCGCCGACGATCACAGGCTGACCGGTTAGCTCCGGTCGGTCGTGTTGTTCCACCGACGCATAGAAGGCATCCATGTCCACATGCAAAATTGCGCGGTTCATGGCGCCAGTTTACCGCGCCTGGCGGCGCGTGACACGGGTCGGGCGTGGTGTGCCTTCACTGCGGAAATTTTGCCTTGAACAGGTTTTCCCACAGCTGCACGAATAATTTTCCGATCACGTCACCGAACATGGCATATACGATTCCGCAAAAAACGAACAGACTGATGATGGTCGATACAAACCGAACCTTCCGCATCGATCCCTGTGCAGGCTGTTGCGCGTATTTTTCTCTGACGGAGAGGGCAGGGCGGTCCGCGACGAGTATTTTTCGGTCCAGCGCCAGGGCGACGACGATCTTTTCCAGTATTTCCTGGGCGCTGCTGGCGCTGGGTAACGAGTCGCCGATGCTGAGTGATTGGCCGCTTCGCGTTTTCGCTTGCAGACTGTAACGGGCGCTGGTGCGGGTGCCGGATTTTTGCTGCATCGTGATGCGCTTGCCGAGTTTGGCGATATCGTCGCGGGCGACGTAACGTTTAAAATTGATTCCGTAGACGTTCTTGTCCACATGCAAGCCGTCAGGGGCAACGATCACTCTGAGGCTGTGACCCAGGAAATAGAGCCCGCTCAGAAGCAGCAGCGTACCAAACAGACCGAACACGATAGGAAAGATCAGCGGTATATCGAAGTCGAAGAGCAACCGGGCGTACAGCACCGAGCTGAACACCAGCCCGAAGACAATGATGGATAGCGCCATACCGGTACGGCGCGAACGTGGGTAATCGAATTCCATGCCGGCCCCGGTCTCGCGTACGGTGACGATATTTTCCGGCAGGGGAACCGGCGCCTGGTGACGGGGCTTTGGTTGCGGAGTTACGGATTCGGCGGCGGCGCGGGCGCGAGTAAGAAAAACCGGTATCTTCCAGTCGCGATCGAAATCCACGCCCGCCATTTCTGAGCGCAGGTTGACGGTCCATTCGTAACCGTCGTCATCCGGATCCGCGCTCTGGGGAGTGTCGGCGGGGGTGTCGAAGGCAAAGCGGACCCGGGTGCCGCGCATGCCGGGCTCCACCACGGCAACCTGTTCGTCCTGCCATTTCGCATCCCGCACAGTCTCGCGGCTGTCGCCGGTGTCGCGGGTATAGACATGGTTGCAGGTGAGCACCGCGGTGAAGCGGGTTTTCGGATCATAGGGCAGCTTGAGTTCCACCGAGCCGCCGACGATGCCACCCAGGTCCCCCGGGAAGGGGTCGAGCTGCAACAGGGTTGGCCCGAAGCGGCGCCACCGCAGTGTGGCCTTGATCGCATAGATCAATATACCTGCGCCGATCAATGGAAAGATCAGCGCCAGCAGGACGAGATAATTTTCCCGTTCTAGCTCGCGCGGGACGATGAAAGCGACGGGCGTGGAGATCAGATTCCAGACGATGGCAAACAACCAGGCACCCCACATCTTACCTTTCGCACCGGAACGGATCTGATTGGTCTGCCATTCCGGCACCGCCTGCCACAAGGGAGCGTCGGCGGGGCGGGGCGGGTCCTCCTTGCGCAGCACTGCGTAGATGATCAAAGCGCCGACACCGCCGAACAGCACCACGAAGATCATCAAGAAACCCAGAAATCCCCAACGCAGTCCACGGTCGTAGACTGCCTCCGCGGGATCGTCAGGGTTGACCCAGACGCGGAACGGGCGCGCCGCGCGCATGGCATGATAGGTCTCGCGATGCCAGTCGCCGATATTGTCCGAGCCGCCGTGGATACCGATACGGGTGCTCTCATACAAGCGGCCGTCAAACTGATAGCGGTAGCGGCCGACCACACGGTAGGTGTCGCCATCGCCGGATGTGTTGCGCTTGAGTTCGGCGTGCAGTAGTTCGGCGGGGACCGATACCCAATCTTGCATGCGCACCGCATCGTAGACCGCGGGAATAACGCCGAACAGGCCGAACCCCAGGCCCGGCAGTAGAAACAACAGGCCGAAAATGACGCCGGTAATGACGCCGCGCCGGGTTTTCGGTTTCAATTCGGAACCCGTCCGCATGGTCGCCGGGAACGAATGCTACAGGCCGACGTTCAGCCCGCGAATTCCAACGCGTCCTTGACCGCCGCGATACCGGCGCGGGCACAGGCATCGTCCACGTCACCGGGAATCTTTTCCCGCGGTGCGCCGGACACGCCGACGGCACCATACATGTAGCCCCCGGCCTGCACCGGCACGCCGCCGCCCACCAGGGAGAGCTTGGGCGTGCCTTTGAGAAACGCCAGCCGTTCGGCCAGGTCGATGGTCGCGCCCTGGAACGTCGCCGCCGTATAGGCCTTGTACTCGGCGATGGTGATGGTATGTGCGCCGGCGAGGGGATCGCGCACGAAGGCCAGCAGGTTACCGTATCGATCCGTGACCGCTACCGAGACCTGATAACCGCGCTGCTTGCATTCCGCTTCCGCCGCCACCGCGACCTTGCTGGCGTTCGCCGCCGTCAGGATGCGCGCGGAGACAAAGGCTTCGTCTTCGGCCGCCACCGAAACCGACGCGCACGCCAACAGTACACCACAGACGCATGCAACAACTTGTTTAACCATTGCTAACTCCTTTGGAAAAACCGACGTAAAGAACAGTTCGTTCCAATATTAGCGTAAATTGCTCGGTGATCCGGTTTTTGCGGCGCGTTTAGAGGTATATTTGCGTCAACGACGCAAACGGTCCGCATAGACGACCAGGGAGCAGAGGATGGGTGCCCAGGGTAGCGACGGTCTGGAACTCTATTTGTTGAGCGGCAGCCCCTATGGTTGGCGTGCGCAACTTTCCCTCGAGTACAAGGGGCTGGACTACACGGCGAAGTTTCTCAGCGCCTCGGACGGCGAGACCCAAAGCGAAGCATTTCTCGCCCTTAACCCCCGCGGCAAGGTGCCGACGTTGCAAGACGGCGCTACGATCGTCTACGAATCTCTCGCGGTGATGGCCTATCTGGAGCGCCAAGTTCCCGACCCGCCTTTGTTCGGCGAGACAGCGGCGGAGACCGGGCACATCTGGCAGCGCCTTTGTGAATTTGAGAATTACAGCAACGGCAGTTTGAGCAGCATCATCCTGCCATTGTATTTCGGTACCTATGAGGCGCGGGCCGACGAGATTCGCGCCGCCTTGCCGAAGGTGCGCAAGGAGTTGGACACCCTTGAAAATACCCTGGCACGCGGTACCTGGCTGGTGGGGGAGGCGCTGAGCGCCGCCGATTTCGGCGTCTATCCCTTTATCAAGTCCGTGGAGCGGGCGGCGGGGAAAGAGGGTGCAGACGGCTTCGATCTGCGGCTGCGGCCTGTCGTGGACTACTACCCGGCACTGGCGGCCTGGATGCAACGCATCGAGGCGCTCCCCTACTTTGAGCGCACGTATCCGCCCCATTGGCGGGGCTAGGGAAGGGAGCGCAGCGTGCGGAATTCAGTCCCTCGGCACGCCCCTTGGCGAGCAACGCCCACGGGGAGGTCATTAACCCTTCCTTTTTACGTGATTTTCAAGCGATAATCCGTCCCCAGTCCCTGGCCACGGCCCTGGAGTTAAAAAAACACTAGGCTTGGGGCTATAAAAAACATTAGAAATATCCAATAAGTAATTGATATAACGAGTAAGTTAACCAAGGAGGAGAATGATGAAACGCCTTTTCGCTATTCTGCTGTTACCCGTCTTTTTTGTCTCGTCTGCGGCTACGGCCGACGAAGGTCTGAGCGCCGACGAGCTGAAGGCTCTGTTCACCGGCAAGACCGCCTACGCCTACCATTTGCACAAGGATCTGGACATCATCGCCTATTTCGATGCGGACGGGACCACCCGGCAACTGCGCAACGGGAACAAATGGACGGGCACCTGGCGTATCGACGAGGCGGGCCAGCACTGCATTCAGCTGCAGGACCCGTACTCCGGGAACAATAAACCGGAACGCTGTCGCACCATCAAGAAAGAGGGTAAAAAGTACGTTCGCTATAAGACAACGGACTCCGGCAACCTTGCGGCGGTCGTCAAGTACAAGAAGTTCAAGGACGGCAATCCGAAAAATCTGTAGTTCGGTTATCGGATCCAGATCGGATGGGTGAGGGCGTCGTCGTAAGGAGCGTGCGGGAATTCCAGGGCGTAAGCCTACCGTGCGCATTAGCCCAGAGGATTGCAGATAGTTCCGTGCGTCTTTGCGGCGGAATATTCAATCCCCTCGTCGTTTAAAATCGTCAGGAACACAGGTTGCCTGACCCGGGTACGTGCGCCCATGAATGCGCATGGCGCCGTGTCATGGCGCAGGTTTATGGCCGTTCTGACGAATCAGGCAGATTGGTCATAGCTATGTAAAGGGAATGATTTATAAGGACACGGACGTTGGGAAACAGGAAATAAACGTCAACAAAATGTAACTGAAATGGAGAAATGGAAATGAGATCAGTTAGATTGCAGCCGGCGTCTACGTCGAGAACGTCGACATCCCGCCGGGCAAGGACGGCCTCACATTGCTCGGCAAGAGCGGTGCAACAATCGTCTCCGCCGGTGGCAAGTTTGGCGAACAGGCGCCTGCTGGCGTCGATGTGGATATTATCATCGACGTTCAGTCGCCGGACGTCACCATATCGAAGTTGACCCTGCAGCATCCCGTCGGCGTGGCGACGAAGCGCGACGTCGGTGTCTTTTTCAAGCCCGGGGCGGCCAATGGGCGACTGACGAAAAGCGAAGTGGTGCGTCTCAGCACCGGTGAGCCAACTGCACCGGGTTCCCGCGGCGTGTTGGTGTTCCGTGCTACCGGCGTCGTGATCGATAAGAACAGTTTCAGCGGCAACTATCAGGACCACATCCATCTGCCGACCAGCGCGTCGGAGACCATCAAAAACGATGTGAGCGGCGCGACCCGGCTGGGGATCGTAATCATCCAGGAGCCACCCGCGACCAACCAGCTGTCGGTGGACAACGTCATTCTTGGCAATACCGTCACGGGCAGCACAAGCGACGGTATTCAGATCCAGGGCGATGACAATTCAGTCGTGAAAAATAACGTTAGCAACAACGACGGTGCGGGGATACGTCTGTGCGGCCCGAGTTCCAGCCCCCTCTGTGTCGCGCCGGGAGCAACGGCGTCTGCGGACGGTAACTCTGTTACCAAGAACACGGGTAACAATAATGCCGGCGGTGATATTCCCGACTTCGGTATGGATAACACGACCAGTAAGAACAAGATCAATTAGATCCATCTGATCTCGGCCGCAAGGCCGGGTCGAGCAATTCAGACCGGGCCAGAGAACACACGCTTCTCTGGCCCGGTTTTCTTTGGGGCGAGGAAGGGCAGCGAACGGCTGCTCAAAGATAAATCACTCCGACCCCTTTTTCAGCATGTGGCAATGGAGGACGTGACCCCCTCGGCGCCCTCGGCATGCGATCTAGACTGCTTGGCCGCTAAGGTCCAGAATAGCCCCAGCCGAGTCGTGACTCACGAGTGGGGATCGCATAATGACCGATCTAACGCCGCCAGACACGCTGACTGCAGACCAGGTCAAGCAACTCCACGACGTCTGCCGCGGGGTCGATTTCGACCTGGTGCTCGACCTCGAGCGGCTCGCGTTACTATCGGATCGCGCGCGGCTCAGCGGCGGTCGCGGCGAACATCAGCAAGCCCTCAGTCACCCGTTCGCCACCCTCTGCAACACCGTGGCGGACCGGATTGGAACCGCGCCGGATAAATCGGCCCTGGGCGGAGAAAACGTACTGGCCGTATTCCACGCCGATGATCACCACGCCAGCAGCATTCATCTAATGCATTTCCGTGGTCGCCAGGACATGCATTTTCACCCCGGGCCCCGCTTACTCAGCATCATTTCGGACGAACCCTGGTTTCTGTATATCGGTGGCGATGGGCCGTCCGTCGTTAACAATGACGTCATCCCGGTGGTGAAGATCGCCTTCCCCGGCAGCAGCGTCACTTTGGTGCGGTTTCGCAGCAACCTCCTGCATGGCTTCGAGGGCGAAAACTTTGCCGCCATCTCCTCGCATTACACCGACCTCTGGGAACTTTACGAGATTGGCGTGCAGGCAGAAGAGCTCACCGATTCGGCGTCGGACCAACACGTCATGAAAGAACTCACCCTCGAGGTGGAGCAGGATCGGCTAAAGACTATTTTTGCTGGTGCGATCAGCGCCTATGATCTGGTGGATGTGCTAAGCCGCGATCCCGAGCGCGCTGTCACCGAAACAGGCACCGCCACTCTCGATTGATCGCGCGGACAGACGACAAGTTGACGAGTCACGTATGTTGATGAGGTAACAGTCGATGAAAATGGTAATACTGTTGACACACGGTTCGAACGACGACAGATCCTCGGTCTGCTTCACGATGGGAAACGCGTCGCTCGATGCCGGCAACGAAGTGGCGGTGTTCATGGCCTCCGATGGCGTATACTGCAGCAAATCCGGCTATCCTGACCACACGCACGTGCCGCCCTTTAAGCCCCTGGGTGAACTCGTCGACAGCTTCGTTGCCAAGGGCGGACAACTTTGGGCGTGCATCCCCTGCGTCGAACACAGGGGGTTATCGGCGACTGACTTGCGCGCGGAGACGACCCTCACCGATGCATCGCTGCTGCTGGAATGGCTGGGTGAAGGCGCGCGCTCAGTAAGCCTCTGACTAGGTGTCCTGATAAAATTACTTGCTGTTACAGGTTTTCGTTGGTGCCGCGCAGACGCGCGACCAGGCTGCGCATTACATCGAGGGCGAAATACGGCATTTGCTGAACCAGGAACGTGAAGCGCTTCGGGTTTATTGGCACCAGCTCACCGTCCGATCGAGCGATCGCCGTGGCACTCCGCGGACCGCTGTCCAGCAGCGCCATCTCCCCGAACATACCACCCGCGGTTACGACGTCGATTACCTGATCGTCTACGCACACTTCCACTTCTCCAGACTTCACTACATACATTGTATCGCCCGGATCGCCGGCCGTGAAAACCACTTCACCGGCAGTAACATTCCTCACATCCTCGGCATTTTTCACTAACAATGAGAAATTGGTTTTGTTTTTCATGACAAAAACCTTCCTCGGCCAGGGTAGAGAAAGTATAACGCGCCTGCCTTACGTCTTGGTAAGTACTAAAGGGGAGGTCGGGGGCAGTATGCCTGATACTTTCTCAGGGCCTCTGTTTCAATGAATTAGAATGTCGCCGGACTGCGCAGAAGTCTTGGTGGGGGAGGGTGCCGGAAGACTGCCCGAGAACAAATACTCCGACCCCTTTAATTTTAGAGCGCTGTCGGGTCGTCAGGGTAATGGAATAATGCGGGTCAGAGATCCATTAACGCCAGTATTCAGAAACAATTGTTCTCTGACCCCCTTGTTCTCTTGTTCTCTTGTTTTCTTGAATCCCTTGCCCCGAGTCCCGGTCAGAATCAGATATACTGTCCCCGGAATTCCTCAAGGGAATCCCTAAAAAGAATAGAAACAAATGGACCTCGCAACCATTGCCATCATCGGTGGGTTGTTTCTCGCCTACGCGCTGGTCTCGGGCCGGCTCGAAGGCACGGTGTTCACCGCACCGCTTTTGTTCGTCGCGTTCGGTTTCCTCGCCGGCGCAGGCGGCTTCGGGTTTGCCGACATCGATGTCGAACACTCGGCGATCCACGTGATCGCGGAACTGACGCTGATCCTGGTCCTGTTTACCGACGCCGCGCGTATCGATCTCAACCGGGTGCGTGCGGACCACAACCTGCCGGCGCGGATGCTGCTGATCGGCTTGCCGCTGGCAATGGCCGCGGGCACGTTCGTCGCCGCCATGCTGTTTCCGGCGTTCTCGCTCTGGGAGGCGGCGTTGCTCGCCGCCTTGCTGGCACCCACCGATGCCGCACTCGGGCAGTCGGTGGTGTCCGCGAAGGCCGTGCCGCTGCGGATTCGCCAGTCGATCAACATCGAGAGCGGTCTGAACGATGGCATCGCGTTGCCGGCGGTGCTGTTGTTCGCGGCGCTCGCCGGCGCCGCCCATGGCGCGAACACAGCCGACGACTGGCTGCGCTTCGGCCTCCTGCAGGTCACCCTCGGGCCGGTCGCGGGCGTACTCGTCGGCTACGCCGGCGCGCGCCTGATCGATACCGCCGCCGAACGCGCCTGGGCCACCACCGCCTTTCAGGGCATTGGCATCCTCGCCGTGGCGGTGCTCGCCTACGTCGTCGCCGAGATCATCGGCGGCAACGGTTTCATCTCGGCGTTCGTCGCCGGCATGGTGTTCGGCAACAGTATTCGTCACCCCTGCACCTACCTGTTCGAGTTCATGGAAAGCGAAGGCCAGTTGTTGATGCTCATCACGTTCCTGGTGTTCGGCGCCGCGCTGCTGCCTGAAGGCCTGGCGCACATGAATGTCACATTCGTCGTCTACGCCGTGCTGAGCCTGACGGTGATACGCATGATTCCGATTGCGTTGTCGTTGCTTGGGTCGGGCATCCGCCTGCCGACGCATCTGTTCCTCGGCTGGTTCGGCCCGCGCGGCCTCGCGTCGATTCTGTTCGTGCTGCTGATCCTGGAGGAGGCGGCGATACCGCACCAACTGCCGCGCCCCTGGCGAACATCTACGGTCGGCGCGCCGCCCGCATGGGCGAATGCGAAGAGAGAAAGGCCGTATCCGACATGCCGCTCAGACATGGGCCGATGACCAACGACAATCCGGAGCCTGCGCCATGAAAGCATTGCCGATTTATTCCCTCAGCGACCTTTCGGATCGCGTGCCCGCCCATGCGCTGGTGGCCGACGTCGATCTCGTCGTCATCCGTTACGACGACGCAGTCAGCGTGCTGTACGGGCGCTGTGCCCATCGCCAGGCGTTGATGGCCGACGGTCATGTCGATGGCGAAAATCTGATCTGCGGTGTGCACGGTTGGGATTACCGGCTCGACACGGGCATCAGCGAATACAACAACAGCGAGACGTTGCCGAAGTTCAACGTCTGGATCGAGGATGGCCAGGTCTATGTGGACGAAGATGAGATCGCGGCCTGGGCAAGCGAGCATCCCCAGCCATACCAGCGCGACGCCTACCAGGGTGCCTATCAGGACCCGACCGGCACGGGCGACGAGCCCCATGTGAAGCTCATCCGCAAGCTCGCGAATGAGGGCTTGAGCAAGGTCGGCCATCACGGCCCGGCTTCGGCCATGGGTGTACCCCGTGACCAACTGCCGAAATGGGACGATCTGCAGTTTGTGGTCGGCCAACTGCACAAGCTGCCGTTGCTCGACGACGAACCCGTCGGCACCGACCTCACCATCGGCCCCAACGCCGCCAAACCCTTGCGCCTCGACATCCCGCTGTTCGTCTCGGACATGAGCTTCGGCGCGCTGTCCGAGGAAGCAAAGGTGGCGCTGGCGAAGGGCGCCGAACTTGCGGGCACCGGCATCTGCTCGGGGGAGGGCGGCATGCTGCCGGAGGAGCAGGCGGCAAACTCGCGCTACTTCTACGAACTCGCCTCGGCCCGTTTCGGCTTCTCCTGGGACAAGGTGCAGAAAACCCAGGCATTTCATTTCAAGGGCGGCCAGGGCGCCAAAACGGGCACCGGGGGCCACTTACCCGGCAACAAAGTGAAAGGCAAGATTGCGCAGGTACGCGAGCTGCCGGAAGGGCAGCCGGCCATTTCACCCGCGCGGTTTCCGGACTGGGAAGACTTGAGCCAGTTTCGCGACTTCGCCGCGGAAGTGCGCGAAAAGACCGGCGGCATCCCGGTCGGTTTCAAGCTCTCGGCACAACATATCGAGAAAGACATCGACGCGGCACTAGAAGTCGGCGTTGATTACATCATCCTCGACGGCCGCGGCGGCGGCACCGGCGCGGCGCCGTTGATCTTCCGCGACAATATTTCAGTGCCGACCATCCCGGCGCTGGCGCGGGCGCGCAAGCATCTGGATACCTGCGACGCGGACGGCGTCACGTTGATCATTACCGGCGGCTTGCGCACGCCGGCGGACTTCGCCAAGGCGCTGGCGCTGGGTGCCGACGGCATCGCCGTGTCCAACGCCGCAATCCAGGCGATCGGCTGTCTCGGCATGCGCGCCTGTCACACCAACAATTGTCCGGTGGGCATCGCCACCCAGAAACCGCATTTGCGGGCGCGACTGCCCGTGGACATCGCCGCCGAACGGCTGGCGCGCTTTTTGAATGCGGCGGTCGATCTCATGCGCGTGGTCGCCCGCGCCGCCGGCCACCGGCACCTGTCCGAGTTCAATGCCGACGATCTAACCTCGTTCAAGACCGACATGTGTCAACTGACCGGCGTCGCCTACGGCGGTGTCGCGGCGGACTGACGGGGACCGCTAATGGCCACACCAGGATTTCCGCCACTCGATCCCGACGCGATCAAAGCAACCCGCGATGCGCTGCACACCTATGCCCGGGTGCTCGGCGGCTGGTTGAAAAATACCAGGCGGCGCCGGAAGCACTGGTGGCACGCAAGTCTGCGGCCGTCACTGCGGGGCCTGACCACGGGCATGGTGCGCGCTGGCTGCGACTTCGAACTCGAGCTCGACTTCATCGCGAGTCAACTGCGCGTGCGAACAACGGAGCAGCATTTCGCTGAAGACCTCACCGGACAACCGGCCGCAAGCGTCGCGGCCTGGCTCGACGAGACGCTCGTGGCGATCGACGTCGACTCCTCGCTCGCACCGGGCGACGGGGTGCGGGGTGGCGAAGGTTTTGACGGCTACTCCGACGCGCAGGGGATCAGACTGCAAGAAGCACTCGCGTCGGTCGCGGCCGCACTCGAGGACTTTCGCGCCGGCATCCGCGAAGAGACGAGCCCGATCCAGGTCTGGGCGCACCATTTCGACTTGTCCATGCTCTGGTTGCCCGGGCCCAAAGTACCGGGCCAGGATCCGGCGGACGAAGAAAACGCGGACCAGCAGATGAACTTCGGCTTCGTGTTTGGCGATGCCGGCATCGCGGAGCCGTATTTCTACGTGACGGCCTACCCGTTACCCGACGCGCTGCCGCAGATCGAACTGCCGGCCGGCACCACGTGGCGCAGTGACGACTTCAGCGGCGCCGTGCTTCTATATAATGATCTCGTCGCCATGAACGACCCGTTCGCATACCTGCAGGAACTCTGGTCGATCCTGTTGGCGGCGGGGCAGACCCGCCTAGCAATCGACAAATCAGAGGGGTAGGAGAAGAGAAAACCGGAGTCAGATCCTAGTTTCAGCTAATATTAGCGAAAACTGGGATCTGACCCGGGTTTTTTAACGCTTTTATTTTCTGACCCGGTCTCAGAAATGAAACCGCGTGCTGACCAGGTAGTGAGTCGCGTTCGGGTCGTTGACGTCCTTGAACACGCCACCTTCGAGCACCCAGCGCGGATGCACCCACTGCAGACCTAAGGTAACCTGGTGCACCGTGGTATTTCCTTCGGTCCAGCGCCCGTTGAGTTCGAGCACGCCATTCAGTTCCCGCGTGGTACCCCAGTCCGGGTAGTCGGCCGGCGTCAGTCGGTACTGCCAGGACAAATCGTAGCGGCCGCTGTCCGCACGGTCGTCGAGGCCAGCTTGCAGGAGCAGGTCGGCATCGAATTCATGACGGCCCTGGTAGTCGGTATACACGAAGCCGCCCTGGACGGCACCGTCCCGGCCGCTCGCGGTGGGGATGATGATCCCGCCGAGCAGGCCCAGGCGCCGGGTGCCGGCGGCGGAATCCATTTGCTGCACCGTATGGCGATAGAGCGCACTCAAATCACCGCGCCGATTGTTGCCACCCGGTGTGAGCCGATAGGGCAGGCCGAACAGCAGGGTCTGTTTTGCACTCAGTCCGTAGGCGGCGTTGGCAATACCGACTTCGATCGCCGCATCATCGTTTCGCTCCCATTGCATACGCAGCACGGCGCCGCCTTTGTCGACCGGCAGCGCGACGAAGGAGCGCAGGCCCATGGCGTGGACCGGTGCCTGCAGCATCAGGCCGGTAACAAATGCCAAAAGGCAGGTTTTACTGTGCATCGTTACGCGTGGCGCTGTCCAGGGGCGTGAAGCCGGAATCAATAATGGTCTTGCGCACCCGCTCCAGATCGATATCGCCATCCTTCGGGTAGACACGTACCTTTTTCAATTTCAGGCTCACGTCGGCTTTCGCCACGTCCGGCAGTTTGCCCAGATTGCGTTGCACCGCGTCCACACAGAAACCGCAGGTCATGCCGTGCACGTCGATCTCCACCACCTCGGCCGCCTGGAGCGGGCTGGCGAGGAACAACAACACAATGGCATAGATTAATTTCTTCATAACAACACCTCGATCAAAGATTGAGCCACACACGCAACGGCAGAAGTAGGTAGGCCGCGGCGAAACCGGTGAGCCACAGACCCGCCGCCACCCACAGTACCCGTTTACCCCAGACATTCGCGGCAGCACAGCGCGCCGCGAGCCCCGGATCCGCCGGGCACGCCTGCGGACGCCATACGAACCAGGCAGCCAGCGCCAGAAACAGTCCGGACACGACAAACATCGCGAGCTTGTATTCCGACAGGGTCACCAGGAACGGCACCTGCAGGGTCAGCGCCGCCACCACCGAGCCCAGCCCCAGGGTGACGAGCACGATCGGCAGGGCGCAGCACAGCAAGGTGCCGACGGAGGTGAACAGCGCCAGCACGCCGAAGCCGACGCCCTCGCGGTTTCTCAGGAAGCGCAACATGGGGTTTCGGCCTCGCCGGCGCGCGCCGCCTGGGTGGGTGGGCAGGGGACCGAGCCGTAGGAACAGAAAACACAGCAATCCCCCGGCAGGGGCCGGAGCAGGGCGCCACAACCCGGGCACTCGTAGAAGAATATGCACTGGTCCGTCGGCATTTTCTCGCGGGCGGTATGGCCGCACTCGGGACAGCGCAGCTCGGACTCGTATTCAATGCTCATTCAGGTTTCACTCTCGCGACTCGGTAGGGTTATCATAGAACCTGTAGTAACTACAGGTTCAAGAGGCAAGGTATGAAAGCTTTCAAGGGCCCGTATTCCGTGGGTCAACTGGCGCAACAGGCGGGCTGCAAGGTGGAAACCGTGCGTTATTACGAAAAGGAAGGCCTGATGCCGGCCCCGCCGCGCAGCGCCGGCGGCCACCGGCAATACGCGCGCGACCACCTGAAGCGCCTGTATTTCATCCGCCGCAGCCGCGAACTGGGGTTTCCGATCGAGCAGGTGCGGGAGCTGTTGCGCTTCGTCGACGAGCCGGGGCGCACTTGCGGTGAAGTTCGCGCCCTGACCATGGTGCAGGCGCGCCAGGTGCAGGAAAAAATCGACGACCTCAAGCGCCTGCAGAAGGCGCTGAACCAGATGGCGGCGAAATGCGGCGGCGGAAAATATTCCATCGACGATTGCCCGATCGTCGATGCATTGTTTCAGGAGTGACATAGAAAAAAGGGACGGAGGGATTAAAAATGAATCCCTCCGTCCCTTTTGTCCATTTTCACACCGGGTCGTAGATTAGAAGAAAGTGTTTTCTGGCCCGGTTTTGCTAACCCTGTTCTCAACATATTTACCATGAAAGCTTTCGCTCAACGCATCGTCGCCCAACCCCTGTTCGAATACTTTATTGTCGGTCTGATCCTGCTCAACGGCGTGGTACTGGGCCTGGAGACCAACGACGTCATGGTCGCCCGCTACGGCCCGCTGATGCAGTTCGCCAACCAGGCGATCCTTGTCGTGTTCATTGTCGAGGCGGCCCTCAAGATCACCGCGGTGGCGCCGCGCATCGGCCGCTACTTCGGCAATGGCTGGAATCTGTTCGACTTCTTCGTGATCGTAGTGGCGCTGATCCCGGCGTCCGGGCCCTATGCCATGCTTGCGCGCATGGCGCGGTTGCTGCGCGTGGTGCGTCTGATATCGACGGTGCCGGAACTGCGGCTGATTGTCTCCACCCTGGTGCGTTCCATTCCCAGCATGGGCCACGTGCTGATGTTGATGAGCATCATCTTTTATATCTACGGCGTCGCCGGTTATCACCTATTCCACGAACACGACCCGGAGCACTGGCGAAACCTGGGGATATCGCTGCTCACCCTGTTCCGCGTCGTAACCCTGGAGGACTGGACCGACGTCATGTACGCGGCCATGGACCTCAGTCCCTATGCCTGGCTGTATTTCCTCAGCTTCGTGATCATGGGCACGTTTGTCATTATCAACCTGTTTATTGCCGTGGTGCTCAACAACCTGGAACAGGCCAAGCTGGAACGCCTGGAAGAACTGCAGGAAGCGCCGAGCAAGAAAGAACTGCTGCGCGAACTGCGCGAGACCCAAAAAACCTTAAAGCGGCTCGAGAAACGCCTCGATACCACTTGATCGATGGGAGAAAACGGGGCGAAGCGATTAATATTTAATCCCTTCGTCCCCTTTATTTAGTTTCCGTATTTAGTTATGGCCTCCACCGTACGCATCTACAATCCCACGAACGATGGGTATAAGGACGTCACCACCAATGACGAGGCGGTGGTCATTCGGGAGACCCACTACGACGAAGGTGATGTCGTCACGGAGACCATGGATCACGATCCGCGCAGCGGCAAGACGGAGACCACCACCTACGAGGAGGGCCGCAAGAAGGAGAAAATCACCCGTGGCCCCGATGGCGAGGAGTTGGAGCGGGAGGAATATGATAAGGAAGGCCGTGTGATCAGAAAGGAGACTATCGAGGATTTCGTCAGCACGGTACTGGAATTTCATTACGACAAGAAGGGAAGAATCATTCAGGTCGACAAAATCGGCGGCGGGGGCGGCATCGAGGAATCCACGCAGTTCAGCTATGACCGGGAGGGAAGGCTTTGGCGCGTCGGTCATGACAAATTGTCGGCTCAGGGCATGATGCCGGAATCAAGCGTCGAGTTTGATGAGCAGGGGGAAATCACCGGCGCGGACGGTGACACGCGGGTGCTGCTGGAGTGGATCAACCAATTACTGGCAACGGAGTATGATGACGCAAACTGCCATGTCACGACCGATCACCATGGCAACCGTATTCGCGTCTGTCACAACCCGGATGGTTCCTACGACGTCAATGTAACGAACCGGGAACGCAAGCTGGTCATGCGCCAGTACTATTTGTCCGGGCGTTGCTACATTGGGGATCTTTGCCCCTTTCGTGTCTCGACTCCCTAGCCCGAATCGAGCAGGAAAACCGAGGTCAGATCCCAAGTGTTTCCTGTAGCGGGGGAGGGCACGGGCAGATTGCTCAAAAATAAATCACTCCGACCCCTTTAGTTATTATCTCCGTCTGTCTCCTTGATCAATCGAGTCTGACCCCATTGATTCTTTACCATTGATTCTTTACCATTGATTCTTTATCTCCGTCTGTCTCCTTGATCAATCGAGTCTGACCCCATTGATTCTCATTGATTCATTCGGCTGCTTTCTTATCCCTGCATACGCTAGGGGTTTGATTTCGGTCAAAGCGACCGCATGCGCAATTTATGCAGAATGTATCCTCCGAACTCCGACAGACGGGATCGAGGTCATGCGCATCGCTGCTCCGAGAACCTGGGCCTTTTTGATTGCCCTGAGCATGGCGAGTGTCCCAACGACGCTTGCACTGGCGCAGCAATGTGCGTCCGATGCGCGTCATGTCACCGTCACGACTGACCCGCAGGTTGCGGCCGACGCGCAAGCGGCCGAGGGCTGCCATCCCGCGGCCGACGCAATCGTGTCCTCCTACATACCACAGATCGATTGCCCGTGTGGTACCAACGTCAATTGCGCTCACGGATGTCCGGTGTGCCCCGGTTTGGCGTTCGCCTCACCCGGAAACCCGGTGGCTAGCGCCCGCGCGGTGTCCGTATGGCCTACCGGTTCGACAATCCGACACACCGGGACACTTGTGAAAGTCGAAGTACCACCCCCGATATACCCGTCTCGCTGACGGCTGCGCGCGCCGTCTCCTGCATGCACGACCCGCCGGCTATGGCGACACGGCGGGAATTATCTGTATCGACCAACTGAGAGAAAAGGAACCTGATCATGCAACGACTATGTACTGTTATTTTGATTA
Source organism: uncultured Gammaproteobacteria bacterium (assembly GCA_947259975.1). Lineage (GTDB taxonomy): Bacteria > Pseudomonadota > Gammaproteobacteria > HyVt-429 > HyVt-429 > CAMYOD01. The sequence continues at coordinate 85,217 of CAMYOD010000015.1, forward strand.
TCCTGGCCTTCGGCGCCTATTCGGCGCTGGCGGAATATCCACCGCAGCCATTTACATTTGGCAATCACATTGATACCCATCAGAAAACTTGGTTCGTGGCCGACCATGTGAGCGGTGACCCGGTCCAGCTTGTGGGTTATTTCTACATTTCCCTAACCGGCGAGATCGACCCGGTCTCCGGTCTGCCCATTGCGCGTCATCCCCGCGGCCCCGGCCAACACAATGAGGATTGCGATGATCCGGCATTCCAACCGAATTGCATCGTGGGTTGGACCATGCGCGGCGTGCCGGGTGCGGCGAGCTTTCTTTCTCATTCCGGGATCAACGGCGACGATCATCCCGTGTGGTTGGTCAATCGGGTGGATATCCCGCAGCCCGGCCAGTACTCTCATTTTCACTGGATCGGGAGCGACGGCGATGACCCGCGTGCCAGTACGGTGCCCGCGGAATGCGACAAGGATCGTGCCGGTGATCTTGAGGGCAACGTGATTACCGCGGACAAACGTCTGGTCGCCAAACAGGAAGACGACGTGGATGGCGATGGCACCAAGAAATACGTATGGGACGATCCCGCCGAGGAGGTGCACGTGGGCGTGGGCACGAATAACGGCGTGCTGCGCAGCGGCGCCGAAGGCATCAGCTGTCCGGGGTGGTATTTGGAGATCACTGCGGTCAAGGACTTCGCCTTTCAGCACGGTGGCGAGGTCGCGCCGGTGCGGGTCGGTTCCGATCTGGCGACGCACCTCAATCTTTTGACCAACTACGGCCTGGTGCCGGCGATGACGCCGACCCGCGGCGGTGGCGGCGGTCACTAGAGGAAACGCGGGTCAGAGAACAATATCCGCACATATAAGCAAAATTGTTCTCTGACCCCCTCTTGAAAAAATCCAATCGGGGCAAAAGCGATATGACGAAAAATTCTTCGGCGCTTACAAGAGTCACACTGACAACACCGACAACAAGGCTAACTACCAAGACGATCGCGCCAACCTCCTAAAGTCCAATAAGGTCCGCGTCGGCCTCCCGGCGCTGGTCGCTGCCGTCGTCTTCGCTATTGTCAGCCTGTTCAACTTCTTCGATCCCGATGATCCTAAGGTCGCCAAGGACACCATTCCGCAACAGCAAGTAAAACCGCAGGTCCAACCTCAGACCGCCCCGGTACAACGGCAACAGGAAGAAGACCGAAGACAAGAACGCCAACAACAACGGCAGGTGGCTAAGCGCGAACAACGTCTAAAAGACGTGGGCCCCGAATTTCGCGAAAGCCTGCTCGAGAAATACCGCCCCCGACTGGCCGCCATCATTCAAACTAATTCCGGCCGCGTCTTCGGCATGATCAACTTCGAATCAGAAGACCTCCGCGTTATGGAACGTGTCACCCTGGCATCGCTGGCCGAAATAGGGTGGATGTCTGTCCCAACCGATCTAGGGGTCGATCTCATCAAGAAAGACGAGAAGGGCGAATACCGGGTAGTGGCCCTCGGAAGCGATGTCCAAACAGGCCAAAAAGGATGGTCTCAAGAATTTAACATAATATACATTATGCGTAGTAACGTAGGCACCGCTCGGAGGACACCCCGGGCCCAAAGCGACGCCCCGAAAGCATCTCCACAGCGTTATTAGGCCCGGCCAAAACCCTCTGCTACGATCCGCGCGTCATTATTCTTACCGTTTTTACGGTTACGGGAGTTCCCGCACGCATGACTGACATCGACGCGTTACTCGCCGCGGAATTCCCGGTCGAAGATCAACACCGCTATTTGAATCACGCCGCGGTCGCACCGTGGCCGCGTCGCACCGGTGCCGCCGTCAATGAGCTCGCTACGGAGATGATTCAGCACGGTGCGGCCCGTTACCCACGAGTTATGCAACGTGAGACGCTGCTACGGGACCAGATCCGGGAATTCATCAACGCGCCCTCGAGTGACGACGTGGCGCTGCTCAAGAATACTTCTGAGGGCCTTTCGGTGGTCGCCCGGGGTTTTCCCTGGCAACCCGGTGATAACGTCGTCATTGGCGATGAGGAATTCCCCTCCAATCGCATCGTCTGGGAATCCCTGCAGGATCAGGGAGTTACAGTCAAGCAGGTGAATCTGCAGGTGGCCGAGTCGCCGGAGGCGGCATACATTGATGCTTGTGATAGCAATACCCGCATAATTTCTGTCAGTTCTGTGCAATATGCGAGCGGTCTGCGCCTCGATCTGGCGGCTCTGGGCGCCCATTGCCGGGCGGCGGACATTGCCTTCTGTGTGGACGGTATACAAGGCCTGGGCGCCTTTCCCCACGACGTGCAGGCCATGAATATCGATTTTCTCGTCGCCGATGCCCACAAATGGCTACTTGGACCGGAAGGGCTCGCCCTCTTCTACTGCCGCGACGCCTGGCGCGAACGCCTGCAACTGCAGCAGTTTGGCTGGCATATGGTGGAAGATCCCTACGATTTCGATCGCAAGGACTGGCAGCCGGCACACAGTGCGCAACGTTTCGAATGCGGCACCCAGAATACCCTGGGTATCTTCGCCATGTCCGCGAGCCTGTCACTGCTGCTGGAGATCGGCATGAGCGAGGTGGAACGCCGCATCCTGGCGCGCAGTGAGCACCTGTTCGAGGCGATCGCGGCGCGTCCGGAACTGGAGCTGTTGAGTGCCCGGGAACCGGGCCGCTACGCCGGGATCGTGCAGTTTCGCCGCCGCGAAAAGGATCAGGAAAAGGTGTTTGAGGCGTTGGGCCAGGCGGGGGTGGTATGTGCATTTCGGGGCGGTGGCTTACGCTACTCGCCCCACTGCTATAACCGCATGGAGCTGCTCGACGAGGCGGTGGAACTGGCAGTTAAAGTGGATTCTAGATAAAGCTTAAAAAGACAATAAAAACAGAATTTAAAGCTATTATCTTGAGGCGGTTTCGGAGGTCAATGTGACGCCATTTCGGGGGCTGCCGCGGCGCTGAAAAGACGGAAGAAGTTCTCGGTGGTGTAGGTTGCCACCTGTTCCAGGGGTTCATCGCGCACCTCGGCGATACACTCGGCCACGTGGCGCACATAGCTCGGCTCGTTGGTCTTGCCCCGGTACGGGACCGGCGCCAGATAGGGTGAATCGGTCTCGATCAGCAGCCGGTCGGCGGGCACCTTGCGTGCCACCTCGCGCAGATTTTCGGCGCTCTTGAAGGTTACGATGCCGGACAGGGAAATATAGAAGCCAAGATCCAGGGCCTTTTTCGCCACGGTCCAGTCTTCCGCGAAGCAATGCATCACGCCGCCGACGTCGCGGGCCTCTTCCGCGCGCATGATGTCCAGGGTGTCCACGGCGGCGTCGCGCATATGGATGATCAGGGGTTTGGCGAGCGCATGCGCCGCCTGGATGTGGCGTGCGAAGCGGTCCCGTTGCCAGTCCAGGTCGCCCTCGGAGCGAAAATAATCCAGGCCGGTCTCCCCTACCGCGATGACGCGCGGATCCTGCCCGAGACCGACCAGTTCATCGACGCTGGGATCGAGCCCTTCCTGTTCGTTAGGGTGCACGCCCACGGAGGCATATACATGGTCGTATTGGTTCGCCAGGGCCTGGACGCGGGGAAAATCCTCCAGGTTTACCGACACGCACAGCAGGTAACCGACGTCGTTGTCCTGGGCGCGGGCAAGGACGCCGTCGAGATCGGCCTGCAGGGGTTCGAAATCGATATGGCAGTGGGAATCGACGAGTATCACTGCCCTACATGGTGTGCGTGGGACGTTCCGACTTCAGGGCCGGGCCGAGCAAGGCCTCGATCTTGTTGCGGGCGGCGCCGGAATCCTTGCCGTTAAACTGAATGCCGACACCGGCGGCGCGATTGCCCTGGGCGCCGATCGGCGTGATCCACACCACCTGGCCGGCCACCGGCAGTTTTTCTTTTTCCTCCAGCAGGCTCAGCAGCATGAAGACCTCTTCACCGACCTTGTATTCCTTGCTGGTGGGAATAAACAGTCCGCCGTTGGTGACGAATGGTATATACGCCGCATATAGCGCGCTCTTGTCCTTGATGGTCAAGGACAAGACGCTTGGGCGATTCAGGTTCGACGGTGTGACGGCGTCTGCCCTTTTTGCCTGGGGCTTGCTCGCCTGGGCCTTCTCCGCCTGAGCCGTTTTCGTAGTCGTTCGCTTCCCGGTGCTTGCCATGTCGTTCAAGTCTTCCCCCGCAGGCTAAGTGTAGTCCAACTTATCAATAGGTCCTCCAACAACAGTGTCTCGTCGAGAACCCCGCCCGCCTGGCGTCGCGCCTCAGAAACCGCTTCAAAAAACCGGTATATATCATTTAATTCTATACGTTTTACCATGTTGTGCAATTCCGGCGTCGCGTCCGGGTTGAACAGGGCCGGCGGCGTGCCGGCGGTGCCGACCCGGGCCAGGTCCACGAGCCAGCGCTGCAGCCAGTCCAGGGCCTGAATCGCGCCTACTTTGGCCCAGCGCGCGGCACTCGCCACCGGATCGCCCTGACCCTGGGCCAGGGCCGCCAGGTCAGCGCGGAAGTGCTCCTGCTCCGCCAGCATCCCCCGTGCCGCACCCTGCTCTGCTGCCAGCGGTGCGCCGCCGCAGAGATCCAGCAGCCGCGTGTGCTCCGTTGCCGGGGTCTCGGGCAGTACCGCGGCCAGCCATGCCAGGGCCGCGGTTCGTTCGGGGACACTGAAGTCGAGCCGGCGGCAGCGGCTGTTGACCGTGGCGAGCAGCCGATCCGGGTGGCTGCTCGCCAGCAGCAGGACGGTATCGCCGGGGGGTTCCTCGAGCAGTTTCAGCAGACTGTTGGCGGCGTTGACGTTCATGGCCTCCGCCGGAATGACGATCGCCACCTTGCGCGCACCCTGATGGGCCCGGGTCTGCAGATTATTGATGAGCGCGCGCACCTGATCGATGCTGATAATGACCGACTTGGTCTTGCGGCCCTTCGGCCGCTCACCCAGATAACGCAGTGCATACTGTGGCAGCGTGCCTTCCACGTCCACGACATCGCATTCCGGCTGCAGAACGTGCAGATCCGGATGGGTGCCGGCGGCAAACAACTTACAGCCGGCACAGTCGCCACAGGCCGCAGTTTCGCCCTTGGCGTCGCTGCACAGGAGTCTTTGCGCCAGCGCCAGCGCGAAGCGGTTCTTGCCCAGGCCGGCAATGCCGGCGAGTAACAGCGCGTGCGGCAGGCGTGTCATGTCCCGGGTCAGGCGTTGCCATTGTTCTGCCTGCCAGGGATAGGGTGCGCCACTCACGCCATCGTCTCGTTGAGCACCGCGCTGATTTGCGCTTCGACCTCGTCGATGGAGCCGGCGGCGTCGATCACCCGAAAGCGCGCGGGTTCCTGTTCCGCGCGGTGCAGATAATGTCTGCGCACCCGCTCCTGGAACGCGTGGTCCTCCTGTTCGAAGCGGTCCGGCACGCTGCGATTGCCGGCACGCTTGAGCCCGGCGTCCACCGGAATGTCGAACAGCAATGTGAGATCGGGTCGAAAACCGTCCTGTACCCAGGCCTCGAGAACCGCGATGCGTTCGTCCGGGACCCCGCGGCCGCCGCCCTGGTAGGCATAGGTCGCGTCGGTGAAGCGGTCGCAGATGACCCAGCTACCGTCCAGCAATGCCGGCTTGATGACTTCTTCCAGATGCTGCTCGCGGGCGGCGAACATCAACAGCAGTTCGGTATCGCCGGTGATGTCGAGGTCCTTCTGATGCAGCAACAACTCACGCAGTCGTTCACCCAGTTCGGTGCCACCGGGTTCACGGGTGACGAGGACCGGCAGTCCCTTGGCGCGCAGGAACTGTTCGACGAACGTCAGACAGGTGCTCTTGCCCGCGCCCTCGCCGCCTTCGAGGGTGATGAAGTAACCCTGCTGCGATGCCAGACTCATCCCTGAATACTCCCACCCGGGGTGGCGTCGCGGGACGATTGCGGTTGAAAGGTGGAGAATTTGCGTGGCTTGCCACCGAGCTGATATTTGATCACGGCTTTGTTGTGCTCCGCCAGGGTCTCGGAAAATTGATGGCTGCCGTCGCCGCGGGCGACGAAATACAGCGCCCGCGTCTCGGTCGGATGCAACACGGCGGTGATGGCGTCGGCACCCGGCATCGCAATCGGTGTCGGCGGCAGCCCGGATCGGGTGTAGGTATTGTACGGCGTATCACGGCGCAAATCCCGCCGGCGCAGATTGCCGTCGAACTTCGGCCCGATGCCGTAGATGACGGTGGGGTCGGTCTGCAGGCGCATGCCTTTGTTGAGGCGATTGATGAACACCCCGGCGATCATGCCCCGTTCGTCGGCCCGCCCGGTTTCTTTCTCGACAATGGAGGCGAGTACCAGGGCCTCATCTGCGGTCTTGAGCGGCAGGTCGGCGGCCCGCTGCGGCCACGCGTCGGCGAGGAAGGCCTCCATTTTCATATAGGCCTGTTTGAGAATGGCCGCGTCCGACATCCCGGCCGTGTACTGGTAGGTCTCCGGGAAGAAACGCCCTTCCGGATGCTGATCCGGGCGATCGAGCCGTGCCATGATCGCCGCGACATCGAATTCCGCGGTCAACTGCTCGAGTTTCGGTGTTTGTGCCAGGGCGCGGCGAATTTGCGCGAAACTCCAGCCCTCGATGATGGTGAACTGGTAGGCGACGACTCGCCCGGACACCACCTGGTCGAGGATCTCGCGCGGCGTAATGCCCGCCGCAAACCGATACTCGCCGGCCTTGAGGTCGTGGCCGTGACCCTTGAGGCGTGCCAACAGTTCAAACGCCCAGGGCTGATCGATGATGTCACGGGCTTGCAGGGTCTGCGCGACACCCTTGAGACTGGTGCCCGTCGGAATGCTGACCAGTTGCGCTTGCGTGGTGAGGGACTGATTGGCAAACCAGGCGAGATAGACGCCGCTGCCCAGGACGAACCCGATCACACCCATTAGTACGGTGGTGACGACGACGCGCGGGAATCTGCTAGTCGGAAACAGCTGTCTGCAACGCACGCGTAATCTTGCCAATGTCATAAGACTGATCGTCGATTTGTTTCACCGGCCAGATGCCGATTAGCGAGTTTGTCAGAAATACTTCGTCTGCCGTGGCCAGGGTATCCCGCGTGATTTCCTGTTCACGCACCGTATGGCCCTGCGCTTGCGCCAGCTCCATGACGACTTCACGCATTACCCCGGCGACGCCACAATCCAATAATGCCGGGGTCACCAGCACGGCGCCATGGACGCAGAATAGATTACTCATGGTGCCTTCGATGATCCGGTCCCGGTCGTCGAGCATCAAACCTTCCGCAAATTCCGCGCCCCATTCCCCGCGTGCCATCACCTGCTCGAGTCGATTCAGGTGCTTGATGCCCGCCAGTTGCGAGTTGCGCCCGAGCCGCGTGGTGCAGACACGTACCGTCACGCCGCCGCTGCGATAATCCGGATTATGGGTTGGCCAGGGCGATACCACCAGCACCCGGTTAGGCCGTGTCGGCACCGGCGGCGCATAGCCCCGATCCGCTACACCGCGGGTGACGATGATCTTCAATACCGCCCGCTCATGGGGTTCCGCCAGGCGCTCGGCTTCCGCGGCGATCAGGGCGATATCCGGCAGCGGATCGAAGCCGAGACGGCGTGCGCCGTCACGCAGGCGCTGCATATGCCGATCCCAATGACGCAAATGACCCTGGCGAATCGCGATGGTCTCGAACACGCCATCGCCGTAGTGCAGCCCGCGATCGTACACCGAGAGCGCGTCGGTCTCGGTGCCGTTGACCAGACTCGCTATGCCCGTCACCCGACGCTACTCCGGCTCCAGGGCCCGGCGCATGCCTTTGGCCTTGGCGCGGGTTTCCTCGAGCTCACGTTGTGGCACCGAGTCGGCGACGATACCGGCGCCGGCACGAAACAGGATCTCCGCGCCGTCCTTGATAAGCGTACGTATGAGGATGTTGAAATCCATGCTGCCGTCTCGATTGATGTAACCAAAGCTGCCGGTGTAGGCGCCGCGGCCGACCTGTTCCAGTTCGCTGATGATTTCCATACAACGCACTTTGGGACAGCCGGTAATGGTGCCGCCCGGAAACACCGCTCGCAACACATCAACGGGCGTCACGGCAGCCTTGAGTGTGCCGCTTACCTCGGAGACGATGTGATGCACGTGCTGATAGGACTCTAACACCATCGATTCGGTGACTCGAACGCTGCCGGGCCGGCAGACGCGGCCGAGGTCGTTGCGCTCGAGATCGATCAACATCACGTGTTCGGCCCGTTCCTTGGGGTGGCGCAAAAGCTCCTGCGACCAGACCCGATCCTGTTCTTCATCACGGCTGCGTGGATAGGTGCCGGCGATGGGGCGGGTTTCGACACGCGTCCCGTGTGTGCGTACCAGGCGCTCGGGCGACGAGCTGATAATGGCGCGATTGGAATCGAACATGGCGAGACCCGCAAACGGCCCCGGGTTGGTCGCCCGCAGACGGCGGTAGATCGCCGCCGCCGTGGTCGCCCCGGGTAATTGGCTGCGCCAGCTGCGGGATAAATTCACTTGAAAGACATCGCCTTCGTGGATGTAGTCCTTGATCCGTTGCACGTCGCGCAGATAATGCAGCGGCGGATCTTCTTCAATCGGCGTGTCCGGCGCTGCCCCATTGTCGGCTGTCACCGCGGCGTCGCTGCGGTCGTCGGCCAGATCCTGCAGCAGAGTTGCCGCCAGATGACTGGCGTCGGCTTCGCAGACCACGTGGGTCTGCTGGCGTGCGTGGTCGCGGATGATGGCGGCCGGGATGCGCACGGCGGCGGCCACCGGCAAGCCGCTCGCCGCCGGCAGGGTTGGTAGCTTGGGTTCGATCTCCCGTGCAATCTCGTAGCCGAGATAGACGAACCAGCCGCCGTGAAACGGCAGGTCTCCGTCCGCGTCGTCGGCACGATGTGCCTGTGCCCAGGTCTCCTCCAGGACGTTGAGAAAGCCATCTGCCTCGATGATCATACCGTCACGCGTTACGGTGCCGTCGTGAGCCAGGCTCAGCCGCGACTGCGGAAATGCGAACAGAATGTCGAAGCGGGACTGGGGCGTGCCGTGGGCGACACTTTCGAGCAGAAACGGGTAACGTTCCGGCGCGCGCTCGTGCAGCTCAAGCAGATCGCGCGTACTGTCGAGGGTTTGCCGGTGTGCTTGCGAACTCATCCGTTGCGCCAAGCGGCGACTTGACTCACTGCAGTTTGCGGAACACCAGGGTGCCGTTGGTGCCGCCGAAGCCAAACGAATTCGACAGCGCCGCATTGATGGTCATCGCGCGTGCGGTACCCGGCACGAAATCCAGGTCGCACTCCGGATCGGGGTCGGTGAGATTGATGGTCGGTGGCGCGACGTCATTGGCCACCGACAGCGCGGTGTAGACGGCCTCGATGCCGCCGGCGGCACCGAGCAGATGCCCGGTCATGGATTTGGTCGAACTCACCGCCAGTTTGTCGGCGTGCGCGCCGAAGGTGGTACGTACCGCAAGCGTCTCGGCGCGATCACCCAGCGGCGTCGAAGTGCCGTGGGCATTAACATAATCGATATCGCTCGGATTCATGCCCGCGTTGCGCAGGGCGTTGCTCATACAACGGGCGGCGCCGTCGCCGTCTTCCGGCGGACTGGTCATGTGATAGGCGTCGCCGCTCAGGCCGAAGCCGGCCAGCTCGGCATAGATGCGCGCGCCGCGCCGGCGCGCATGCTCCAGTTCCTCCAGGACCACAATACCGGCGCCCTCACCCATGACGAAGCCATCACGGCCGCGATCCCAGGGTCGGCTCGCGCCCGCGGGATCGTCGTTACGTGCACTCAAGGCCTTGGCGTTGGCGAAACCGGCGATCGAGGTCGGTGTAATTGCCGCCTCCGCACCCCCGGCCACCATAACGTCCGCGTCGCCATACTCGATCAGGCGTCCGGCATCGCCGATGCCATGAGTTGCGGTGGAACAGGCGGTGACCATGGCCAGGTTGGGTCCCTTCATCCCATACATGATGGACAGGTTGCCGGCAATCATGTTGATGATGCTCATGGGGATATAGAACGGTGACACCCGGCGCCCGCCCTTGGCATCGAACAGCCGCGTGGTCACTTCGATGGTGCCGACGCCGCCGATGCCGGCACCGATGTGCACACCCATCCGGGGTGCGTTCGCTTCAGTGACCTCGAGGCCGGAATCCTTAACGGCTTCGATGCCGGCGGCCATGCCGATCTGAATAAAGCGGTCCATGCGGCGCAACTCCTTGGCGCTGAAGAAATCCGTTGGCACAAAGTCGGCCGCCTCACCGGCAATACGCACCGAGGTCAGGTCCGGATCATATTGCGTGATGGTGCGAATCCCGCTCTTGCCGGCGGTAATATTTTCCCAGTTCGACGTTACGCCGACGCCCAGCGGGGAGACGATGCCGAGACCGGTGATGACAACGCGACGTTTACTCAATGACTGTCACCTTGCGGACGATGTAATGGGAAAATTTGCACGGCGATTACCCTAGCTGTAAAACCAAAAAAGGCCGTCGCCCGGAAGGTCCAGACGACGGCCCGGGCGTGTGTGCGATCAACTGCCGGTGTGGGCGTTGATGTAATCCATGGCCTGCTTCACGGTCGTGAGCTTTTCGGCTTCCTCGTCGGGAATCTCCGTATCGAACTCTTCTTCGAGCGCCATTACCAGCTCAACGGTGTCCAACGAATCCGCACCGAGATCATCGACAAAAGACGCTTCCGGGGTCACCTGGTCTTGGTTGACGCCCAGTTGCTCGGTGACAATTTTCGTGACACGCTCTTCAACGCTACTCATCTGTGGAATATCCTCCGAAACAAGTGATCGCGGGTCCAACGGGCCCGCATTATTAACAGCTTTACCCTAATCCGTCCAGGCAGGTGTCGACCTGCCTAATTCATATACATTCCGCCGTTGACGTGCAACGTGTTCCCGGTGATGTAGTCAGCCATCGGTGAGGCCAGAAACACCACCGCATTGGCCACATCGTCGGTCGTGCCAAGTCGGCCGAGCGGGATCTGTTGCATTAGCGCCTCACGCTGCTCCGCCGGCAATTCACGGGTCATGTCGGTATCGATAAAACCCGGCGCGACCGCATTCACGGTGATATTGCGGCTCGCCAGCTCGCGCGCCACCGCGCGGGTAAAGCCCGCCACCCCGGCCTTGGCGCTGGCGTAATTCGCCTGCCCCGGGTTGCCGGTGGCGCCGACCACGGATGTGATGCTGATAATCCGTCCCTTGCGGGCCTTCATCATCGGCCGCACGCAGGCCTTGGTCATGCGAAATACCGACTTGAGATTGGTCTCCATGATCTCGTCCCAGTCGCTGTCGCGCATGCGCATCAGCAGGTTATCCCGCGTGATGCCGGCATTATTAACCAGGATGCTGGGGGCGCCAAGGGAATTTTCCAGGTCCTTCAGCAGGCCATCGACGGAGTCGGCGTCGGTCACATCGAGGACGGCGCCCTGCCCCTTAATCCCGTTTTCTTTCAGATAGCTGGAGATCTTTTCTGCACCACTACTCGAAGTAGCCGTCGCGACCACGGTGGCACCGGCACGCCCCAACGCCAGGGTGATGGCCTGACCGATACCGCGGCTGCCGCCGGTGACCAGTGCGATTTCATTTTCAAGCGACATGTCCCGCTCCCGAGTCTAGGTTGTGGATTCTGATGGCGTGGTACCCAGCCGCGCCAGCGCGTTGTCGAAGCTGCTGTCATCGACCAGCGCCACCGTCTCCAGCGCCCGGTCGATGCGTTTATTCAGACCGGTGAGCACCTTGCCGGGGCCGCATTCTAGCATCACCTTGGCACCCGCCCGCGCCATGTTCTGCACGGTCTCGACCCAGCGCACCGGCGAATAGAGTTGCTCCTGCAGCGCTGTGCGAATCCGCTCCGGGTCATCGCTGCTGTCCGCGTGCACGTTCTGGAACACCGGCAGTGCGGGCGGTTGCAGGTCAACTTGTTCCAGATAGGTCGCGAGCTGCTCCGCCGCCGGGCGCATGAGACTGCAGTGGGAAGGAATGCTCACCGGTAGCGGCATGATCCGCTTCGCCCCCAGGGCCTTGGCGACCTCGGCGAGGCGCGTAATGGCGCTGGCCTGGCCCGCGACCACGACCTGGCCGGGGGCGTTGAAATTGACCGCCTCCAGCACCTCACCCGCCGCCGCCTCCGTGCAGGCCCGGCGCACGCTGTCATCGTCCAGACCGAGCACCGCGGCCATACCACCTTCGCCGGCGGGGACGGCCTGTTGCATCAAATCCGCGCGGCGCGCGACCAGAGTCAAGGCATCGGCGAACTGCAACACCCCGGCGCAGACCAGGGCCGTGTATTCGCCCAGGCTGTGACCCGCGGCATAGGCCGGCGGCGGTCCGCCGGCGGCCTGCCAGACACGCCAGACCGCGACGCCGGCGGCGAGCATGGCCGGCTGAGTATTGCGCGTAAGGTTCAGATCTTCGGCCGGACCTTCGGTGACAAGTTGCCACAGGTCCTGCTGCAACACGTCACCGGCTTCGGCAAACGTCTGTTGGATCTCGCGATGACTCGCGGCGAGTTGGTCGAGCATGCCGATCGATTGTGAGCCCTGGCCGGGAAACAGAAATGCGAATTGAGGCGTCATTATTATGTTGTGAGAATGATTAGAGTGCGGTGCAAAATCTTGTCGGCCGCGCCCGCTGGCGCGTTTAAAACGTGAGCAGTACCGACCCCCAGGTGAACCCGCCGCCGAAGGCCTCCATCAGGACCGTGTCACCGGGCTGCACGCGGCCATCACGCACCGCCTCGTCGAATGCCAGCGGGATGGATGCAGCCGAGGTGTTGCCGTGCCGATCCACGGTCACCACGACATGGTCCATGGAGATATCGAGCTTGCGCGCCGCGGCGGTGATGATGCGAATATTCGCCTGGTGTGGCACCAACCAGGTGATGTCGGATTTCTGCAGATTGTTGGCCTGTAATGTCTGGTCCACCAGCTGTCCGAGCGTATTCACCGCCACCCTGAAGACTTCATTGCCCTGCATCTCCATGAAGGCACCGCCTTGCAGAACGGTGTCGTAGCCCTGGGAAACGCCGGAACGAACCTGCAGCAATTCCTTGTACTTCCCGTCCGCATGCAAGTGCGACGAAATAATGCCGGGGGTGTCGGCGGCCTGGACGACAACGGCGCCGGCGCCATCGCCGAACAGCACGCAGGTCGAACGATCGGTCCAGTCGGTGATACGTGACAGCGTTTCCGCGCCGACCACGAGCACGGTGTTGGCGTTGCCGCTGCGGATGAAATTGTCCGCCGTCGCCAAGCCGTATACAAAGCCGGTGCACACCGCCTGCAGATCGAAGGCCGCGCAGCCGTGTATATCGAGACGTTGTTGCAGCAGGCAGGCTGTGCTCGGAAACACCTGGTCCGGCGTGGTCGTGGCCACCAGGATCAGATCGATACTGTGTTTGTCGACGCCGGCCGCGTCGATGGCACGCTGCGCGGCGACGAGCGCCAGATCGCAGGTCAGTTCGTCGTCCGCGGCGATGTGCCGTTCGCGAATACCGGTGCGCGAGACGATCCACTCGTCACTGGTTTCGACCATTTGTTCCAGGTCCGCATTGGTGAGCACCTTTTCCGGCAGGTAACTGCCGGTACCAATTATTCTTGAATATTTCACGATGTATGCTCAGCCAGGAGCGTGGCGACTTCGCGTTCTATACGCAAAGGCACCTTTTGTTCGACTTCGGTAACCGCTTCACGGATGGCGTACTGGAAGGCCAGCACATCGGCGCCGCCATGACTCTTGATGACCGTCCCCGCCAGGCCGATCAGGCTGGCGCCATTATAGCGGCGCGCATCGATGCGGCGGCGAAAGGCATTCATGACCGGTAGTGCGACGAGGGCCGCCAGACGCGTAAAAGGATTCCGCTCGAACTCCATCTTCATATTGTGTTTGATCATCTGCGCCACACCTTCCATGGTCTTGAGTGCGACATTGCCGACAAACCCGTCGCAGACCACCACATCCACGGTATCGGCGAAGATCTCGTTACCCTCTACATAGCCACAGTAATTGATATTGGTGGCGCGCAGTAACTCCGCCGCGCGTTTGATTGTAGTGTTGCCCTTGATGTCCTCGACGCCGATATTCAGCAAGCCGACGCGCGGTTCCGGCTTCTGGTGGATGGCGCTGACCAGCACGGAACCCATGACACCGAACTGCTGCAGCAGTTCGGAAGAGCAGTCCACGTTCGCGCCCAGGTCAAGGATATGCACATGGCCGTTGAGTGTCGGCCAGGCGGTCACGATTGCGGGCCGGTCGACCCCCGGCAGGGTCTTGAGGACAAAGCGCGCGGTGGCCATGAGGGCGCCGGTGTTGCCGGCGCTCACGCAGGCATTCGCCGCACCTTGTTTGACCAGGTTGATGGCCACGCGCATGGAAGAATCCTTTTTATTGCGCAGGGCCTGCGCCGGCAGTTCGTCCATGGCCACGGTCTCCGCGGCATGCTGAATCCGCAGGCGATCGTGTTCCTGGCTGTTCTGTTTTGCGAGTGCCGCGGCGAGTTTGTCGCGTTGGCCGACCAGGATGAGCGCCAGATCCGGGATCTCATCCAATATTGCCACAGCGGCGGGCACGGTGACGGCGGGACCATGGTCGCCCCCCATCGCGTCAATGGCAACGGTGACGGCCATGGCGTGGATTAGCTCCTGCGCGTGTTAGCTGGCACCACTTACTCGCTGGTTTCGGTTTCCGTAACCTTGCGGCCACGGTAAAAACCGTCCGGCGTGATATGATGACGGCGGTGTGTTTCACCGGTCGTCGGATCGATCGATAAGGTCGGTTGCTTTAAAGCATCATGCGAACGGCGCATACCGCGGCGCGAAGGGGTTACTTTACTTTTCTGTACAGCCATTGAATTCGCCTCTCTTCGTAACCGGTGCCCCTGTTCCACCCGCGGGTGGGCGGCGCCGACAGCCATGTCCGGCAAGGTTTTGGGGTCCGGATTAACGTAAACCCGCGGATCATATAGATGGCGGCGAGGGCTGTCAAAGTGCTGCCGCGCGCAGCTGCGGCCCGGCTCGGCGCCTCGCCGGGGCCCCGGCGAGGCGTGAAATGTTCGGCTCATTCGCGTCGCGCCGGTCTGGGGCGTGAGAGGCGTCCAGAAACTCGGTCACCGCCAGCGGCACTCAGCTTGACAGCGCCCCGGCGCATTTCGTACAAACGTCAGGGCTTCAAAGCCCCGTGTGGCGAGGCGTCACCCCAATCACCGAAAAGCCCTCGATGGGCAGTTCTCACGGAGTCGTCTTTTTGATCAAAAAGATTCTGGTTGCCAACCGCGGAGAAGTCGCGGTACGCATCGTACGCGCCTGCGCCGAGCTGGGCATCAAGTCGGTGGCGATTTTTTCCGACGCCGACCGCAATGCTTTTCACGTCAAGAAGGCGGACGAAGCCTATAGCGTCGGCCCCGATCCGATCGGTGGCTACCTGAACGTTCACCGTATCGTGAATCTGGCAGTCGCGGCGGGCTGCGATGCACTGCATCCCGGCTATGGGTTTCTGTCCGAGAACCCGCAGTTGGCGGACGTCTGCACGCGCCGCGGTATCACGTTTATCGGTCCGTCGGCAAAGACTATCCATGACATGGGCGACAAGACGGTCGCGCGTCAGACAATGATTAATGCCGGGGTGCCGGTGACGCCGGGCAGTGATGGCAATCTGGAGAGCCTCGATGACGCGTTGCGTGTGGCCGGCGATATCGGCTACCCGGTCATGCTCAAGGCTACCTCAGGCGGTGGCGGTCGCGGCATCCGCCGTTGTGAGGATGAAGCCGAATTGCGGAGCAATTATGAACGTGTCGTCTCGGAGGCGACCAAGGCCTTCGGGCGTGCGGAAGTGTTTCTCGAAAAATGTATCGACAATCCGCGCCACATCGAAGTGCAGATCATCGGCGATAAAGACGGCCAGGTGGTACACCTGTTTGAGCGCGATTGCTCAATCCAGCGCCGTCATCAGAAACTCGTGGAGATTGCGCCGTCGCCGCAGCTTTCCGAGGCGCAGCGGGATTTTGTCTGTGGCATGGCGGTTAAGGCCGCCACCGCCGCCGGCTATGAAAACGCCGGCACGGTGGAGTTCCTTCTCGACCGCGACGGCAACTTTTATTTCATGGAAATGAATACCCGCCTGCAGGTCGAGCATACCGTGACCGAGCAGATTACCGGCATCGATATCGTGCAGGAGCAGATCGCCGTCGCCGACGGTAACCCCCTGTCCTTCACGCAGGCGGACGTGCAGCGTCGCGGCTATGCCGTTCAGTTCCGCATCAACGCGGAAGATCCAAAAAACAACTTTCTGCCCAGTTTCGGACGGATTACCCGCTACTATACGCCGGGCGGACCCGGTGTACGGACCGATTCGGCCGTCTATACCGGGTACGAGTTCCCGCCGGATTATGATTCACTGTGCGCCAAGCTTACCGTGTGGGCGCTGACCTGGGAAAAGGTCATTCAGCGTGCCAAACGCGCGCTCGGGGATGTGAATGTCTACGGCGTGAAGACGACGATCCCTTATTATATGGAAATTCTGAAAACGCCGGAGTTTCGCGCCGGCACCTTCGATACCAGTTTCGTGGAAGAGCATCCGGAATTGATAAACTACTCTATTCGCCGCCCGCCGGCCGCCCTGGCGGCGGCGATCGCGGCGACCATCGCGGCGCACCATGGGCTGTAAAGCGCCTGGCTCAGCTGTCTAGTTCAAATATCGCAAAAAGCATGAAATCGAAAAAGGTACATATTACGGAACTCGTTCTTCGGGATGCACACCAGTCGCTGCTTGCGACGCGCATGCGGACCGAGGATATGCTGCCGATTTGCGAGAAGCTGGATCAGGCCGGTTTCTGGTCGCTTGAGGTCTGGGGCGGCGCAACGTTCGATGCCTGTCTGCGCTTCCTCAAGGAAGATCCCTGGGAACGCCTGCGCCAGCTCAGGGCGGCGCTTCCGAATACCCCCATGCAGATGCTGCTGCGCGGACAGAATCTGCTCGGCTACCGGCACTATTCGGATGACGTGGTGCAGGCCTTCGTCGCCCGCGCCGCTGAAAGCGGCATCGACGTATTTCGTATCTTCGATGCCATGAACGATCTGCGTAATCTCGAGACTTCGGTGCGTGCGGTGATCGATACCGGCAAGCATGCGCAGGGCGCAATCTGCTATACCACCAGTCCGGTGCACACCATCAAACATTTCGTGCAGCAGGCGAAGCAATTGGAGAAGATGGGCTGCCATAGTCTGTGCATCAAGGACATGGCCGGACTGATCACGCCGGCACGGGCGGAAGAGCTTTTCGCGGCCTTGTCCAGGGCGGTGAAACTACCGCTGCACTTTCATTCCCACACCACTGTTGGCGTGGCGAACATCAGTATGTTCAAGGCGGTTGAAAACGGTGCGCGGCATGTGGATACCGCCATCAGCGCCCTGTCCTGGGGCACCAGCCACTCGCCCACTGAAAGCATGGTGGTCGCGTTTCGCGACACGCCCTACGACAGCGAGTTGAACCTCGAGCTGTTACAGGAAATCGGGTTCTACTTCCGCGAGGTACGCAAGAAGTACCACCAATTCGAAAGTGATTTCGCCGGTATCGATACACGGGTGCAGCTTAGCCAGGTACCGGGCGGCATGATTTCGAACCTCTCCAACCAGCTGAAGGAACAAGACGCCTTGAATCGCATGGGCGAAGTGTTGGCGGAGATCCCCAAGGTGCGTGAAGATCTGGGCTACCCGCCGCTGGTCACCCCGACGTCACAAATCGTCGGCACCCAGGCGGTCCTGAATGTGTTGACCGGTAAACGCTACAAGAGCATCACGAATGAGGTGAAACTGTATTTGCAGGGTCGTTATGGCGAGGCGCCCGGCCCGATCAACGCTGCCGTGCGCAACATGGCCATTGGCGATGAAAAGGTCATCACCTGCCGGCCTGCCGACGCGTTGTCACCGGAGATGGATCGCCTGCGTGCAGACGTCGGCGAACTGGCGCAGTCCGAGGATGACGTGCTGTCGTATGCGATGTTTCCGGAAATTGCGCGCAAGTTTCTCGAGGAACGCAAGGCCGGTACCCTCGAGCCGGAGGAACTGTTGCCGATTCCGGCGTCGCCGGCAGGCGCGACACCGCATCTGGCGCCGACCGATTTCAATATCACCATGCATGGTGAGACCTACCACATCAAAGTCACGGGCGTCGGACATAAGAGCGAGGAGCATCGGCCGATTTATCTGACCGTCGATGGGTTACCCGAGGAAGTTCTGGTCGAGACCCTGGTGGAGACGGTGCCGACGGAGGCAGGCGTGGTGGATACCCGCCGTGCCTCGAAGGGTTCGAAGCGACCCAAGGCAAGCAAGGAAGGCGATGTAACCACGTCCATGCCCGGCACCATTGTCGATGTCATGGTCGAACCCGGTGACAGCGTCAACGCCGGCGATACGGTATTGGTGATCGAGGCGATGAAAATGGAAAACGAGGTTCCCGCCCCCGTTGCTGGCACTGTGAAGGAGGTGTTGGTCACCAAGGGTGATCGCGTGAACCCGGACGAAACCCTGGTCGAGATCGAATAAGGCGATAACGTCTGTACGCGTTTTAAGTGATAGCACACGCGCCGAAACTCATTCTTGCGTCCACGTCGCCGTTTCGTCGTGCCCTGCTCGAGCGTCTGCAGATCCCTTTTGAGGTGGTCGCCCCCGATGTCGACGAAACGCCCGCCGCGAACGAGTCCCCCCAGGAGTTAGTCGCGCGTCTCGCGGTGGCCAAAGCGCAGGCGGGCGCCAATGGCCGCCACGGTTGTCTGGTCATCGGTTCCGACCAGGTCGCGGTGCACGACGGCGAGATCGTCGGCAAACCGGGGGATCACGCGACCGCCGTCGCGCAGCTGAAGACGGCGTCCGGCAAACAAATCACCCTGTATACCGGGCTTGCGCTCGTGAACACGGAAACCGGTAATACACAATGTGAAGTCATACCCTATCGGGTGATGTTTCGAACGCTTACGGAGGCGCAGATCGAACGCTACCTGCGCAAAGAACAGCCCTACGGTTGCGCCGGCAGTGTGCGTTCGGAAGGCCTCGGCATCGCCTTGCTGGATCGCTTCGAGGGTGACGATCCGAATACGCTGATCGGATTACCGCTGATCCGCTTGGTGCGGATGCTGGAAAACGAAGGTGTGCAGGTAATCTGACCGGTAAGGCGTATCAGCGCAGCGGCGATGCCTGGGTGCCGAAGTTCAGTTGCAGGGCCTTGGCCAGCGCCATGCCGAAGCGGTCCACGAAGCGATCGAGAATATCGCGCTTGGGCGTGTAGTCGATAATTTCCTCGGCCTCGAAAATTTCGCGCGCGACAAAACTGGAGCTGCCCAATTCGTCCACCAGCCCCAGTTCCTTCGCCTGTTCACCGGTCCAGAACAGGCCGCTGAATATGTCAGGCTCATCGCTCAAGCGGTCGCCCCGCCCTTCCTGCACCCTGGATATGAATTGTTCGTGAATCTGGTCCAGCATATCCTGCGCGTGACCCCGTGCCTGCGGTGACATTGGTGAGAAGGGATCGAGTATGCCTTTATGCTCGCCGGCGACGAGCAAGCGACGTTCGATGCCGAGTTTCTTGATGGCGTCGACGAAACCGAAGTTGTCCATCAACACGCCGATCGAGCCGACGATACTGGCCTTGTCGGCATAGATCTTTTCCGCCGCCGCCGCGGCGTAATAACAACCGGACGCGCAGATGTCGCTGATCACCGCGTAGACCGGCAGGTCCGGCCGGTCGCCACGCAGGCGCATGATCTCATCGTTGATGTAACCGGATTGCACCGGACTGCCGCCGGGACTGTTCATGCGCAGAATCAAACCGCGGGCATTTTTTTCCTCGAACGCGGAGCGCAGGCCGCTGATGACGGTATCCGCCGTTACCTCGTTGCCGGGACCAATGACGCCGTCGATCTCGACCAGTGCCGTGTGCTTACCGGTGATGGGCGTCACCTTGCCGGCCTGGTAGGCGATGAACACGGCCACCAGATAGAGCAGAATGAGGAACTTGAAGACCATGCCCCAACGCCGCGCGCGCCGCTTTTCCTTGAGGTGTTCGAGCGCCAGGCGCTCGAGCAGCTGACGTTCCCAGTTCGCCGATTGGGCGCCCGGGGTTGGTGCGGGGATGTCGGTTTCAGCCATGGTGTCCTTCCCGTTCGTCGGTCGTTGGTGCTAATTGTACGCGATCTTGGCCCGCAAGATGGACTTCGCCGTCGATCTCGACGACTGCCAGTGGCTGCAGCCCCCGCCCATTGCATGGGCCGGCAACACAATGACCCGATACCGGATCGTACCGCGCGCCATGGGTGGCGCAGATCAGGTGCCGGCGTTCCACATCAAAAAATACACCCGGGTTCCAGTCGAGTTCAACGTCTTTGTGCGCACAGCGATTCAGGAAGGCATGCACTCTACCTTCATATCTGATGATAAAGGCGGGTTGCACGCTATCGTCGATGACGATAGCGAAGCGAATGCCCTCACCGCGCTCTCGCAGAATGTTACTGGCACAGATGCGCCGGCCCGGGGCGCCTAACGCAGCCATGCGCAGACCTGGTTGAACGAGTCGAGACAGGCCAAGGGCCCTTCCTGCAGCAGTCGTCCCTTCTCGTGCGCCCCATAACTCACCGCCAGCGAGTCGACACCGGCCGCGTTCGCCATGCGTAAATCGTAGGTCGTATCACCGACCATCACCGCATCGGCGGGATCGATATCCGTGGCGGCGAGAATGTCGTGCAGCATGCGCGGATCGGGTTTTGATCCGGCCTCGTCGGCGCAACGGGTGGCGGCAAACAGATGACCAAGCGCCGAACTGTGTAAGACGCGGTCGAGACCGCGTCGCGCCTTGCCGGTCGCCACCGCCAACGTCAGACTGTTGTCCGCCAGGGTCTGCAATCCATCCCGTACCCCGGGAAACAATTCCATCGCCGTGTCGTCCAGGTGGACAAAATGTTCCCGGTACCGCTCCAGCAATTGCGTCTCCTGCTCCGGGCGCCCGTTCGGAAACAGGATACTCATGGCTTCGCGCAACCCGAGCCCGATGATATTGCGTACCGCTTCATCGCCCGGATACGGAATCCCGACGTCGGCGGCGGATTTCTCGAAACAGCGACAAATCTTCGTTTCCGAATCCATCAGGGTGCCGTCCCAATCGAATATCACGAGTCTGTAGGGGCTATTCATCGGATTTCTCTAAACCTTCCAGCACGGTTTGCAGCTCTGCGGGCAAGGGTGCCTCGATACGTAGCTTTTCTCTGGTGACGGGATGCAGGAATTCAAGCGATGCGGCATGCAAAAACAGGCGCCGCAACCCGATTGCGCGCAACATCCGGTTAAAGTCGGCGTCGCCGTACTTCTCGTCGCCGGCGATGGGATGCCCGATATGCGCCGCGTGCACGCGGGCTTGGTGGGTGCGTCCGGTGAGCAGGCCGAGCTCGACCAGAGTCGCGTCCCGGAAGCCACGCAACGGTCGAAACAGGGTTTCCGACGCTTTACCCGTGTCCGCGACGGTGACGACTCGTTCGCCGGAGCGCCGGACATTGCGCAGCAAAGGGGCACTCACCCGCATCTGTTTACCTTGCTGCCAGACCCCTCGCACCAAGGCCAGATAGCGCTTGTCGACACCGCGCCGCCCGCCTTCGCGCAAGGCCTCATGCAGACGCCGCAGTGCGGAGCGCTTTTTCGCCACCATTAAGCAACCGGACGTCTCGCGGTCGAGGCGATGCACCAGCTCCAGTTGACGCGCCTGGGGACGCGCCAGGCGCAAGGACTCGATGGCGCCGAGGCGAATGCCGCTGCCGCCGTGGGCGGCCATCCCGCTGGGTTTGTTCAACACCAGCAAGGCCTCGTCCTCGTAGATAACGCTGGCCTCGAGTTCCCGTTCGCGCTCGGGCCGCAGCCGCGGCAGCGCATCCGCTGGACGGGTGCGCACCGGTGGTATGCGCACGATATCCCCCTCGCGCAAGCGATAATCCGGGCGCCGCCGGCCCTTGTTGATACGCACCTCGCCGGTGCGCACCAGCCGATAGATGCGGCTTCTGGGCACGCCCTTGAGGGTGGCGAGCAGGAAATTGTCGAGCCGTTGGCCGGAGTGTGTGTCGTCGACCTCCAACCAGCGAACTCCGGCCGAAGGCGCCTGTTTTGACGTAAGCATCGGGAAAATAATAACAGATTGAAGGATTTGACCCCGGCTGATATAGTAATTTGGTTTAGGCGACCCCCCATTTTTTCCGGCCGAAACGGCCGCGGCCAGCGCCGCACAGAGGGGATTCGCCGTGCCGAGCATCATCTCGGCACCCGATTTACGGCACGAACACGCGCCGGCGCCCCGCCCCATTGGAGGCGCGAGGCCGGCATTTAGAGTAAACCCACGTTACTTTCAGGTGAATCCTGGGGGTCGCGTAACGAACGAACATGACGCCCTGCAGTCGGAGTTGCGCCGGGATATCCTGGGGCAACCGGGTTAGCGTAGTGCACGACACTGCCGCTTGTCATCGATGACAGGCATCGGCCGGACCTGAGTATGCGGTCACCGGGGCGTCGAGGAATTGACGCATGAAAAGAATGTTGTTTAACGCAACTCACCCAGAGGAGTTGCGGGTCGCCATCGTTGACGGCCAAAAATTGCTTGACCTGGACATCGAAAGCACCGCCCACCAGCAGAAAAAAGGTAATATTTACAAGGGCGTAGTTACCAGAGTTGAACCAAGCCTTGAAGCCGCTTTCGTCGATTACGGCGCGGTGCGTCAGGGCTTCCTGCCGCTGAAGGAAATCTCGCGCAATTATTTCACCAACTACTCCGGTTCCACGCCCATGGCGCAGGTGCGGATTCAGGACGTGATCAAGGAGGGCCAGGAACTCCCGGTGCAGGTCGAGAAAGAGGAGCGCGGCAACAAGGGCGCCGCCTTGACGACCTTCATCAGTCTCGCCGGCCGTTATCTGGTGCTGATGCCCAACAATCCGAAGGGCGGCGGTATCTCACGGCGCATCGAGGGCGAGGAGCGGGCCGAGCTACGTGAGGCCATGGCCCAGCTGAACATCCCCGACCAGCATGCCCTGATTGCGCGCACCGCGGGCATCGGCAAGAGCAGCGAGGAGCTGCAATGGGACCTGGATTACCTGCTGCAGCTTTGGGAGGCCATTCACAAGGCGACCGAAGAGCGTGCCGGTCCCTTCCTGGTGTATCAGGAAAGTAATCTGGTGGTACGTGCGATCCGTGACTATCTGCGCAACGATATCGCGGAGATTCTGATCGACAATCCGGAGATCTTCGAGCGCGCGCAGAAATTCATGCAGCAGGTCATGCCGCACAACCTGACCAAGCTCAAGCTTTATCAGGACACGGTCCCTCTCTTCTCCCGCTTTCAGATCGAACATCAGATCGAAGCCGCGTTTTCGCGCTCGGTACGGCTGGTCTCGGGCGGTTCCATCGTCATCGACCACACCGAGGCGTTGGTCAGCATCGACGTCAACTCGGCGCGGGCGACGAAGGGGACCGACATCGAAGAGACTGCATTGCAGACCAATCTGGAGGCGGCGGACGAGGTTGCGCGCCAGCTTCGCTTGCGCGATCTGGGCGGTTTGATTGTGATTGATTTCATCGACATGACCGGGAGTCGCAATCAACGCACCGTGGAGAACCGCCTCATCGATGCCTTGCGTGTGGATCGCGCCCGGGTACAGGTGGGCCGCATCTCCCGCTTCGGGCTGCTCGAAATGTCGCGCCAGCGCTTGCGTCCTTCTCTGGGCGAGGCGAACTACAAGGTGTGTCCACGCTGCGACGGCCACGGCCATATCCGCGGCGTCCAGTCCAACGCGCTCAGCATTTTGCGCATCATCGAAGAAGAGTCGCTGAAGGAAAATACCGAGGCCGTGCATGCGCATCTGCCGGTGGAGGTCGCCACGTTTCTGCTTAATGAAAAGCGTCATGAGTTGAGCATGCTGGAGAAACGACTCGGCACGCAGATTTTTCTTATCGCTGAGCCAACGCTGGAGTCGCCGCATTACCAGATCAAGCGCCTGCGCAGCGACGAGCTTGCGGAGGTGGCAGAAACACCCAGCTATCGGCTGGAGCCGGAAGCACCGGAGGCCGAGGCGGAACAGACCGCGGCGGAAATCGCGCGGCACGAGCAACCGGTGGTGCGTGACGTCACGCCGGCGGCGGCCGCTCCGCCACCGCGTCCTGTCGCGGCAGCGGCACCGGAAGCGAAAGACGGCATGTTTGTGCGGCTATGGAAGACCTTGTTTGCGCGTGCGCCCGAGGAAACACCCGCGGCGAAGAAACCCGCTGCGCAGCCCCGGCGTCGCGCTCAGCAGCCGGGGCAGAAAGGCAAGCGCGCCGGCGGGCGTCGCCCGAGTGGTCAGCGCGGTGACGGCGGCAGGCGCAGTGGTGCGCGCCCACAGGGCAAGCCGCGGCGCGAAGGTGCCGGCGAGCGTCCGCAGCAACCGCAACAACGCGGTGGTGACCAGCAACGCGCGCAAGGCAGCGAAGACGAAGCACGTGGCAAACGGGGCGGGCGGCGACGTTCGCGGCGCGGCCGCGGTCGCAAGGGTCAGGGCCAAGGCCAGAGTCAGGCTCAGGGTCAAGGCCAGAGTCAGGTTCAGGCTCAGGGCCAAGGCCAGGGTCGGGGTCAGACCCAGGAGGCGGTGAACGGTAACAAGGCGCCGGCGGCGACGCCGTCGCAAACGCCTAAATCTCAGGCGAACGCAGCAGCAACCGCGGTGCCGGTAAGCGGTGCCGGGGGTGGTCAATTCCAGGAACGCCCGGCGCAGACCGAATCCCGATCGACGGCAGACAATCAGGCCAACGCCGCAACGACATCGAGCAGCACCAGCGATACACCGGCAGCGCCGACGTTCACGGCGCCGTCGTCACCGGCACCGGTGCAGCAGTCATCCCAGTCTGCGAGTTCTGCGTCCGCCCCCGCGGCGGAGCCGAAGCTTGCACCGGGCACCCCGGAGCAGGACGCCTAAGACCGCTCGCGTCCGCACGCGGGCTTGCGGACCTGGCACGGCTCATCGCGGCCCGCATCGGGATCAGCGATCGCGGTCGAACACCGCGATCGACTCCACATGGGTCGTATGTGGAAACATGTCCATGACGCCGGCGCTGCGCAGCCGGTAGCCATGGGTGTGCACCAGGAGCGCGGTATCCCGTGCCAATGTGGCCGGATTGCATGAGACGTAGACGAGACGCTGCGCATCACAGCCGCCTATAGTCTTGACGATTTCCAATGCGCCGGTGCGTGGTGGATCCAGTAGTATCTTGTCGTATTTGGCGTTGAGCCAATCCCCCGCCAGCGGTTCGGCGTAGAGATTCGCGGCCGTGAATCGCACATTCGTGATTGCGTTCAATTCCGCATTGCCGCGCGCGCGTTCAACCAGGACCGAATCCGCCTCTACGCCGGTCACTGCCTGTGCGTAACGCGCCAGCGGCAAGGTGAAATTACCAACGCCGCAGAATAAGTCGAGCACCCGGTCATCGGCTGTCAATTCGAGAAGATCGATGCTGCGTTGCACCATCATTCTGTTGATCTCTGCGTTGACCTGCACAAAATCGGTGGGCAGGAAACGGATCTCGACAGCGTGATCCGCCAGGCGGTAACTGAGCCAGGGGTCCGCGTCCGTGGGCCACAACAGGTGCACCGACTCGACCCCGCCGGGCTGCAGATAGATACGCAGTCCGTGGGCCTCGCCGAATCGGCACAAGCGCGCCCGGTCCGCGTCAGAGAATTCCAGCAGATGACGAAACACCAGGGCGGTGGCCGTGTCGCCCACGGCCACCTCGATCTGGGGCACCCGGCTCGGGATTGAAAGCTCATCGATGAGCGTGCGCAGCGTCGGCAGTAAGACGGCAATCGCCGGGTCCAGCACCTCGCAATGCAGCATGTCGGCAATGTAGCTCTTGCCGCGCTCGCGAAAGCCGACCAGGGCGCCGCCTTTTTTGGGTACGTTGCGAACGCCGAGGCGGGCCTTGCGCCGGTAACCCCACACTGGACCGCGCAGCGGGTCCAACACTTCCGTGGGTGTTGCCTGTCCGATACGCTCGAGGTTGTCCAGCAAGGTCTGCTGCTTGGCGCGCAATTGCGCCGTTGGGTCGAGATGTTGCAGGCTGCAGCCGCCGCAGACGCCGAAATAGGCGCAGCGTGGTGTCGCGACCCGGTCCGGTGAGGCGATAAGGATTTCGCGGACACGTCCCTTGTCGAAATTGCGCTTGCGACGGCGGTATTCGAAGCGAACCTCCTCGCCGGGCAACGCGCCTTCGATGAAGGTGGTCTTGCCGTCGACCCGGGCCACGCCCTGCCCGTCTCCGTCCAGGGAGTCGATGTGGGCGCGGCCCAGAGCGCTATTGTCTGCGCCGCCAGTCACGGGATATCTGACGCTTACTGCCAGGCCGCCAGAAATGCATGTAGATGTTCTTTATCGGCGTCTTCGAGGGCATCGCGGACCCGTTGGCATTCTTCCTGCCAGCCGGTCTCCGAGAGATTGCCGCGGGTAAGTTCCCAGCGCAGGTAGATCAGATAGGTGTTCAATACGTCGGTCTCGCAGTAGTCGCGAATTTCCTCGATCTTGCCTGCCCGGTACTGATCCCACACGTGTGCGCCACTCATACCCATCTTACCGGGGAAACCCAACAGGCTGGCCAGTGCATCGAGGGGTACCGCGGCGCGCAGCTGATAGCCGGCCAGCACATCCATCAAGTCGGTGTGGCGGGCATGAAAGCGGCTCAGGTAATTGTTCCAGCGGAAATCCCGGTCGTCGCCGCCGGTGTCCCAGTAGCGTGCCGCGCTGATGCCATGTACCAGGGAGCGGTAATGCAACACCGGCAAATCGAAGCCACCGCCGTTCCATGAGACCAGGGTCGGAGTATAGCGCTCGATGCCTTCGAAAAAGCGCTTGATAAGATCTGCCTCGTCCGACTCGGGCGTGCCAAGCGACCACAATTTGAAACTGTCGCCACTGCGTAACAATACCGAGATCGCCACGACGCGATGCAGGTGATGTTGCAGAAATTCGGAATCACCGGTCTTCTGCCGGCGCAACGCGAACATGGCCTTGGCTGTGTCCGCATCACTGAGATCGCCCAGCTCGAAGAGTCGACGACCACCCTCCACGTCGGGGATGGTCTCGATATCGAATGCCATTACGTTCATAGCGTATCCATGTTTGTGTTTATTGTGTGTGATCAGGGTGCATCTTTGGTGTTATCGCCGGGCGTCAGGCCTTCCGTATAGACGACGCGCAGCCCGCGCTGGGTCTGGCGTTCCCGCTCGCGCGCAAGCACCGACATGGCCTCCTCGAGCACAGCAAAATGCAAGCGTTTTACGCGTCCTCTGCCACCCTGGCTGCCGGTTTCGCGCACCAGATTCCAACCCTCGAACAAATCCGGCTGCAGCAACAGCTGACAGTAACGCGCGGCGCGCTCATCCTGTGACGGGGCTTGCATATAGATTCGCATACGAATACTTAGGTGTCGGTGAACCCAATGGTATTGATTTCAGCGCTTGCTTTCATCACTCTTCGGCTCCAGCAGGTAGTCCCGGCCCGGACCGGCCTTAAAACGGGACCGTTCGATCAGTCCCTTCTCAGTAATCTGGTGTAAACGATAATTGTCCTTCAGGAAGTCCAGGTTATTCAAAGCGGACTCCTGTACTTCCAATACTTCCAGCACTATCGTGGGTTTCCGTGCGCAGATAAAGCCCGCCAGGCTGCGCAAAACGGTTTCCTCGGCACCCTCAACGTCAATTTTCAGCAAAACGGGATCCAGGTTTCCGACCAAATTTGCGACTTGGTCCCCGTCGATAGACAGAACTGTCGTCGAGGCCACCTCATCGCTGAAGAATCGCGCGAAAGTGGGGTCCAGGCTTCCGTTGGTGAGATGGCCGCGAGGCTCGTAGAAAGAAACCATGCCGGTCTTGTCGCTGACGGCCACATTGAAGGTGAATACACCGTCCAGCTCGTTGACCGCCAAATTTTCAAGCAGCCTTGCATAGGCCTCGCGGGATGGCTCGAAGGCAAGCACCAAGCCGCGCTTGCCCAGTGATCGGAAACCGTCTGCAAAGAACGTCGTGTAGACACCTACGTTGGCGCCGATTTCAACAACGGCTTCAAGCGACGCCAGACGTGGTTGCAGGGCTTGAAAAACGGGCGTCTCATATTCGAGTTGGCGCGACACGAGCGCATTGAAGTCAAACTCGTGCACATGCGGCACGAGTTTAAACGCACTCCCATCACAGACCTGCACTTTCCGCGGCGCGAAACGGAGCCGTGGCCAAGGTGCCGACAATAAATTGTTGATCAGGTTCTTCTTGAGCGGAAACTCCGGCGTTATGCGCAAGAGTGCGCCCATGAACGACAAGTAGGGATGTGCCAACGTGGCATGCAGGGCCATCAAGCCGTGGAGCGCTTTGCCGGCCCGGCGCAACACGCTATGTCCGCCGCTCATGTGCTTCCAACACGCCGCTGCGTATACATTGTGCTGTGGTTACGGTGCCCTGGCACAATCTCAGTCCGGAAACACGCCGGTGGACAGATAGCGATCGCCGCGATCGCAGACGATGCTCACGATCACTGCATTTGTAACGGAGTGCGACAGTTCCAGCGCCGCGGCCATGGCGCCGCCGGAAGAGATGCCGCAAAAAATCCCTTCCTCGCGTGCCAGACGTCGGGTGGTGTCCTCCGCCGCCTGCTGGGAGACATCGACGATACGGTCGACCCGCGCGGCATCGTAAATGCTCGGCAGGTATTCCTCGGGCCAGCGGCGAATGCCGGGAATTTGCGCCCCCTCCTGCGGCTGCACACCGATGATCTCGATAGCCGGATTCATTTCCTTCAGAAAGCGGCTGGTACCCATGATCGTCCCCGTCGTGCCCATGGAGCTGACAAAGTGGGTAATACTGCCGTCAGTGTCGCGCCAGATTTCCGGGCCGGTGCCCGTGTAATGGGAGCCCGGATTGTCCGGATTGGAAAACTGATCCAGCACCCGGCCTTCGCCGCGGGCCTCCATTGCCTTGGCCAGGTCCCGTGCCCCCTCCATACTCTCCTGCCGCGTTACCAGAATGATCTCGGCGCCAAAGGCCTTCATGGTGGCGCGGCGCTCCTCGCTCATGTGCTCCGGCATAATCAGGACCATGCGGTAGCCCTTAATCGCCGCGGCCATGGCCAACGCGATGCCGGTATTGCCGCTGGTGGCCTCGATGAGGGTGTCGCCCGGGCGGATTTCACCACGCTGTTCGGCGGCGTTGATCATGTTCAGCGCGGGACGGTCCTTCACCGAGCCGGCGGGATTGTTGCCTTCCAGTTTTGCCAACACCCGATTCGAGGTCTCCCCCGGGAGGCGCTGCAAACGCACCAGCGGCGTGTTGCCGATGTAATCTTCGAGTGTTTTCATCGCGCGGATTCTAGCATGGCTCCATGTGTTCGATGATGAGCTGTAAGGCTTCATTACCCTGCCATTGATTGACGTCTACGCGATAGGCGGTACGCACCCTCGCAACACCGCTTGGCTTGCCGTCGGCTGCGCGATTGAACGCTATGGCATCAAATGTCGTTGGGTTATCGGGAAACTTCAGCACCAGTTTGAGATGTTTCTCGCCGACGACGCGTTCGTTGACCACTTCGAAAACACCGTCGAATACCGGTTCCGGAAATGCCTGACCCCAGGGGCCGCCGGCACGCAGGGCGTGACCCAGCGCCATATCGAGGCGGTCGGCAGCAAGCTCGCCGTCGGAGAGAATCACGCCCTGCAAGTCGTCGTCGCTCAGGTGGCGCGCGACTTCCGTCGCGAACGCCGCACAAAATGGTTCATAGTTGTCGCGCGCGAGCGAGAGGCCCGCGGCCATGGCGTGGCCGCCGAATTTCTGGATCAGATCCGGGTGTTGCACGGCGATGGCATCGAGCGCATCGCGAATGTGCAATCCGGGCACTGAGCGGGCCGAACCCTTGAGTTCCTCGCCCGCCTCGCCGGCCGGGGCGAAGGCGATCACCGGTCGGTGGGTGCGCTCGCGCATGCGCGAGGCAAGGATGCCGATGACACCTTGATGCCATTGTTCGTCAAACAGGCACAATCCCTTCGGCAGGCGCGTGGCCTCGGCGTCGATCTGCAGGTCCTCGAGCGCAGCCAGGGCCTGGGTCTGCATGTCGGTCTCGATGTTGCGACGCGCGCGGTTAAGTTCGTCGAGCCGGGCCGCGAGGACGCTGGCCGCCTCGGTACTGTCACTCAACAAACACTCGATACCGAGGGTCATGTCCTCGAGGCGGCCGGCGGCGTTCAGACGTGGGCCGACGGCAAAGGCCAGATCGGCGGCGACCACCCGACCGAGCGTGCGGTTACCGATTTCGAGCAGGGCAAGCAGGCCCGGACGGGTGCGATCCGCATTGATACGTGCCAATCCCTGGGCCACGAAGGTCCGGTTGATCCGATCCAGCGGCACCACGTCGGCGACGGTGCCGAGGGCGACCAGGTCGAGCAACTCCGCCAGATTGGGTTCCGGGATGTCCCGTTCCCCGAACCACCCCTCGGCGCGCATGCGCGCGCGCAGACCCAGCATGACATAGAAAATGACCCCTACGCCGGCGATGTTCTTGCTGGGGAAGCCGTCCCCCGGCTGGTTCGGATTCACGATGGCGTCCGCGCGCGGCAGCTCCTGGCCCGGCAGATGGTGATCGGTAACCAGCACCGTCATGCCATAGTCCTGCGCCGTAAGCACGCCTTCCAGGCTCGAGATGCCGTTGTCGACCGTAATAATCAGATCCGGCGTCTGCTGTGCGGCGACCTCGACGATCTCCGGTGTCAGGCCGTAGCCGAAGGCGAATCGATTCGGCACCAGGTAGCCCACGTTGCCGCCGCCCAGACTGGTGATCGCGCGGAACGCCAGGGCGCAGCTGGTGGCGCCGTCGGCATCGAAATCCCCAACCACGAGGATGCGCGCATCGCCCGCGATGGCCTCGAACAACAGATCCACCGCCACCTCCATGCCCAACAAGGCGTTGGGTGGTGGCAGTTGCGCCAGTGCGTAATCGAGCTCCCGCGCGCTTTGCACGTTGCGCGCCGCGTAGGCGGCGGCCACCACTGGATGCAGTTCGGTGCCGTAATCCGGCACGGGGGACGGATGCTGGCGGCGAATGATCTTATGTTGTGTGGCAGGCATGGGGCTTATCGGCCATGTGATAAATCAAAATCATTGAACAAACTGAAAACTCGCAAATTGCGGTTTTATAATAAAGTAAAACTTTAATAAAACGCGGACGCCACCAGGGTGCCAACGCGTCGGGGTTCAGCCGCAAGCGGCGACCGTCGAGCCCGAACAGGGTCAGGCCCGCCAGCCGACCCTGGCGCAGGGCCGCCAGGAGTGGCTTGATCCAGTCAGTCTCCAGATTATCCACCGTGGCGTGACCCCCCAGCGGGACGTCCCAGACCTCCGTGCCCAGGACCACCAGATGTTCCCCGGGCGTGGCGGCGGCGAGAAGCTGGTCCGCCCGTGTCGGTAATCCCGCCAAGGGGACCCCGCCATGGCGCGCCAGGCCCTTGGCGACGGGCTCGCCGGACCACACACAGGTCCATTTCCGGGTTCCCAGCCGGGGCAGGACGCCCCCACCCCAGAACCATACACTGTTGATCGTCGGGCGGCCCTCGGCCTCGCGGATCTGATTGGGTTCCGCCCCGTGCAGGACCATCTGGACCTCATTGATGATCTGGCGCCAGTGGGTCGCTTCCGGCCCCTCCGGGTAGGCCCCGTCCACGGGCCGGCCGATGACGTCAGCCAGTGGCCGGGTGCTGATCTGCGGCGAATACGGCAGATTCAGGTACCAGCGCGCGGGGGTCACCGCCTGCAGCTGCCAGCCCAGGTCCTGCAGGTCGCTTTCGATGGCGTACACCAATTGGTCGGCCTCATCCTGGCGGAGCAACAGGAAACGCGGGTCGGCCATGACCAGCTGATTGCGGTCCGGCACCAGGTGCACCGGGTCGGCCCGCAACCACCAACCGGCGTGGGTGGTTCCCATATCACCCAGGCGGCTCACCGGGGCCACCGGCAGGTCCGAACCCCTCGGCGTATCGATGCCGAACAGGTTGAACAGCGCGGCCTCAAGGGTACGCGGCGCAAAGGGTTCGACCGCTGCTCGCCGGACAAGGCCGTGCCAAGGCGGCGCCTGGGGCGTGGTCGGCACGGTCAGTATACCGGGCGGCACGGGGTCGATCGGGCTGGGGATCAGTAAGGTAATGTCTACGGCTGGTTGCGGCACCGGCGTATTTTCCGCAACCGGGCGGTGGCCGTCAAAGTTGACTAATGGATCAACGCGTGGGCGTCATTCCGCATAGCTTATGCGGTAGACCGCCCCGGCCTTGTCATCCGATACCAGTAATGCGCCATCGGGCATTATGAGGATATCCACCGGCCGGCCCCAGGATCGGGTGCCCTGTAACCAGCCTTCGGCAAACGGCTCGTAGCTGACCACGCGAGCACCGTCGAGGCGCACCAGGGTGACGCGATAGCCGATGGGCGGCGCGCGATTCCATGAACCGTGTTCGGCGATAAATATCTGGTGGCGGTACTCGGCGGGAAACATCGTGCCGGTGTAGAAGCGCATGCCCAGTGACGCCACGTGGGGACCCAGTTTGGCACTCGGCGCGGTAAATTCACTACAGGGGAAGGTATCGCCGTAGTCCGGATCCGACAGATCACCGCCGTGGCAATAGGGAAAGCCGAAATGCATGTTTCCGCGCGGCGCGTGATTGAGTTCGTCCGGCGGTTGCTCGTTGCCCAGCCAGTCGCGACCGTTATCCGTAAACCACAGTTCGCCGGTTTCCGGCTGCCAGTCGAATCCCACCGTGTTGCGCACGCCACGGGCGAAGACCTCCTTGCCGGTCCCATCCGGATTGATACGGGTGATGACCGCATAGCCGTCCGCCTCGCAAATATTACAGGGCGCGCCGATGGGCACATACAGCTTGCCGTCAGGGCCGAAACGAATGAATTTCCAGCCATGATGGCGATCTGTCGGGTAGTCGTCGTGGACCACGACGGGTGGCGGCGGGTCGTCGAGCCGCTTTTCGATATCGTCAAAGCGCAGAATCCGGCTGACCTCGGCCACGTACAGGCTGCCGTCACGAAACGCCACGCCATTGGGCATGTTCAGATCCCGGGCAATGATCCAGCGTCGATCCGCACGCTGATCATCGTCCGTATCGCGCAGGGCATAGACATTGCCGTTCTTGCGGGTACCGACAAACAGGGTGCCGCCCGGACTCAGGACCATGGAGCGTGCATTGGGCACATTATCGGCATATAGGTCGATCTGGAAGCCGTCCGGCAAACGGATCTGCTCAAGAGGCAACGCCGCCGCGGCTGTGGTGGCGAGCAAAAGCGTGCAGATAGCAATGACTATGCGACCGCGCATACGGACAGACTCTCCGGGCGA
>CAMYOD010000016.1 GCA_947259975.1 uncultured Gammaproteobacteria bacterium
ACATGACAGGCAAAGAACACCGCCAGATTGAGCACGACGCCCACCACCGCGGCGGTGATGCCGGGGAGCGGTGCAGTGTAATTGACGTCATGGCGGGTCGCCTCAACCACGGGGCCGCCGAGCAGGATGAACAGAAGCGACGGCAAGAACGTAATCAGGGTGGCGATACGCGCATCCGGCACATCGAAGATAAAAATCGCTATGAACGCCAGTACCGCCTTAGTGTTCGCAATTATTTTAATACAGAGGTAGGACGTCTATCAGAATCTAACGGCTGAGTTGAGGGGCGCGTTTACGCGTCCCTCTCGAACGATTTGTTAGCGCGCCCATCAATGACTTTTGTCCCAGCTATAAGATCATGAATACATCTCTTGTCTTTTCTAAATATAAACAAGGCATCAATTGTTGGTATAAAACTTCCCGCGATCGGAATATTTGCAACAACCCATATTGGAAGATAGCGTTTTAGTATCAAAGGCCAGAAATCTGGTTTCGTATTATTCAATGTTACTATCGAAATACTAAGCAGCTTCTTCCCCACAGTTTGCCCATATTTACTAAGTAAATAACCATGAAGTAAGAAAAATGCAGCAGTTCCAACGAGTGCCAGTTTAATAGTCGCATCTAAGGGCATCTCACCTGTTTCTATTGCAAGATCCCACACATCAAAATAATGCATTAGCGGAAAAATTATCAACATAGCTAGTCCAGCATCAATAAGTGCTGCGCCAAGTCTCTTCCATCGTGACGC
Organism: uncultured Gammaproteobacteria bacterium; assembly: GCA_947259975.1. Classification (GTDB taxonomy): domain Bacteria; phylum Pseudomonadota; class Gammaproteobacteria; order HyVt-429; family HyVt-429; genus CAMYOD01. Next base: position 752 of record CAMYOD010000016.1, read on the forward strand.
CAAAAACAGTTGGCTGCTCGTGTCGTTATCTAATTCATCAACTTCCATTTATTTATCCTTACGCGCTAACTATAAGTAGGGAGCCTAAAAGCGCCCTCTGCAACGGAGCTTTTCGGCGCAAATGCTGTGCTTGGGCCCATACAAATCAACGCACAGCCCCCGGATACGGAGCCTAAAAGGAAATTCAAAAGGAGCTTTCTGGCGGTGGCGACATGCGCCATATCCGCGGTCAATGCGGAAGCGCGAGGCCGGGCGTTCGTTATCGTGTCGGTCCATGAGAGCCATCCGGGCTGTGGGTAGACGCCGTCGAAAGGAAATTGTCCGGTTTTAGCGGCACCGGTGCAAGCGGGCGCCTACAGAAACCCTTGAATACGGTCCATGAGGTTGGGCAACCACAGAACCAGCGCCGGGAACAACATCAATAGCACCAGCGCGAACAGCTGGATGCCGATGAAGGGCACGGCACCGCGGTAGATGTGCGAGATGGTGATGGAATCGGGTGCCGCGGCCTTGAGATAAAACAGCGAGAAGCCGAAGGGCGGGGTGAGGAACGAGGCCTGCAGATTTACGGCAATGAGTACCGCAAACCACAGCGGATCGATACCCATGAGTACGGCGATGGGTGCAAGGATGGGCACGACGATGAAACAGATCTCGATGAAGTCGAGAAAGAAGCCAAGCACGAAGATCACCAGCATGCTGACGATGAGAAAGCCCCACTGCCCGCCGGGCAGGCCGGTCATCAGTTCCTGCACCAGGTTGTCGCCGCCCAGGCCACGAAACACCAGGCCGAAGGCGGTAGCGCCGATGAGAATCAGAAACACCATGCTGGTCAGGCGTGTGGTCACGCGCATGGCGGCGTTAAGGTTACTGAGCGTCAATTTGCGATGGCCGGCGGCGAGCAGCATGGCGCCGAGCGCGCCGACGGCGGCGGATTCGGTGGGCGAGGCAATGCCGAAAAAGATCGAGCCGAGCACCGCCACTACCAACAACAGCGGGGGCAGCAGGCTGCTGACCACGCGCCGGCCGAGGGGCGTGGCGTGGGTACTATCCAGTTGCGCCGGCGGTGCCTTGTCCGGATTGAGCGCGCTGTAGATCAGAATAAAAGCGATGAACAATCCGATCAGCAGAACACCGGGGGTGACCGCGCCGATGAACAATCGACCCACCGGCACACCGACGACGTCGCCAAGCAGAATCAGAATAATGCTCGGCGGTATAAGCTGGCCGAGGGTGCCGGAGGCGGCGATGGTGCCGCAGGCCAGTTCCGGCGCGTAGCGGTGTTTCAGCAGTGACGGCAACGCGAGTATGCCCATGGTGACCACGGTGGCGCCGACCACGCCGGTGGCGGCGGCAAGCAGGCCGCCCACCGCGACGATGGAGATGGCGAGCCCGCCACGCACGCGACCGAACAACTGCGCCATGGTCTCGAGCAGTTCTTCGGCGAGGCCGGACTTTTCCAGAATCACGCCCATGAACACGAACAGGGGCACCGCGAGCAGGGTGAAATTGGTCATCACCCCCCAGATGCGCAGGGGCAACAGGTCGAAGAAGTCGATACCCAGCCCGATGATGCCGAACACCGCCGCCACCGCGCCGAGGGTGAGGGCCACCGGATAGCCCAGCAACAGCAGGACCATCAGCACGGCGAACATGACCAGGGCCCAGACGTCCATGTTCAGCGGGGTTCTTTTGGGTGCGGGGGAGCTTGCAGCAGGAAGGCGAGGTTTTTCAGCGCCAACGCGATGCCCTGCAACAGCAGCAGGCCAAAGCCTAAGGGAATCGCCGCCTTCAACAGCCAGCGGTGGGGCAGGCCGCCCGGGTCCGGCGAACTCTCGGCGAAGTTAAACGCGTTGGCGACGAAGGGCCAGGAGCTGTAGATGATCAGCAGGCAAAACGGCAGTAGAAATAACAGCGTGCCGAGCAGATCCACCCACGCGCGCCCACGCGCGCTCAAGCGATGATAAATCAATTCCACGCGCACGTGGGCGTCGTGTTTGAGGGTGTAAGCGGCACCGAGCAGAAACAACAACGCGAACAGATGCCACTCCAGTTCCTGTAGCGCGACGGAGCCTTTGTGAAACAAATAGCGCATGGCCACGTCGTAGGCCACGAGCAGGGTCATGGCGAGAATCAGCCAGGCGACGAGGCGTCCGCTGCGCTCGCTGAAACGATCCAGCGCGGCGGCAATCTTGGTTAGGCGGGGGACGAGCAAATCCAGCGGCAGCATCAATCGCGTGGGCAATTCGGCGCGGCGTCGACGTCTACCGGCGCACCGGATCTACGGCGTAATAGGTGTTTTCTCAGGCGGCCTGGGTGACGACGCTGTTACCGCCCGCCGCCTTGGCGTTCTGCAGCGCCGCTTCGGCACGCGAGATCAACTGATCCACGTCTTCGCCCTTGTGGAACTCGGCTACGCCGATACTGATGGTTGTGGCGACCGGCTTGCCGTTCACATCGATGGGTGCGTTGGCGGTGCCGGTACGCACCCGCTCGGCGAGTTTCTGCGCCGCGTCCAGTTCGGTCTCGGGCAGGATGAGGAGAAAATTACTTTCCGTATAGCGGCCCACGTGGTCCGGCATGCGCAAGGCCTCGGCGAGTACGCCGGCGATAGAGGCAAGCACCTGGTCACCGACGTCACGGCCATGCTCTTCGTTGATGCCCGCGAGCCGATCGATGTTCACCAGTGCCACGGAGAGTTCGTGATTGTAACGATCCGCCAGCGCCATGAGGTCGAACAGCCCGATAACGATGCCGCGCCGGTTCAGGGTGCGCGTTAACGGATCGATGGTGGTGACGTCGCGCTCGGGCAGGCCGCGGCGCTCGGCGCGCATCATGCCACCGAGCCGCGGTAGCGCGATGAAATACATCGGCAGAGTGACCGCCAGCGCAGTGACGATACCGCTGAATACGATGGCGGTACCCAGCCCGGTGTGGGGTTTAATAAAACCGTAGCTGAACAGGGCCGCGATGAGGCCCGCGAGGAACGACACCACCAGCACGAAGAAGGTGAGCTTGGAGGGCGTGATGCTCTCGGCCTGATCCGCAGTAAGAGACTTCGACATAACCGACACCTGCCTTTGGGGCGTTCGTTGTTTTGTGATTCGCCGGGCCGGGCGCCATACGCCACCGCCCGCCGAATCCCTGGCCCCTGATTCTAATGGGTTTTGTGCCCTGCCCGCCAATGCCCGGGGCCAAGGGGGCGCGGGCTGGTTCTGGCGCCCGTCACATGGGCTGGAGGTTGGCATAGGCCGCCACCAGCCACTTGTTGCCGGCGGCGGTGAAATTGACCTGTACCCGCGCATGCTCACCCTGACCCTCGTAGTTTAGCACCACGCCCTCGCCGAATTTGGCATGGCGCACCTGGCTGCCCAGCGAGATGCCCGGAATGGGCGATTCCTCTAGGATCGGCCGTCGCGCCGGCGCCGGGGTCGGCCGGTTCCACTGACGGTTCGCGGCGGAGGTGACGTGGGACGTGTCGTGGGCGGACATGCCGGCGCCCTGGCCGCGCACGTCCACCAGCAGATTCTCCGGCAGTTCGCCGAGGAAGCGGGACGGGCTGGTGTAGTTATCGCGCCCATACAGGCGCCGCACTTCCGCGTGGCTGAGGTAGAGTTCGCGCATGGCCCGGGTCATGCCGACATAACACAGGCGTCGTTCCTCCTCGAGCCGGCCGCCGTCGTCGAGCGCACGCTGATGCGGAAACAGACCCTCTTCCATACCGGACAGAAACACCAGCGGAAACTCGAGCCCCTTGGCGGAATGCAGGCTCATCAACTGCACGCAGTCTTCCCAGTCCTCCGCCTGGCCCTCGCCGGCTTCGAGCGCGGCGTGGGCGAGAAATTCGGTCAGGGGATCGAGCGGACTGTCCTCGTCATGCTCGAAGTTACGCGCCGCCGATACCAGTTCCTCCAGGTTCTCCACTCGCGCCTCGGCCTTCTCGCCCTTCTCCTTTTTATAATGATCCAGCAGACCGCTGTGGCGCAGCATGTGCGCCACGGTTTCCGGCAGATCGAGACTTTCGGTATCGGTAGCAAGCTTGGTGATCAGCGCGAGGAAACCGCCGATGGCATTGCTCGCCCGCGCCGGCAACGCGCGTTCGTCGACGATGCGCGTCGCCGCCTGCCACAACTGGCAACCGTCCGTGCGCGCGCGCTCGCGCACCGCGTCCAGACTCTTGTTGCCAATGCCGCGAGTGGGGGTGTTGACGATACGTTCGAAGGACGCATCGTCGTCCGTATTGGTCATCAGGCGCAGGTAGGCGAGCGCGTCCTTGATCTCCATGCGCTCGAAGAAACGCAGGCCGCCGTAGACCCGGTAAGGCACGCCGGCGGTAAATAAAGTTTCTTCGAACACCCGCGACTGGGCATTGGAGCGATACAGAATCGCCACCTCGTCGCGGCGATTACCGTCTTCGACCCAGCGTTGGATGCGATCGACGATGAAGCGCGCCTCGTCGATTTCGTTGAACGCGGTGTAGAGCCGGATTGGTTCACCCTCGGCGCCGTCGGTCCACAATTGTTTGCCCCAGCGGCCCTCGTTGTGGTCGATCACCGCGTTGGCGGCGTTGAGGATGTTGCCGGTGGAACGGTAGTTCTGTTCCAGGCGCACCACCTGGGTGCCCGGATAGTCCTTCTCGAACTGCAGCATGTTCTCGACCCGCGCGCCGCGCCAACCGTAAATCGATTGATCGTCGTCACCGACTACGAACACACTCTTGTGTTTGCCGGCGAACAGCTGCAGCCAGCGATATTGGATTGCGTTGGTGTCTTGAAACTCATCCACCAGTACGTGGCGGAAGCGATCCTGATAGTGGCTGCGCAGGGGTTCGTTGTCGCGCAGCAACTCATAGGCGCGCAACATGAGTTCGGCAAAATCCACCAGGCCGCTGCGCTGACATAAGTCCTCGTAAGCGCGATAGATCTCCAGCGTCTGGCGATCTTGCGGGTCACCGCCCGCCTCGATGTGCTGCGGCCGACGGCCTTCTTCCTTGTGCGAGTTGATGAACCACTGCAGTTTTTTCGGTGGCCAGTACTCTTCGTCCAGACCCATGTTTTTCAACACACGGCGTACGATGCGGTACTGATCTTCGCTATCGAGGATCTGGAACGACTGCGGCAGGCCCGCCTCGCGCCAATGGCTGCGCAGCAGGCGGTGGGAGATGCCGTGGAAGGTGCCCATCCACATGCCGCCCACCGGATAACCGAGCATCTCTTCGATGCGCCCGCGCATTTCCTTGGCCGCCTTGTTGGTAAAGGTCACCGCGAGGATGGATAACGGCGAGACGCCGAGCTGCTGCACCAGCCAGGCGACCCGGTGGGTGAGCACCCGGGTCTTGCCGCTGCCGGCGCCGGCCAGCACCAGCAGGGGCGTGGGTTCGGCGGTGACGGCTTGGCGTTGGGCGTCGTTCAGGCGTTGCAGAAATGCGGGCGCTTCCATGGCCCGGAATCATAGCAGATCCGGCCCGCCGCCTCGTCTCGGCGGTGGCCACACAGGGGCCTGGAAAAGTGGGGTGGCGGCGCGGCTTATTCGCAGCCGGAAACTGTCGGCGGCTCGGAAAAACCGCCCGGCAGACCGGGCACATCGGCCGCCGCGGGTACGGCCGCGAACGCGCCCATTACCACGAGGGCGGCGGCTATCATGCGGACGTTGCGGGCAATTCTGTTAATCATGCGTGGATCCTCGCGCAACGCATACCGGTGGGCATGCCAGTTCAGACTCAAGGGGGTTATCGGCCTGAACCGGTATCGCTTGAGGGCGATATACGTCCAGAGAGAACTAACGCCGGCGGGGGTTCGGCGTTGACTGGCAGCCGTTACGGGCGGGCACGGTCGTCCGCGGGGCGAATTATTCGACGGTGACGGACTTGGCCAGATTGCGCGGCTTGTCCACGTCGGTGCCCTTGATCAGCGCCACGTGGTAGGCCAGCAACTGCAGCGGGATAGTGTAGATGATGGGAGAGATGGCGTCGTTTACCGGCGCGACATCGAGCACCTGAATGCCGTCCTCTTCGGCGATGCCGGTCGCGGGGTCGGCGAACACGATCAACTCGCCGCCACGGGCACGCACTTCCTGCAGGTTCGCTTTCAGTTTGCCAAGCAGTTCATTGTTCGGCGCCACCGCGATGACCGGCATGGCCGCATCCACCAGCGCCAGCGGGCCGTGCTTCAATTCGCCGGCCGGGTAGGCCTCCGCGTGCACATAGGAGATCTCTTTGAGCTTCAGGGCCCCTTCCATGGCCACCGGGAAGTGGGCGCCACGGCCGAGAAACAGGGCGTGGTGCTTGTCGGCAAACTGCTCGGCGATACTCGCGATCACCGTCTCCAGCTCCAGGGCGCGCTCGATTTTCGCCGGCAGGGTGCGCAGCTCGGTGACGAGCGCGGCTTCGATTTCCGGCGCCATGCCGTTGCGCCGACCCAGCGCGATCACCAACAGCATCAAGGTGACCAGTTGGGTGGTGAACGCCTTGGTGGAGGCGACGCCGATCTCGGGCCCGGCGTGGGTCATCAATATCAGGTCGGATTCGCGCACCAGGGAGCTTTCCGGCACGTTACAGATGGTCAGCGCATGCGGAATACCAAGCCGTCGCGCCTCGGCCAGCGCCGCCAGCGTATCCGAGGTCTCACCGGACTGGGAGATGGTCACCGTCAGGGTGCCGGCGGGCAGCACGTGGCGCCGGTAGCGAAACTCGCTCGCCACCTCGACACTGCAGGCGACGTTGGCGAGGCTTTCGAGCCAGTGTCGTGCCACCAGGCCAGCATGGTAACTGGTGCCGCAGGCGATAATCTGCACATGACGCACGCGATCGAAGATCGCCTCGGCGTCGGGACCGAAGGTGGCCTCGAGCAAACGATCGCCGCTGATGCGTCCTTCCAGCGTGTTCGCCACCGCGCGGCCTTGCTCGAAGATTTCTTTCAACATGTAATGGCGATAGTCACCCAGCTCAACACTCTCTGTGCTGAGCCCGGTCTTTTTCACCGGCCGCTCGACGGGCGCGCCACTACCATCGACAACCCGCAAACCGTCACGGCTGAGCTCGGCAACGTCGCCGTCTTCAAGAAAAATAAAGTTCTGAGTGTTGGCAATCAGCGCCGCCACGTCCGAGGCAATGAAGTATTCGCCGTCGCCGACGCCGATCACCAACGGACTGCCGCGGCGTGCGGCGACCAGGCGATCCGGTTCGTGGGTGCAGATTACGCCCAGCGCGAAGGCGCCGTCGAGTTCATCGGCGGTGGCGCGCACCGCATCGAACAGAGTGGCGCCGGCAGTAATATGATCATAAACCTGGTGGGCGATGACCTCGGTGTCCGTATCGGAAGTGAACTCATAGCCTTTCTCGACCTGCTGCTCGCGCAATGGCTCGTGGTTCTCGATGATGCCGTTGTGTACCACCGCCACCGCCTTGCGGCACACGTGGGGATGGGCGTTCTTTTCCGTCGGCCGGCCGTGGGTCGCCCACCGAGTATGGGCGATGCCGGTCACGCCGGTGACCGACTTGCTGGCGAGCACGTGCTCGAGATCCGCCACCTTACCCACCGCGCGCTCGCGGTTGAGGCGGTGTTGCGCGTCCAGGATCGCGACGCCGGAGGAATCGTAGCCACGATACTCCAGCCGCCGCAGGCCCTCGATCAACGCCGGCAGAACATCTTGTTTGGCGACTGCACCTACAATTCCACACATAACCTAATTACTGCGCTCTTCTCTTTGCTCTCTGCACTTTTCTCTTTACTCTTTCTTTCTTGGCCGCTTCCAGCCTGCAACCGTCTTCTGCTGCGTCCGGCTCAGGGTCAGTTCTTCCGCTGGCACATCGGCAGTGATGGTCGAGCCGGCGCCGACCGTCGCGCCCGCGCCCACCGTGACCGGCGCGACGAGCTGGGTGTCGGAACCGATGAACACATTGTCACCGATGACGGTGCGATGCTTGTTAGCGCCGTCGTAGTTACAGGTGATGGTGCCGGCGCCGACGTTCACGTCGCGCCCCACCGTGCTGTCACCCACATAACTGAGATGATTGATCTTGCTGCCGGCGTCGACGTCGGATTTTTTTATCTCGACGAAGTTACCGATGTGCACGTTGCGCGCCAGCTTGGTCTCCGGACGAATACGCGCGAACGGCCCGACGATGCAGCCGTCGGCAATGTCGGCGTCCTCGATGACGCAGTTTTCCTTGATGATCACGTTGGCGCCGATACGCGAATTGCGAATGACGTTATTGGCGCCGATGCTGACGCCGTCGCCGAGGCTGACATCGCCTTCGATGATGACGTTGACGTCGATGGTCACATCGCTGCCGGTACTGAGTTCGCCGCGCAGATCGAAGCGCGTCGGGTCGCGCAGGGTCACGCCGCGATCCATGAGTTCGCGTGCTTTATCGAGCTGGTGACTGCGTTCCAACTGGGCCAACTCCTGTTTGCTGTTGACGCCGAGTATCTCGACCAGAGATTTCGGCTGTGTGGTGGCGATTGTAATACCATCCGCCACTGCCATGGCAACGACATCTGTAAGGTAATACTCGCCCTGGCTGTTGCGGTTATCCAGGCGCGCCAGCCACTCGCGGAAGCGGGCCGCGGGGGCGGCCATGAAGCCGCTGTTGATCTCGCGTACCGCTAGCTCATCGGCTGTGGCGTCCTTACGCTCGACGATACGCACCACCCGGCCGGCGCCGTCGCGAATGATGCGCCCATAACTGCCCGCATCCTCGAGTTCCGCGGTCAGCAGCGCCAGGCCGTCGTTGGCGGCGGCGATCAGTGTGCGCAGCGTGGCCTCGCCGATCAACGGCACGTCGCCGTAGAGCACCAGCACCAGGGAATCGTCCATGACGGTCGGCATGGCCTGGGCCAGCGCATGGCCGGTGCCGAGCTGCTCGTCCTGCAGGGTCCAGTTGACGCGGGACGCGGGGAACGCCGCTGGCACGATTTCGCCGCCGTGACCGTAGACCACATGCACGGCGACCGGGTCGAGGGCGTTGGCCCGCGCCAGCACATGGCCCAACAACGGCCATCCGCCCAGCGGCTGCAGCACCTTGGGCTGGTGCGAGCGCATGCGCGTGCCTTTGCCGGCGGCAAGAACGACGATTTCAAGCTTCATGCGAATCGTTTCGTGAGCGTTAAGTGCCCGCGGGTACTTTAGACTGGAACGCCGGCGCGTGAAAGACAGCGCGCGCTAAAGGACCGGCAGCGCATCCGGCGGGTCAGACCAGGGGGATGGGTCCGCCCCCCGGCGGTCCTTGCGGCTGGCCGGACTCGATTTCTTCCGCGGTAGCGTCGCGGATGTCGGTGATGATGACGATGAAATTCACCGTCTGCCCCGCGAGCGGGTGGTTGCCGTCCACGGTCAGGGTATCGTCGTCGATCTTGGTGACGTAGAACAGGCGCACTTCGCCCTGTTCGTTATGGGCCTCGACCTCCTTGCCAACTTCGCGCAGCTCCGGCGGCACGTTTTCCAGATTGTCGGTGAACATCAGGTTCGGATCGTATTCGCCGAAGCCGTCTTCCGGGGTCAGCTCCACGGGCACCTTGTCGCCCACCGCATGACCGGCCAGGGTTTCTTCAATCTTGGGGAACAGCTCACTGCCGGAGCCGTGCAGATAAGACACGGGAATATCCCGGTGCTCGAACAGACCGCCCTTCTCGTCATACAGGCTGTAGTTCAACGACACGACTTTGCCGTTTTCGACAATGGTCTCGCTCACAGGAATATCGGACTAGGTTAAGAAAAACTGCTGAATGTTACGTGGGCCGGAATTAACTACGGCCCTTTTCGCGCAGTCGGCGCAGAGTTTGCAGCTGCGCCACGGCTTCGGCCAGTTCCGCCTGTGCCTTGGCGTATTCGAATTCGGACTGTTTGTCGTGCAGGGCCTGCTCGGCACGCTCTTTCGCTTCCAGCGCCGCGGCTTCGTCCAGATCCTTGGCGCGCACCGCGGTGTCGGACAACACCGTGACCACATGCGGCTGAACCTCGAGCATTCCACCGGACACATAAAACGACTGTTCTTCGCCATGCTGATCCTGGATGCGGACTTCGCCCGGGCGCAACTGCGTGATCAACGGGCTGTGGCGTGGCGCAATGCCGACCTCGCCCATCTGCGCCGGCGCGAACACCATCGTGGCCGACCCGGAGAAAATCTCCTCTTCAGCGCTCACGATGTCAACATGTAAGGTCATGGCCATAAATATAGTCTCGAGTGGCGAGTTTCGAGTTACGAGTTACGAGTAAAAACCTGGTTCGTCGTTACTTGTTACTCGCACCACATCACTGGATAGTTTTCGCCTTTTCCACCGCTTCTTCGATGGTGCCCACCATGTAGAAGGCCTGCTCCGGCAGCGCGTCGTGCTCGCCTTCGACAATGGCCTTGAAGGCGCGAACGGTGTCTTTCAGGCTCACGTACTTACCCGGCGAACCGGTGAAAGTCTCGGCGACGAAGAACGGCTGCGACAGGAAGCGCTGAATCTTGCGCGCGCGGGACACCACCAGCTTGTCCTCTTCGGACAGTTCGTCCATGCCGAGGATGGCGATAATGTCGCGCAGTTCCTTATAACGCTGCAGGGTGCCCTGCACCGCCCGCGCCACGTCGTAATGTTCCTGCCCGATGACCAGCGGGTCGAGCTGGCGACTGGTGGAGTCCAACGGATCCACCGCCGGGTAAATACCCAGCTCGGCGACCTGACGGGACAGCACCAGGGTCGCATCAAGATGCGCGAAGGTGGTGGCCGGCGACGGATCGGTCAAATCGTCCGCGGGCACGTACACGGCCTGGAACGAGGTGATGGAACCGGTCTTGGTGGAGGTGATGCGCTCCTGCAGTACACCCATCTCTTCCGCCAGAGTCGGCTGGTAGCCCACCGCCGACGGCATACGCCCGAGCAGCGCGGACACCTCGGTGCCGGCCAGGGTGTAACGATAAATGTTGTCGATGAACATCAGCACGTCACGGCCTTCGTCGCGGAAATTCTCAGCGATGGTCAGCCCGGTCAGCGCCACACGCAGGCGGTTACCCGGTGGCTCGTTCATCTGCCCGTAGACCAATGCCACCTTGTCGATGACGCCGCCTTCGGTCATTTCGTGGAAGAAGTCGTTACCCTCGCGGGTACGCTCACCGACGCCGGCGAACACGGAATAACCACTGTGCTCCACGGCGATGTTACGGATGAGCTCCATGAGCGTCACCGTCTTGCCCACGCCGGCGCCGCCGAACAGGCCGATCTTGCCGCCTTTGGCAATGGGCATGATGAGGTCGATGACCTTGATGCCGGTCTCGAGAATCTCCACCGAGGCCGCCTGATCGGCATAGGCCGGCGGCTCGCGGTGAATCGGCATGCGTTTTTCCGCCGCGACTTCACCGGCCTCGTCCACCGGATTGCCGAGCACATCCATGATGCGCCCCAGGGTCGCGGTGCCCACCGGCACCGAGATCGGCGCGCCGGTGTTGGTCACGTTCAGACCGCGTCGCAGCCCGTCGGTAGAACCCATGGCGATGGTGCGCACCACGCCGTCACCCATCTGCTGCTGTACTTCCAGCGTGAGCCCGGCGTCGTCCACGTTCAACGCATCGTAGACCTTGGGCACCGCGCCGCGCGGGAACTCCACGTCCACCACGGCGCCGATCACTTCAACAACATTTCCGGTACTCATTTCAATACCCTCTACCAAATCTGATTCGTGCGCTCCGATGGAAGCCGCGCCATCGAAGATTGAGTTTCAAGATCCAAGTTGCAAGGTACAAGACTTGTATCTTGAAACTTGTACCTACGTTATACGGCCGCCGCCCCACCCACAATTTCGGAAATTTCCTGAGTGATCGCCGCCTGGCGCGCCTTGTTGTACACCAGCTGCAGTTCGTCGATCAGTGTGCCGGCATTGTCGGAGGCCGATTTCATGGCCACCATACGTGCCGCCTGTTCGCAGGCGATGTTCTCGACCACGCCCTGGTAAACCAGCGACTCGATGTAGCGAATCATCAGGCCGTCGATCACCTCTTTGGCATCGGGCTCGTAAATATAGTCCCAGTGGTGCGCCAGCTCCTCGTCCTGCAGACTCGACACCGGGATCAACTGTTCCACCTCCGGACCCTGGGTCATGGTATTCACAAACTTGTTGTGCGCCAGGAACAGTTGATCGATGTTGCCTTCGGCGTGCGCGTCCAACATCACCTTGACGGTGCCGATGAGGTCTTCCAGCGGCGGCGCGTCGCCCAGATGGGTGGCGCTGGCCACGACATTGCCGCCGAGACGCTGAAAGAAGCCCTGCGCCTTGGTGCCGATTACACACAGATCGATCTCGATGCCCTGCTCATCCCACTGGCGCATTTGCGCCACCAGCTTCTTGAACAGGTTGATGTTCAGGCCGCCGCACAAGCCGCGGTCGGTAGCAATCACGATCAGCCCGACGCGCTTCACGTCGCGGTTGAGCACGAAGGGATGCTTGTACTCCGGGTGTGCCTGCGCCAGATGAGAGATCACGTTGCGCATCTTTTCCGCATAGGGGCGCGCCGCGCGCATGCGTTCCTGCGCCCGCCGCATCTTGCTCGCCGCAACCATTTCCATGGCCTTGGTGATCTTCTGCGTATTGCTGATGCTCTTGATCTTGGTGCGTATTTCTTTGGCGCCGGCCATAAAATCAGTTCCAAGTTACAAGGTTCAAGTTACAAGCGGAAAGTCGTGTGTTTCGGGCCTGGTTACAAGAATTGGTTACTTGTATCTTGCAACTTGCACCTTGAAACTTAATAAGCACTTGTCTCTTTAAAATCCTTGATCGCCGCATGCAACGCCGATTCGATTTCGTCGTTGTAGTCACCGGTGTCGTTGATCTTGTCGAGCAGATCAACTTGGTGACTGCGCATGTACGCGTGCAGGGCCTGCTCGAAGTCCACCACTTTCTTCACGTCGACATCGTCGAGGTAACCTTCGTTGGCAGCGAACAGGGACACGGCCATGTCGGCGACCGTGAGCGGATCATACTGCTTCTGTTTCATCAGCTCGGTCACGCGTTGGCCGCGCTCAAGCTGCTTGCGGGTCGCTTCGTCCAGATCGGACGCGAACTGGGCGAAGGCCGCCAACTCGCGAAACTGGGCCAGGGCCAGACGCACACCGCCGCCGAGCTTCTTGATGATCTTGGTTTGCGCGGCACCGCCGACACGGGACACGGACAGGCCGGCGTTGATGGCGGGGCGGATACCGGCGTTGAACAGATCGGACTCGAGGAAGATCTGCCCGTCGGTAATGGAAATCACGTTGGTCGGCACGAACGCGGACACGTCACCGGCCTGGGTTTCAATGATGGGCAGGGCGGTCAGCGAACCGGTCCTGCCTTTCACCGCGCCGTCGGTCAGTTTCTCGACCTCGTTCTCGTTGATGCGCGCGGCACGCTCGAGCAGGCGCGAGTGCAGATAGAACACGTCACCCGGGTAGGCTTCGCGGCCCGGCGGGCGGCGCAGCAGCAACGACACCTGACGGTAGGCCCAGGCCTGCTTCGTCAGATCGTCGTAAATGATGAGTGCATCCTCGCCCTTGTCGCGGAAGTACTCACCCATGGTGCAACCGGCATAAGGCGCAATGTACTGCATGGCGGCGGAGTCGGAGGCGCCGGCGGCGACCACGATCGTGTGCTCCATGGCGCCGTGTTCTTCGAGCTTGCGCACGACGTTGGCGATGCTGGATGCCTTCTGGCCCACCGCCACGTAAATACACTTAACGCCGGTGCCCTTCTGGTTGATGATGGCGTCGACAGCGACCGCGGTCTTACCGGTCTGGCGGTCACCGATGATCAACTCGCGCTGACCGCGGCCGATGGGCACCATCGCGTCGATGGCCTTGAGGCCGGTCTGTACCGGCTGGTCCACCGACTTACGCGCGATCACGCCCGGCGCGATCTTCTCGATCGGCGAGTTGCCGCTGCTGGTAATGGGGCCCTTGGCGTCGATGGGGGCACCCAGTGAGTCGACCACGCGGCCGAGCAGGCCTTCGCCCACCGGCACCTCGAGGATACGACCGGTGCATTGCACACTATCGCCCTCGGAGATGTGTTTGTACTCGCCCAGGATCACGGCGCCCACGGAGTCGCGCTCCAGGTTCAGCGCCATACCAAAGGTATCGTTCGGGAAGGCGATCATCTCGCCCTGCATGGCGTCGGCCAGCCCATGGATACGCGCGATACCGTCGGTGAGCGTGACCACGGTGCCTTCGGTGCGGGCTTCAGCGACCGCCTCGAAGTCCTTGATACGCTCCTTGATAAGCTCGCTGATTTCGGAAGGATTGAGTTGCATAGCCATAAATCCTCAAAAAAATTCAGGTCAGGGCGCCGGCCAGTTTGTGCAGCCGACCCCGTACGGAACCGTCGATCACCATATCCCCCGCCCGAATGACGGCGCCGCCGAGCAGCTCCGGATCGGTGGTGGCGGTGAGCGATATCTCGCGACCGAGACGCGCCTTCAATGCGGCCGCGATTCGGTCCTGTTGGTCTGTTGCGATGGGCAGCGCGGAAACGATTTCCGCATCCAGCACACCTTCGGCCTCGGCACGCATGACCTCATACAGCTCGGTGATGACGGGCAGCAACGCCAGGCGATGATTTTCCGCCAACAGCCTGATGAAGTTCTGCGCCTGGGGATCGAAGTGATCGCCGGCGACGCCGATGAACAACTCCGCCAGCTGTTTGCTCTCCGCGCGCGGGCTCTGGATCAGCGCCAACATGGTGGGGTCGCGGGCGATGGTGCTGGCCGCCGTCAGCGCATCGGTCCAGCGCGCATAGTCACCGGCCTCCTGTGCCAACTTGAAAACCGCCTGTGCGTACGGGCGCGCGACTGTGGAGATTTCCGCCATGGGAGCCTCTAGATCTGGTTGACCAGCTCGTCGAGCACGTCGTTGTGCGCACCGACATCGATCTCGCGTTTCAGGACACGTTCGGCACCGGCCACCGCGAGGGTCGCCACCTGAGTGCGCAGTTGCTCCTTGGCGCGATTAACCTGTTGCTCGATCTCGGCCTGCGCCGCGACCACCAGCCGATCGCCTTCGACCTTGGCATCCGACTTGGCTTCGTCGACGATTTCACCGGCGCGCTTTTCCGCCCGCGCAATGACTTCCGCCGCCTTGCCCTTGGCTTCGTGCAACAGTTCACCGGCGCGCTTTTCCGCCAGCTCCTGCTCGCGCTTGCCGCGCTCGGCGGCCGCCAGGCCGTCGGCAATCCGGGTCTTGCGCTCTTCCAGCGCATGCATGATCGGCGGCCACACAAACTTCATGCAGAACCACACGAACACCCCGAAGGTGATCATCTGCGCGAACAAAGTTAAGTTTATGTTCATGGCTCGTTCCTGTTGATCTGCAGAGGTTGCGGTAAACCGCCGTTAACCACCCACCACGGCGAACAGGACGTAGAGGCCGATGGCGATGGCGATAACCGGCAGCGCGTCGACCAGACCCATGACGATGAAGAACTGGGTGCGCAGCATGGGGATGAGTTCCGGCTGGCGCGCGGCGCCTTCCAGGAAGCGACCACCCAGTACACCGATGCCGACGGCTGCGCCAAGGGCACCGAGGCCCAGCATGATGCCGCCAGCGATGTAGAGCAATGCAGTTTCCATTGTTTTCTCCTAGTTACCTTTATAAATATCGAAATCGAACGACTGCTAGTGTTCCTGATGCGCCATGTCCAGATAGACGATGGTCAGCACCATAAAGATGAACGCTTGCAGAGTAATGATCAGGATGTGGAAGATGGCCCAGCCCAATTGCAGGAAACCGCCGAGCACACCCCAAGCCACGCCACCGCTATAGAGCAGAGCGATGAGAATGAAAATCATCTCGCCGGCGTACAGGTTGCCGAACAAACGTAGCGCCAGGGAGACCGGCTTGGAAATCAGCGAAATGCCTTCGAGGATAAGGTTAGCCGGCAGGCCCGCCTTGCCGAAGGGCTGGAACGCGAGCTCGCCGAGGAAGCCGCCGACGCCCTTGATCTTGAAGCTGTAGTACAACATGAGCACGAACACCGCCAGCGCCATGCCGAAGGTGACGTTGGGGTCGGTCGTCGGCACGACCTTGAAGTAGACGTGATGTGGATCCGCGCCGAAGAAGAATGCGCCCGCCTCTTGCGCCAGACGCGGCAGCAGATCCACCGGGACCAGGTCCATGAGGTTCATTAGGAAGACCCAAATGAAAATGGTCAGTGCCAACGGCGCGACGACATCGTTCTTACCGCCACTGAAGGAACCGCGCACGTTGTCGTCGATGAAATCGAAGATCCACTCGACGAAGTTCTGCCAACCGTTGGGGGTATCGGAGGTGATCGTTTTGGCGACCTTGCGGAACAGATACAGGAACAGCAGGCCGATGCCAATGGACCAGAGCATGGAGTCCACGTGGATGGCCCAGAAACCCATTTCCTTGGCCTCCGCGGCGCTATGGGCAAACCCCCAGGTACCGTCCGGATGCTGACCGTAGGTCCAGTTGGTGAGGTGATGCTTGATATATTCGCCGGAGGTCAGCGTTCCGCCTGCCATCGCTTTATACGTTACCGCCCAAGAAACCAGATATTAGAAGTCCAAGCTGTCCTGCGATGAAGCCCGCCAGCAGGGCGAACGGCGCAAGCTCGAGCACGCCAAAACCAATCGCAAGCAGCACGATAACCATGGCCAGCCGTTCCGCGCTGGCCAGGTAGGCCGACCTGAGGTGCCGGTGGGCATCGGTATGGGCGTGTTTGCCACGGTGCATACGCCAGACCAGTAGCGCCAAATTCACCAGCGCGACGCTGCATCCGTAGACTGCGGCGACGGCGCTCGGCCATCCCGCGAGGAAGAATGCGCCGGCGGCGACGGCAAGACCCAAAAGGGCCTGGAGGAGCAGGACTCGCCACACCCGTTGGGTAGAGAATTGCCCTGCGTAGCTCATCGTCGGCCTGTGCCCGGACCTCCCAAAAAAACCCGCCAAATCAGCGGCCCGGCCCAGCAAAGGCCGCGGAGTATAAAGGGGGTCCCCTATGGGGTCAATATACAGTCTGGGCGGGGCAAAACGCCGGCTCAGGGCAACCCCGGCAGGGCCTTTCAGGCCGGCCGCCCGGAGGGTTCACCGGGGGCTCAATGAATGCGCTCGAGGATGCCGTCGAGTTCGTCGTTGCTATGGTATTCGATGATCAGACGACCCTTGCCGCTCTTGTTGTGGCTGATGGTGACCTTGGCGCCGATTTTTTCCGACAGCTCGTCCTGCAGGCGACGAATATCGGGGTCGATGGCCGGCTCCGCGGTTTTGGTTGGTTTCGGTCGCTCCAGCAGTCGCCGCACCAACTGCTCGGTTTCGCGCACCGACAGGCCTTTTTTGACGACGCGCCGCGCCGCCTCGCTCTGATCGCCGCCGGTCAACGCCAACAGCGCGCGGGCGTGGCCCATATCCATCTTCGCCTGTTCGAGCATGGTGCGTACGTCCTCGTTCAGGGTCAGCAGGCGCAGCAGATTCGACACCGCGGCGCGGGAGCGGCCGACACTGTCGGCGACCTGCTGGTGGGTCATGTCGAATTCGTCGATGAGGCGCTGTAGTGCACTGGCCTCTTCGATGGGATTGAGGTCTTCGCGCTGAATATTCTCGATCAACGCCACCGCGATGGCGGCTTCGTCGGGGATGCTGCGCAGCACCACCGGCACGTTTTCCAGGCCCGCAATTTGCGCGGCGCGCCAACGCCGTTCGCCGGCGATGATCTCGTAATTTCCGCTCGGCAAGGGGCGCACGACGATGGGCTGCACGACACCCTGGGCCTTGATCGAGCGCGCCAGATCGTCGAGGGCGTCCTGGTCCATGTGCGTGCGCGGCTGATAGCGGCCGCGCTGCATCATGTCCACCGGCAGGTGGCGAAATTCTTCGGTTGTATCGACGCCGACCGCGGTGGTGCTTTCCAACAAGGCGTCGAGACCGCGGCCCAGGCGAGGTTTCTTCTTCGCGCTCATGCCGCGTGCTCCCGCTGCAGAATTTCGCCGGCCAGGGCCATATAGGCCTGGGCGCCCTTGGAGTGCTTGTCGTAATCCAGCGCCGCCTTGCCGTAACCGGGTGCTTCCGCCAAACGAACGTTGCGGGGAATAATAGTGCGATACACTTTTTCGCCGAAGTGTTCCGCCAGTTGCTCGGAGACTTCATTGGCCAGGCTGTTGCGGGCATCGTACATCGTGCGCAAGAGTCCTTCGATCTGTAATTGTGGGTTCAGGGTTTCGCGAATCTTGCGGATGGTGTTGACCAGGGCCGAGAGGCCCTCCATCGCGTAGTACTCGCATTGCATGGGAATCATCACCGCGTTGGCCGCGACCAGGGCGTTAATCGTGAGCATGTTCAGCGCCGGCGGGCAATCGATGAGGATGTAGTCGTAATTGTCACGCACCGACGCCAGGGCGTTGCGCAGCCGATGCTCGCGGTGCTCGAGATCGAGCAGATCCACCTGCGCGCCGGCCAGGTCATTGTTGGCCGGAATCAGATCATAGCCGCCGCCGGTCTCGACCAGGGCCTCACTTGCGGTTGCGGTGCCGATCAGGACCTCGTAGATCGTGTTTTCCAGATCGTCTTTCGACACGCCGCTGCCTACCGTGGCGTTGCCTTGCGGATCGATGTCGATGAGCATGACGCGGCGCCCGGCCTGCGCGAGGGAGGCCGCCACGTTGATGCCGGTCGTGGTCTTACCGACCCCACC
>CAMYOD010000017.1:0-19288 GCA_947259975.1 uncultured Gammaproteobacteria bacterium
GGCTGGCCCGGTGGCGGGTCGGCCTTTCCCGGCGGTTTTGCGCCTTGGGGCGGTCAGCCTTGGGGCGGTCAGCCTTGGGGCGGTCAGCCATGGGGCGGTCAGCCATGGGGCGGTCAGCCATGGGGTGCCGGGCCGTGGCGCGGTGTGCCGGAGTTCACTATACGTGGCGAGATGAGCAGTACCGGCGAGTATTGGTACATCATGAATTATCGCGGTCACCAGTGGCGCGGCCACGGCTGGATGCCACGCGAGATATGGTGAGCCGTACGCGGCCCGACCGCGCCGGTCGACCATGATTACGGTTGTCGCCAATCTCAAGGGCGGATCGGGCAAAAGCAGCCTGGTGTTCAATCTGGGATTGTGGCTGCAGACCAAGGGCCAGCCGGTGGCGGCGTACGATCTGGATCCGCAGCGCACACTGTTGGACATCGCAGAGGTGCGCCGCGACGAGTCCTACACACCGCCGTTGCAGGTGCATGGGTATGTCAACGATCTTGCCAAACATCTCCAGCAGCATCCCGGCGAGGTGTTGATAGACGTTGGCGCTTCAAATCTGGAGGCCGCCAAGGCCGCCCTGGCGGTGGCGGATCGGATAGTGGTGCCGGTGCCACCGAGCCAACCGGATGTATGGGCCACGCAGCGGTTTCTGCGTCTCATTCAGGAAGCGGCGCCACCAGGACATGCGCCGGAAGTGATCGTGTTCGTGAATCGTGCGGATACGAACCGTTCCACAAAGCGCGAATCCGATGATACAGAGGCGGCTTTGCGGGAGTTAGCGTCAGTAACGGTATTACCGAATCGGTTATGCCAGCGAACGGTTTATCGCTATTCAATGAGTGAGGGCTTATCAATTATGGAACTCGCGCCCAAAGGTAAGGCGGCGCGCGAGTTCGAGGAGTTTGCATATGCGCTCTATCCGGCCTTGAAAGGCGTCGGCAAAAAGCGCCGTACCCGCAAGCGTATCAGTTAATGGTGTTTCGGTCTTAGAGGGGATTAGGTATGAATATCGTGCGCAAAATATTGAGTCACGGCGTGTTGCTCGTGGTTGTGTTGATGCTGATCTTGGCGTTCTTTTTCCGTGACCAACTGATGCCGGGTCTTTTCAAGAAGGACGCCGCGCCGGTGGCCGAGACACAACCCGCGGCCCCCGAGGGGTCGGCCGAGACCCCGGCCCAGGCCGAAGCTACCGTGTCCGCCACGGCGCAAGACACCGCGCAGCCGGCTGCAGCGACAGCCGCGGGCACACAAGAGGCCGCGCAAACAGCCGCAGCGGCGACGGCTGCCGCCGCAGCAGGCGCGCCCGCCGCGGGCGCCCCGAGCGCCGCGGCTGACGCTAAAACCGCTGCCGCCAGCGGTTCTGCGGCGAGTATGGCGCCGGGTGGCGAAGGTGGAGTATCATCCGCGGCTGAAAGCACGACCGCCGCAGCCACAGATGCAGATACCGACCCGGCCGCGGCTTCCGATGACCCAGCTGTACTGCTCACCCGCGCGCGCCGCGCATTTTGGCGTGGCGACCGTGATGCCGCCGTAGCCGGCTACAAGGCGCTGGCCGAGGCGGCGCCGGACGATCCGAATGCCTATGGCGAGCTCGGCAATATCTATTATTCCGATGGGAAATGGAACGAGGCGGCAAGCGCCTACTACGAGGCGGCCACGCGGCTGCTCAAGGACGGGCGATCCGGTGAGGCGGTGCGGCTCTTGCAGATTATTCGCGGCCTAGATTCTGAGCGCGCGGCGGAACTGGAGAAGCAGCTCCAGAGTTCGTCCGGATAGGATCTGCGGTGACGTTTCGGTTCCGTGGCTTGTAACCGAACATTGATCAGGAAGTGACCATTATGGCAACTGACAAAACTTCTGCTCCGAGTAAAACGGTGCACCTATCGCAGCATAAAGGCGAAACGCATAGTTTTCCTTTTACTCCGGAAGACTGTCAACACGTCGATGACTGCGCGAACGCCAGTCTCGAGCGCTTGTATCAGACATTCTCCGCCAGTGCGCGGCGTTGGGAACTCATCGTCTACCCATCCTTGTTCATGTTCGTGATCCTGGCGGCGTATGGGTTCTACCTGATCTACAGCCTCACCAAGGATGCGCACGTGATGGCGGAGCAGATGGTGACCATCACGTCCAACATGAGCAACATCTCGCGGGGCATGCTCACCGTCTCGGGGGAAATGGGTACTGTCGCCACCGAGATGCGAGCCATGAACACGGAGGTCGCGACCGCATCGGCGTCGACCGAACAGATGGTGGCAAATATGCAGGCTATGAACGGGTCGATGGCGGCGATGACGGGTTCCATTGACCATATGCGCTACAGCATGGCGGTGATGAATAACAGCGTGTCCCGACCCATGTCATTCATGAACAGCTTCATGCCTTGGTAACGCCCGCGTCGTTCGCCGGGGTCGAACGAGCGGGTATTTAACAAAAATACAGGTGAAATAGACATGGCCGGAGTTCGCAAACAACTCGAAAAAAGACTCAAGCTGCTTGAGCAACGACTGCAGCAGGAAAATCCACTGCTGAAAGACGCGGTCAGGAGTTTTCGTAAACTGGATCGGGTCGCTTATCGTCTGGGTCTGCTCGCTCCGGGCGAGTCCTATGCCACGCAAATTTCCTGGTGGCCCCTGGTCTCGGTACTCGGCACCTTCTCCGCGGGCAAATCCACGTTCATCAACCACTTTTTGGGTGCTTCCTTGCAGGCTACCGGCAACCAGGCCGTGGATGACAAGTTCACTGTCATCTGCTATTCGGCCGAGGATGAGCCGCGTACCCTACCGGGTATCGCGCTGGATGCCGATCCCCGGTTTCCGTTCTACCAAATGAGCGAGGAGCTTGAGAAAGTCGCCAAGGGCGAGGGCGCCAACGTGGACGCCTACCTGCAGATGAAAACCTGTCACAGCGACGAATTGTGCGGCAAGATTCTGATCGACTCCCCCGGCTTCGATGCGGATGCCCAGCGCACGTCGACACTGCGAATGACCGATTACATCATCGGTCTCTCGGACCTCGTGCTGGTCTTTTTCGATGCGCGACGGCCGGAACCCGGGGCAATGCAGGATACACTTACGCATCTGGTGGCGGAGACCATCGGTCGGCGCGATTCCATCAAGTTCCTGTATATCCTCAACCAGATCGATACCACCGCGCGCGAAGACAATCCGGAAGAGGTGGTCGGTTCCTGGCAGCGGGCGATTGCCCATGAAGGGCTCACGGCTGGAAAGTTCTATACGATTTACAATCCGGACGCCGCCGTGCCGATCGAAAACGAGGCCCTGCGCGAGCGTTTCGAAAGCAAGCGCAATGTGGAGTTGGACGAGATCCACGACCGCATACGCAAGGTCAGCGTCGAACGCGCCTACCGCATCATTGCGGAACTGGAAAAGACCTGCCACGAAATCGAGGAACACAAGGTGCCGCGGCTGCGGCAGCTTATGGCACGCTGGGGGCGCGGCGTATTGTGGCGTGATCTGTTACTGGCGGTCGTGGTGCTGGGCGGCTTGCTGGCGGCAAGCGTAGCGGCGGGCTACTGGAATGGTCTGCAGTTCTCGGCGCCATGGCTGGAGATGCTGCTGGCGAGCCCGCGACGCATCGCGGTGACCGCCTTGGGCGTCGTCCTGGCCGCCGCCGGACTGCATTTTATTGCCCGTGCCTGGTCCGCGTCGTCGGTTATGCGCTACATACGGCGTACCATGACGCCGGGAATCGAGCGCGAGGGCTATCTGCGAGCGCTGCGGAAAAATACGCGTTTCTGGCGCAGCATCTTCGAAGCCAATCCGGCCGGATGGACCAAACGTACGCGGCGTCAGCTCATGACTTTGGTTGCCGAGGCGGATCGCTTCGTGCAGTCACTGAATGATCGGTTCGCGGACCCGTCCGGGCGACGGGCCGAGGAGACGCAGCAGGCGAGCTTCGCGGTGAATGACGATGAGATGGTTGAGTCGGCACGGAACGAGACGACGGCAGAAACCAGCACCGCCTAATTCGAAAAAAGGGGACATTCTGCTTTTTTCCTTTTTTGGAGAAAAAGTAGAATGTCCCCTTTTCTTTATCTACTTTCCTCTTGCTTGTCTCCGACTTTCGTACTTGAAGTAGCGCAGCGGGATCACAAACAGGGTGAGCACCGTCGAGGCGAAGGTGCCGAAGATCAGGGAAATGGCCAGGCCGCCAAACACCGGATCGAAAATCATCACCAGGGTGCCCAGTATGATTGCGAAGGCGGTCAGCATGATGGGACGCAGGCGCGTCTGCCCGGCCTGCATGACCGCATCCGCCAGGTCATGTCCTGCGCGCCGGTATTCGAGAATGAAATCGATCAGCAAGAGGGAATTGCGCACCACGATGCCGGCCAGGGCGATGACACCGATCATTGATGTCGCGGTGAAATATTGACCCATGACCGCGTGACCCGGCAGTACACCGATGATGGTCAAGGGAATCGCGCCCATGACGATAAGCGGGATTCGAAACGAACGGTAATAGGCCACCAGCACCAGATAGATCAGGATGATCGCCACCATGAACGCGGAGCCGAGATCGCGAAACACATCCAGGGTCAGGCGCATCTCACCGTCCCAGCGCAGGCTGTAGCCCTGGGTGCCCGGGTCGGCCATGAAATACTGTTGCAGTTGCACGTCACCGGGCAGGGGATTGTCTTTCAGGTAACGCCACATTTTCAACACGGCATAGACCTGGCTGGTGGAGCCCAACTCGCCGCTCACATAGACTACCGGCCGCTGGTCCTTGTGCAGAATCGGTTTCGGCGCCGGCACCTGACGGATCTCGGCGATATCGCCCAATTCCACCTGACGCCCCTGGGGATTCACGCAAAAGATCTTGTTCAAATCGTCCGCCCGGATACGGTCGGTGACCGGGATCTGGAAGGTAATCGGCACCGGTTCCTTCTCGGCCTCCAGATGTACGGTGCCGATGTCATAGCCGGCCAGGAAGGTGTGTAAGGTCTCCGCCACATGGGCCGGCAGGATACCGGCCAGGATCGCCTTCTCGCGATCGACCGTGATCACGTACTTGGTGGCATCGTCGGTTACGGAGTCGTCGATATCGACGACGTCTTCGGTCGTTGTGAAGACCTCGCGGCGCAAGTCCGTGGCGATGCGCCGCACCGCATCGTAATCGCTACCATAAAGCTCCGCGAGGATGGTGGCGCGCACCGGCGGTCCCGGCGGGTCTTCCACCAGTTTGATGTTGGCGCCGGTCTGCGCGGCGAGTTCGGCCATGGGCGCACGCAGTTCCTGGACGATATCGATGGATGACAGATCGCGCTGGTGCTTGTTGCGCAGGTTGACCCGTACCTCGGCGAGATGGGGCCCCTGTTTGAGGCCGCTGCCGCGCAACAGGCCGTTGAAATCCACCACCCCAGGTACGCCGACGCTGGACTCATAAGAAGCCGTCTCCGGGTGTTGGCGTACGATGTCGCCGACGCGGCGGGCGATGTAATCAGTCGTCTCGAGGCTGGTACCTTCCGGCATATCGATGGTCACATTGAAGGTATTGGTGTTGTTCTTGGGCAGCATCTTGAACAACACCAGGTCGAACGCCGGCATGATCAGAACCGCGACCAGCAGGCCCATGATTGCGAGGGAAAAGCCTGTGCGAGCGAGCCGGCTCTTCAGCAGCGCACCCATCATCTTCGCGTAACCCCGCTCCAGTATTCCCGCTGCGGGTTCCGCGTGCTCCGTGCTGCCCGACCGCAGCCAACGGTAGGCCGCCCAAGGGGCGACAGTGTAGGCAATGATCAGTGAGATGATCATGGCGACGGGAACATTGAACGGAATCGGCGCCATGTAGGGGCCCATCATGCCGGTCACCCAGAACATGGGCAGAAACGCGAGGATCACCGCCAAGGTGGCGATGTTGGTGGGTTTGCCAATCTCGTCTACGGCGCGCACCGCCGCGCGCAGACGATCCGCGCCCTTGGTGGCGTAGTGTCGGAATATGTTCTCGATCACCACGATCGAGTCGTCCACCAGCAGGCCCAGGGACAGGATCAAGGCAAACAAGGTGATGCGATTGATGCTCTGACCGGCGATCATGCCGACGGCCAGTGTGATGAACAGGATCAACGGGATGGTGATGGTGACGATACCGGCGGCGCGCCAGCCGAGGAAGAACACCAGTAATGCCACCACGGTGGCGATGGCGATCGCCAGATGTTCCATCAGCGTGTTGACCGCATCGTTGGCCCGCTCACCGTCATTACGGGTGACATTCACGTCAATGCCCGCCGGGATGAGTGAGTCACGGAGCTGATCGAGCTGGTCGGTGACCCGGTTGGCGACTGCGACCGCATTCATGCCGGTCCCTTTGGCGATGGCGATAGTGACCGCCGGTACCTCCAGGTTGCTGGCGCGTTTGCCGGTAAACGCGGGGCCGAAGCCGATACGCTGCACCGACTCGATTTCGCCGGGTCCGTCGGTAATGGTCGCGACGTCCTTGAGAAACACCGGCTGGTGCGCCTGCAGGGCGATAATCAGATTGGCCACATCCTCCGCCGTGCGCAGGAAGCCGCCGGCACTGACCAGCTGGATGCGGTTTTCGTTAACCAGTGCGCCCGAGGGCGTGTCCACATTGGTGGCTTCCAGGATCTCGCGTATGTCGATCAGCGTGACGTTGTAGTCGCGCAGCCGCTCGAGATCCAGGTCGACGTTGATCTGCCGACTGCGACCGCCGTGTACGAACGACACCGAAGTTCCCTCGACGCGTCGCAGTTGTTCGAGCACATCGAGGGCAACGCGCCGTAACTGCTGATCGTCGTGTGTATCGGAGGACAGGGAGATGGCCAGTATCGGAACATCGTCCACGTCCACCGGTTTGATCAGTGGTTGATTCGTGCCGGGCGGCATCCGGTCGAGGTTGCTCATGATGCGGTCGTACAATTTGACCAGGGAATCTTCCTTGTCTTCGCCGACAAAGAACTGCACGCTCACGACGCCGACCGAATCCATCGCCAGGCCATAGGTATGTTCCACACCGGTCATGCCCTGCAGGATGGCCTCGAGCGGCTTGACGATGAGTTGTTCGATTTCCTTCGGCGAGGCGCCGGGTTTGGTGATGGTGATATTCGCCGCCGGTACCACGATCTGGGGGTTTTCTTCCCGCGGCGTCACGAGAAACGCGAATATCCCGACGATCAGGGAGAACGCGACAATGAGCAAGGTCAGCTTATTGTCGATAAAGGCGTTCGCAATGCGCGCGGCGATATTTAGCGGTTGTTCTTGGTTAGCCACGGCTTAGCCTGTTCTATTGCGTGGTTGCATCAGATGCAACTTGTATCGGACTGCCGTCGAGTACGGCGGTCAGATCGCCCATCACCAGCACCTCATCACCGAACAACCCGCTGATGATCTCGATCATGTCGCCGTGCCGCTTACCCACCTTGATCATGCGGAACCGGGCGAGGTTGTTTTCGCCGATGACATAGACGCCCGGGATACCGTTACGCGTGACCAACGCGGTGTGCGGGATTTGGAATGATCGGCCCGGCACCGTGCCCGGTGCCTGCCAGGCGGGCCGGGCCAGGGTCTCCCGTAGCAAGGGCGGTGTCGCCGGCTCGCCGGGGTGACAGCCGGTAAGCACGAATGCGGCAAGCGCGAGAGCGAGGCGGTGATGCATGACTGATTGGATGCTCGTGTCGTCAGGACGCGGGCGCGGAGACCAGATCGCCCTGCGCCAGCTGCAGTTCAAGCAAGCCGGTTGCCAGGGCCAGCGCCGCGGCGAGGTTCTCACTGCGTGCTTCCACCAGGACCCGTTCCGCCTGCAGCAGGTCGATAAGTATAGTGCGGCCCTGACCGTAGCGTTCGTCAATCAGTTTCACGGCCCGACGTGCCTTGCCGACACTCTGCCGGGCGATCTTGCCGCGCGCCTCGGCTTCGATCACATTCTGGTAGGCATCACGCACCTCGTTGCGTACCCGGTTCTTCAATGCGCTGAGTTCCAGTTGTGCTCGTTTGTGTTCATGCCGTGCCGCGGCGGTCTCATGTTTCGGCACACCACCCGCGTAGAGGTTGTAATTAAGGACACCGGCCACGCTCCAGGACTGGTTGTCGATATCGGGGCGGTCGTCGAACCAGTTACTGCGGGCGACGACATCGATCGAAGGCCGTTGGGCCGCGCGTGCCACATCGATGCGGGCGGCGGCCGCCGCCGCCGCGGCCTCGGCACTGCGTACGTCGCGACGCTGCACCATGGCCTGGGATTCGATTTCCGTGACCGGCGCCAGTTCCGTCGCCGACGGGTCTGCCCATGGACTGACCTCCAGCGCGGCTGGACCCGGCAACGCCATCAGCGTATGCAGCCGGTTGCGGGCATGCTGCACCCGGGTCCGCGCCTGCTCGCGGACGCCCTGCATGGAGGAAAGGTAGACCTGAGCGCTGAGCTTGTCGGAGACCACGATGCGACCCTCACGCACGAGTCTGGCCGTGGTTTTCGCATGGCGCCGCGCCGCCGCCACCGCCCAGTCGGCGATTTTCAGCCCCCGCTCTGCGGCCTGCAAGGCGTGGTAGGCGGCCTTGGTTTGAAACACAATCAGATCGCGTGCACGGGCAAACTCCTCGGCGCGTGTCGTTTCGATATTACTCGCGGCGGTGATATTGGCGCTGAGTTTGCCGCCACGATACACCGGCAGCCGCAGCGACAGACTGCTGGCATGCAGGGTGCTGGTGTCGGGATCATTCAGCAGGTTGGGGGCGAAATCGGCTGCCGTGACCGTGCGTGTGTTCAGCTTATCGGCGAAGGCGTCGAGTGGATTGTCGCTGGAGCGCGCGTAATAACTCAGGTCGACGCGGGGCTGGCGGGCACCCTCCGCGGCGCGCCGCTGCGCCCGCGCGGCATCAGTTTGTTGTGCCGTGGCCTGGAGTTGAGGATTATGTGCGAGTGCATGCTCGGCGGCCTGCTCGATCGTGAACAACTCGGCGTGGCTCGCCTGATATGGCAGCGTCACGGCGAGGGCCACGGCCCATGCGATCGAGGAAAAATACGTCATTGTGCGTTGGATTGTGGGGGATAGTTTTTGCAAATTATATCAGCACGGTTCATCGCGTCGCGAGCCCGCGCCGACGACGCGAAGACCGATGTCAGCCAGAAACGGCTTGTGCCATGGTACCTGTCCCGCCTGACCGCGCGCAACGAGTGGAATATCCCTCCATTACCGGCTATATAATATTGATCGGGTGGCAAATAACTGTTTGAATTACATCACTCGACGCGAGATACCTGTCCCCTATGGCGGAATCAAAGAATAGCGGAGTCATCACCGCCCCGGTCACCAAACCGAGCCCATCGCAGCCACCGGCCGCGCCCGCATCCGAATCCGCCGGGGCACCGGCGGCACCGGCGGCACCGGCGGCACCGGCGGAGCAGCAGCAGCCCGGGGACCCATTGCGATTCCTGAGTCAGGTGCTCGACTACGGTGTGCGCCACACCGCGTCCGACATTCATCTGCGCGCGAAAAACAATCCTATGGTGCGTATCGACGGCGTGTTGCGGCCAGTGCGCGAGATGCCGGCGCTTTCCCTCACCTTCATGGAAGACCTGGCCCAGACCATCATGGCGCCAACGCATTGGGACCGATTCCAGCAGGAGTATCAGGTTGACCTGTCGCTGGGCATTCGCGGCATCGGACGTGTGCGTGTAAACGTTTTCTATCAGCGCGGCACCATTGCCATGGCACTGCGCGTTATTTCGACGGACATCCCCAAACCGGACGCCCTCAAACTACCGAAGATCGTCAATCAGCTGGTGGGTCTGGAACGGGGCCTGGTGATCGTCACGGGTGCGACAGGCTCCGGTAAGTCCACGACCCTGGCGTCGTTGATTAATGAAATCAACTTTAAGTACGCAAAACACATCATCACAATTGAGGATCCGATCGAGTTCCTGTTTTCGGAGCGCCGCTCAATCGTTTCGCAGCGGGAAATCGGCGTGGATGCACTGAGTTTTTCGGATGCAATGCGCGCCACTCTGCGCGAAGATCCGGATGTTATTCTGCTCGGCGAGATGCGCGACCCGGAGACGATCGAGATTGCACTGACCGCGGCTGAAACCGGACATCTGGTGCTTTCGACTCTGCACGCGCCGGCGGCGGCGGAAACAGTGCCGCGTATGATTTCAACTTTCCCCTCCGACGCGCAACCAACGATTCGTTCCAAGCTCGCGCAGAATCTGCGTGCCGTACTGGCGCAGCGCTTGATCCCGCGGGCCGATGGCGAAGGGCGCGTCGCCGCCTGTGAGTTGATGACCTGTTCACAGTTGATTCGCGAAATGATTCTCGACCCCCTGAAGGTCAAGGACATCGCCGATCTGATCAAGAAGGGCACTCTTGCCGAAGGCATGCTGCCCTTCGACCAGAGTCTCTACGAACTCGCCCGTACCGGTGACATCACCGAAGAAGTGGCAATCCAATACGCCACCAGCCCGACCGACCTGAAGCTCAAGCTCGAAGGCTTCTAGGTTCGGGTCGCCCGCCGCGGCCGGCGATGCCGCTGTCGTTCATAAGGAATTACTATCTATTGCCGCACATTTATGGTGAAATGCCCGTCCGCCATAAAGAGAACTTATTGTCCCTCGGTTCACGCCCATGGCTGATCGTAGACTGCAAGTCTTTCACACCGTTGCCCGGTTGCTGAGTTTTACCAAGGCCGCCGAGGCTCTGCACATGACGCAGCCGGCGGTCACCTTTCAGATCCGCCAGCTGGAAGAACATTTCAATACCCGCCTGTTCGACCGCGCGCACAATCGCATCAGCCTCACGGAGGCCGGTGACAACGTGTATCGCTACGCAGACCGGATCATCGCCCTCTACAACGAAATGGACAACGAGGTGCGCCGGCTGACCGGTGATGTCATCGGGCTGCTTTTGATCGGCGCGAGCACGACCATCGCCGAATACGTTCTGCCCGGCCTGTTGGGTGAGTTTCAGTCGCGTTTTCAACAGGTCAAATTACGCCTGAATGTGTCCAATTCCGTGGGCGTGGTTCATATGGTGGAGAACAACGATGTCGACGTGGGTATCGTCGAGTCGCCGGTCACGAACAAGAACCTGGTCGTCGAGGTCTGTTGGCACGACAATCTGGTGTTGATCTGTCCGCCACACCATGAGTTGGCGAAGAAGAAGAAAATCAACGTCCGTGACATTACGAAGTTTGCATTTATTTGCCGCGAGGAAGGTTCCGGCACCCGTGAGGTGATCTCGAATTACCTGGCGGACAATGATTTGACGTTTAATGACATGGACCTGACCATGGAATTCGGCAGTCCGGAGTCCGTCAAGAGCGCCGTGGAGGCCGGCCTCGGGATATCGATCGTGTCCGAGGCGACGCTGGAAAAGGAACTCAAATTGAAAACACTCGCGGCGGTGGAAATCGACCCACCGCTGCGGCGGCCGTTCTCGGTAGTGTACCAGCGGCAGAAATTCCGTCTGCGTGCGATGGAGGAGTTTCTCAAGTTTGCCCAGGAACATTGTGAGCGGCAGAAGTCAGATGGCGGTGATAGCGCTTAGCCCACCCGCTTGGCGTCACCGCACGAAACCGCAGCCATGGCAGACGACGAAGCACGTTTGAGCGAGATCTACCAGGGGCTGCCCGACGCGCAGCGCAAATCGCTTCTCGATTTCGCCGAGTTCCTCGATACGCGCACGGAATCGAGGCCGGCCGCACCACCACAAGTGCCTGAAACCATCCCCCGGCCCAAAGAGGAGTCGGTGCTGAAGGCGATTCAGCGCCTGTCGGCCACCTATCCGATGCTGGATAAATCCACCTTGATGAGCGAAACCACGACGTTGATGGGACAACACGTCATGGAGGGCCGGGACGTCACCGAAGTGATCGACGACCTGGAGTCGCTGTTTCGCGGCGCCTACGAAAAGCTGCGCGAAGACAAAGGTTAACACCAACGCTCTTCCGTCGTCGGCGCGAGAAGCCGCCAAGGCATTGCGTCCGCTACTCTGGAGAAAGTAACAGTAACTAAGCGCACCCGCCCCACACACGCAAAGACACGCCGTAAATACATCCATGTAGGCTCGACAGCCAAGTCCCTGCGGCTGACGGTATTTGCGTGTGTGGGGCGGGTGCGCATCGACGATCGAGCTGCGACGGCGCCTGGGTTGGACCCCTGCTCAGGATCTCAGAGCGTATCACTGGCGTAATCCGCCAGACGCGACCTCTCTACCCGCCGCAGGGTCACGTGACCGCTGTGCTCCCACGACTTGAAGCGATCCACCACATAGGTCAGACCCGACGTGGTCTCGGTCAGATAGGGCGTATCGATCTGCGCGATGTTGCCGAGGCAGACGACCTTGCTGCCGGTACCGGCGCGCGTGACCAAAGTCTTCATCTGGTGCGGCGTCAGGTTCTGCGCCTCGTCGATGATGACGAATTTGTTCAGGAAGGTACGGCCGCGCATAAAGTTGAGTGACTTGATGCGTATACGGTTGCGCACAAGATCGTGGGTGGCGGCGCGACCCCAGCTGCCTTTATCCTTTTCCGGTGACGGCAGCAACACGTCGAGATTGTCCTCGAGTGCGCCCATCCAGGGGTTCATCTTTTCCTCTTCAGTGCCGGGCAGAAAACCGATGTCTTCGCCCACCGGGACCGTCATGCGGGTGACGAGAATTTCGCTGTAGCGTTTTTCGTCCAGGGTCTGGTTGAGCGCCGCCGCCAACGTGAGCAGGGTTTTGCCGGTGCCGGCCTGACCGATCAGGGATACGAAATCGATCTCCGGATCGGTCAAAAGATTCAGGGCGAAGTTTTGCTCACGGTTTCGGGCTGTGATTCCCCAAACGTTATGACGCTCCGAGGAATAGTCGTGTACCTTCTCGATCACCACCGCATTCGTCTCGATCCGTCGTACCACGGCATCGAAACCAGTGTCCGTGTCGGCGTAGAGAAAACTGTTCGGCAACCAGTTGCGAAAATCCTCACCATGCACCCGGTAGAACGTACGCTCGCCCTCGGTCCAGGATTCCAGCGCCTCGCCGTGACGCTCCCAGAAATCGGGCTCCAGCGGCCGCATGCCGGAGTGCAGGATATTGGCATCGTCGATGACCTGGTCACTGGTGTAATCCTCAGCGCGCAGGCCCAGGGCATTGGCCTTGATGCGGGTATTAATGTTCTTCGATACCAGAATCACTTCGGCATCCGCATGCCGCTGCGTCAGGTCGATGACCGTCGCCAGCAATAGATTGTCGCCGCGTTCCAGATGCAGGCCGGCGGGTAGTGTGGCGCCGACCGGGTCGGTGATAAATCGCAGCTGGCCGCCGGGGGCGCCGCCCAAGGGGTTCGCCAGGGCCAGGCCGCCGTTGATGTCGCCGCCGGCCTCATGAATGATCTGGTCGAGCAATCGGCTGGCCTGGCGGGCATTGCGCGCGATTTCGGAAATACCCTTCTTGGCGGCATCGAGCCCTTCCACCACCGAAATCGGCAGACAGATGTCATGTTCCTCGAAGCTGAACAGGGAGTAGGGGTCGTGCAGCAGGACGCTGGTATCGAGCACATACAGCTTGCCCAAGTTTTCAGTCATTTTCGTCACGGCACGGAGGCGCCGGCGGCGCAGTGATGGTTAGTAGTGTAATCGGCGTTGGTTTGCGAACGGCCTAAAGCGCTTTGACGGCGGCCAGAACCTCTTCGACGTGGTCTTTGACCTTCACCTTGCGGAATTCGTTTCTCAACACGCCCTTGCTGTCGATGATGAAGGTGCTGCGCTCGATACCCATGACCTTCTTTCCGTACATGTTCTTTTCCTTGATCACATCGAATATCCGGCAGAGTTTCTCGTCCGGGTCGGAGATCAGGTCAAACGGAAACTCGTATTTTGCCTTGAAATTCTCGTGTGACTTGAGGCTGTCGCGCGAGACGCCCAGAATCTCGGTCTTGGCGCGTTTGAACTTCTGGTAGTGGTCACGAAAATCGATGCCCTCGGTCGTACAGCCGGACGTATTGTCCTTGGGATAAAAGTACAGGACCACATTCTTGCCCTTTAAATCCGCAAGTTTGAACTCGCGATCTCCGGTGACTTTGACCTTGGCGGCAGGAACAGGTTTACCGAGCTTTGCCTGTGGCATGGTTTATCTTCTCCTGTTTTTATGACGCATGCGCGATAAGAAATGTGCTGGCAACCTATTGTATCCGATTTTTCGTGCGGCCCTCATCTCAGTGCGCCGACCTCGCGCCGCGTGCACAAAAAAGCCGCCCCGGAGGGCGGCTTGCGGAAACGAGATGCCAGGCGCGTCGCGCCGGATTCGGGGTCACAGTTCGATGACCGCCTCCATAGAGCCGCTCTCGCCTTTATTGTCGCTCCAGGACACTTTGACCGGGTCGCCGGGCTTGCCGTCCTTGAGGCGGAAGCCGATCAACGGGCTTTCCGAAATACCGATACCCAGATGGGCGGTCGCCACGACCTTGCCGTTGTGTTCCAGGTCTACGTTCTGAATGAAGTGTGCCGGAATCTTCTTCTTGGTCGCCTTGTCGGTACGCAGGCCGGTTTCCATGGGGTGTTTCACGACCACCAGAACCTCGACCAGACCACCCTGTTCGCGGGTGCGTAGTTTCATCTTTCTTGCCATGTCGTTACGTCCTCAAATTCGAATGGAGTATCAGCCGCCGCAGCCGCCGACCGTGACCTTGATCTTCATCGTGGCCTTGTAGAGTTTGCCGCCGGATTTCACTACCGCGTGGACATCGGAGCTCTTGGCCATTTTGACGCGGGTACTGAAAAACGGCGCCGCGTCGGCAAGTTTGGCGTGGCTCGAAAGTGGCTGGACATTCTCTTTTACCAGGATGTCGATGGACTCCACGTCCGGTAATGAACTCAGGACCGTGATCGGCACCTTGGCACCGTTTTCCGCTTGCAGCGGGGCCTTGATGGTGATGTCACCGCTATCGGCCATGCTGGCATCGCCGTACAGCTTGCTGAGGGAATTCGCGACACTCTTGGCGTCGAATGCCGATTGTGGCCACTGCGCCGCCAACACCCGCGCCGGGTGCAGCAAACCGCTGCCTGCGGCCACCGCGAGCACGCCGCTGGCGAGTGTCCCTTTGAGAAAAGTTCTGCGTCGTAATTCTGGCACCTGGCTACTCCTTACCTCCGAAGTTAGTGGGATATGCGATGCGAAAGGTCCCGCGGACGGTTTTTCGGCAAAGGCATACGTAGCTTTATAGACCCTAGCTAAGCATAAAATATTCCATAATCCCAATAACCATGCCAATTATGGGAGTAAAGCCCGGCCACACGGTCGGATTCCGACATTTAGCGCGCGGTGGTGAATTCCAGTTCCCCGGTGGTTGTGCCGTGATTGAAGTCGCCCAGCAATTGATGCTCATTGACGTCCCGGGCGTGAATGCGCCAGCTGTACATGCCATCGGGCTGCAGGAGGCCCGGCGGCAGGGGCGCTGCCGGCTTGGTGAGCAGTCGCGATTTGTGAATCAGGCGACCGCCGTCCCAGACGTCGCGAATATACACCTGATAGTACATGGCGCCCGGTATCGGATCCCAGCTCAAGCGCGTGGGCACGGGTATGTCCTCGGCGCCATGTGCCGGCTGGATATTCGCCGGCAGACTCGTGCGCTGGATCAGAACAAAATCCCGGGCGCGATGCCGTTCGCCATTCTTCAGCAGGGTCTCCGCTTCGTACCAGCCGTCAACCATTTCGTCCGCGACCGGAATCTGGGTAATGAACACACGCTTTTCCGGTTTACCCTTTTTCTTGATGGGCCGGTAACGCTCGAGATCAAGGGTGCCCAGAGATGCTCCCTTCGGGTCGAAGATCTCGATCTTTTCGACTTCATCGAAACGTGGTGTGGAAAAAAGTGTCTGAAAGAATAGCGGCCGATCCGGCCAGTTACAGACGTGGATGTCGAAAAAGCCCGCTGCGTTGTAGTGGGGATCCTCCGTATGGGGCGAGGCGGCGAATGCGCCGGGCATGAAAACCAAACCAACGACCGCAATAATCAGATTGCGCGCTGCGTTTCGAATGGATGTTTGTACTCTGATTGGAGATTTCTTCATTCCATTATCCTGAGTGAAGTTGGATTTTTCGGCGTTAGCGCTGAATCGTACCCGCCAGGTTGGCCTTGCGCAGACGCAGACTCAGCGTGCGCAGCAGACCCATGGCGAGATTGGGATAGCTGATCAACAGGCCCTTGAGTTTGGACTTGTCGAGGGCGAGCAGGCGACTGTCTTCCAGTACGTGCGCGGTGGCGGAGCGGGGTTGATCGTCGAACATGCCCATCTCACCGAGGCAGTCGCTGGGACCGAGTACGCTTACGTAGGCTCGGGCTTCCGGGTCATTGTCAATGGAGATCCCGATTTTGCCTTCCTCGACGAAATAGACTCGATCGCTGGGATCGTTGATCTCGAATAAGCGTTCGCCCTTGAAGCAGACTTCTTCATCCAGATGTTCGGCCACCACCCGCAGATCCTCCGTATAGACGGCGGAAAAGATCGCGGTCTTTTTTAACACGGCGATACGATGTAATAGATCCGACACCTCAGCCCTCCACGTTCGCCAGACCGGCCCGGAAAAAACTCACGCAGTCGCGCAACCAGGGGTCCGGACGCCGCTCGCACCAGGCGAGGACGTCATCAACTTTACCAAAGGTCTTGTTTGTATCCTGTGTGTGGCCACTCTGCGCCAAGCGGGACTCCAGCAGCAGACCAAGATTGGTGGCCAGTTTCTCGTTATGAATATTGCGCAACGCCTCGCAGGCACTCGCTACCTGGCGTTGATCGCCGGTTCTCAGTCCGGCGCGGATGATCTCGATGGTGGCAC
Source organism: uncultured Gammaproteobacteria bacterium (assembly GCA_947259975.1). Lineage (GTDB taxonomy): Bacteria > Pseudomonadota > Gammaproteobacteria > HyVt-429 > HyVt-429 > CAMYOD01. The sequence continues at coordinate 16,784 of CAMYOD010000017.1, forward strand.
GATCCTCGACGTGTTCCATGGCCATCAAGGCCAGGTCGAGCACCTGATCGCGACGCTCTTGCAGAACCGTACACATCAGTTCGCCGTTCTCACCCCCGGTGGTGTCGGTCATGGCCAGTTGCACGCATGCCTCCTGCAAGGCCTCTGCATCCGCGGCCTTGGCTTCGGCAATCTCGGAGAACACTTGTTGCGGTGGCCGCAGCCTGGCGAGGGTTACCAACAATGCCTTCTGCGCCCGTGGCGAGCCGGCGTTGCCGAGAATGAGCCCGGCCAGCAGGTCCGGGAACTCGGCGCCGCCGTCATCGAGCAGGCCGATGGCGGCGTCGCGCACGCTGGGGTGGGGGTCTTCCAGCGCCAGTAAGGCGAGCCGGTCGACGCTGTCCTCCGGCAGCAGCGGGTAGCATTCCACGCCCAGGCGCCGCAGTTCCGGATCCAGGCTCCTGGCCAGGCGGCTCAACTCAGGCTCAAGCTCGGGAATCGTCGCAGGTGGCCACATACGCAGCGCCGCGAGACTGGCCTTCTTGATGCGGTCGTCACCGGTGGTGAGAAACCGCTGCACGTGCGGCAGCAATTCGGGTAACGGTTTACGTGCCAGCAACTCGAGGCCGGCGATGTTGGTCTGCGGACGCTCGTGGGTCAACAGATACTCCCAGAGTTCCTGCGCCTTGGGCTTGAGATCCGTGAGGTTCTTCTGGTAGGCACCGTAGATGCCGGTCGCAATAACCCGCGGGTTGTCGTGCGCGAGGCATTCGCGGATCAGCGGCTCGACCGAATCGCTGCCGCTGGCAAACAAAATTCCCGCGACCGTGGATTTGAGATGGTCGTCGCCGGTGTTCAGCGTCTGCCAGCAATAGTCCGTCAGGTTCGGCGCATTGATCGATGCCAACAGCTTCACCAGCACGTCGCGTGTGCGCACGCTCGCGCGCTCGGCCCGTTCGATTATCGTCTTGACCGCTGCTTCGGGGTGACCGGTGGCGAGGATCTTGGCGTAGGCCACAGCGAGTGCTTCGTCGTTTTGTTCCACGCCGCGCGCCAGTTCGGCGACCAGTTCCTTGTCACCGTCTTTGAGGGCGGCGTCCATATGCCGGCCGGGCAGGAACACCTTTTCCTTTAGCGTGCCGATCATGGTGTGCAGATAGGCCCGGTTCATGCGCAGTGTGAAATACAGATAGCACAAGGCGGCAGCGAGTCCGGGGATCAGGAAGTAATAGGTATTGTCGAAGCGCTGCGTAAATACCAGCAGGCCACTGGCGGTGGCGAGGGCCACGGGCAGCACCAGCGCGACGGACAATGCCCGCGCGCGGCCCTGCATATAGTCGGGCAGCGCGCTGAAGAACAGGTTGCGGGTGGGGCGGCGGATGGCCGGCATGAGCACGTCGCGGACGAAACTGCCGATCAGGGCCGCCGGTAAAGCGAATGCTAACAATAAGGCACCGTAGCTGATAATGCCACCGATGGGGAAGATCAGGTTAGCCCGCTTGACGCCAAATTTCTGAAACAGTCGATTGGTGATGAACAACTGTACGACAAGGGCTATCGCGCTGGTGGTGGCGGTCAAGATACCGAAGAACGCGCTGAGGGACTCTTCGGTGGTAAAGGTTGCGGCGTAGATGCGATTGATCGAGTAACACATCACGTAGAACGCCAGTACCATGAAGAAGAGCGCGAAAGAGGCGGCGCGCAGCAGCGCGGATTCTCTGGTGAAACGCAGGCCGTCCACAATCTGGTCCAGTGTGTGACGTACGCCGCCGCGGCTTCTGCGCGGTGGTTGAAAGAACGGTGACACACCACTGCGCTTATGGCGCGCGTGCAGCAGTACGGCGGACAGTGCCAGTAACCCGGCCCAGATCAGGATGACATTGGGCACGCCGATGAGCGGTGCGGCGCCGGCCAGAAACAGGCCGCCGATGATGGTGCCAATCTGGGCGGCGGCAAAAATGATCGGCGTCAGTCGCTTCGACTGCAGGATGTCGAAGTTCTGACTCATGTACAGGGCGCCGTGCAGCAGCAGCAGCTCCGAGGCCACCTCATAGACCAGGAAATAGGCCGGGTAGGCGAACTCCACTTCGACCAGAGTCATCGCTGCCCAGGTCGCCGCCAGCGTGCCGATCAACACATACAGCATGGTGCGGAAGAACTTTTCCGCCGGCAGCCGATCCGCATAAGCCGCATAGGTAATGCTCACCGTCGCCAGTACGACGCTGAGCACGCCGTACATGATCGGCAGGTACTGAATGCCGTAGCGTTTGAAGAACAGGGCATCGGCGGTGCCGCGGCCCAACGCCATGCCGGTGCCGAGCAGCAGAAAAATCAATATGAAAAAGAGAACGTGGGGCCGTTCACTTTCCTGGATCAATAATAATCGCGTCAGCCGTGCCAGCACGTTAGCGTCTCGCGTGAGTCGTTCGAGTTATCGGTGGCGGACCGCCGCATCCCCGCCAACGGTGCGGCGGGGTGGGTGATCGGCCGGACGGGTCCGTCCGTAAGTAATTGTGATACCGCGAT
>CAMYOD010000017.1:19316-26948 GCA_947259975.1 uncultured Gammaproteobacteria bacterium
TCGGCGAAACCCGCCGCCGGCGCCCACAGTTCCATGCGCTTGCCGTTTTGATGCAGCAGCCAGGTGCCGCCCTCGCGCATGAGGACATACAAGCCATCCTTCGCCTCTGCCGGTGAGATCTCCGGGATGCCGTCATCGGCCACAGTGACCGTATCCGGGCGCGGACCGCGGAAGACCGGGCCGGGCCATTTTTGACGGAATTCACAGGCGGCATCTGCGTCCTTGAGATACACGATCTGGGTCTCATTCACATCCAGCTCACAGTTCTTCGCTGTGAAGATAATGGTCTGTTGCCAGGACCGGACCATGGTCGGATTCTCGTGATAGATATCGAAACCGGTGCCGCGTACACCGATGGTGGCGGTGGGTGTGCCGACTTCGAATTTTTCCGGATTCTCTTTGGCGATGGCGCCGGTCAGTACGCGCAGGCCGCCTTTTACCAGGCCCATGAGAAAGCCGTTGTCCACGGGTTTCTCGGGGTTGTAGTAATACGCCTCGATGACAAACTCCGTGTCCGGCTCGACGGTGACACGGCTGGCGTCACGGAACTCGAGTACCGCGTAGGATTCCTTGGCGGTGATCACGGTATCGCCGGAATAGACATCGCCACCGCCCTGCAGCGGCCGTTGCTTGTTTTCCGCATCCCGCACCCAGGCGGTACCCTGCAACGCCAGCGCCCGACCCGCGGACGGCTTGCCGGGCTGCACCCCGGCCGCCTGACGTTCCTGCTGTTCCGCGGCGCAGTCTTCCTTGCACAGGCGCGCGTCGAATTCGGTGCCGCGGATGCCGATGGTGCCCACCGGCGTCTTCAGGTTGTAGGCATCCGGTTTACGCTTGCCGATGAGGCCGGTGATGGCGCGCACGCCGCCCTTGGCAAGATTAAATTTTGCCTTTTCCTCGCCCTGGCCATGGGCGTAGTCCTCCACCGTGAACACCGTGTCCGGCCGCAGGGTCATGCGGCTGCCGTCGGTGAATTCGAGTACCGCATAGCTTTCACTGGCGGTGGTGACGGTGTCGCCGGCGAACAGGGGTCCGTCCTTCGCCAACAGGCGCGGCTCCTGGCCCGCGGTGACGGCGGTGGCGGCGCCGCTGGAAAAGATCACCTTGCCGGCCGGTGTCGCGGCATGGGCGGCGCAAATGGCAAAAACGACAAGCGCAGTCGTAACCGCGCAAATCAAGCTCAGTGTCTGTAACGATCGCCGGGATATTAATCTCGTCATGCGTCGGTTCCTTCTAAAACGTATAAAACAGACTTACGTGTAGATGGCTGTCTCCGTCCACGGTGGCACCTTCCTGCGAGCGGTCGCCACCGTTGAGCACATAACCCCAATCCAGACGTAGACTGAACTTGTCGCGCCAGCCCCAGCGCACCCCGGCGCCGGAGCTAAGAATGTTTTGCTTTTCGATTTCCCCGGGCAGGGCGTTTTCGATCTCGGTATGCCCGGCATCGACGAAGGCGACGAAACGCAGGCCGGTCTTCTTGAGCGGCGGCGCCCAGACTTCCAGGTTGGCGCTGTAACCGCTGTCGCCGGTGATTTCGCGGCCCTCGAAACCACGCACCGAGTCGATGCCGCCGACACCGAACTGCTCACCCGAGATCAGGGGTTCGTCGGTGTATTGGGCCTTGGCGCGGGCGGTCACGGTCCAGCGCCCAATACTGCGGCTCACGTCCGCACCCGCGATCATGGCGGCCCAGCTCGGATCCGCGCCGACGCGGCTCGCCGCGTAGGCCGCTGCGTCGTTCTCACTGCCGCTTTCGATGTTGGCCCGGGCGCCGACGTTGAATCCGGCGCTGGTCTGCTGACCCTGCCAACGGGCCACGTAGCGCACCGAGGCCGGCCGGCTGCGCAGGTCACTGCCCAGGGGCGTGCCCTGGAAGTCCACCTGGTTGTCGAACTTCTTGTCGGTGAGATCGAATTCGAGCCAGTGACGATAGTTCTTGCGGCGCGCAAACAGATGGGTGTAACGCCCGCCGAAGGTCGTGCCCTGGCCGCTGACGTCGAAGAAATCCGCGACGATGCCGGTGTCCACGTCCGAATAGGCGGCGAAGAAATTGACGATGCCGCCCCACTTATAAATCGGAATCTGGTAATAGCCGCCGTATTGCGCGACCTGCTCCACGTCCTCCGGGGAGGTGGTGTAGGTGAAGGTAAAGGAATGGTCACGGTCGAAGACGTTGGTGTGTTGATAGCCAATGCCCAGTCGGCTCTCGCCGGTGCTTTCACTGCCGGTGTTGTTGGCCCAGGCGAAGACTCGTTGCGGCGCGCGATCCTTGACCTTGATGGTGGCGTCGACCTTGCCTGGTTGTTGGCTGCGGCCGAAGGTGACCTCCGCCTTCTTCGAGGCGTGCAGGTTCACGGTCGCCATCTGCCGCGACAGACGCGTGGTGTTGGGCGAGGTGCCAGGGGCGAGCTCCGGCACGCTGCGGCGGATGTTATCCGCGGAAAAATGTTCGTTGCCGGTCACCGTGATGTCACCGATGGCGAAGGGCACCAGTTCCAGGCGTATGGTGCCGGTGCGCAGGGGCTGGTTGGGCAGGGCGACGCGAATGAACGCGTAACCCGCTTCCCGCAGGGCCGCCTCCAGGGCATTGGGCGCGGCCTGCAGCCGCTCCAGACCCTCGTGTTCGCCAAGATACTCCATCAATGCCGCATTCGTCGCCCGTTCGGATAGGGGATTGTCGCCGCTGATCTCGAAGCGGTCGATGGTGAAGCCGATCGCGGCCGGGTCGGGCGTCGTCTGCGCCAATATCGGTGCCGCGCAGATTAATAGGATCGCTATAGACAAAACGAAACGTTGCACAAAACCTCCCGGTTCTTGTTGTTGGTCTTCTTGCAGGGTCTTGATCGCGTCGTCCGCGCTAACTTCCGCCGCTCACGGTACAGCTCAACACCGCACCACCGCCGGTGGATCCCCGTCGTTTGTTTTCTCCGCCGGCGGCCTCATCGCCTTCCGGTGCCAGGGGTGAGAACGGGTCCTGTTCGTTCAGAGTCGCGATCAGATTGATCACTTCCGACTGGATCGTAAACACCGGCGAGTCATCGAACGGCTCGCTGGGCGGTGGCGTCGGCGTCGGATTCGTCACGATCGGTGCCGGCGCGGCGCCCGTCGGCGGCGGTGTCGTCGTAACCGTTGGCGGCGGTGTGGTCGGTGGTACGACCGGCGGTGGCGGCGCGCCGTTGAAGAAGGTGACATTGAGCACACCCGCATACACCAGGCCGCCGCTGCCGTTGAGTTCACAGGCGCCGGCGGGGAAGCAGTTGCCGAAGCCCAGGTTCACCACACCCGCGCCGAGGCCGTCGATGATCGAGCCGCCGAGAAACAGGTTGCCACCGCTGCCGGGGAGGCCGGTATTGAGATTGACCGTGTTGGTGGTGCCGCCTTCGATGGACGCCAGCGCCCCGGTACCGCTGCCGTCCTGGAGTGTGACGTCGCCGCTGCTGTTCAGCGTCAGAGTCTGACCGGCCTTGATCGCCGCGGTGTCGTTGGCGCCGAGGCCGCCGATCACATTCACCACCCCGCCCACGTTACCGGTAAAGGTGCCGTTGACGGATTCCAGTAGGGCGTAGTTGCCGCTGGCGGCCGCATTGGTGCCGCCGAGCACGTTCAAATCACCGGCACTGGTGACCGTTTGGTCACCGACGGCCTGCACCGCCGCCAAGGCGTCCTGGCCATTGCCGCCCTGGATGGTCAGCGTGTTGCCGGTCGTAATAATTGTCTGGCTGGCATCGCCGATGATTGTGGCGTTGGCACCGGGGCCGCTGCCCCCCGTCACGTTGATCGAGGTGGCATTCAGACCCTGGGCGCCGTCGCTGTAGATACGACCGATGGCGCCGTCGCCGCTGCCGCCGTTGACCGTGATCGTGCCGTTGACGCCGATACTCTGGGTGCCGGCATTGGCCCGCACCTGGGCGCGGGTGCCGGTGGCATTGCCGCCTTGTACGGTGAGCGACGCGGCGTTGATGATCTGATTACCCTCCGCCTCGATCTTGGCGCGGGCGTCGGTGGCGCTGCCGCCGGCGACTGTGATGCCGTTGGTGACCGTGACCGTCTGGGTCTGGCCCACACCCTCGGCATCGATCTTCGCGTTCGCGCCCGTCGCCGATCCGGCCCGGACCAGGACGCTGTCGGCGCTGACAATCTGGGTGCCGTCAGACTCGACCTTGGCATTGGCATCGGTAACGCTGCCGCCGAGGATCTGCAGGGCATTGGCGACGCTGACGGTCTGTGTCCCGTTGGCATCGATCTTGGCAAACGCGCCAATCCCGTCGCCGCCTTGCACAGTGACACTGTCGGCACTGACCGCCTGGATACCGGCGGACTCGATCTTGGCGATGGTGTTGTTACCGTCGCCACCGATCAGTGTGATGCTGGTGGTGGCGTTCACCGACTGGCCGGCGAGACTCTCGGTGTCGATCTTGGCCCGCGCCGCGGTGGTCTCGTTGCCGTCGCCACTGCCGCCCTGGATGAGGATGGTGTCCGCGCTGACGGTCTGTTCGCCCTCGGCATCGATCTTGGCGAAGGTGCGGGTGGCGTTGCCGGCCTCTATGACAATGCCGTTGGCGATATCGATGGTCTGGGATTCACCCACGCCGATGGAATCCACCTCGGCGAACTCATCGGCGCCCGCGCCACCCCGAATGGTGAGGTTGTCAGCGGTGAGGGATTGGCTGCCGGCGGCCTGGATCGAGGCGAAGCCGCCGCCGTTGGTGGCGTTGTCGTTACCGAGCACGTTCACCGCGCCGGTCACGGTGAGGGTCTGGTTGCCGTCGGCCTCGATGCGCGCAAAGGCATCCTGGCCGTCGCCGCCCTCCACGGTGACCGTATTGCCGGTGGTGATGATGTCCTGATTGGTGCCGGTGCCCCACAGGCCCGCCGCGGTGGCATTGCCGCTGCCGCCGGTGATATTGATCGCACCATCAGAGACGACGGTTTGTACGCCGCCAGCCAGGGCTTCCACCCATGCGTCCGTAAATACACCGCTCCCACCTTGTAACGTCATTCCGCCGCTGCCGAGGGTGATGTTCTGGTCGCCGTTGGCTTCGACATTGCCCCAGGCGCTGTCACCGGCGCCGCTGATGACCGTGAGGCTGTCGGCGTTGAGGGTCTGGTTACCGATACTCTGGAGCCAGGCGGTGGCGTTGGCACCCAAGCCGCCGGTGAATGTGATGCTCCCGGCGGCAACATTCTGATTGCCCCCGCTTCCCAGGAACACGTAGCTATTGGCGCCGCTGCCCGCCGTGAAATCAATACTGCCGCTGGCCGTCACTGTCTGGGGATGATTGTTGTAGCTGGCGATCCCAGCGGAATTGAAGTTGTCGGCACCACCGTCAGCCAGGATGTCGGTGGCGCTGATTATCTGCGGCCCGCCGAAGGACTGTATCCAGGCGCTGGTGAAATTGCCGCTGCCGCTGTCCAGGTCGAGGGTGTTGGTGGCGTTGACGGTCTGGGTCGCCGCTACGCCCGGGTGCGAGGTGACGTAGTTGCTGATCCAGGCGCCGGAATTCACGCCCCCGTCCAGGATCACGTTGTCGCCGCTGATGGTCTGGGTGGCGTCGTTATTGGTTATGAAATCAGCCGAGAAAAAAGCGCGCTGATAAATCTCGGCCCAGCCATTCGTACCGCCGTTCATGTTGATGTTGGCGGCATCGATAAACTGCGCCGCGCTCACGCCGTCGATGGAGGTACCCGGCGTGAAAGTGAAGAACTCGGCGTTCTGTTCGAGGGTGGCGCTGTTGCTGCCAATGATAGTGAGATCGTTCGCCAGCATGATGACCTGATCCGCGTTGCCGGCGGTGATCGGGCTGTTGCTGATGATATCGTTATAATTCGCAAGAAATACAATGCCAGTCGCGCTGCCCAGCAGGCTCAGATTGTTCGCGTTCACGTGCTGGCTGCCGTCGGCGTTGTTCCCCTGTACGCCGCCGTATTTCTGCGCCCAGGCGGCGCCGATTCCCGCCTGGATCGTGATATCCGCCGCGCTGAAGTTCTGGGTCGCATTCACGTTGTCGCCATAGGCGAATGGGGCGTGATCGATATTGGCGGGGCCATTGGTGCCGAGAATGTCCAGATTGCCGGTCAACAGAAAGGTCTGTGAGACATTCGAATTATCCGCTGCAACCGTGTTGCTGCCCGCATCGCCGAAATGGCCGATGGTGGCGAACGCGGAGAAGGCCCCCCCGCCACCGCCTTCCAGGCGCAAGTGGGTCGCACGCAGCGTCTGGGAGATGTCGGCGGCCGCACCGAGAGCATCGCCGATCTGGTCGATGCTGACATCGTTACCGTCGCTGCCGCCCATAAGACTTACGCCACCACGCTGTTTGTGAATAGTGCGGATTCTGCGAACGTATCCGCGCCGCCATCGATGGTCAGATTGGTGCCGGTGAGCGTTTGGGTCTGCGTAGTGTTGTCGCCCGTGGCGCTGGCGTTCTGCACGATGGCGGCAATCCCCGCGGCCGTGGCATTAGCGCCGCCGGTGAGTACCGCCGCACCGGTCAGCTGTACCGACTGACTCTGATCGGCGTTGTTGCCGGTGACGCTGCCGTCGTGGCGAATCAGGGCATCCGCATCGACGCCGCTGCCGGCCTGCATGTTCAGGCTATCGGCGATGATCGTCTGCGACTGATCGACGTCGTCGCCGGCCGTCGAACCGCTTACGATGATCCGCGCGATGGCGCCGCTACCGGCGCCACCGCTGAGGTTAACGGCACCGCTTACATCGATATGCTGCGCTCCGGCACTCAGCAACTCGGCTTTGGCGCCGAAACCGTCACCGCCGGTCAGGGTCAGGGTGTTGCCGGTAGTGGTCAGGTCCTGATTGGCGTCCGTGTCAAGCAGAGCGAATGCATTACTCCCGGCGCCGCCACCGAGCGTGACGCTCGCGGCCGTGATCGTTTGATTACCGTCGCTGTGGATGCGGGCCGAGGCGTCGTTCCCGCCGCCGCCGGTGAGCGACATTGCGCCGGTCAGGTCGATCGTGAGCTCGCCATCGGTGGTGAACAGCACGCCGTCGCCGGACCCATTGCCACCCTGCAGGGTGAACTCGCGTCCGATCACCGAGACGTCAGTGCTCCCCGCGTCGAACGCGATGGGTCCACCGGCACCAACGGCATCCACTAATATGGTGTCGTTGACGAGCGTAGACGTGAAATCGGCCTGGCCGGTACGATTGATGTCCATCACACCGAGCGAGGTATTGATGGCGAGGGTGCCGTTGGCGCCGGGAAAATCGTGTCCGATTTGCACGCCCTTGGCGTCGATGTTGTCGAGCATGTCCGGCGTCAGTGACAGGCGGCTGGCATTGGCGCCGAGGTCGATACTCACGTCTTCGGACGGATCATTGCTGTGCAGGTAGACCATGCCGTTCAGCGCCTGCACGGTGCTGTTGCCCGCGTCCAGGTTCATGCGGTCGGCGGCAAAGCGCACGTTGCCGCTGGCGCTCTTGATCGTGCCGCTGGCCTGGGTGAGCTGGTTGTCGGCGCCGGTGACCCGCAGGGTGACGTCGTCGTCGGCGCCCGCGCCGGTGGCGTTGACGTCCTGGTTGATGGTCATGCCGCCGACCGAGGTGATGGTTACGTTCTTGCCGATGATGGAGCCGGACGGGGCGTCGATGCCGTCGCCGATCGACACCAC
>CAMYOD010000018.1 GCA_947259975.1 uncultured Gammaproteobacteria bacterium
TCCTGATGGTTGCCCACGGCGCCGGGCAGGATGTCGAGGATCTCGAAGTACTCCGACCAGCGCTGGCGCACGTAATCCGCGGTATGAAAAACCCGCCGGTAGTACTCGTGATCGGTGATGACCTCGTCGAGAATCGGGTCAGCTTCCGCATCCACGAATCCGTGTTCACATAAGGTGCGGTAGGCGTCATAACTCAGGTTGCCGCGGCACAGGGTGGTGTCGCCGTGAAAGGTCATGAGCAGGATCGCCCCCGGGCGCGCGATACGCTGTAACTCCTGCAACCAGAGAAGCTGGTCCGTTTCACTCAGGTGGGTGAATACCGAGATGCCGATCAGCAAATCGAATGTGCTTGCCGGCAGCGCGGTCGGCGGTTGCAGGGGTACGGTCTGGAATTCGGCGAAGGGCAGATGACCACTGCACCAGCCCACGTTGTCGGCGTCGATATCGACACCGGTGACCTGGACGCCCTCCACGTCAATGAAATAGCGGGTCATGCGGCCACAGCCGCAGCCCCAGTCGAGAATCTGTTCAAAGTCGGTGTAGTCCTGACCTGTGGTTGCCCGCAATGCCTCGGCGAGCCGATTGAAGGTGGTCGCGCCTTCGAGAAAAAAGGCACTCTCCGACTCCCCGCCGTGCACGCGTCGGCGCCGTTCCGGTTCGGGTAACGGCAATCCGGCGACGTGCCCACCCACGGGCAGGTAGTAGTCCCGATCGACCTGCAGCGGCTGGCCGCTACGCCGATCGATAAACCGCAGTACATCGAAGCCCGCCTGTGTGCCGGCCGCCGGCAGGTCTATGCTGCATTCAAAACCACTGTCGCGGGCGCCGGGCAGGTACCAGAACAACGCGCCGATATCGTCCCGCGGCAAGGGGTAGCAAATCTCGGTGAACGGCTGGTCGTTAAACGTAAATTCATATCGGTCGTGGCGGCCATCCGGCGGGATGGCCCAGCCGCGGATGCACAGGCGATTGCCGTCATATTCGAAATGATCGACGCACCAGGGCTGCACCTCGATCAGTTGTGCCAGCGCCGCGCCGTAGGCCGGCGGGCGCTGTGGATCCCGCGGCGCATCCGCTGGCGGTGTGATTAACGCGCGAGCCCGCGCGAGCCCGCGGCGCAGGATGGCCATCGCACCCATATCAGGAAGCCTGCTCAGTGGATTGCATACTATTCTGCCAGCAGTGTCACCGTGGTCGTGGCGGTCTGCTTGTCGATCTCCAGCTGTACGACACAGTACTCGCTTTGTTCGTCCACGGGCGTGGGGTCATCGGCGCAACTGCAGCCGGCAATAATCCCGGAGTAGAAAATACCCGCCTTCGCGAGAATTGACCCCGGGGTATCGGAAACGCTGATGATCATGGCCTTGAGCTTGTCATCCACGGCAACGCTGCCGGTGGCCAGGCCCTGCTGCAGGGGCAGCTGGTCGGCACCCAGTTGTTCGAGTTCGGCCTTGAGGACATCCTTGAAATCGGGATCACCCCAGGCCTGGAGCGCATTACTGAGTCGAAACATCGGGGCATTATCGCAGATGGCGGGGCATCGCGAACCCGCCGGGCCTAGGGCGATAATCCGGCCTGAACCCGCGTCAGCGTCAGGCGCAGAATTTCCTCGAACGCGATGCGGTGGCGACGGAAGGCCTCGCTTTGTTGCGCCAGCACCCCGGCCTGGTCTTCGGCGGGGACCCTTATCATGCCGCGTTCGATAACTAGATGCTCGCCCGAGCGTTCGAGCAGGGTATGACAGGAGACGAGTTGCAGGCTCTGGTCGTCGATGTCGACAGTGATTTTGATGCTGGGCGCATCCGGTATCGCCAGTTGCCAATCTTTGCGAATGCCGTTTGCCGTTAATACCGCTGATACCTGTTCGAAGTAGCGATCCACGTCCCGTTCTTCTGCCGGCGGGTAGTCGCGCGCCGGACGATAGCGGGACACCTGCAGATTCATCCGCTCTGAACTCGTGCCGATGCGTGGATAGCCGTCCAGATATTTAATCGTGACCGCATCGTCGGCATACGCCGACATGGACAGAAAGGCGACGACGAGTCCGACGAGGAAAGATTGTGCGGGAAAGTTCACAATGAAGACCCTGAACGTCCGCCTTGAGCCGCCCTTGACCGCGACGAGTAGAGCGGTAGCGACGCGAGGACCCGGTCAAGAGTCAACTCGAACGACTGGTTAGGTGGCTTCTTCAACATCCTGAACCCACAGTTTGATTCGCAGAAGTGCATTTTCAGGAATCCTGCCTGGTATACCTTCCTCGCGATATGCCAAGTGCGGCGAGACGAGCACTTCACGATAACCGCCCTTTTTCATGCCGTTTAATGACTTTTCAACACCTGCTATTGCGCGTCGCTTTCCAAGCAACAGGGTGTGCTCTATAAGCTCCTCTCCTTCGATTATCGTTGTATTAAAATGCTCTCGACAATTCGAGATCATCTCGTAATCTGGTGTTACCTCGCTTCCTTTCCGTAAAAAGAAACGGGCACAGTATTTGACGCAGCATCCTTTAGACGCAGGTCTACCAATCCCTTCTATTTCGTCAAGCAGCTCAATGCCTTTGTATATTATTTTAGACACCTAAGGTGTGAACTTGGTGGCGCGGCTACGTATCCGCCGGGGCGACTTGGTATGTGATTCCTTGCGCAGAATAGAATTTTCAATTTTCTGCTTTCGGTAATAAAAGGTCAGTAGCTCACGCAATATGCATGATCCTATAATTTGTTACTGAACAGGCATCTGCATCAACTCAGACACTTCAAGTGAACCGCCAATTTCAAGAAAAGGACAAGCCTGCGCAATCGATAGTGCGGCCTCCATCGAGTCTGCTTTAATAATCGAGAACCCAGACATTGCACTACTTCCTCCTTCTCTTATAGTCCCATCAGGGCTAACTGTATTTGTATCCTTTAATGGAATTGTGGGACTGACAACCGAGTCACCGAGTGATGATAACCACTCCATGTATTTCGAAAAATGTTTATTAGCTTCCTCTGGGCTGGATGGCTGATTACCGCCCAGATAAACAAATACGAACTGTGTCATTCTAATTTCCTCATTGAATAAGATTTCGATATATCTTACCGCCTGTTATGCCTGATGCTTAAAACGGGCAGTGTACGGCAGAGCGTACATTCACTGGCAATATCGCTTTTTTACATGTAACGGTTAAGCTGAGGCGGCCGCGCGGTACGCGCGGTCCGAGTGAGCGCAGCGAACGGCCTCGAGCTCGTTGTTAGGCCGCATTAGCTGCCACCTGCCGCACATGGTACCCAAACCACAAGTAGTACAAACCGACCAAGACCGTCATGAAAATTACTTCAACTATTCCAGTTTCGTCGGGAACGTGAAATATTAAACCGTAGACAATAAAGAAAAGGATCATTGCGGGTATAAAGACGATGACAAGGAATCGGATACCAAGCACCCACCCGATACTAATAAAGCGTTCCAGAAAACGATCACCGTTTCGGCCACTATTACTCCCATAGACATAGATTGTGCCGAGAATGACAACTGCCATGATAGTGAATCCACTGAGCACGTCATACCAGTTGTTATTAAGATACTGTATCGATCCGACGCTCCAAAGAACCGTGTGTGCGAGCACATATCCGAACTGCTCATTCTGAGGTAGGACACCCGTCTTTAAGTCTGCTTTTAGGCGTTCGATCTTCCAGAAGTACATCTAAGTCTCCCTGCGGCATAACTTGTAATTATGCGGTTCATCTTAATGTAGACATTTCTGTATATATCTAGACAAGTTTGTCTAGTGATGGACATGTGTCCATATGTGCAGCTCGTGATTGACCTGCACGATCCGCGTCTCCAGCCCCAGTTCCGTGACCTTGGGGAACGGCAGCTTCCATAGTTTCTGCTGCGGCAGCCAGCGCCCGCCGCTGGCCTTGACGCGGGCGCGTAGCTCAGCCTCCTGGTAGCCAATACGCAGGTGCACGTGGCGGTTCGGGTGCTGCCCGTCGGGGTAGGTGTAGGCCGGCCGTACCAGAGGGTGTTCGTCGACGATGAGTTCGACGGTAGTAAGCCGCTTGCGGCGCTTCGCGTCATAGCGGTAGCGCACGCACAGCAATCGTGATCCGTACTTGGCCACATGGTGCCGGGTTCCCCCGTTCCTGGTATGAGTGTGCGAATGACTTCCATGTTTCACCTCGCTCCGTTGGTTGTCTGCGGTATCATACGCCCGCCGCGACCGGCGCGCACGCCAGGCGCGTCCCGTGTTGCGAGATGTTAGGATCACCCTATGCCAGACCCTTTCGATTTCGACCGGCCGAAACGCTATGCGGTGATGGGTAATCCCATCGGCCACAGCAAATCGCCGGCGATTCATACCGCTTTTGCCAAGCAGTGCAGCATCGATCTGGAATACACGGCCATTCAGGTCGACCCGGGCGGCTTTGCGCAGGCGGTGGGAAATTTTCGTGCCAGCGGTGGCGCGGGCTTGAACGTCACCGTGCCGTTCAAGGTCGAGGCCTACGAATTGGCGCAGCGCCTGAGCGAGCGGGCGCAACAAGCCGGAGCGGTGAACACCCTCAAGTTCGAAGCCGACGATGGCCTGTTCGGTGACAACACCGACGGCGCGGGTCTGGTACGCGACCTGGCCGACAACCTTGGTATCGACCTCACCGGCAAGGACATCCTGGTGCTTGGCGCCGGCGGCGCGGTGCGCGGGATTCTCGGGCCGTTGTGTGCCGCGGGCCCGAAATCAATAATGATTGCCAATCGCACCTCCGTGCGTGCCCGCGAGCTCGCGGAAACATTTTCCGGTGCCTGTCCGGTGACCGGTTGCGGTTTCAACACACTGGCCGGTCACCGCTTCGACCTGATCATCAACGGCACCGCCGCGAGCCTCGCGGGCGAGGTGCCGGCGATTCCGGCCGCGATCTTCGCCGCCGATGCGCTCGCCTATGATCTCATGTACGCGGATTCCCCTACCGCCTTCATGGACTGGGCCCTGGCCTTCGGCGCCGGTCGCGCCGTCGATGGCCTCGGCATGCTGGTGGAGCAGGCCGCCGAATCCTTCCAGATCTGGCACGGGGTGCGGCCCGAGACGGCGCCGGTGATCCGTATGCTGCGTCCGCCAGGCTAAAGTTTCCCGCGCCAGGCGCCGATTTACTTGTGAGTAAGGTGCTCCCGCCGCGGGCGGCTCGGGCTGGATCATTGTCGATCATAGGCAGCTACGGTCTTCGGCGATCCGCTGCCGACGCTGCCGACGCTGGCGAGGCTGCCCCCATTGCTAACCCCGTGTCACCTCGAGGACCGTGTGTTGACCGCAGAGCCCGCCACATCGCCGGAACGCTGGCGTCAGAAGTATTACGACAGCCTCGCCGAGCTGGAAGAAAAGGAGCGCGAGTGGCGCGAGGCCGACAGCCTGTTACGCCGCAGCCTGTCGCGCATCACTCTGGTCGCGGATGGCCGTGACACGGAACTCGACGGGCATCTCGAGCGCTTGCGCAATGTCATTCGCGACGAGCGGGACAACGCGCGCATCCAGCGTCTGGTCAACGCCATCGCCGAGTCGGCAGCGAACCTGGAACGCACGCAACCGCAGGCCGCGGCGACGCCGAGTGCGGCGGAGGTCATCTCCGCCTTGTTGGCGGACCTCGAGTTGCCGCGCGGTGTCCGCGGCGCACAAAAGAAATTGCGCAAGCGGCTCGACGGTGACAACTTTGCCACGCCCCGGGAGGCGATTGCAGAGTTCGTCGCATTGCTGAGTCGCAGCCTGCAACTGGCGGCGCAGGAGAGTGAATCGGAGAGTGAGACCCCATCCTCGTCCGGGGGGATAATGGGCCGTCTGTTTGGCAGTCGTGACGCGCCCGATGACAATAACGACGAGGTTGCGCAGGAAGCGGTCGTGTCGCCGCACACGGACGTCGCGGCCGGCACCTTTTTCCTGGAGCTGTTGCAGAGCCTGGAGTTGCCGGCGGATGCCGATACCGAAATCAACGTCTTCAAGAAGCGATTGGCCCGTGCCGAGGAGGCCGCGGAGCTGCATGCGCTGACGCAACAACTTGCCGCACTGCTCAACACCGGCTTCGCCAGCAAAACACCCCACGACGTTGCCGTAATCGAATTGACCCCGGAAGAGGTGCTGTTGGATCTGCTCAACACCCTCAGCCTGCCGGAGGAGTTGCATGCACGCGCGGGGACGATCAAGGCGCGCCTGCAGCGACCCCTGACCCGCGAGGCGGCCCCCGAGGTACTGACTGCCATCGCCGAACTGGTGAGTGCCATGCGCGCCCGTGCGCAGGCGGAGCGACGTGACATCGAACGCTTTCTCAGCCAGCTCAGCAGCCACCTGACCGAGGTCGATGCGCATTTGCGCAGCAGCGCCGCGCGCGGCGCGGACGACCTGCAACGGGATCGACAGTTGCATGACCAGGTCGGCGCACAGGTCGCGGATATCGAGACCGGCATGGCGCGGGCGGCGGACCTGGACGTGCTGAAAACCCTGGTACGCGAACGGGTCGAGGCCATACGTGACCACATGACGGCGCATCATGAAGAACTTGAGGTCCGCTATGAGGAATCGCAGCGCGCGATCGAAAGCCTAACCGGCCAGGTGGCGAAGATGGAGGCGCAGACGGGTCAGCTGCGCGAAAGTGTCGAGGAAGCGCAACAGCGGGCATTGCGCGACGCGTTGACCCAGTTACCCAACCGGCTTGCCTACGACGAACGCATCGAGCAGGAAGTGGCGCGCTGGCGACGTTTCGGTGCGCCCTTGAGTTTGATTGTCTGGGATATCGACCACTTCAAGAATATCAACGACACTTATGGCCATGCCGCCGGTGACAAGGTCCTGGCCGCAGTGGCCAAACTGCTCGTACGTCAGCAACGGGAAACCGATTTCACCGCCCGTTTCGGTGGCGAGGAATTTGTCACCCTGCTGCCGGGAACCGGTGCAGGTGAGGCATTGCCGTTAGCCGAGAAGGTGCGCGCTTCGGTCGAGGCGAGTCGCTTTCGTTCGCAGGAAAAGCTGGTACCGGTGACCATCTCCTGCGGCATCACCGAGTTTGCTGGTGACGACGAGCCGGCGCAGGTGTTTCAACGCGCCGACCGTGCACTGTATCAAGCCAAGGCCGACGGCCGGAATCGCTGTCATGTCGAAAAATTGGCGCCGCTGCCTGCGGCCGCGGACGCCTGAGGACCCCATTGTCTTGACCTGATACATGGTCGTGCCCGGCGTTGTGTGCTAGCGTGGCTATTGACCCTTGCCGTATTGTCAAAGGGTTCGGACGGGCGGAGGCGGAACCATGCTTAGCGCGCCGGAGCGGGTGTCGGGCCGCGAAATCTTCGTGGGCCGCCAGCCGATCTACAATCGGGATCTCGATGTCATTGCCTACGAGCTGCTGTACCGCGGCGGCGACGTGGAGCATGCGCGAATCACCCACCACGACCACGCCACCCATCAAGTCATCGAAAACAGCGTCATCGAGATCGGTCTCGAGCATGTCTCCGGGCACGTGCCGGCGTTTTTCAATGTCAGCCGTGAATTCATCCTGGGCGACTATCCGCTGCCGCCGAGCAGCGTCGGTGTCGGTATCGAGTTGCTCGAGGACATGCCGGTGGACCAGACGTTGGTGGATGCGGTACGTCGACTGTCGCGCCAGGGCTACACGATCCTGTTGGACGATTTCATTTTTCACGACAGCCTGAAGCCGCTGGTCGACCTCGCCGATATCATCAAGATCGACGTGCTCGCCATGGATCAGGCCACCACCCGTGAGCATGTGGAGGTGCTGGGTACCTATCCGGCGAAACTGCTGGCGGAGAAGGTCGAGAACCCGGAATGTTTCGAGTACTGCAAGGAACTGGGTTTCGACTATTTTCAGGGCTTCTTTTTCTGTAAACCGAAGATTATCAAGGGCCGTCGGACCCCGGTAGATACACTCACGATTCTGGATCTGCTGGCACAACTGCATGCGCCGGGGATGGATGCGGACGCGCTGGTGGCGGTGATCGACCGGGATGTGGGGCTGCGCTTCGGTTTGTTGCGTTTATTGAACTCGGAGCATTTTCACCCCGCCGCGACGCTCGATTCCATCGCTCAGGCCGTGACGACGCTTGGCGAAGCCGCGGTGCGCAATTGGGCGAGCGTCCTCGCTTTATCGCGTATCGGCGGTAAGCCGGAGCAACTGCTGGTGACCGCGATCGTGCGCGGCAAGATGTGCGAGCAACTGGCCGTGGATGCCGGCGCGGCGCAGACCGAGGCACACTTTCTGACCGGTGTCTGCTCGCTGCTCGACGCCATGCTGGATCAAGCCTTACCCGAGGTGGTGAGCAGCCTGGTGTTGCCGGCGGCGGTCGAGCGCGGCGCGGTGGAACACGCCGGACCCTGCGGCGATGCCCTGGTCTGTGCGTTGGCCTACGAACGCGGCGACTGGGGCCATGTCACATACCATGATCTACACCGCGACACGATCACCGACAGCTATCTGCAGGCGGTGGATTGGGCCGATGATGTGGCGGTGCTGTTGCACAGCGCGTGAAACGCAGGGCGGCGGGGTACATTAACGCAAGGTAACCAATTCCTCCGCCGCGGTCGGGTGTATCGCCACCGTGTTGTCGAGGTCGGATTTGTACGCGCCCATTTTCACCGCCACCGCGAATCCCTGGATGATCTCGTCGGCCGCATCGCCGATCACATGACAGCCGACCACCTTGTCCTTTTCGCCCGCGGTAATCAATTTCACCACGGTCGGTGACCGGTGGCTGGTGACGGCATAGAACATGTTGGTGAAGCGCGATTGATAAACCTTCACGGCGGACTCGCCATACATGTCGTGGGCCTCGTCCTCCGTCAGGCCCACGGTGCCGATAGGCGGATGGCTGAACACCACCGAGGGTATGGTTTCATAATCGAGGTGCGCTTCGGCCTGGCCGCCGAACACCCGATCGGCGAGCCGCCGACCGGCGGCGATGGCCACCGGGGTCAGGGCCTTGCGACCGGTCACGTCGCCCACCGCATAGATACCCTCGACACTGGTATTCTGCAGGCCGTCGGTGACGATGAAGCCACGCGGGTCGATCTCGACGCCGGCGCGGTCGAGATGCAGCCCATCGGTCATGGGGCGCCGGCCCACGGCCCAGATCGCATTGTCGAACCCACTCATGCGCTCACCGCTCTGGCTGACCAGGGTCAGCTGCCCGGCATCGTCCTGCGCCAGGCGGGCCAGGTGCACGCAGGTGAGAATATTGATACCGGCGTTTTGCATTTCCTCCAGCAACGTCTCGCGCAAGGTGGCGTCGAAACCGCGCAGGAACACTTCACCACGTAACAAAAGGGTCACTTCGGAGCCCAGAGCGGCAAGCACGCCGGCAAACTCGACCGCGATATAGCCGCCACCGATGACCACCACCCGTTTTGGTTGCGATTCCAGTTCGAAAAAGCCATCGCTGGTAATGCCGAGTTCGGCGCCGGGCAGGTCCGGCACCACTGGCGTGCCGCCGGTGGCGATAAGGATATTTTCGCTGTGGTAGTCCTGGCCGTTGACGATCACTGTACGGGGATCCTTGAACACCGCGGTGCCGGTGATCTCGGTGACGTCCGACACATCCAGGTTGCGGTGGTAGATATCGTTCAGGCGTTCGATATAGGCATCGCGGGCGCGTTTGATGGTGGCCCAATGGAACTCGCCGGGGGTGAAATCGAAGCCGTACTCCGGCGCGTGACGCATGATCTCGGCGACATGCGCCGTGTTCCACATGACCTTTTTCGGCACACAGCCGACATTGACGCAGGTTCCACCGATGCGGCCGGTCTCGATCAGTGCCGTTTTTGCGCCATAGGCGGCTGCGCGACGGGCGCTGGCCATACCGCCACTGCCGCCGCCGATGACGAGGAAATCAAATCTTTCAGTCATGATTCATGGTTGCCTCCGCTACAGCCAGGCCGCTGATCCGGCCCGCACAGGCCCTCTGAACGGATTTGCTGGCACCGTGCGGGACGCTGGTTATCGCGCAATGGTAGCAGACAGGCCGGCAAATGGACTTTGCCCCTGTCGTGGCGCGCAGATCGATATATAATTTAGCCATTGGCGTTGCGCGCAGCGTCCACCCGAGGATTAAGCAATGAAGCACTCGATAAGAATCATGGCGGCGGTTTTTCTCGCTTGTTCGGTAACGCTGGTGTCTGCGGAGAAGGCCTACAAATGGGTCGATAAGGACGGCAAGGTGACCTATCAGGATCAGCCGCCCCCCAGTGGTGCGCAGAATGTAGAGGAAAAGGAGATCGAAAGCGCCAGCGCGGCAGCGGCGCCCGGCGCCGAGGCAGCGGCCGCACGTTTTCCGGTCACCCTGTACAGCGCCCCCGACTGCCAGGCTTGCGATATGGTCCGTGACTATCTCAACAAGCGGGGTACGCCGTTTACCGAGAAGGATGTCGCGCAGGACGTGGACAATCAAGTGGAGATGCAGCAGCGCGTGGGCTCGTTGACGGTGCCCACGATTACCGTCGGCGAGAAGATCATGAAGGGTTATATGCAGTCCTTGCTCGAGGGTGAACTCGATCAGGCAGGTTACCCGTCCCCTGCGCCCGAGGAAGCCGCGGAGACCGCTACGGCCCAGTGATAGCGATTGCCTCGACGCAGACGTCACCCCGGTTATTGTTCATCGTGCCCATTATTCGACGACACCCTGATTCGTGAGTCCCGCGCGTGCGCGTTGCGACCTGGAACGTTAACTCCCTGCGTGTACGTCTGCCCCAGGTCATCGACTGGTTGCAGCAGCAGACCCCGGACGTGTTGTGTCTGCAGGAAACCAAGCTCGTCGATGCCGACTTTCCTGTGGACGATATACGTGCCGCCGGTTACGAGGTCGCGTACACAGGTCAGAAGACCTACAACGGGGTCGCCATGCTGGCTAAGGCACCGTTGCAGGATACCGTGGCCGCCCTGCCCGGGTGGGACGATCCGCAGCAACGGTTCCTTGCCGCCACCGTATGCGATATACGCGTGGTGAATGTGTATATTCCCAACGGCGCCGAAGTCGGCTCGGAAAAATTCGTCTATAAGCTTGACTGGCTGCAGGCTTTGAACGATTTTCTAAATGACGAATTGCAGAAGTATAAAAATCTGATCTTGTTGGGTGATTTTAATATCGCGCCGGAGTCGCGGGATGTATATGATCCCGAGCTGCTCGAGGACTCGATCCTGTGCAGTGCACCGGAACGGACGGCTTTTCAGGAGCTGTTGAAACTCGGGCTGCGGGATGTGTTTCGGCGTTTCGACCAGGCGCCGCAGAGCTTCAGTTGGTGGGACTACCGCGCCGCGGCCTTCCGCCGCAATCGGGGGCTGCGCATAGACCATATTCTTTGTAGCGATTCGTTATATGATGCCTGCCGTGCCTGTGTAATCGATAAGAAACCGCGCGGGCTCGAGCGTCCCTCGGATCACGCACCGGTGCTGGCGGATTTTAATGATTGATTGTCGTGTGGGCGTAGCAATACCTTGTATATGAGATGAACGACGACGATATCGAAATTAATGCAGAAACGATCGGCAGCCTGGTGCCGATCGGGTCGCTGTCAAAGGAAGGCATGCAGGAGGCCATCAACGGCATGACCCTCGAGCGCCTGCATTCCGGGCGCATACTGTTTCGCCGCGGCGATACGGACGAGGATACCGTCTACCTGCTGTCCGGCACCGTGCAGCTCACCGCCGCCGATCAGCAGACACGTTCCGTTACCGGTGGCGAAGATGCGGCGCAGTACGCGCTCGCCAACCTGAAACCGCGCCGTTATACCGCCAAGGCCACGACCGATATCGTTGTTGCGCGCATGAACAGCACACTGCTGGATGAACTCATCGGCTGGGATCAGGTCGTCAAGAATCAAGGCGAAAGCTACGAGGTACGCGATCTGGGCCGCGCCGAGGAGGGCGCCGATCTGTCGGACACCGCATGGATGATGATGCTCATGCGCTACAACGTGTTCCGCAATCTACCCACCGCCAACCTGCACATGCTCTTCAATTGTATCGAGCGGGCGGCGGTCAAAGGCGGTGACATTATCATTCGCCAGGGCGATGAGGGCGATTTTTACTACATCCTGCTCGAAGGCCGCGCCCTGGTCAGTCGCAAGGATTCAGAGGACTGGAAGACCGTCACCCTGGCGACCCTGAAAGAGGGTGACAGTTTCGGCGAAGAGGCCCTGCTGTCGGGTCAGCCGCGCAATGCCACCGTGAGCATGTTGACCGACGGTGAGTTGTTGCGGCTGGCGAAGGCCGATTTCGTCAGACTCCTGCAAGAGCCGCTGGTAAAACGGGTCTCACCGAAGGAGGCGGCGGCGATGGTGAAATCGGGTGCCAGTATGGTCGATGTGCGCCTGGAGCGGGAATATCAGCACAGTGCACTGAAGGATAGTATCAATATCCCGTTGTATCTCCTGCGCCTGCGCCTTTCCAAGCTCGACTCGAAACGACCCTACATCCTGTATTGCGACAACGAAAAGCGCAGCATGGCGGCGGCGTTTGTAATGAGTGAGCACGGCCTCAAGACCTTTGTGCTCGATGGCGGTTTGATCAAATACAAGCGCGGGCACGACTGAGCGGGCGACGCACGCGTCAGTCTACCGTCTTGCCGGCTTGGCCCACGCATACCCGCGACTGGCCGGCGGTGTCGTCGTAGAGCCGGGCGGCGAATCCACGTTTGCCCATGAGTTCGAGCACCGCCGGCCCCTGATCCCAGCCGATTTCCACGAGTAACCATCCCGGCTCGCGGAGGTGACGCGGTGCCGCGCCAACGATGACGCGTATCGCATCGAGACCGTCGCGGCCGGCGACCAGCGCAGCACGGGGTTCGAAACGCACATCCCCGGTCTCCAGGTGCGGGTCGCCGGCGCACACATAGGGGGGATTGGAGACGATCATGTCGAAGGATCGGTCCGCCAATGTCTCGAACCATGCACCGTGCACAAAACCGATGTTGTTCAGCCCGAGGCGGTTAGCATTCTCCCGCGCAATACGTAAGGCGGCCGGCGAAATATCGGTCGCCAGGATGTCGCACTGCGGACGTTCCCTGGCCAGGGCGCAGGCGATGGCGCCGCAGCCGGTGCCCAGATCGGCGATCCGCCAGGCGGCATCCGCGGGAATTCGCGCCAGCGCCTGTTCCACCAGCAGCTCGGTCTCGGGTCGCGGGATCAGGGTCGCGCGGGAGACCTTGAGGGGCAGGGACCAGAATTCTCGTGTCTGTGTGATATGCGCGATGGGCTCGCCACGGCGGCGGCGCGTCAACAGTGCGCTGAACATTTCCTGCTGCGCGTGCGTCAGCAATCGATCGTCGTGGGCGATCATTTGCGCGCGGGAAATCCCCATGACGTGACGCAGCAGAATCTCGGCGTCGAGTTGTGCCGTCGGCGACACGGGCGTCAGGGTGCGCGCGGCGTCGGCGAGGGCGTGGCGTATGGCCATGACTGCGGCTGACCGCGCGCTCATACTTCGCCCAGGGCGGCCAGCTGGTCCGCCTGGTGCTCCGCGCTCAAGGGGTCTATCACGTGATCCAACTCACCGGCCAGCACCTCACTGAGTTTATAAAGTGTCAGGTTGATCCGGTGGTCGGTGACGCGGCCCTGGGGAAAATTGTAGGTGCGTATACGCTCGGAGCGATCGCCGCTGCCGATGAGATCGCGGCGCGCGCTCGCCTCTTCCTCCTGTTGTGCACGAATCTCCTGCTCCAGCAGGCGCGAGCGCAGCACCGACATCGCGCGCGCCTTGTTTTTGTGTTGCGAGCGTTCGTCCTGGCATTCCACCACGATGCCGGTAGGGAAGTGAGTGATGCGCACGGCAGAATCGGTGCGGTTGACATGCTGACCTCCGGCGCCGGATGCGCGGTAGGTGTCAATGCGCAGGTCGCCGCTGTTGATATCCACCGCGTCGACTTCGTCGGCTTCGGGCAGTATCGCCACGGTGCAGGCTGAGGTGTGAATCCGACCCTGGGTCTCGGTCTCCGGCACCCGCTGCACGCGGTGACCGCCGGATTCGAATTTCAATCGTGAATACGCGCCCGCACCCACGATGCGGGTAATGATTTCCTTGTAGCCCCCATATTCACCCGGATTGCTGCTGACCACCTCAACCGTCCAGCCGCGCTTCTCCGCGTACATGTTGTACATACGAAACAGGTCACCGGCGAACAGGGCGGCCTCATCACCGCCGGTGCCGGCACGAATCTCGAGAAAGATGTTGCGGTTGTCGTTGGGATCTTTCGGCAACAACAATTTGCGCAAGCTGTCCTCGTGCATGCCGAGTTGTTCCTTGAGGCCTTGTACTTCTTCCTGTGCCAGCTCACGCACCTCGACATCGGCATCCTGCAACATCAGTTCGGCGGCAGCGAGATCGGCGACGGTCTTCTGGTAGTGCTGGTACTCGGTGACCACCGGGCTCACTTCCGCAAGCTCCTTCGACAGGTCGCGAAAGCGGTTCTGGTCACCGATGACGCCGGGATCCGACAACAGACCATTAATCTCTTCCTGACGCTGGGCCAACTGGTCCAGCTTCATCTGCACCGAGGGCTTCATGGTTAGTCGTCGTCGAGGTCGAAAAGCCGGCGCGCGTTCTCCAGCAAGGTGTTGTCGCCTTCGTGATTAGCGCGCCGTAGCGCCGCGGTAGGTGAGTGCGTAATCTTGTTTGTCAGTGAACGTGCAAGATACTCGAGCACCTGTTCCGGCGACTGGCCACTTTTCAGCATCCGCTTGGCGCGGCGCAGCTCGAGCTCACGAATCTCCCGCGCGCTCGAGCGCAGGGCGCGGATCGTCGGCACGCCGTCAAGCGACTTGAGCCAGGCCATAAAATCGACGACCTGGACATCGATGATCTTCTTCGCCTCTTCCGCGGCCTCCATGCGGGACTGCATGTTTTCCTGCACCACATCCTTTAGATCGTCAACGGTATAGAGGAAGACGTCGTTCAGCTTACCGACCTCGGATTCGATGTCGCGCGGGACCGCGATATCGACCATGAACATGGGGCGGTGCTTGCGAATCTTGAGTGCACGTTCGACGGCGCCCTTGCCGAGGATCGGCAATTGGCTGCCGGTGGACGAGATCACAATATCGGCGTCACTCAACCGCGTCGGCAGTTCCGCCAGGGCGATGGCTTCGCCGTCACAGACGTCGGCCAGCAGCTGCGCCCGCTCCACCGTCCGGTTGGCGACGATAATGTGACGCACGTTTTGTTCCTTTAGGTGGCGCGCCGCCAGCTCGATCATTTCGCCGGCACCGATCAACAGCACGGTCTGTTGGGTAATGTCATCGAAAATGCGTCGCGCAAGACTGACTGCGGCGAAGGCAACCGACACCGCGCTGGCGCCGATCGCCGTATCGGTGCGGACCTGCTTGGCCACGGCGAAGGTGTGCTGGAACAGGCGATTGAGGATCTTGCCGGTGGCGCCGCTCTTGTGTGCCATAGCGAAGGCCTGTTTCATCTGGCCGAGGATCTGGGGTTCGCCGAGAATCATGGAGTCCAGGCCGGCGGCCACGCGGAAGGTATGTTCGACGGCCTCGGCGTCCGTGTGCCGATAGAGGTGCGGTGTGACCAGATCCCGCGGTAGCCGCTTGAACTCGCAAAACCAGTCGATGGCGCGTTCGGGATCGGCGTGCTCCACGCCACAATAGAATTCGGTGCGATTGCAGGTCGACAGGATCGTCGCCTCGGCCACCGCATGCCGTGAGCGCATGTCGGTCAGCGCCCCCGGCAGCACCTCCGGCGCGATTGCGGCCTGCTCGCGGATATCCACGGGCGCGGTCTTGTGATTAATGCCAAAGCTGAAAAGGTGCATGGGTCGTGGAGCTGTCGCCGGGTCATCGACATGAATTTTGCGGTTCGCCGCGGGCCTGTCAAGCGATGCGGCGGAGTCGGTGTGTTGCGCGCTATACCGGGCAGCCGATATCGAGGTCCGCGGGGCGGCTCAGAACAGGGGCTTCTGTTGCGGGCGTGGCGTCGGACGGGGCGCGTTACGGTGCGCCAAGATGTACTCGACCAGGAGCCATATTGCAATACCGAGCAGGCTGCCGGCCCCGACCGCCACGAGCCACGCGGACTGTGTCCACCCGGACCGGAGTTGGCTGAAGAGCGCCCAGATCACCACCCCGCCCATGATCGCGGCCGGCGTGAGCACGGCCAGGATGGGTCGCCCGCGGCGCAGCAGGTATAGGGCCGCGACGGCGAACATCGCGGCGGCCAGGATCTGGTTGGCGCTGCCGAACAGGGGCCACAGCGCAAGCCCGCCGCGGCCATGGCCGTCGAGCAAGAGGATTGTCGCCGGCAAGCCGACCGCGAGCCAGCGCAATGCGCGTGGACTTTGCAGCGCCGGCAGTGCGCTGATCCGTCCGATCTCGCCGAGCATCATTTTCAGGATGCGCAGACCCGTTTCAATCGTCGCGAGACCCAGGCTGACAAACAGCAGTGCACCCAGGTCAGCGGACCGGGACGGCGTGAGTCCGATCTGCCCGAGTAGGCGCGCGAAGCCGTTGATGAGGTTGTCGAGCATATGATCGAGACCCATGACGGCCGTGAACGACGGGTAGACGGACTGCCATGCCAACCCGTCCGCATAGCCGCTGCCGCAGACGACCAGGACCGCAATACCGAGCAGGCCGTTCAAGAGGGCGGCCCCGTAGCCGACCGGACGCAGTGCGGCCTCGCTTGCTAGCTGGCGTACCGTCGTGCCGGTAGCTACCAGGGCATGAAAACCGCCCAGCGCGGCCCCGGTGGCGATGATGAAAATCCACGGTATGGTTCGCGGCGCTGCGGCGTCGGGGTTGAAGGTCGGTGCACTCATGGGCGGGTGCCCGATCGCGATCGCGGTCAGCATTAATAAAAGTATCAGCAGGGCCACGATGCTGCCGAGGAAGCCGCGCGGTTGCGTCAACCGCGCGAGTGGCGCGCGCAGCGCAAAAAATCCATACACCAGCACCAATACGACCCATAGTGTTGTCGCATCTACCGTCAAGCCGGCGCGGCCTGCCGCGCGTAACGCCAGCACGCCGTCAAATTGCAACGGAACTATGTGCGCCACGGGCAACACGATCACGCAGAAAACCAGGCCGGCGGCGAGACTCAGCCAGACTCCCGATACCGCACCCCCGCGCAGGTAGCGTCCCAGCATCAGTGCCACGGGTATCTGCAAAATCACTGCCAGCACGACGTCAGGGTGACGCGCGAGCAATCGTGCGACCACGAGGACGATAAACGCGATCAAAGTGATCAGCACGAACGCGCTTAGTACTCGGATCAGAATACCGGCACGCCCACCCATAAGCGCTGCCGTGATCGTGCCGGGCGAGTCGCCGCCGTGACGTATCGCCAGCCAGAGGCTCGCCATGCCGTAGGTGCCGGCGGCCACGACCGCGCCGGTCACGATCCAGAGAAAGGCCGGAATCCAGCCCCAGATCAGCGCGACAATGACCCCCGGCAGGGTACCGGCGCCGGCGATGGCAGCGAAGTGCTGTCCGAAGACGATGATGCCGTGCGCGGGCGCGGCATCCGGGTCAGCGGTCATGCCTTGCGCGGGCGTGGCGCGACCGGGTTCCGTGTCGAAGGCGGTGAGACCGAGGAACTTGGCGTAGAAACGATAGCCCAAGGCAAATATAAGGCCGCTAATCAGGATCAGGTAGATAGAATTCATGTGGCGTCTTGGTCTCCGAATGCACTCTCCGTTTACGGGTATTATTATGTTGTTCGCGTCCGATTCGGCGCTCTGGGTTATACGAGACTGTAGGAAAATTGCTATCCTAGGGCTAGTTAAGATTTACAAACCGCTCGCGGCGTGGGTCGATGCCTTCGTTGAGCCACAGTCCTGGCGAGCCTAGCATACGGAATCCGATGGGTTTACTGCCCAAGTTCACGAATTGTCGCCGGCTCTGCCAGGGCTGCATTGCAGCACTGCCGATGCTGTTCGCCCTGAGCGGCTGCGAATCCCTGCCGGGCGCGGCCACTGGCCCGGCGGCGGTCGAGCCCGCCCTGGTACAGGCCAAGGCGACCCCGGCGCAGCCCGCGCCCCCGGCGGTGGAACTGACGCCGGATCTGCTGTACGACATTCTCCTGGGTGAAGTCGCACGTCAGCGCGGCCGCGCGGATGTGGCGGTGGAATCCTTGATGCGCGCGGCGGAGAAATCCCGCGATCCGCGCCTCATCGAGCGCGCCGCCAAAGTGGGTATTTATGCCAAGCGACCCGAACAGGCGATCAAGGCGGCGACCCTCTGGGTGGAACTGGCGCCGGATCGCCCCGGGCCGCGCCAGGTACTGGGCGCGCTGCTCGTCGATCAGGGCGAACTCGAGCCGGCGCGGGGACACTTCGAATACGCCCTCGGCCTGTACGGTGACGCCCTGGTAGCTGGTTACCGCAGCCACTCGGAGATACTGGCGCGGGTCAAGAACCGTCTCGATGCCTTGCAGCTGATGAAGGATCTGGTTGCACTGCACCCGGAGTTGCCGGAGGCCCACTTGTACTACGCCGGGCTCGCGCGGCAGGCCAAACAGACCCAGGTCGCGCGCGCCGCCGCCGATCGGGCGCTGCGCCTGCGGCCAGGCTGGGACGACGCCGCGGTGTTTATCATGCGGTTGCTGATCGGCGCCAAGGAACATCTTCAGGTCGAGGAATTTGCCAAGACCTATCTCGATGCCTACCCGATGTCGAAGGAGATGCGCGTCACCTACGCGCGCTACCTGCTCGATCAGGGTGAAGGTGAAGAGGCGCGCACACACTTCAAGCAGGTGGTCGATCGCTGGCCGGACGACCCAAACGCGAACTTTGCGGTTGGCTTGCTGGCGCTGCAGGGCAAGGACCTGCGCGAGGCCGAGCGATATCTCAAACGTAATCTCGAACTTAAACCGGATAACGATCAGGCGCGCCTCTATCTCGGGCAGATTGAATTTGAGCGCAAGCGGTTCCAGCGCGCCGCCGAGTGGTTTCATCAGATAGGACCCGGTGAACATTATTTCGAGTCGCGGCTGCGGCTGGCGAACGCCATCGCCAAGAAGGGTGAGGTCGATGAGGCGATCAAATTTCTCGCCGAGCTGGATCCGGAATCGGAAAAGCAGCGCGTACGGGTCTATATCGCCGAAGAACAGATTCTGCGCGAGGCCAAGCAACTGGAGCGGGCCATGGCGATCATGAACCAGGCCCTGGATGAGTTTCCCGACGATACCGATTTGCTGTACACGCGCGGCTTGTTGGCCGCGCAGATGAAGTTGTTGTCGCTGCATGAAGAGGACATCCGCCGGCTGCTCAGCAAGGAACCAAAGAACGCACATGCATTGAACGCGCTGGGTTATACCCTGGCGGATCAAACCGAGCGCTATGACGAAGCCTTGGAGTTCGTGCAAAAGGCATTGGAACTACGGCCCGACGACCCATTCATTCTCGACAGCATGGGTTGGGTGCAATATCGCATCGGCAATCATGACGCCGCCATCGACTATCTGCGCCAGGCCTTTGCCGCGCGCGAAGACGCCGAGATCGGAGCCCATTTGGGAGAGGTGCTCTGGGTATCCGGCGAACAATCCCAGGCGCGTTCCGTCTGGCGGCGCGCCCTGCGCCTGAACCCGGATAACGACATCCTGCGGAATACGGTCGAGCGATTCTCCAAGTGAGATTCTGGCTTGCGGCGCTGATCGCCCTGTTGGTTGCCGGATGTGCCGCGGTCCCGACGCGACCGGTGGTGGACTCCGCGGCAGTATGGGCGTCACGCCGCGCCGATCTGATCACGCTCAATGCCTGGGATATCAAGGGCCGTGTCGGCGTGCGCAGCGGCCCGAAGAGCGGTCAGGCGACGGTGATCTGGGAGCGGCGCGACGACGCCCACAGCATCAAATTGTTCGGGCCGTTGGGCGGCGGGCTCGTGCAGCTCACCCAGGACGCCTCCGGCGCACAGCTGCGTGACTCCAAGAATAAGGTCTATACGGCGGCAAGCGCGCAAGATGTCCTCCTGGACAGCACCGGTTGGACTATTCCTTTCGACGATCTGAAGTACTGGCTTGCGGGCGTGCCCGCGCCGGGGAGCGCGGATGAACTCCGTATCGATGATTTCGGCCGGCTCGAATTCCTGCGCCAATCGGGCTGGGAGATTCGTTTTATCGAATACGAACAACAAGCGCGACATGAACTTCCACGCAAGGTGTTCCTGCAGCGCATGCCCCTGTCGTCCAGGGACGTGGAGGTGCGGGTGGTGATCAAGCGATGGGGATTCGAGCTCTGACACAGACTTGGCCGGCACCCGCCAAGCTCAATCTGTTCCTGCACGTCCTCGGCCGTCGCCCTGACGGTTATCATGAGCTGCAGACGGTATTTCAGTTTCTCGATCGTGCCGACGAGCTTCGTTTCCGCGTCACCGCGGACCCCCGGATACGGCGCCTCTCCCGGCATCCACATATTCCGCCGCACCAGGACCTGGCAGTCCGCGCCGCGCAGGCCCTGCAAGCCGCGGCCGGCATCCGTCACGGCGTCGACATCGAGCTGATCAAGCACATCCCCCTCGGTGGCGGGCTCGGCGGCGGCAGTTCCGACGCCGCGACCACGCTGGTGGCGCTGAATCTGCTGTGGGACGCGGGCCTGGACGAGACGGTACTGCTGCGGCTCGGGCTCGAACTGGGCGCCGATGTGCCGGTATTCATCAAGGGTGTGGCGGCCTGGGCCGAGGGTATTGGTGAACTCTTGTGCCCCGTCGATCTGCCCGAGCCCTGGTATGTGGTGTTGGCGCCGCCCGTGCACGTGGCCACCGCGGAAATCTTCGCCGATCCTCAATTGACACGCCATTCCCGGCCCATCACAATACGCGACTTTCGCGCGGGGCGGGTCCGAAACGACCTCGAAGCAGTGGTCCGGCAGCGCTACCCTGAGGTCGACGCGACGATGAATTGGTTGTCCGAATTCGGTCACGCCGGCTTAACCGGCTCAGGAGCCTGTGTATTTGTCGCCGTGTCCGGGCGTGAGGAAGGCGAGCGTATCCTGGCGCGACGGCCCGAGGGTTCATCCGGTTTCGTGGCGCGCGGCCTGAACCGGTCCCCCTTGCTGGATTTCGCGGAGCGCGTGGGATAGTGGGCAATGCCCTGACCTGCGGCGCTGGACTCTTTTTGACCCTTGGGGTGTGGCCAAGTGGTAAGGCACCGGATTTTGATTCCGGCATTCCCAGGTTCGAATCCTGGCACCCCAGCCAGTTTTAGCAATGTATCCACGGGCTTATACGGGGGAACGCGGCGTGCCACATGACGATATGGTGGTGTTCACTGGGAACGCCAACCCGGAGTTGGCGAAAAATGTAGTTCGCCACCTCGACCTGCCATTGGGCAAAGCGGTTGTCGGCCGCTTCAGCGATGGCGAAGTGATGGTCGAGATCATGGAACACGTGCGCGGTAAGGACGTGTTCGTGCTCCAGCCGACATGTGCACCGAGCGCGGACAACCTTATGGAGTTGCTGGTGATGATCGACGCCGTCAAACGCTCGTCGGCACGCCGCATCACTGCGGTAATTCCATATTACGGTTACGCGCGCCAGGATCGACGGCCGCGCACCGCGCGGGTCGCGATTACCGCCAAGCTGGTGGCGGACATGATCAGTGCGGCGGGCGCCAATCGCGTGCTCACCATGGACCTGCATGCGGATCAGATCCAGGGGTTTTTTGATATCCCCACGGATAATATTTATGCCGCACCGGTATTGATCGGTCAGTTGTGGCGCAACAAGTACGACGACCTGTTGGTCGTCTCGCCGGATGTCGGCGGCGTCGTGCGGGCGCGCGCGATGGCAAAGCATCTCGATGCGGATCTGGCGATCATCGACAAGCGGCGGCCGCGGCCGAACGAGGCCAAGGTGATGAACATCATCGGCGAGGTGGCGGGCCGCACCTGTGTGCTCATGGATGACTTGGTCGATACCGCGAACACGCTATGTGAGGCCGCCGGCGCGCTGAAGGATGCCGGTGCGATTCGGGTGGTTGCCTACGCGACACACCCGGTGCTGTCGGGGCCGGCGGTGGAGCGTATCGACGCTTCGCAACTGGATCAGTTGGTAGTCACCGATACCATTCCGCTGAGCGACGCGGCGCGGGCGTCGGATCGAATCACCCAGCTGAGCATCGCCGAATTGCTGGCGGAGTCGATGCGCCGGATCGCGGAAGAGGATTCGATTAGTAAATTGTTTTTGGACTGAGCTGTGAATGATCGTATTGTCGGCACCTAACAAGGTCGGGCATAACGAAAATTCACAGCTCGAATTGTTAGGGAAGCCTTCAATCAATCTCTAACCTGTCCCTGGTCGCGGGGGTGGGCGATTTAGGAGCGTTAAAATGAGTGCCAAGTTTGAACTGAATGCAGAGCCACGCGAGATGCAAGGTACGGGTGCGAGCCGCCGCCTGCGTCACGCCGGCAAGGTGCCTGCGGTGATGTATGGTGCGGGTAAGGAGGCGGTTAATCTCGCCTTCGAGCAACACCAGATCATGCATAATCTCGAAAATGAGACCTTCCATACCTCGATCCTGACGATCAACACGCAGGATGGCGCGGAACAGGCGATTCTACGCGATGTCCAGATGCATCCGTTTCGCGCGCTCGTCCTGCATATGGATCTTCAGCGCGTGAGCGCGACTGAAAAGATACATATTAAAGTGCCGTTGCACTTCATCGGCGAAGACGTGGCGCCGGGGGTCAAGCTCCAGGGCGGTATCGTCAGCCATCTGGTCAACGAGGTGGATGTGACCTGTCTGCCAAGCCAGTTGCCCGAGTATCTGGAAGTCGATCTCTCGCATCTCAACCTGCACGAGTCCGTCCACATCAGCGATATCGCCTTACCTGAGGGTGTCGAGATCACGATGCTGGCCCACGGCGCAGACGATCTCGCGGTGGCGTCGATCACGGCGGTGCGCGTGGTGGTCGAGGAAGAAGAGGCAGGGGAAGAAGCTGTTACCGAGGAAGGTGCCGCGGAGGAAGCTGCCGAGGCGCCCGGCGAGGGCGAGCCCTCTTCGGAATAACGGCGGGCGGCGCGCGGCTGTCCGGTGGCGGAATCGATTACGCTCATCGTGGGCCTGGGTAATCCGGGCCGCGAGTACGTGACTACGCGGCACAACGCCGGGGCCAACTTCGCCGCCGCAGTGGCCGAGCGTATCGGCGCCGACTTCCGCAGCGCGCGCAAGTTTCACGCGCAGTTGGCGGAGACGCGGCTGGCCGGCCAACGCCTGTGGCTGATGATCCCGGATACCTATATGAACTGCAGCGGTGATGCCGTTGCCGCCTTCGCGCGCTTCCACAAGATTCCGTTTGCCCAGATCCTCGTTGTGCACGACGAACTCGATCTGCCGCCGGGCACGGTGCGGGTCAAGCGCGGCGGCGGTGCAGGCGGACACAACGGGCTGACGGATGTCATCGCCAAACTCGGTTCGCGTGATTTCAACCGGCTGCGCATCGGTATCGGCCACCCCGGTACCAGCCGTCAGGTTACTGGCTATGTCTTGCGCAGCGCACCGCAGGATGAACAGGCGCTTATCGATGCCGCTATCGACGATGCCTGTGATCAGTTGGAGAGTATCGTCGCCGGTGACTTCGAGAAGGCCATGAATGCGTTACATGCTCGACGTCATTAATACCACGGCAGCTCCAGAGCGAAGCAGACACCATGGGTTTTAAATGTGGCATCGTCGGCCTGCCAAATGTGGGCAAGTCGACCCTTTTTAATGCACTGACACGCAGCGGTGTGCAAGCGGAAAACTATCCGTTCTGCACCATTGATCCCAATGTGGGCATCGTCGAGGTGCCCGACCCGCGGTTGCAGCAACTTGCGGAGATCGTCGCGCCGGAGAAGGTGATACCGACCACAATCGAATTTGTGGACATTGCCGGCCTGGTCGCGGGCGCGTCCAAGGGCGAGGGTCTTGGCAATAAGTTTCTCGCCCACATCCGCGAGGTCGATGCCATCGCCCATGTAGTGCGGTGCTTCGAAGACGAAAACGTCACCCACGTGGACGGCCGGATCGACCCGGCCAACGATATCGATGTGATTCACACGGAACTCGCGCTGGCAGACCTCGATACAGTCACGCGGGCGCAGGAGCGGGCCGAGAAGGCCAGCAAGAGTGGTGACAAGGATCAGCGGGCTCTGGCCGACCTGCTTCAACAGGTGCAGGCGCATCTCGATGCCGGTAAACCGGTGCGCGCCATGGCGTTGGACGGCGACGAGTCGGCGCGCTTGAAGCCCCTGTGTCTGCTCACGGCAAAGCCGACCATGTATATCGCAAATGTGGATGAGGGCGGTTTCACAGACAATCCGAAGCTGGATCGGGTGGGCGAATTGGCCGCCGCGGAGGGCGCCGAGGTGGTGGCGGTGTGCGCCAAGATCGAGGCCGAGCTGCTGGAGATGGACGAGGCCGATCGGACCGAATACCTGGCCGATATGGGTCTCGACGAACCGGGCCTGAACCGGGTCATCCGTGCCGGCTACCGGCTGCTGAATTTACAGACCTTCTTCACCGCCGGCCCCAAGGAGGTGCGGGCCTGGACCGTGACCGTGGGGGCGTACGCCCCCCAGGCCGCCGGGGTGATACACACCGATTTCGAACGGGGATTCATCCGCGCCGAGGTCACGGCCTTCGCCGACTACCTGGCCCATGGCGGTGAGCAGGGCGCCAAGGAGGCTGGACGGCTGCGCCTCGAGGGCAAGGACTATGTGGTGCATGACGGGGATGTCATGCATTTTCGGTTTAACGTTTGAATCCAGATACAAGTTGCAAGATACAAGATACAAGCGCTAAGTCGTGGCGCGGCATCCGGGCGGCCCAATTCCCCACTTGTATCTTGTATCTTGAATCTTGTATCTTCCCTATCCCCGTGGCTATGTAGCTCAGCTGGTTAGAGCACGGCACTCATAATGCCGGGGTCGGTGGTTCGAGTCCACCCATAGCCACCATTTCTCTTGCCCATTTTCCCAGCGATTTCATTGACTTCCGGTCCGCCCTGCGGCTGCCGGCGGTGGCGTCGCGGTGGAAATGGCGGTATGGTAGCCGGCCGTTTTCCGGGCTGATTTAACTGATGACAGGCAAGCTGTTCATAAACACCTTTGGCTGCCAGATGAACGAGTACGATTCCGCGCGTATGGCGGATCTTCTCGCGGCGTCCCATGGGCTCGAAGTCACCGAGGACCCGGCGCGGGCGGACGTGTTGCTGTTGAATACCTGCTCGGTGCGGGAGAAGGCGCAGGAGAAGGTGTTTTCGCAACTGGGCCGCTGGCGCGAGCTGAAGGAACTGCGCCCGGAGCTGGTGATTGGCGTCGGCGGTTGTGTCGCCAGCCAGGAGGGTGAGGCGATCCTGGCGCGTGCGCCTTATGTGGATATGGTGTTCGGCCCACAGACCCTGCACCGTCTGCCGCAGATGCTGGATGCGGTTTGGTCGCAACACCGCCCCGCGGTGGATGTCAGTTTCCCGGAGATCGAAAAATTCGATGCGCTGCCGGCACCACGCAGCGACGGTGTACGTGCCTTCGTGTCCATCATGGAGGGCTGCAGCAAGTACTGTAGCTTCTGTGTCGTGCCCTATACCCGGGGCGACGAATTCAGCCGGCCGTTCGACGATGTACTTGTCGAGGTTGCGCGGCTCGCGGAGCAGGGCGTGCGTGAGGTTACACTGCTCGGCCAGAACGTGAACGCCTATGCCGGCGCCATGGCCGATGGTGACGTCGCTGATCTGGCCCTGCTGATCGGCTACGTGCGCGAGATCTCCGGTATCGAGCGAATTCGCTTTACTACTTCGCACCCGGTGCATTTCTCCGACAGTATGATTCAGGCGTATGCGGACACGCTGGAACTTGCGGACCATCTTCACTTGCCGGTGCAAAGTGGGTCCGATCGCATCCTCACGTTAATGAAGCGGGGTTACACGGCCGCCGAATACCGCGAGCGTATCCATGCCTTGCGTGAGGTGCGTCCCAACATCAGTTTGTCCTCCGATTTCATTATCGGTTTCCCCGGTGAGACCGAGGCCGATTTTCAGGCCACCATGGATCTGATCGATGATATCGGCTTCGATCAGTCCTTCAGTTTTATCTACAGCGCGCGCCCGGGCACGCCCGCCGCCGATCTGCCCGATGATGTCCCCCTGGACGTCAAGCGGCAACGGCTGCAGATTCTGCAAGATCGTATTCGTGCTTTGGCGATGCAGGTCAGCCGACGCATGGTGGGCAGCGAGCAGCGCGTATTGGTGAATGGCCCGTCGCGCAAAAATGCCGATGAGTTGTCCGGGCGCACGGAGAATAATCGGGTCGTGAACTTTGCCGGCGGCGTGGACCTGGTCGGGCAATTCGTCGCCCTGGAGATTACCGAAGCCCTGCCGAACTCGCTGCGTGGCCGGGTTCCGGGCAGCGTCGCCAGCCCGCTTGTTCCAGCCGCACAGGCGCGGTCCCGGCGCCTCGCCTGATCGCGCGATCCCAACGGATTTCGTGTAGACTTAATCCAGGAACCCCCACTTTTTCGTGGTTTGAAAGCGCAACAAAAGCCTGTCACCTTCACCTTGCTCCCGCCGGACAATGAGCGGCTCGCGGGGCTGTGTGGCGAATTGAATTCGAATATTCGCCAGATCGAATCGCAGCTCGATGTCAGTATCGCTCATCGCGGTAACGTCTTCAGTATCAGTGGTGGCGCCGAGGCCGCCGAACACGCCGAGAACGTACTGCGCGGACTGTACGCGGATACCGAAGACCATGCCTATCTGAGTGCCGAGGACGTGCATATGGCGCTGCAGCATGTGCCGGCAGCGCCGGGGGGCAACGAGGATGAAGGCGCGGAAATCACCATTCGTACGCGCAAGACCATGGTGCGTGGCCGCAATCCGCGGCAGCGTGAATATTTGCGCCATATTATGCGCAACGACGTTACGTTCGGTATCGGGCCGGCCGGTACCGGCAAGACCTATCTCGCAGTTGCCTGTGCGACACACGCGTTGGAGAACGATGAAGTCAGCCGCATCGTCCTGGTGCGCCCGGCGGTGGAGGCTGGTGAGCGGCTTGGCTTTTTGCCCGGCGATCTCGGTCAGAAGGTGGACCCCTACCTGCGGCCGCTCTACGATGCGCTGTACGAAATGATGGGCTTCGAGCGTGTCGCCAAGCTGCTTGATCGCGGCATCATCGAATTGGCGCCGCTGGCTTTCATGCGCGGACGCACCCTCAACGACGCGTTCATCATTCTCGATGAAGCACAAAACACCACCGCCGATCAAATGAAGATGTTCCTGACCCGGATCGGATTCGGATCGACCACGGTGATTACCGGCGATATTACACAAACCGATTTGCCGCGCGGACAGCGTTCGGGCCTCAAACACGCACTGGAGGTGCTGGCGGATATCGCCGGCATCAGTTTTGTGCATTTCAAACCGCAGGACGTGGTCCGCCATCCGCTGGTGCAAAAAATCGTCGAGGCTTATGCAGTGGCTGATCGGCACGAAGACCCGGATCAGTAAGTACCGCTCAGCGCCAGCAGCATGAATCTGGAGATATCCGTGCAGAATGCCTCGACATCCAACGCCGTGCCCGATCCGGCGCGTATTCAATCCTGGGTCGAAGCGGCGCTGGCGGTCCAGGATCGTGCAAAGGTGGAGTTGACGGTGCGGGTCGTGGATGAAGCGGAAGCTGCGGAGTTGAATGAAACGTACCGCCATAAACAGGGACCCACGAATGTCCTGTCGTTCCCCTTCGAAGATCCGCCCGGTGTCGAAACCGGCATACTCGGTGACCTCGTGGTGTGCGCGCCGGTGGTTGAGCGGGAGGCGCATGAGCAGGGTATCGCACTCGAATCGCACTGGGCCCACATGGTTGTACACGGTGTCCTGCACTTGTACGGCTACGATCACCTCGATGACGCCGGCGCGCGGGAGATGGAGGCCATCGAATCGCGCACCTTGACCGGCCTCGGCATAGATGACCCCTACATGGAGTAACCACGCAACATTCATGGCAAAAAAAGATACTCACGATCGACCTAGCGGTGCCTGGCAATGGCTCCTACGCCTGCGTCAGGCGCTTATGTTTACGCCGAAAGACCAACACGAGTTGGTGGATGTGTTCCGACGCTCCCAGCACCGCGGGCTGTTCGGTCGCGACGCGCTCGACATGATGGAAGGAGTGCTGCAGGTATACGACATGCGCGTGCGTGACATCATGATTCCACGCTCGCAAATGGAGGTGGTGGATCGCAGTCAGCCGGTGGATCAATTCCTGCCCATGGTCATCGAGACCGCGCACTCACGATTCCCGGTTATCGACGGTGACCGGGACAAGGTCGTGGGCATCCTGCTTGCCAAGGACCTGCTGCAGAACTTCGACCCGGATCATCAGCAAGGCTTCAATTTGCGCGATGTGCTGCGGCCGCCGATCTTTATTCCCGAGAGCAAACGCCTGAACGTGTTATTGCGCGAGTTTCGCACCAGCCGTAATCATATGGCGATCGTGGTTGATGAGTACGGCGGTGCCGCCGGTTTGGTCACCATCGAGGATGTGCTCGAACAGATCGTCGGCGATATCGAAGATGAACATGACATCGATGAAGTGGAGAGCATGATACTTCCGCGCAACGACAGTGAGTTCGTCGTCAGGGGACATTGCGCGCTGGAAGACTTCAACGACTATTTCGATACCGATTTCAGCACCGACGACTACGATACCGTGGCCGGATTTGTGGTCGCGGCATTTGGTCATCTGCCACGACGTGGCGAACATGTCGAAGCGCATGGCTTTCGCTTCGAGGTGTTGCACGCGGACAGCCGGCGTGTCCATCTGCTAAAGACGGAGCGTCTGTCGGAGCCCGCCCGCGCCGCCGAGTCTTAGCGGCGGAAATTCGATACACGATGCAGCAGAGTCCAGACGTGTTCGATTACGCGCCGTTACGCTATCTCCAGATCGTCGCCTGATATGGGTCTGCCGCCGCAGGGAGGTCTGCGTAATCTGCTTGCGCTTGGCGCCGGTGTACTATTACCGCTGGGCTTTGCGCCGTTTTACCTGTTTCCACTCGCGTTTGTCGCGCTCGTAATATTGTTTGCCTTGTGGGCTCCGGCGCGACCCCTGCGCGCCGCGCTCGATGGCTTGTTATTTGGTCTCGGCATGTTCGGGCTCGGCGTAACGTGGGTTTACGTCAGCATGCACGACTTCGGTAACATGTCGGTTCCGCTCGCGGGCTTCGCCGTGTTCCTGTTCATCGTTCTGCTGGCACTGTATCCGGCTCTCCTGGGTGCCTTGCAGGCGAGCCTCAGCCGCGTCCACGGCCTTTGGCGCTACGCCTTTCTTTTGCCGGCCCTGTGGGTGCTGTTCGAATGGATACGCAGTTGGCTGTTGTCCGGATTTCCCTGGCTTAGTCTCGGTTACAGTCAGATCGATACGCCGCTCGCGGGTCTGACCGCCTGGTCAGGCGTTTACGGTGTGAGTCTCGCGACCGCAGTCAGCGCCGGGTTGCTGGTGTTGGCGCTACGCGGTGGTCGCGCACGCGCGGTATCCAGTGTCGTCGTGCTGCTGACAATCTGGGTCGCCGCCGGGCTCCTGGGGCGAGTGGCATTTGTCGAGCCGTTGGGGACACCGATCCAGGCGGCCTTGGTTCAGGGCAACATTCCGTTACAGCGCAAATGGTCGCCGGCAGATCGGCAGGCCATTCTCTCGCAATACCGTCGCATGACCGCGGACGCACGGGGCGCGGATCTTGTGGTCTGGCCCGAAGGCGCGGTCCCCGCTTTCCTGCAGCAACTTTCACCGGACTATCTGCAGGCCCTGCGTGAGGACGCGCGCGCACGGCGTGTGGGCCTTGTTTTCGGCGTGCTCGAACGCGCCGACGACACATCCGCGACTGATGTCTATTACAACAGCGCGGTTTTGCTCGGCCGCGAATTGCACGTCTATCGCAAACAACACCTGGTACCGTTCGGCGAGTATTTGCCGTTTCGTTGGCTGTTGGGCTGGTTCATCGACAATTTCCAGATTCCGATGTCGAATTTTTCGCCCTGGCCGCAGGAACAAGGTGCGGTGCCACTTAGTGGGCATGCGCTCGGCGTCAGCATTTGTTACGAAGATGCGTTCCCGGAAGAGATTGCACGTGCCTTGCCGGCGGCGTCTTTTCTCGTCAATGTGAGTGAAGACGCCTGGTTCGGAAATTCCATCGGGCCGCATCAGCGTCTACAGATGGCTCGGCTACGGGCGATCGAAACCGGACGACCCATGCTGCGCGCATCCAACACGGGCATTTCCGCGGTGATCGATCATGCGGGTGAGATCGTCGCGCAAGCGCCACAGTTTCAGCAGACCAGCCTGCGCGCCACGATCCAGCCGATGCAGGGCACCACACCCTATGTGCGGTTTGGCAACAGGACCGTCCTGGGGCTTATCTTTGTGATGTTGGCGGCCGCACTGGTCGCGACCTATCGGCGCGCCGGGCGCCGGAGCTAGTCAGCGCAATTCCTGCCAGCCGGAGCGCCTGCGCCGGCGCAGCCCCGGCAGCAACAGCCCGAGAAGGATTCCGCCGGCCAGGACACCGGACCCGATCAGGAACCATTTACGCTGGTCGCTGCTTTCCAGAGTACGATTTCTCGCGTGTACTTCCTCGAGCTGTTGTTCCAAAGAATCAATGCGCTGTTCCAGTTCCTGGTTCTTGTTGGCCAGTTCGACCGGCCGTGCCGCAACCTTGCGTAATTGCTCCAGTTCCTGTTGCGCATTTGTTGATGCGGACTCCAGCCGATCACGCTCCTGCATCATCTTGCGCGCCTCGCCGCTGATACCGGAGAGCTGTTCTTCCAGTTTGCTGTTCTCCGTCTGCAGTCGCTTGATTTTACGCTGGGCCGACGCGAGCTGGTCGCGCGCGATTGGTCGATCGGTGAGATAGCGACGCAGTACCCAGCCCTCGGTGCCGTCCTTGAGGCGTACCTTGACGTAGCCGCGCTCGCCCTCTTCGACAACTTTCATCGCCGTGCCGGACTTGAGTTCACGCAAAATCTTGAAACCGGTTCCCTGGCCGTTACGCAAGGTGATAATCAATTCGTCGCTGACATAGCTCGCCGCATATGTCATGCCAGGAGTAAACAAAAGGATCAGGGCCAGCGCCCGCAGGATAGACATCGTTGTAATTCCTTAGACGAGAAAAATTGCCGCCAGACCGAGAAAGGCGACGAAACCTACTACATCGGTGACAGTTGTTAATGCGACGCCGCCGGCCAACGCCGGGTCAATTCCGAATCGGCGAAAGACGAACGGCAACAGGACCCCTGACAGCGCCGAAAAGACAAGATTGATTATCATTGCCACGGCGATAATAAGTCCGAGATGGTAATCATGGAACCATAATGTGGCGACGAGCGCCACAACCGCCGCCCAGATGAGACCATTCAGCCCGCCGACCAGAAGTTCCTTGCGCAATACCCGGCGCGCATTGCTGCTAGTGATGGTGCCCATTGCAAGTCCTCGAATGACGATGGTCAGCGTCTGCGTGCCCGCGTTACCACCCATGCTGGCGACGATGGGCATGAGCACCGCCAGGGCCACCAGCTGGCCGATGGTCTCCTGAAACTGACCGATGGCCCACGAGGCAATGAATGCGGTAATCAGGTTGACCCCCAGCCAGACGGCGCGACCGCGCGTGCTCTGTGCCACCGGCGCGAAGATATCTTCTTCTTCGCTCAAACCCGCGCGTGCCATCACCGAGTGATCCGCTTCGTCACGAATAACGTCCACTACGTCATCCACCGTAATGCGGCCAAGCAAACGCTTTTCCTCGTCGAGCACCGGGGCGGTAATCAAGTCGTATTTCTCAAATGCCGATGCCACGTCCGCATTCGTGGCCATGGCATCGAAACTGAAAGTCTCGCGCTCCATTATCTCGCCGACCCGCCTGGTATCCTCGTTGATCAGGAGGTCGGAAAGCAGCAAGCTGCCGGTCAAACGGCCGTCATGATCGATGACGAACAGCCGATTAGTGTATTCAGGAAGTTCGCCTCGCCGCCGCAGGTAACGAATGATGGCGGCAAGCGGAAGATTCTCGCGCACGGTGATGGTGTCCACATTCATCAGACCGCCGGCGGTGTCTTCAGGATAAGAAAGCACAGTATGCAGCTGCTCCCGCGACGCGCGGTCCATCACGAACATGATCTCCGCGGTGACCTCATCGGGCAGCTCGGGCAAAAGGTCCGCGATATCGTCGGTATCGAGTCCACGAACCGCGGTGACCAGTTGCGGACTATCCAGCTTGCTTATGAGGTCGGCACGTACACCGTCGGAGACTTCGAGCAGGATTTCGCCCATGTTTTCCGGGGCGACCTTTGACCAGACCTTGAAACGTTGCTCAGGCGGCAGGGCTTCCACGAGGTCTGCGATGTCGGCCGGGTGCAGCTCGGCGACGAGCTCGCGGATCTCGTCGTGGGCGGTGCGGTCCAGCGCATCAACCACGGCCTCGAGGTGATCGACTTGCTCTTCGGGGGTTTCGCTGGTCATTGCAGGATTGAGGCCGGAGTTAAATTCCAGCCCAGAGTGTAGTGGCTGCCACGCATTTCGCAAAATGCCACGCCGGTCACTCGGACACGATGTTGATACGAATCCTGCAGATGTATTCGCCAGCACATATCGGCGTAAGGCTCCGCGCGGCGGGCGGATCTATGTTTCGATGGTGGGGAAGTGGGCTGGCGATCGTAGACGCCAGGCGGGATCAATGGTGTGGCGTGGTGTTGATTTTATTCAGGATCGCCTGGACTTCCGCTCTATCCGTAGCGCGTAAGACCTTCTTCGCCTGCCGCATCAACCGCTGAATCTCGCTTTCGCGGATGACTTTCTTGATCTCGGGCAGCAGTGTCGGGTCCATGCTGAATGCCCGTAGGCCCATGCCCAGCAGCAGGCGGGTATAACGGATGTCACCGGCCATCTCTCCGCACATGGTCACCGGAATACCGGCGCGTTCTCCCGCATCGATGGTCATCTGGATCAGGCGCAGGACCGACGGATGCAGCGGGTCGTAAAGGTAGTTGACCGAATCATCCACGCGGTCGATCGCCAGCGTATACTGGATCAGATCGTTGGTGCCGATTGAGAGGAAGTCAAGATGTTCGGCAAATAGATCGGCGGCCACCGCCGCGGCGGGAACCTCGATCATGCCACCGATGGGGACGCGTGTGCTGAATGCGCGTCCTTCGCGCTTGAGCTCGCTTTTGGTTTCGCGAATCATTTCCAATACCTGGTGCAGCTCGTCCACGCTCGAAATCATCGGAATCATCAGTTGCACGCGGCCATGCGCGGAGGCGCGATAGATCGCCCGCAGCTGTGGGCGGAAGATCGTCGGATCATGCAGGCACAACCGCACCGCGCGTAACCCGAGCGCTGGATTCATGCCGCGCTTTTCCGCGCGGCCGTTCACTTGCTTGTCGGCGCCGATATCCACGGTACGAATGGTTACCGGGCTGCGACCCATTGACTTGACCACCCGCATATAGGCGGAAAGCTGCTCGGACTCGGTCGGCAAATCGTCCCGGTTCATATAGAGGAATTCGGTGCGGTAGAGTCCGACTCCGGCCGCCGCGACCTTTTTGGCGCTGCGAATTTCATCCGGCAGCTCGATATTGGCCAGCAATGTGATTCGTTGCCGATCGATAGTCACCGACGGGCTTTTGCGGATTGCATGCAGTTCCTGACGTAACACCGCGATCCGCCGGATCCGCTGACGGTATTCCTTCAGGGTCTGCTTGTCCGGCCCAATGATAAGCACGCCGCGTTTGCCGTCGACGATCAACTCATCGCCGTTTCGGATATAGCGCGCGGCACCGTGCAGGCCGACGATGGCCGGGATGCGCAAGCCGCGCGCAAGGATGGCCGTGTGCGAGATGGGGCCGCCGAAATCCGTCACAAAAGCGCCGACACTGCGGTGCTTCAGCATCACCGTATCGGCGGGACTCACGTCATCTGTAATGACGATGCTTCCATCCAGCGCATCGTCGACTTCCTCATGACTGCTTTCCTGAATATCGAGAAGATTGCGCTGAATTCGATCGACGACCTGTTCGACGTCCGTCTTCTTGCTGCGGAAATAGGGGTCTTCCATTTGCTCGAAGACCGTCATGAGGGCTTCGCTATGAACTTTGAGCGCCCATTCGGCGTTATAGCCTTGCTTCTGAATCGTGTCGATCGGTTCCCGTGACAACATCTTGTCGTCAAGGATAAGCAGGT
This sequence comes from uncultured Gammaproteobacteria bacterium, assembly GCA_947259975.1. Classification (GTDB taxonomy): domain Bacteria; phylum Pseudomonadota; class Gammaproteobacteria; order HyVt-429; family HyVt-429; genus CAMYOD01. Next base: position 34,160 of record CAMYOD010000018.1, read on the forward strand.
GGGTATCGATGAAGCTCGCTGCTTCAGAGGGCGCATTACGCGGAATATGGTTGCGGATGTCCTCGAGTTGCACGCGTGCGTTTGCGATACCGGCCTTAAACCGGGCGACCTCGTCCTTGAGATACATCTTCGGCAATACGTATTCGGGGATTTCCACGCCGGCGCGTTGCAGAACGTACGCCCTGCCGATCGCAATACCCTTACCCGCCCCCGTGCCGTGCAGTGCAAGCACTACTCGTCCTCACCGAAGCGATCTTCGACCAACTGCACCAGTTCGGTGATGGCCTGCTGTTCGTCTGCACCCGCCGCACGAAGCTTCAACTCCGAGCCACGCCCCGCCGCGAGCATCATGATGCCCATAATACTCTTACCGTTGACTTCCGTGCTGTCGCGAATGACGGTTACGTCACTTTCGAAACGCGACGCGAGACTGACAAATTTCGCCGCCGCACGCGCATGCAGGCCCAGTTTGTTTATGATCGTAATATCGCGGTTGATCATGCCGCATCACTTCCCGTGGCGGTCGGATGGTTGCTGGCGGAAATGATTCCTTCGCCACCGCCGCTAACTGCCTTGCGCACGAGTTCTGTCAGCGGTAGCTGGCGGTGGTTGAGGACACGTAAAAACATGGGTAAGTTGACGCCGGAAACCAGTTCCACCTCACCCGAACGCACAAATGCGCAGGCACCGTTGGTATGGGACGCGCCAAAGATGTCCGACAGAATCAGTATGCCGTCGGCTCCGCTAAGTGACCGTAAGCGATCGCGCAGATCCTCGATGATGTCCTCGACGTTACGCTCGGGATCGTCAACCGCGACGATCTCGACATTGGTCGGCCGCTGGCCAAGGATATGTGTGGCCGACGCGATCAGGCCGGTGCCCAGGGCCTCGTGGGCGAGGAGTATTACTCCAATCATGAAAGCTCCCGATGTCGCATCTGGATGTTTAGTGAATGCCGGGCAAACCGCTTCGCAAGTTCAGTCGCAATATACACGGATCGATGCTGCCCGCCGGTACAGCCGATTGCAATCGTAATATAACTTCGGTGCTCGGACTGGAACCCCGGCAACCAATTATCGATAAAATCGCCGATCTGGTCGATCATTTCGCGCACGCGACTGCGGCTGTTGAGGTAGTCGACGACGGCATCGTCCAGACCGGTCAGCGGTTTGAGATCAGGCTCCCAATAAGGGTTGGGCAGGCAGCGCACGTCGAACACGAAGTCCGCATCCTGCGGTGTGCCGTGTTTGAAGCCGAATGACTCGATCAGCAGGGACATGCGGTCGGTGGCAATGACACCCGAGAAATCCCGTACCAGCCCGCGTAGCTCATGCGGTGTGGTATAGGTCGTGTCGATTACTTTGGTCGCGTTCATCGCCAGCGGCGCGAGCAGCTTTTTCTCGATGCGAATCCCCTCAAGCAGCGACGTGTGTTCGTCGGTGAGCGGATGTTTGCGCCGGGTTTCGCTGTAGCGGTTGATCAGTACAGACTCGTCCGCGTCGAGATACAGGGTCATGCAATTCAGGCCCTGGGATTCAATCTCTTTGAGTTGCTTCGGCAGCGATTCGAGTGAGCCGCGATTACGCGAGTCGATACTTACCGCGGCATCCGTATAGTCGCTATCCGTCTGCGACAGCAGATGATTGCTGAAATTCAGCAACAGGGCAGCGGGAAGATTGTCGATACAGTAGTAATTCATGTCCTCCAGGGCCTGCAGCGCAATGGTTTTTCCCGAGCCTGACAGGCCTGAAACGATGACCAGATTCATTCATCACCCTTGGACGATGGTTCTTTCTTGTCGGGGATCGGAAGATGTTCCATGATCGCTGACTGCTGTTCCATTAGATCACGTAACGGATCCAGACCGCGCCTTTGTTGAATGTGACGACGTGCTGCCGCTTCCACCAGGACCGCGAGATTACGACCTGGCGCGACCAGCAGCACGACCTCCGGCACATTGACATTGAGTACCCAGCGTGCCTGTTGTTCTTCCTGCAGGCGGTCCATGGCTTCCATGCGCTCCTTGGTCATTTGCTCGAAACGAATGAACAGGTCGAGGGTGTGTTCATTACGCACGGCGGTTTCGCCGAACATGGCGCGCACATTTAGTATTCCCAGACCGCGTACCTCCATAAAGTCCTTTACCGCCTCCGGGCAACGACCGACGAGCACGTCCGGTCCAACACGACGGATTTCCACTGCATCGTCGGCAATGAGTCGCTGGCTGCGACTAAGCAGTTCCAGCGCGACCTCGCTCTTGCCGATCCCGCTTTCGCCGCTGAGCAATACGCCGATCCCCATGACCTCGAGAAATACGCCATGCAGCGTTGTGTGTTCCGCCAGGGCGCGGGACAGATAGTACTGCAGTGAATCGATCAATTGCGGGCCAGGGGTGGACGATACGATCAGCGGGACGGACTCCCGGTTTGCGTGCTCGATCAAGTCAACCGGCACCGGGTCGGTGCGGGTGATGATCACCATGGCGCAGGTCGCACAGGCAAATAGCTCGGCGAGGAGTTTGCGTCGTTCGGCAGGCGCGAAGCCATCCAGGTAAGCCATCTCTCTGGCGCCGAGGACTTGCACCCGGTTGGGGTGAATGAAGTTCAAATAGCCAACCAGGGCCATTCCCGGGTAGCGCGCGGTGGCGGGTTCCAGGCGCCGTTCGCGTCCGGCCTGGCCCGCCAGCCACTTGAGATTCAGTCGTGCCTGCTGGGCCTGAAAAACGTCGTTCGCAGTGAGAAGATTGTGTGCGGACATTAACCCGGCGTGGTCGACGCATCCCCGTCGACCAGGCGATGGTAGAGTTCGCTCGCGTCCATGGTGTCGGCGAGGGACTCACGTACCGCATCATTACTGAAAAGGGCGGCGAGGCGGGCGAGGATACGTAAATGGGCTTCCGTCGCCTCGGCGGGCACCAGGAGTGCGAAAACCATTTTGACAGGTTCCCCGTCCGCGGCGTCGAAATCCATCGGTGGCTCGAGCGTGGCAAACGCACCGACGGCGTGATCCAGCTCCGGCACGCGGCCGTGGGGCAAGGCAACCCGTTTGCCGATTGCCGTGCTGCCGAGACGCTCCCGTTCGATCAGGATCTGCAGAACAATATTTTCGTTCAGCCCGGATGTACCTTCGAGCAACAGGTCGGTCATGCGTTCGAGGAGTTTCTTCTTGCTCGAGGCCCGCAGGCCCGCGGTGACGCGAGCCGTTGAAAGAATGTCTTTCAGGGCAATATCGGGAGTGACGCCATTATCGGCGCCGGACTCTGGGCGTTGTTCAGCCTGGATCATTTCAGCGTCTGACTTTTCAGGGCACCGCCGTTACGGTGATGATCCTGCGATTTCTCTTTGTGCCTGCGTACTTGCCCGTCGAGTTTGCTGGCCAACGAGTCAATTGCGGCATACATGTTATCCGCCTCGGCATTAGCGTGTAGTTTAGCGCCTTTCGCATTTATCGTCGCCTCGGCGAGATGCCGCTCTTTTTCGACCTGCAATACGACTTTGGTCATGGTGACATTATCGAAATGGCGGTGGATACGGCCCATTTTCTCAGTAACGTAGTCACGTAGAGGTGGGGTGACATCGATTTTCTGGCCGCTGATTGTTAATTGCATATAGCGTCTCCTGTCGTTATCCAAGCGACTTGCGCTGATTAGATGGGGGGATATTCATGTGTTCGCGGTACTTGGCAATCGTGCGTCGCGCAACGTTGATGCCCTGATCTTCAAGTAGCTGAGCAATCTTGCTGTCGCTGATTGGCTTGGTAGGCGTTTCCTTATCGATAAATTTCTTGATTAACGATCGGATAGCCGTCGCCGATCGTGTGCCACCGTCCGCTGTATTGACGTGGCTGGAAAAGAAATACTTCAGCTCAAAAATGCCGCGCGGTGTCAGCATGTATTTCTGGGTCGTTACCCGTGAAATCGTCGACTCATGCATGCCCAACGCCTCCGCGATATCGTGTAATACCATGGGCTTCATCGCCTCGTCGCCGAGCTCAAAGAATTCCCGCTGGCGCTTGACGATTTCGCGGGCGACCTTCAGCAACGTGTCCTGACGATTCTGCAGGCTCTTGATGAACCAACGTGCCTCCTGAAGATTATCCTGTAGGTACTTGTGGTCCTTGCCGCTGCCATTACGCTTGAGCAGTCCGGCGTAGCCGGGATTGATGCCGACACGCGGGAAGGCATTCGCGTTGAGTTCGACATGCCAGAGGCCCTTTATCTTGCGCAGGACGACATCCGGAACAACATAGCTGGGCTGTACGGGTTGAATTCGGTTGCCGGGACGCGGATCCAGCGCCTGAATCAACGTCACCGCCTGTTGCAGATCATCGGCGCTGATCTTCATGCCGCGACGTAGCTGGGTGTAGTCCCGGGCACCGAGTAAGTGCAAGTGTTTTGCGACCAGCTCCAACGCGTTCGCGCGCGCGGGGGTGTCCTCCGGCAACTGGCGCAGCTGAAGCGTCAGGCACTCACCGACATCACGCGCGGCGACCCCGATGGGATCGAAGTTCTGAATCTGGTGCAGCACGGCCTCGACTTCGTCCAGCTCCACCTCATGATCCGGTGTCAGTGACTCGCGAATATCGTCCAGGCTGCACGAGATGTAACCATGATCATCGATTGCATCGATCAGTGCATGCGCGATCGTCATATCGATGTCCGAGAACGGCGTCATACGCATCTGCCAATAGAGGTGATCGCGTAAGGTTTGTGGCGCGCTGGTATAGGATTCGAACTCATAGGCGCCGTCACCGCTGCCCTGCGAGACCTTGGGTGCGATTGCAACGTCGTAGTGCTCGTCCCATTCATTCTGTGAGACGGTTTCCTCGCTGTCGGTCGCACTGTCGAGATCCGATTCGGATCGCTCTTCGGTGCTCTCATCGGCCGGGTTCGTCGCGTCGGAAGATTCCTGTGCCTCGGCCGTAGCGGTGTCGTCGGACTCGCGATCGATGTCGTCGCCGTTTTCCAGCAATGGGTTGGACTCGAGGGCCTCCTGGATCTCCGCCTGCAGTTCAATAGCGGAGAGCTGCAGCAGCCGAATGGCCTGCTGCAGCTGGGGCGTCATGGTCAAACGTTGACCAAGCTTAAGCTCGAGTGATTGCCGCATATCCTGTTGGATTGGATCGGGCGATGCGCTCTGGGGTGGCCGGCTCGGCCCTGACGCATCGCGTATCCGCTGTCTCTATTTTAGCCGATTTGGCGGCCCGGCGCTGAAGCATTGTGAGAATACGGCCCGCGGTGGGACAACATCCCGGTTTTCCCCCGCTCAGAGGCGAAAGTGCGTACCCAGGTAGACCTCCCGCACCTCGCGGTGAGTCAAGATCTCGTCGGGCTCGCCTGCGGCCAGGACCTTGCCTTCACTCATAATGTAGGCGCGATCACAAATGCCCAGAGTTTCCCGAACATTATGGTCGGTTATCAGGATGCCGATCCCCATGTTTCGAAGATGGGAAATGATCTGCTGGATATCCACCACCGAGATCGGATCGATACCGGCGAAGGGTTCATCGAGCATGATAAAGAACGGCTCCAGTGCAAGCGCCCGCGCGATCTCCACGCGCCGCCGTTCGCCGCCGGACAGACTGATGCCCAGCGCGTCACGCTTGTGAGTCATGCTGAACTCTTCGAGCAGGTTATCCACGCGGATCTGGCGATCGCGCGGGCTCAATTCAGGCACCGTCTCCAATACCGCCATGATGTTTTCGTAGACCGTTAACTTACGGAATATCGAGGCTTCCTGGGGCAGATAGCTGATGCCCGAACGCGCGCGCTCATGCATGGGCAGGTCGCTGATCTCCAGGTCATCCAGCGTGATGGCGCCGCGATCACGTGGCACCAGACCGACAATCATATAAAAGCAGGTAGTCTTGCCGGCCCCGTTGGGTCCAAGCAGGCCGACGACTTCGCCGCTGCTGACCGAAACATCCACACTGTCGACAACCTTGAGGCCGCGATAGTGTTTGGTGAGGCCGCGCGTCGATAAGGTGCTCATGTCTGCTCGTAACTAACGCGCAGGGATCAGGGTTTCGGCTTTTCGCTCGAGGGTTGAATCACGATGCGCGCCCGCCCGGGCTTCTTGCCGGGTTCTTTGGTCGTTCCGGCGCCGCCCTTCACGATCATCTTGCTGGTGGTGAGGTCGTATTGTATTTCGCGGCTGCGAATGGTGTTCGGGGTTTGTACCAGAACCGCGTTCTTGTACATGAACAGCCTATTTTGTTTTTGCTTGAATACCATTTTCGGCGCCCGCCCACGAACGTCCTCATCTTTGCCATCTGGGCGCTGTTTGAAGGTGGCCGGCTTGCCGTAGGCGGTGGCAGTGTCGATTTCATCGCCCTTGAAGCGAACTTCAATCCTGTCGCCACGAATCTCCAATGAGCCCTGGATGACGGAGACGTTGCCGATATAGGTTCGCATCCCCGTCTCGAAATCAAATTCGGCCTCATCGGCCTCGATTGAAATCGGTTGATTGCGGTCACTTTGCAGGGCGGACGCATTGAACGCGAAGCCGCATAACGTGCCGATCAGGGCGATGAGCCAAAAGAGTCTTAGTTGCATCAAGATAGTCCTGGTGTTCTTAACCGGGCCGGCGCCTCGCCGGCGATACAGGCGAGTACCGCAAAATACGCTATATGAGACAGCGATTGTATCAGGAGTCCTTCTTTCCCGTCCCTTTTTTCAGGCGTACCCGGAGTTTGTCGCTGGTCGTGGTCGACCCCGGAGCACTGCCCTTGGCGCTCTGCACGATTCGTACGTTGCCCGTGAGCAGGACCTCCTCGCCGCCCGGCGAGACCCAGCCTGCGTCCGCATAGGTGTCGGTCGGTCCCTCACCGGGTTTGAATTGCGTGAGGTGAGGTTTATCCAGCAACGCTGTGTCGTCATCCGGATAGTGAATCAATCGCTCCGCGCGCAGCACATAGGACGGATTTCCCTGCGCATCCATGCCGGTACGGATAAAGTTTTCGATATAGTAATCCGGATCGTGACGGCTCTCGGCGACGACGGTAACCGGTTGTTCGTCCTGTGACTCGAGTTGCAGCCAAAGCCCGCCGGCAACTACCAGCGCCAATAGTATGGCGAGTATTATTTTCTTGGCCAGTGGCATTGTCGGTCACTGTCCCTCGGCGATAGGTCGCGTTGTCGTGTTCAGTCGAGGAACCGCCGCATCTGATCGGCGTAATTGCCCTGCGAGAACATGATCATTTCACAGACGTCGCGCGCGGCGCCACGTCCACCGACACTGGGCGTACTCCAGTGCGCGTGCTTTTGCACCAGGGCATGGGCGTCCTGCACGGCCACTGCCAGGCCGGCGCGTAGCATGATTGGCAGATCCACCACATCGTCGCCGACATAGGCGACCTCATGCTCGCTGAGTTTCAATTCAGCGAGCAGGTTACGGTAGGTGGGCAGCTTGTCCTGTGCACCTTGATGCACATGCGTAATGCCCAAATCGGCAGCGCGATGGCGTACGACCTGCGATGTTCGGGCGGTGATGATGCCGACCTCTACCCCGCTGCGGCGCAGCATCTTGATGCCGTGTCCATCGCGGGAATTGAACGCCTTATATTCCTGGCCGTCATCGCCGAGAAACAGGCTCGCGTCCGTGAGCACGCCGTCCACATCGAAGACCACCAGCTTGAGTTTCGCCGCGCGCTCAAGTACCTCGGCGGGTACGGAAAAAGGCAATTCGATCGCGCCCATCAAAGCACCCCCGCGCGCAACAGGTCGTGCATGTTGAGCGCACCCTCGACCCGATTGTCATCGTCGACGACAAACAGGCCGTTAATTGTTTTGGTGCGCATCATCTGGATTACTTCCGCCGCCAAAGTGTCCTTGCTGGCGGTTTTTGGATTTCGGGTCATCACATCCTTGATCGACAACTTGTATAAGTCGATACCTTTATTGAGAGTTCGCCGCAGGTCACCGTCGGTAAAAATACCGCACAGTCGACCTTGGTCATCGAGTACCCCGGTCATTCCCAGACCTTTGCTGCTCATTTCCAGTAAGGCATGTGGCAACGAGTCATTTTCGTGCACCAGGGGGATGGTGTCACCCGTGTGCATGATGTCTTCGACATAGAGCAGCAGGCGGCGCCCCAGTGCTCCGCCGGGATGCGATTGCGCGAAATCCCGCTCGGTGAATCCGCGCGACTGGAACAGGGCCACGGCCAGGGCGTCACCCATCGCCAGGGTCGCGGTGGTGCTGGACGTCGGCGCCAGATTCATGGGACAGGCTTCCTTGGGCACGCCGACATCGAGACACACGTCCGCCTGCTTGCCAAGCGTGGATTCGAGTCGACCGGTCATGGCAACCAGTTTAACGCCGATACGTTTGATGATCGGGAGTATGGTGAGAATCTCAGGTGTCTCGCCGGAATTGGAAATGGCAAGCACCAGGTCCGCGTCGGTGATCATTCCGAGGTCGCCGTGGCTGGCTTCGCCGGGATGGACGAAAAAGGCCGGCGTGCCGGTACTCGCCAGCGTGGCAGCAATCTTTCCGCCGATATGACCGGACTTGCCCATGCCAACGGTAATTACCCGACCCGGACAGTCGAGGATGAGTCGGCAGGCGCTGGCAAAGCGCGCATCGATGCGGTCGCGAACGCTGGTCACGGCCTCAGCCTCCAGACCCAGCACACTGCGCCCGTGATCTATTAACGCTTTCTCGTCCAAGCTCTTACGAATATCACTCACACAGGTTGAGGTGCGCGCAGTATAGCCAAAAGATGGCGCGACTTCTCGCCTGCCGGCACCACGGATCGGTTGGCGTTGGGCGCCGGATCAGGTCACCGCACGGGCGAGCAGTGCGCCATAGCCCACATACAGCGCCAGCAGAATCAGGCCATGGGCGCGGGTAATGCGTGCACCGCCACGCCGCGGGAAGGCCATGAAGAGCAGGATCACGGACATGGTAAACATGACCGGCATATCGCGAATCAAAAGATCGTTGCTGATGGCGGTGGGATGCATGACGACAGGCAGGCCGAGCACGCCGAGCATATTGAACATGTTGGAGCCCACCACATTGCCGACCGCGATATCGTCCTCGCCCTTGAACCCGCTCGCCACTGCAGTCGCGACCTCAGGCAGGCTGGTGCCGATGGCGACGATGGTCAGGCCGATGATGAGATCGCTGACACCGAATACATGTGCGATCTCGGTGGCGCCCCAGACCAGCAGTCGCGAGCTCGCCGATAGCACGACCAGTCCCACGAGCAACCACGCCATGGCGGTGCGGGTACCGACGCGGATTGCCAGCTCCTTCGTATACTCGCTGTCGAGCGGATCCGCCGGCGTCAGATCCATGGTCTTGGCGAACGTATCGGTCCGCTCACGCAGGCCGATACGAACCGTCCAGGCGATAAGGCCCAGGAGTGCCACGAGCAACAATGCACCGTCCAAACGCGACAGCTCGTGGTCGAGCATGAGCGCGAGGGCAAACAACATGGCCGCCAACATGACCGGGTATTCGCGCTTGAGAATCTGTGAGCGGACCGTGAGCGGTGCGATCAATGTACCAAGACCTATCACCAGGCCGACATTTGCTACGTTCGATCCAACCGCATTACCGATCGCCAGATCGGGCACCCCGTCCCAGGCCGCGAAAGCGGCAATCACGAGTTCCGGTGCCGACGTACCGAAACCGACGATGGTCAAGCCGACAATAAGCGGCGACACCCCCAGGTTACGGGCCACGGTAGCGGCACCAAAGACGAAGCGGTCTGCGCTCCACGCCAGCAACACAAAGCCGACCACCAGCGCAATGATTGGAAACAGCATGTTCTCCATGGACTTATTCTATTCGTGTATTCGCCGCAGGCGCGTCGGATTGTAACTGACTGCCACGATTACGACGAACTTCGGCCGCATTACGAGGCGCTGACGATACTTGGCTGTGCGGTATGCCGGTCTGTGGGTCTATGGTAGTTTTAGTGGCCTTCGATGTGGATTGCGCGCGCGATGTTGTGAAATGTCTGAGTATCTATTGATCGGCACTCGTGGCTGGGAACACGACCAGTGGGACGGTTCATTCTATGATGAAAACCTGCCGGCGGACTGGCGTTTTGCGTTCTTTATTAATCTGGTTCGCAGCGTGCTGGTGCCTGCCATGACGTGGTCGCAGGTCGATGCGGAGCAGGTGGCTGGCTGGGCCGAGGACTGTGATGCGGCATTTCGCTTCGTCCTGGAGATGCCGCCGGAGTTGTCACGCCCCGCGCCGGCGCCGCAGACGCGACAGGCGCTGGCGGATTTCGAACGCAAGATCGAGCCGTTGCGCGGTCTGGTCGCCGCCTTCCTGTTACGGGTCGCGGATGACGCGATGCCCGAATTCGCCTGGCTTGACGATCTGCTGACCGCCCACGGTGACGGTCCGCCCGTGTGTGTGGATTTCCCCCGCCAGGCCTGGCCACGCGCGGAGACCCTGGCATTGTTGCAGCGCCACGGCGCGAGTGCGTGCTGGTACCCGGAATTCGACAGCGCGCCCGCGCCAACTGGCCGATTTATGGTCGCACTCATGCGCGACGGTGGCTTGCGCGAGTTACGCGGTGCGGTGGAAAAGCTGGGCGCGTGGATGGGCGAGCAGCGTGGTGCCGGGCTGTTTTTTACCGATCCCGCGGTTGCCACGCGGCTTGCGCAGGACAGCCGCCATATCGCCGAACTGATGGCCGTGTAGTCGTGGCCGCCGATTATGACCACATGGTCACGCGATCGCAGCGATCAAGCCTACTTTCGCCCAGGACGGCCTGATAGAATTCGTGCCGCACCTTGCAGGGACGTGAACAAAAAGTGAGCCGAATGGCCAATTGAATGCAGATGGAAAACCTTATTGAAATTCAAAACGTATCGTTCAGTTATGCGGACCGATCGATCATCAGCGACCTGTCGCTGGTCATACCGCGCGGCAAAGCGGTTGCGATCATGGGCGGCAGCGGCTGCGGTAAGACTACTTTACTGAATCTCATTGGCGGTCGTATTTCACCTTCAAAGGGTGACGTCGTCGTCGACGGACTGTCGGTTCCGACGCTCAACACAAAGGAATTGTTCGATCTGCGCAAGCGTATGGGCATGTTGTTTCAGACCGGCGCGCTGTTAACGGACCTCAGCGTGTTCGAGAATGTCGCGTTTCCCATCCGCGAGCATACCCGTTTGCCGGAGAATATCCTGCGCAAGGTCGTGCTTATGAAACTCGAGACGGTGGGCCTGCGTGGCGCCCGCGAATTAATGCCGTCGGAGTTGTCTGGCGGCATGGCGCGCCGCGTAGCACTCGCCCGCGCCATCGCGCTGGAGCCGATGATGATCATGTATGATGAACCGTTTACGGGTCTCGACCCGATCTCGAAAGGTGTAATCGCCAAGTTGATTCGCGAACTGAACGAGATCCTCGGCATCACGTCCATCATTGTTTCGCATGATGTTGTGGACGCGTGTGCGATCTCGGATTATGCCTACCTGATGGGCGACGGTCGCATCATTGGTCAAGGTACGCCGGACGACGTGCAACGTTCCGGTTCCGAGCACGTGCGTCAGTTCATGGACGGCTTGCCGGACGGGCCGGTGCCGTACCAGTATCCGGCGGGCGAGTATCTGGACGATCTGGCGCGCGGCTCATGATGTTCGGTTTTTTCGCCGATCTAGGCCGCGCCGTACTGGACCGCGTCAACCGGCTCGGTCGTGCGAGTATCTTTTTCGTGCAAGTGCTCGCCGCCTCCTGGCAGCTGATTCCCCGTTTTCAGCTTCTGTTGCAGCAGATCTACGCTGTCGGTGTGCTCACGCTGTTGATCATCCTGGTGGCGGGACTGTTCGTCGGCATGGTGCTGGGTTTCCAAGGCTACACGACACTGGTGCGCTTCGGCGCGGAAGACTCGCTGGGGCTGCTCGTGGCCTTGTCCCTGGTGCGCGAACTGGGCCCGGTGGTCACCGCATTATTGTTCGCCGGCCGCGCGGGTTCGGCGCTGACCGCGGAGATCGGCCTGATGAAGGCCACCGAGCAATTGGCAGGCATGGAAATGATGGCAGTGAATCCACTGATGCGCGTCATCGCGCCACGCCTGATTGCAGGCATGATCGCCATGCCTATATTGGCGGCGCTGTTTAGCGCCATCGGCGTGTTGGGCGGTCACCTCGTCGGTGTCGAACTGCTGGGTGTCGACAGTGGCTCTTATTGGTCGCAGATGCGTGAGAACGTGGATATTTATGACGACATTTTCAACGGCGTGATCAAGAGCCTCGTATTCGGTGTCGCCTGCGCATGGATTGCGGTATTCGAGGGTTACGACGCGGTGCCGACCTCGGAAGGAGTGAGCAGGGCAACGAACCGGACTGTGGTGTATTCGTCCCTATCTGTATTGGGTCTGGACTTCGTGCTAACGTCATTGATGTTCGGAGAAGCATAAGACAATGGTTGACAGAAGAGTCGTAGAGATCTGGGTTGGCGTCTTTGTTCTGCTGGGTGGTCTCGCCCTGGCAATGTTGGCGTTCATGGTTGGAAATGTGCGCGTAACAGAATTGTTCGGTGCACAGGAGTACCAGATAACGGCGCAGTTCGACAACATCGGCGGCCTCAAGGTGAAGGCGCCCGTGACCTTGGCCGGAGTTCGCATCGGGCGTGTCAGCAGTATCTATGTCGATCAGCAGGATTTTCGTGCCGTCGTCGAGATGACGATCTCCAATTCCTACAATAATCTGCCGACCGATACGACCGCGATTATTCTTACTTCTGGCGTGCTTGGCGAACAATATATAGGTATCGAGCCGGGCGGCGAGGAAACCTTTTTGAAAAATGGCGATCAAATAATACTGACGCAATCGGCACTCGTGCTTGAAAATCTAATTGGGCAGTTTCTCTATAGTGCGGGTGGTGACGGTGATACTGATGGTATTTCCAAACTTGCCGGTACGCTCGAGCGTCTGATTGAACGCCTATTTGAAGAGGAATCGAAGAAGGGAGCTAAATGATGAAACGCCTATTGCTGGTTTTTCTGGCGTTAACGATTTCTGTCGGCGCCGAGGTATGCGCGGCCTCCGACCCCGATACGTTGGTGCGCCAGCTTTATGATGACTGGGTGAACAAGGTCCGGTCGAATCACGCGGCGATCGAGGCGGATCGGCGCACGTTATATACCCTGACCGCGGAGAGCGCCGGACCGTATATAGATTTCAACCGGCTCTCGCGTCTGGTGTTGGGAAAATATTGGCGCCAGGCCACGCCGGTGCAACAGGAGCGTTTCGTCGCCGAGTTCAGGAACCACCTGATTCGCACCTATGCCACGGCGATGTACCAGTACGTGGATGCGGCCTTCATCCTCAAGCCGACGAAATACAAACCGACGGATAGGCACGTCATCGTGCGTACCGAAACCAAGCCAAATGATGGCCGACCGAAGTTTCCCGTCAACTATGTTTTGGCACAAAATAATTCGGGCTGGCAGGCTATCGATGTCGTGGTCGAAGGTGTCAGCACGGTGTCCACATTGCGTGGGATCGTCAACAGCGAAGTACAAACCAAGACGCTGGATGGGGTCATCGCTGAACTCACGGAAAAGAACCGCCAGGCGATGTTATGAGCAATGTCCGCCTGGAAAACCTCGCTGCGGGCAAGTATCGTGTCAGCGGCCAGCTCACCTTCGATACCGTACCGGATGTCTCGTCGACAGGCAGCATTGCGCTCGTCGAGGGTGCCGAGATCGAGGTCGATCTTGGGTCGGTCGCCCGCGCCGACAGTGCCGGTTTGGCGCTGTTGGTCGAATGGCAGAGTGAGGCCCGTTCCCGCGGCGCCCACGTGCGATTTCTGAATCTGCCGCAGCAGTTGCAGGCCCTGATTCGTGTCGCCGGCCTGGAGGCGGCGTTCGCGGCCTGAGGCCGACCCCGATCAAGTCCCGATAGTTTCTGGGTGATCGCGGCAACGGTGTTTCTTCTTTGTCGTAGTCTGCGGTATCCTCCACGCCCCCCAAATCAGGCCGGTAGCGTCAGCGAGGATCCCATGGTTACACCCCAGGATATAAAAGGCTGGATCGAGGCAGGGCTCGAGGGCGCCCAGGTTGAAATCGAAGGTGACGGACACCATTTCGATGCCGTGATCGTATGTCCCGCGTTTGCCGGTAAGAGTATGCTCGAACAGCACAAGATGGTGTACGAGGCCCTGGGTGACAAAATGAAAGCGGAAATCCACGCCTTGTCGATGAAGACAATGGCGCCGGAATAAGGATTGTGGCCGGGTCGAATGCGTGGAATTCCGGTGTAACTGTTAAATTTGAGAGGCGTGAAATGACGGCGGAAACCAATGTCGAAGAGCGGATTCAAGAGACGCTCAAAAGCAATCCCGTAGTTTTATATATGAAAGGGACGCCCCAGTTCCCGCAATGCGGTTTCTCGGGTCGCGCGGTGCAGATCCTGCAGGCCTGCGATACCGAGTTTGCCTCGGTGGACGTGCTGGCGGACCAGGAGGTTCGTGAGGGCATCAAGCGCCATGCAAACTGGCCTACCATCCCCCAGCTCTATGTGAACGGCGAGCTGGTCGGGGGCAGCGACATCATGATGGAGCTTTACCAAAAGGGTGAACTCCAGCAGATCCTGGCCGGTACTAAGGGCTAGGGGCGCGCTACAGTATCCTCGGAGGCCGCCGTTTGGCGGCCTCGTCCTTTGCCCCCGGGCACCCATTCCATATATTCTACGCGGTGTTAGCGTCGGCCCTCGACCTGGCGGCGCGCTGATACCTGGTGAATCCGATGAACAAGCTGATCGTAACGGGTGGTACGCAACTACGGGGGGAGATCTCCGTGTCCGGGGCCAAGAACGCGGCCCTGCCGGTCCTGATTGCATCCCTGCTGACCTCGGAAATCGTCCGGATCAGCAATGTACCGCACTTGAATGACATTACCACGACCCTCGAGCTGCTGGGCCGCCTCGGGGTCCAGTTCGTGGTCGACGAAAAAATGACCATCGAGGCGGATGCCAGCGAACTGACGGATCTGCGCGCACCCTATGAATTGGTGAAGACCATGCGTGCATCGATACTCGTGTTGGGCCCCATGCTGGCCCGCTTCGGCCAGGCCGAGGTGTCGATGCCCGGTGGCTGTGCGATCGGGTCGCGCCCGGTCAATTTGCACATCAAGGGTCTGCAGGCGATGGGTGCGGAGATTGATATCAAGGATGGCTATATCAAGGCACGCGCCAAGCGGCTGCACGGCGCGCGCATCTTTCTCGACATCAGTTCGGTCACTGGCACCGAGAACCTGATGATGGCGGCGACGCTCGCCCAGGGCACCACGGTCATCGAGAATGCGGCGCGCGAACCCGAAGTAGTGGATCTGGCGAATTGCCTGATCGCCATGGGCGCCAGGATCAAGGGCGCGGGTACTGCCGAGATCACCATCGAGGGCGTGGAAAAGCTTTCCGGCGCGGAGCATCGAATCATTCCGGATCGTATTGAGACCGGCACCTATCTGGTAGCCGCGGCGCTTAGCGGCGGTGACGTGAGGCTACGCAATGCGCGTCCCGATCTTGCCGAGTCGGTGATCGAGAAGCTCCGTGAGGCAGGCGCACATGTGGAGACCGGTCCGGATTGGGTGCATCTGGACATGAAAGGTGAACGGCCGCGCTCCGTGAACGTACGCACGGCGCCTTATCCGGCGTTTCCGACCGACATGCAGGCACAATTCGTCGTGTTGAACAGTATCGCCGAAGGGACTGGAACCGTAACCGAAACCGTATTCGAGAATCGATTCATGCACGTTCACGAACTGCAGCGCATGGGCGCAGATATCGAAATGCAAGGCAACACCGCGATTATTCGTGGCGTCGAAAAGCTGCGCGGCGCGCCGGTCATGGCGACGGACCTGCGCGCTTCCGCGTGCCTGGCCCTCGCCGGCCTGGTGGCCGAGTCGGACACCGTTATCGATCGGATCTATCACATCGATCGTGGCTATGAGTGTCTCGAAGAGAAGCTGTCGCAACTCGGTGCGCGTATTCGGCGAGTGGCGGATTATCCGGCGCCGGCGATGCGGGCGGCGGCCGCCGGGGATTAGAGCGGTGACCGATACGCTTACCATCGCCGTATCCAAGGGCCGGATACTGAAGGAAACCTTGCCGCTGCTCGCGGCGACCGGTATTACACCGGCCGAGGATCCGAACGAAAGCCGTAAACTCATCCTGCCGACCAACCAGTCAAATGTACGCCTGGTGGTCATTCGCGCAACCGATGTTCCCACCTATGTGCAATTCGGCGCTGCGGACCTGGGTGTCGTCGGCAAGGATGTGCTCATGGAGTTCGAGGGTCGCGGTCTCTACGAATTGCTCGACCTCAAGATTTCGCGTTGCCGCATGATGGTCGCGGAGCCACGCGCGCTCGCCGAGCAGGACGATCCGGAGGATTGGCGGCATCTGCGTATCGCCACGAAATATGTCAACACGACGCGCCGCCACTTTGCCGCCAAAGGCATACAGACCGAGATCATCAAACTGTATGGTTCCATGGAGCTGGCCCCCCTGGTCGGGCTGGCGGACCGCATCGTGGACCTGGTCGATACCGGCAATACGCTGCGCGCCAACGGCCTGGTGGAAATCGAACAGATCGCCGATATCAGCTCGCGCCTGGTGGCTAACAAAGCGGCAATGCGCATGAAATACGATGCGATACGCGCCATGGTTGAGCAACTGCGCGGCGCGGTCAAAGGGAGTGCCGAGCGTGCCGCTTGAGATCCAGCAGATGAGTTCGGCGGACGCAGATTTCGGTGCGCGACTGGATGATTTGTTACAACGCAGCGCCGCCCCCGATCCGGCGGTGGAGACGGTGGTACGCGAAGTGATCGAGCAGATCCGCGCGCGCGGCGATGCCGCGTTGATTGAGTACGCGGCGCGCTTCGACCGGCTGACGGTCGCGCAGGCGGCGGATCTCGAGTTGCCGCTGGAACGGCTTGCGGCGGCCATCACGGCCTTGTCGGAAGAAGAGCGCGGCGCCCTGGAGCGGTCCGCCGAGCGGATCCGCGCCTATCACGAACGGCAGAAACAGGATTCCTGGGAATATACCGAGCCGGACGGCACGCTGCTGGGGCAACAGGTCACGGCGCTGGATCGGGTCGGTCTGTACGTTCCCGGCGGCAAAGCGGCCTATCCTTCTACCGTTCTGATGACTGCGATCCCGGCCAAAGTTGCTGGCGTGGGCGAATTGATCATGGTGGTGCCGACACCGAACGGCGAGACCAACGACGCGGTACTGGCCGCCGCCGCCCTGAGCGGCGTCGACCGGGTGTTTACCGTCGGTGGTGCGCAAGCGATCGCCGCACTCGCCTTTGGCACGGAAACCGTCCCCGCGGTGGACAAGATTGTCGGTCCGGGCAATGTCTATGTGGCCACGGCCAAGCGCATGGTCTTCGGCACCGTGGGCATCGATATGATCGCCGGGCCTTCCGAGGTGGTGGTGGTCTGCGACGGCAGCGTCGACCCGGATTGGGTTGCCATGGACCTGTTTTCCCAGGCCGAGCATGACGAACTCGCGCAGTCGATATTGATCAGCACCGACGCGGACTACGCCGCGCAGGTCATGGTCTCGATGGAGCGTTTGTTGCCGGATATGGAGCGCAAGGAAATTATCCAGGCGTCGCTCAAGGGGCAGGGCGCCATAATCACGGTGGCGGACATCGACGAAGCCGTGACGGTGACCAATCGCATAGCGCCCGAACATCTCGAGTTGTTCGTCGATCAACCACGCGAGATGGCAGCGCGAATTCGTCATGCGGGCGCGATTTTTATCGGGCCCTATACTACTGAGGTGTTGGGCGATTATTGTGCCGGACCGAATCACACCCTGCCGACGTCGGGTACGGCGCGTTTCAGTTCGCCGTTGGGCGTCTACGACTTCCAGAAACGCACCAGTCTGATCATGTGTTCGCAGCAGGCCGCTGCCGAATTGGGCCGTACCGCCTCGATTCTGGCGCGTGCCGAACGGCTGACCGCGCACGCCCGATCCGCTGAGTTGCGCATCGGCAAGACTTAGCGCACCTGGATGCCCATACCCGTCGGTCGCGATGACCGGCGTAGACTGCGATGACCTCGCCAGACGATTCCAAGACCTCTCTCGCGCAACGCATCGAACGTTGGATTCGACCGCAGCTGCGTAGCCTGCACGCCTACCATGTGCCGGATGCCGCTGGATTGATCAAGCTCGACGCCATGGAAAATCCCTATACCTGGCCGGAGCCGGTGGTGCAGGCCTGGCTCGAATGCCTGCGCGAGGTATCGGTCAACCGCTATCCGGATGCCGCGGCACCCCGTCTGCAAGACCGCCTGCGAGAGTACATGGATGTGCCGGCGGGGATGGATATCCTGCTGGGTAACGGTTCCGACGAGCTGATTCAGGTGCTGCAGCTTGCCCTCGCCGGTCCGTCGCACCGGGTACTGGCGCCGGTACCGACGTTTGTGATGTACGAGATCATCGCCAAACTGACCGGTCTCGAGTTCGTCGGGGTGCCGCTGGGAGCCGATTTCGAGCTGGATGCGGAAATGATGCTGGAGGCGGTAGCACGCACTCAGCCAGCGCTGATTTTTCTCGCCTATCCGAATAACCCAACCGGCAATTTGTTTGACGCCGCGACCGTCGACGAGATCATCCGCGTGGCCGACGGGTTGGTGATCGTGGATGAGGCCTATCATGCTTTCGCCGACGCCAGCTATATGTCGCGCCTGGGTGAGTTCGACAATCTCCTGGTGATGCGTACCGTCTCCAAGCTGGGCCTGGCCGGCCTGCGTTTGGGCATGCTCGCGGGCCCGCCGGCGTGGATTCGAGAGCTGGATAAGGTGCGTCTGCCCTACAACATCAATACCTTGACCCAGGTGAGCGCGGAGTTCGCCCTGGAACAGCGCGACATGCTTGATGAGCAAGTGGCAAGTATTCGTCGCGAGCGCACGCGGCTGCTGAGTGCGCTTGGCACACTCGACGGTGTCACTGTGTTTCCGACGCAGGCGAACTTCGTCTTGCTGCGCTTGCCGGAAGGCCGCGCAGAGACGGTCTTTGTCCGGCTGCGCGACCGTGGCATCCTGGTTAAGTTGCTGCATCAACCGGGCACGGCGCTGTCGAACTGTCTGCGCATCACCGTCGGCCGGCCGGAAGAGAACGACGCGTTCCTGGCGGCGCTGCGTGCAGCCATCAACCCATGATTCGGCGGCCGGTGACGACAAAAAAATCCTCTGGTCTGGTAAGATGTATGCAATTGAATCTTCAGGTGGTGAAGTAAATGAGTGACCGCGTCGCCAGCGTCAATCGCGATACGCGCGAAACCAAGATTGCCGTGACCATCAACCTGGATGGCAGTGGCCGCTGTCGCCTCGATACCGGGGTGAGCTTTCTTGAGCACATGCTGGATCAGATCGCCCGCCACGGGATGATCGATCTGGACGTAGAGGCCAAGGGCGATCTGCACATCGACGCGCACCACACGGTTGAGGATATCGGCATCGCCATCGGCCAGGCCCTGGCCAAAGCCGCCGGGGACAAGCAAGGCATCCGCCGCTATGGTCACGCCTATGTGCCGCTGGATGAGGCGCTCAGCCGGGTCGTGATCGATCTCTCGGGCCGGCCGGGGCTGGAATACTCGGTCGCGTTTCCGCGTGCCCGGGTCGGCGAGTTCGACGTGGATCTGGTGCACGAGTTTTTCCAGGGCTTTTGTAATCACGCCCTCGCCACCATTCACATCGATTCCATCCGTGGCGCCAATGCGCACCACATCGCGGAGACCATCTTCAAGGCCTTTGGCCGCGCCTTGCGGATCGCGGTCGAGCGGGACGCCAGGATGGCAGGGCAGGTTCCTTCCACCAAAGGCAGTCTCTGAGCAGGTACTTGGACAGGACCCGGATCGCTTGCGATCCAGGCGCCGCCAGCAGCGAATAATCTCCGATGAGTAAGGTTGTCATTGTGGATGTGGGTACCGGGAATCTGCACTCGGTACACAAGGCCCTCGAACACGTCGCCCCCGCCGCGACGGTCATCGTTACGTCCGATCCGGATACGGTGGCGTCGGCGGATCACGTGGTGTTTCCAGGCCAGGGTGCCATCGGCAGTTGGGTGCAGGCCCTGGATGCGCGAGGCCTGCGTGCGGCCTTGCGCGAGGCGGTGGCGAACAAGCCGGTGCTCGGCATCTGTCTCGGTCTGCAGGTGCTCTACGACCACAGTGAAGAGGATGGCGGGACCCCGGGTCTGGGTGTGTTGGCCGGGTCGGTGCGCAGTTTTGCCACTGCCGAGGCGGGCCCGACTGCCGGGTCCATGCACGATCCGCTGACCGGTCAGTTACTGAAGATCCCCCACATGGGCTGGAATCAGGTGATCCAGATGCGCGCCCACCCCTTGTGGGACGGTATCCCCGCGGATTCCCGTTTCTATTTCGTCCACAGCTACTATGCCGCGAGTGATGACCGGGACGAAGTCGCGGGCGAAACCGAATATGGGATACGCTTTACATCCGCCGCCGCACGAGACAATATCTTTGCTGTGCAGTTCCATCCGGAAAAGAGCCAGCATTCGGGATTAAGGCTACTGAAAAACTTCGTCGCCTGGGATGGATCCAGTCCCTGAGCTAAGCTTATGGGACGCCGCGTGTGAGCCGAGGTGTTCGCGCGAACTCCCCCAGCCTGACCATGAGTGTATCTTCACAAACCATCCAGTAAATCCCAAAGGACCAGATCGGTATGTTAGTTATTCCTGCGATCGACATTAAAGGCGGCAAGTGTGTGCGTCTACGCCAGGGACGTATGGACGACGAAACCGTATTTTCCAACGATCCCGTGACGGCGGCAGATCGCTGGGTCGAGGCCGGTGCCCGACGTCTGCACATCGTGGATCTCGACGGCGCCGCGGCCGGCAAGCCGGTCAACGCGGAGCTGATACGCAAGATTACGGAGAAGTACCCGGACCTGCCGATCCAGGTCGGTGGCGGCATTCGCGACGAAGAGACCATCGAGGTCTACCTCGAGGCGGGTGTCAGTTACACCATACTGGGCACCAAGGCGGTGAACGCACCTCATTTTGTCAGCGACATGTGCACCGAGTTTCCCAGGCATATCATCGTGGGGCTCGACGCCAAGGATGGGAAGGTCGCCATCGATGGGTGGTCGAAATTGTCCGGACATGATGTCATCGATCTGGCGCAACATTTCGAGAACGATGGTGTCGAAGCGATTGTATATACCGATATCTCTCGCGATGGGATGATGGAAGGCATGAATGTGGATGCGACGGTCAAGCTCGCCGAAGCCGTGCGTATACCGGTTATCGCCTCCGGCGGCATCACCAGCCTGGACGATATCCGCAACTTGTGCGCGGCGGATGAACCGGGCATCGTGGGTGCGATTACCGGGCGCGCAATCTACGAGGGCACCCTCGACTTTCGCGAGGCGCAGAAACTCGCCGATGAGATTTCTCCAGCCTAGGATCTGATGGCGACGCGCGGTTCGCATGGCGGGCCCGCGACCCGCATCGAATCCCGTCAACCGGAATGCCATCATGTCGCTTGCCAAACGCATCATCCCCTGTCTGGATGTCGACAACGGACGCGTCGTCAAGGGCGTGCGTTTCGTCGATATCCGCGATGCCGGTGATCCGGTCGAGGTCGCACGGCGTTACGACGAACAGGGCGCGGACGAGATCACGTTTCTCGATATCACCGCCAGTTCCGATAATCGGGAGACCATGGTGCACGTGGTCGAGCAGGTGGCCGGCGAGGTGTTCATACCGCTGACCGTGGGCGGCGGAATTCGCCAATTGGAGGATGTCCATCGCATGCTGCATGCCGGCGCCGACAAGGTCGCAATCAATACCGCCGCGGTGGCGAATCCGGAATTCGTCCGCGAGGCGGCGAATCATTTCGGCTCCCAGTGTATTGTGGTGGCGATCGACGCCAAACAGGTGGACAATGGGCCGGCGCCGCGCTGGGAGATCTTTACCCACGGCGGCCGTAAGCCCACCGGGCTCGATGCGGTGGCGTGGGCGAAGCAGATGACGGATTTCGGTGCCGGTGAACTGCTGCTGACCAGTATGGATCGGGACGGCACCCGCGAGGGCTTCGATCTCGCGCTGACGCGCACGATCTGTGACGGCGTGACGATCCCCGTAATCGCCTCCGGCGGGGTCGGCAATCTGGATCATCTGGTGGATGGGATACGCGACGGGCACGCGGACGCCGTGCTCGCGGCGAGCATCTTCCATTTCGGGGAATATACGGTGCAAGAGGCCAAACAGCGCATGGCGCAGGCCGGCATCGAGGTCAGACTCTAGAATAATTGTGGTTGGTAAAGGCCGTCGCGTAACGTGCGGTGGGCCGGTGGAAAGGCAACATGGCTCGAGAGTGGCTCGACAAGGTAAATTGGAACGCGGACGGCCTGGTGCCGGTGATCGCCCAGGAGGCCGGTACCGGGATCGTGCTCATGATGGCCTGGATGAACCGCGAGGCCCTGGCGGCCACCGCCGCCGAGGGCCGTGCCGTATATTGGTCGCGCTCGCGCGCCAAGCTGTGGCGCAAGGGTGAGGAATCCGGGCATGAGCAGCTCATCAAGGATATTCGTCTCGATTGTGACAATGATACGGTCTTATTGACCGTTGAACAGAAGGGCGGCATTGCCTGTCACACCGGGCGGCACCATTGTTTCTTCCAGCAGTTGCAGGCAGATGACTGGACCGCCGTGGAGCCGGTGATCAAGAGCGAAGAGGAGATCTACGGGAACAAATGAACGCATCTGCGGGTGAAATTCTTGAGCGGCTGGCCGCAATCCTGGAACAGCGCAAAGGGGCTGATCCGGAGTCGTCCTATGTGGCGAAGCTTTACGCCAAGGGCCTCGATGCGATCCTCAAGAAGATCGGTGAAGAGGCGACCGAAACCGTGCTCGCCGCCAAGCAGGGGGATGCCCAACAGGTCATCCATGAGACCGCTGATTTGTGGTTTCATACTCTGGTGATGTTGGCGCAACAGGGTCTCGGTCCGGAGCAGGTGTTGGCGGAACTGGACCGGCGTTTTGGCGTTTCCGGGTTGACCGAGAAGGCCGGACGTGAAAAGTCCTGATTAATATGGCGTGCAGCCGCCCCGATACGGGAACGCTGCGCGTCAATGGCAAAGTATTAGACTAATCGGAGTCACGATATGGGTGGAATAAGCATCTGGCAATTACTCATTGTTCTCGTCATTGTGTTGTTGATCTTCGGCACGAAGAAGTTACGCAACATGGGTGGCGATGTCGGTAGTGCGATCAAGAACTTCAAGGGCGCAATGAAAGAGGGTGAAAAGCCCGGCGACGAAACGGCGGAGGGCGGTGAGCAAACCGACGAGCAGGACGAGGGTCGGGTCATCGAGGGTGAGGTGACCTCCAAGCGCAAGGAAAAGGTCTAGGCTTCGGCGCCCGCTCGCGGCGGCAGTCCTATGTTCGACATCGGATTCTGGGAAATTGCGGTCATCGTGGTGATCGCGCTCGTGGTTTTGGGCCCGGAGCGCCTGCCCGAGGTGGCACGCACCGCCGGTCGCTGGATGGGCCGTGCACGTCACTTCATCGACAGCGTGAAGGCGGACCTGAAAGAGGAAATCGAGTCCGAGGATCTTGCCGAGTTTCGCAAACTGCACAGCGAGCTGGCACAGACGCGGGAAGTACTGCAGGATTCGTCACGCACACTGATGCGCGAGATCGACCAGGGACTGGGGGACGCGTCTGCCACCGCCCCGGCGGCGGCTGACACGGAGTCCCTGCCCGATGCCGGCGAGTCATCCGGCGAAGACGATGCTGAAACGTCCACCAACGACAGTGTGCAGGCGGACGCGCACGTCAAACCGTGAGTTAGCCCATGGCCAAGGCGAAAGCTTCCGGTTCTGCAACCGCACCGTTCGTCAGTCACCTGATCGAGCTGCGCAATCGACTGCTGTATTCCGTCTATGCCATCGGCGCGGTGTTTGTGGCCCTGGTCTATTTCGCCCAGGACATCTATGTGCTCATCGCCCGCCCATTGATGTCGGCACTGCCGCCGGGTGCCAGCATGATCGCCACCGAAGTAGCGTCGCCCTTTCTCACACCCATCAAGTTGACACTCTGGGTATCCATCATCCTGGCGATCCCGTTCCTGCTCTACCAGGTCTGGGCCTTTATTGCCCCGGGCCTGTATAAACACGAACGCCGTTTGGTCTGGCCACTCATCGTCTCCAGCACGGTGCTGTTTTATCTGGGCATGGCGTTTGCCTACTTCGTGGTGTTTCCGTTGGCGTTCGGTTTCTTCACCGCCGCCGCGCCGGAAGGCGTGCAGGTCATGACCGACATCCGCGCCTATCTGAGTTTTGTGTTTGGATTGTTCTTCGCCTTCGGTATTGCCTTCGAGGTACCAATCGCCATCGTACTCTTGACCAAGGCCGGCGCGGTGCAGCCGGATTCCCTCGCCAGGAAGCGCCCCTATGTCGTGGTATGGACCTTTGTGTTTGCCATGTTGATCACACCGCCGGACATAATTTCGCAGACGCTGCTCGCGATACCCATGTTACTGCTCTTCGAGGTCGGGTTATTTTTCGCCCGTCGCCTGCCGTCGGCGGACGCGGTGCCGGATGATGAAGACTACCGTGAACTCAGTGAGAAAGAGATGGAAGCGGAACTGGACCAGGCCGCACGGGACATCGGTAACGATGAGTCTTGAGCCCGGCACCGCAGACGGAAGAAATTAACGTCTGCGGGCGTCTTAGTATCTGATGCCCGGCAAGTTTTTTGCTGCCCCACGTAACCCGATGAGGATGAGATATTGACCAGGAGTCTCAGACGCCGAAATACGCTGCGCACGCAACCGGCGCGTTGGTGCGGATTGCTGGGCCTTGTTCTCTGCTTGGCGGCGCCAGCGGCGTTCGCTTTGTCGAACCAGCTCAAGGAACACGCCTCACCCTATCTTGCGTTGCACGGTGACGACCCGGTCGCGTGGCAGGACTGGAACAAGAATGTGGTGGAGCTGGCGGCGCGGGAGAATAAACTGATCTATCTGTCCATTGGTTATTTCTCCTGTCACTGGTGTCATGTGATGCAACAGGAGAGTTACAAGAACCCGGAGATCGCGGCGCTCCTTAATAAGCACTTCATTCCCGTCAAGATCGACCGTGAGCTGGAGCCGACACTGGATGCCCGTATGATCGAGTTCGCGGAGGCGACCCGCGGTGCGGCGGGTTGGCCGTTGAATGTGTTTGTAACACCGCAGGGCGATCCGTTATACGCGGTGTTGTATGTGCCGCCTGACCAGTTCAAGGGGATCATCGCGCGGCTCAATGAGCTCTGGAAGGATGACGCCGCGGGTCTGGTGGCGTTGGCTCGGCACGAGGCCAGTGGTGCCGACGGCCCGGGTAAGCCCACACTCGATCCCAAGCAGGTGGCAAAATATCGGCACAGTGTCGTCGCCCAGGCGCTGGCCCAGGCCGACGTCCTGAACGGCGGTTTCGGCGAACAGTCGAAGTTTCCCTCCGCGCCACAGCTCGAGTTGCTACTGGATGAATACGCACGCGCCCAGGACAAGCAGCTCGGCGAGTTCCTGCGTCTGACGCTGGATCAAATGGCCGCGCAGGGCCTCTACGATCATCTTGGCGGCGGTTTCTTTCGTTACTGTGTCGATCCACAATGGCGGACGCCGCACTTCGAAAAGATGCTCTACGACAACGCGCAGCTTGCACGGCTGTATATGCGCGCGGCCAAAGTCTTCGCGCACGAGGCCTATCGTACGATCGCCAGTGAGACACTGGATTTCATGCTCGCCGCAATGCGCGATGCGTCCGGCGCGTTTGTCGCATCCCTGTCCGCGCTGGATGACAAAGGTGTGGAAGGGGGCTACTACCTTTGGGATCGGGCGCAACTCACGGAGACTTTGTCCGCCGATGAGAAGGCCGTGTTCATGCGCAGTTGGTCCATGGTAGACGCACCACCCTTCGATGACGGTTATCTGCCGCTTAAAGGATTGTCGCCGCAGGAGATCGCACGCGCATTGAAACTGGATCCGGTTACGGTCACCAAGTTGGGCACCAGCGCGAATCAAAAAGCGCGCGCGGCGCGTGCCAAGCGCCTACTGCCGGTGGACGGCAAGCGGCTTGCCGGGTGGAATGGACTGGCACTGGCTGCTTTTGCCGATGCCGCACGCGTGACCGGTGAGCCACGTTACCGGGCCGCGGCCGCAGGCATACGCGATTATCTGATGCATACGCTGTGGGACGGCAAAGCGCTGCAGCGCGCCGTGGATGCGCGTCGTGGGCGTGCCATCGGCCAGGTCTCGGTCGAGGACTATGCCTATGTGGCGGAGGGTCTCCTGGCCTGGGCAAGCTTGACCGGTGCCAAGCCGGACTATGCCGCGGCAAAGCAAGTGTTAACGCAGGCGTGGGCGCGATTCTACGGCGCCAAGGGGTGGCGCTACGGCGAGCAAAGCCTCATCGGGGCGGAGCCGACCAAGGACGCGATCTTCGATGGTCCCATGCCCTCACCCTCCGGCGTGATCGCCGCCGCGAGTCTGCGGCTGGCCGCACACACCGGTGACGCCGCACTGCGCGACACGGCCTTGGCCGCCCTCAACAGCGGACATCGCCAACTGGCGGAAAACAGCTTCTGGCTGGCGACCCACATTCGCGCCATGACCTTCGCACCCTAAGGCCTTGCGGGTCTTCTGGTGTTTCTCGACGTGCCATCGGATTGTCCCGCGTGCCGCCTGGGCACCCAACCCGCTTAATCTCGCGCGACCCGCCTTGACACCCCGGACGCTGTGGCAAAGACTAAAAAATGCACGCAAAATGTGCGAATAACACCAAGGTCTTCGGCTAATGAGTGATGACGAGTCCAGCGGTAACTATACCGGGCCAGAGCGGCGCAAGGGTGAGCGCCGGGTCACCCCCGACCGGCGCAAGACCGTGCGCTGGGAGCCTGACAAGCCGGATCGACGTTCCGGCAAGGACCGCCGCAAGACCAACCGCGACATCTGGGAGTATGAACATTAGGCGGCGGCCGGGCCGATCTTGACAGGGCTGCGTGCAAATTAAGAAAATAGGCTGTCGGTCGCGGCGATGACGCGGCCCTGACATCTTCGACATCTGTCTTTTTGGGGAGAGGCAGCTTGGCACAAATAGCAGCAGGCAACTACACCGGCCCCGAGTGCCGGCGCAAGCAGCGACGGGCACGCGTCGACCGGCGCGCCAGTGTACGCTGGGAACCCGCGCGGCCGGATCGGCGTACCGGTGATGATCGTCGCAAGGACGGTCAGGATCTCTGGACGTACCATCGTTAGCCCCGAGGTTACGCGCTAACCGGTAGTCTTCCTGTCTCCGGTAGACCATTACCGAGGACGCCTTCGCGCGACATAATCCGTTTCCAGCATGATGGGATACCAACGCATATACTTGTGTGTAGGGTGTCCGGTCCGGCGTCGTGGGATCGGGCCGAATCTGTCCCGGGAGCAGTTGTGATGAATACTGCTGAAGCACTTACCGCTTGCCTCAAGAACGAAGGCGTTACGCGCGTGTTCGCCCTGCCGGGCGAGGAAATCATGGACCTGATGGCGGCGATGGAGGAGGGCGGTCTCGAACTCGTAATCACGCGGCACGAACAAGGCGCGGCCTTTATGGCCGATGTCAGCGGTCGGCTCACCGGTCGTGCCGGTGTCTGTCTCGCTACCCTGGGTCCCGGCGCTACCAATCTGGTGACCGGTGTCGCCGATGCCGACAGCGACAGGGCGCCCCTGGTCGCCATCACCGGCCAGGCGAGTCTCGACCGCACGCACAAGGAATCTCATCAATACCTCGATCTGGTGTCCCTGTTCGAGCCCGTTACCAAATGGAATATGCAAATCAAGCGGCCCGTGACGGTGGCGGAAGCGGTGCGCAGCGCGTTTCGTTTTGCCCAGCAGGAGCAGCCCGGTGCGACTCACCTGGATCTGCCGGAAGACGTGGCACTGGAGCCGGTGCCCGCAGACATCGTGCCGCTTGACCCCACCGATCCCAAGGCGCACGTGGCGCGCCAGAGCCAGATCGACGCCGCGGTGGCGTTACTCAAAACCGCCAAGCACCCGTTGATTCTTGCCGGCAACGGTGTGATCCGCGGGCACAGCTACGGCTACCTGCAGCGCTTCGCCGAAGCGCTGAATATCCCGGTGGCGAAAACATTCATGGGCAAGGGCGCGATCTCCTATGACCATCCTCTTTCCATCGGCACTTTGGGTTTACAGGCACGGGATCATGTGAACTGCGGCTTCGACCGCGCCGATCTGGTGATCTGTATTGGTTACGACCTGATCGAGTACGCACCGGCGAACTGGAATCCGGAAAAACGCATCAAGGTGTTGCACGTTGACCAGAAGCCGGCGGAAGTGGATGCGAACTATATGCCGGCACAGGAAGTCACCGGTGATTGCCGCGTCGCCTTGTCGCAGATCATGGAACAGCTGGAGCCATGGCCGGACGGCCCGATCCATAAATTGCACGGCCTGGTGAATCAGGAGCTGCGCGGATTTACCGACGACCAGACGTTTCCCATGCGTCCCCAGCGCGTACTCCTTGAGGTACGTAAAGCCCTGGCGCCGGAAGATATTTTGATTTCCGACGTCGGTGCGCACAAGATCTGGATAGCGCGCATGTTTCCGACCATCGAGCCGAACACCTGTATCATTTCGAATGGCTTCGCGACCATGGGTATCGCGTTGCCCGGCGCCATCGCGGCTAAACTGGTACACCCGGAACGGAATATTCTGGCGATCGCCGGCGACGGCGGGGCCTTGATGAATATTCAGGAGCTGGAAACCGCCGTGCGCCTGGATACGCCATTCGTACTCCTGGTGTGGTCCGATGGACGCTATGGATTGATCGATTGGAAGCAGCGTAACCGCTACGGAACCTCCCATGCGGTGGACTTCGGTAATCCTGACTGGGTCCGGCTGGCGGAGGCATTTGGCTGCAAAGGTGATCGCATCAGTGCGGCCGACGAACTTGGGCCGGCATTGAAGTGGGCCCTGGAGCAAACCGTGCCGGTGATTTTGGAGGTGCCCATCGGGCGTGAAGAGAATATGTATCTGTCGCGCCAGCTCGGGGAGATCGTCTGCCCCATGTAACGGTCGCGCGTCGGTGCCGCGTGCTTATCTTTCCAGTTCGGCGTGGATACGTAGCGCGCGCAGCAGGCGGTCGCGATCGATCCAGCCGAGTACCTCGCCATCACCAAGGACCGGTACCTGGTTCACCCGGTGTCGCTCCATGATCTGCATGATATCCAGCAAACTGTCATCCGCCGTGACGGCGTGTAACGCGGTAAGCCCGGTCATGATCTCGCGCAGCGATGTCGTATTCCATTTGTCGCGCGCGACCTTGTGCACGTCGCTCAGCGACACCAGGCCGATGACCTTGCCCTGATCCTGAGTCAGAAACGCCCGTTCGTTCAGCGCCAGCACATGATCGTCGAGCCATGCCTGGATGCTGAGGCCGGCATCCACCAGCGGTACGTCGGGACGCATGATATCGCGCGCTTTCTCGCCGCGGGTGAGGTGCTCGAGGGTAAACTGGCGTGCGCTGGCTTCCGCCGCGACGAGCAGAAACCACCCGATCAGCGCCATCCACATGCCGTCGATCAGTCGACCGGTCTGCAGGATTATTAGAATGCCGAGGCCGATCAGGGCATAGGCTACCAGCTTGCCGGAGGCCGCGGCCCAACGCATGCCGGTCTGTGCGTTCTTGGTAATGCCCCACACGATGGCCCGGAACACGCGGCCGCCGTCGAGGGGAAAGCCGGGAATCAGGTTAAAAATCGCGACGACCAGATTGATGTAGCGCAGCCACGCGAGGGCGACACCCGCCTGTTCATTGAAGTAGCCGAATAACCCACTGAGCAGGTGAAAAATCAGCGCCAGTGCGAAGCTGACAATGGGACCGGCGATGGCAATCTGGAACTCTGCGCGCGGACTGTCGGTGTCGCGACCGAGCTGGGCGACGCCGCCGAAAATAAACAGCGTGATTGATTGCACCGGGACGCCGTGTGCCAGCGCCACGACGCTATGCCCCAGTTCATGCAGCACGATGCTGGCGAAGAACAGGAGTGCGGTGATGATTGCCGTGACCCACGCAGCGCCGATACTCCAATCCGGTTCGGTGGCCTGGAAATGATTGGCCAGCGATACGCTGATCAGCGCAAAGATAATGAACCAGGTGTAGTGAATCCCAACCCGGATACCGAGTACACGGCCGAGCTGAAGGGAAGACTCCAGCATATCAGTAGCGCTCGTGCATTAGAGATACGTGTATGCCGACGCCGCAGCCGGTTGCTAAGCCGCCTGCGGCTAGCGCAGCTGAGTGCCGGTAAACTGCGAGGGGCGATTGATCGCGATCGCCTCGGTCTCGAATGTTCGCCCGTCGCGTACGATCGTAAGTTTCACGGCGGCACCGGGTTTACGGCTGGAGATCATCTGCAATGCGCTGCGCGCACTATCAATTGGCTCGCCATCGACTTCGACCAGGACGTCGCCGGGGTTGATCTTGGCTTCGTGCGCGGGACCGCCGCGCACCACGCCGGTGATGATCAGACCGCGCGTGTCTTCAATCTCAAGCGCCTTGGCCAGCCGTGGCGTGAGTTCCTGGCCTTCGAAACCCAACCAGCCGCGTATTGGTCGGCCGTGCGCAACGATCTGTTGCATGACATCGCGCGCCATGTTGATCGGAATCGCGAATCCGATCCCCTGGGAGCCGCCGCTGCGGGAGAATATCGCGGTATTGATTCCAACGAGATTGCCGAGCGCATCAATCAAGGCACCGCCGGAATTTCCCGGATTAATCGCCGCGTCAGTCTGTATGAAATTCTCGAAGGTGTTGATACCCAGTTGGTCGCGACCGGTCGCGCTGACGATGCCGATGGTAACGGTCTGACCCACGCCGAACGGGTTACCGATCGCGAGACTGACATCACCGACCCGAATGCTGTCGGAATCCCCCAGCGTGATCGCCGGCAGATTTTCCATTTCGATGCGTAGTACGGCGAGGTCGGTCTCCGGGTCGGTGCCGATGACGGTTGCCTGGCTCTGGCGGCCATCCTGTAAAGAGACGCTGATCTCGTCGGCGCCACGGACCACATGATGGTTGGTCAGGATGAGTCCTTGTGGACTGACGATCACGCCCGAGCCCAGGCTGTTCTCGACCCGCTTGCGCGGCGCGTCCCGGCCCAGGATCATGTCACCGAAGAACTGGCGGAAGAACGGATCGTCGTAAAACGGATGCGCCTGCAGGGTCACGGTCTTGGCGGTGTTGATGTTGACCACCGCCGGCGCCGCCGCCGCGACAGCATCCGCGTAAGACACCGGACCGCTCGCCATGGTGCCGGGTGTGCGGGCATGGGCCTCGCGAATCTCGAGCGTAGCCTGCGGGTCGCCGCCGCCAGTGGCGCGCAGCAGCAACACGATGCCGGCGGCGACCAATCCCACTACCGCTGAGCGAAAGACAAACCCGAACAAGCCCTTAACGTCCATAATGTAGCCTAATACCCTCATCCACGACACTGAACCCGGGCCGCCGCGCGCGGATAAATGGCGGCCCCAAGCTCGAAACTTGGGGCATAGCCGGCGGTTTTCAAGGCACGCCTCGGAATTCGACGACCGTTTTCCATCCGCGCGACGCGATCTGATATAATGCCGCGTCTATTTTCCGAGCAATTTGCTGGGAATTGGGCTGGGAAATAGGCGAACAAACACATCTTGAACCCAACTATACGCTTGATCCGCATTCGATTCAGTCCGTTCCCGATACCACCCAGAATCGCATTGTGTAGCAGCAAAAATTTCGGTCAGCACGAAGGGTAACCCATGGGCAATGAAGTGATAGATAAAGGCAGAAGGCGCATCCTCGCCATCACCACGGGCGTTGGTGCCGTTGGTGTCGGCTTCGCGGCGGCGCCGTTCGTAATGAGTATGATGCCAAGCGCGCGCGCCAAGGCGGCGGGTGCCCCGGTAGAGGTGGACATCAGCAAGATCGAGCCCGGCCAGATGCTCACCGTCGAGTGGCGCGGCAAACCGGTATGGGTGCTGCACCGGACGCCGGAGATGTTGGCCAGCCTCGACACGCTCGCCGACAAAATCGCCGATCCCAATTCGGAGGCCAGTGAGCAACCGGGCTATGTGGATCCGAAGACACGCGGCATGAATCCCGAAGTGATCGTCCTGGTCGGAATTTGTACTCACCTGGGTTGTTCGCCGGTGAAGAAGCTTAAGCCGGGTGCCGGTGAGGGTATGGACGCCGATTGGAAGGGCGGCTTCTACTGTCCCTGCCACGGCTCCAGGTTCGACCTTGCGGGTCGCGTTTTCAAAAACATGCCCGCGCCGACCAACTTGCCAGTGCCGCCACACTCAATCAGCGATAGCGGCGTACTGATCGTGGGCGTCGATCCGAAAGAAGGAGTCGCGTGATGCAGAAACTGCTTGAATGGGTCGATGCGCGCTTCCCGTTGATCAAGGCCTGGAATGAGCATCTGGCGGAGTATTACGCGCCCAAGAACTTTAATTTCTGGTACTACTTCGGTTCATTGGCACTGCTGGTGTTGGTGCTGCAGATTGTCACCGGCATTTTCCTTACCATGCACTACAAGCCGGATACGGCACTGGCGTTCGCCTCGGTGGAGTACATCATGCGCGACGTGCCGTGGGGCTGGCTGATTCGCTACATGCATTCGACCGGCGCGTCCGCATTCTTTATCGTCGTTTACCTGCATATGTTCCGGGCATTGTTGTATGGATCGTACCGCGGCCCCCGTGAGCTGGTCTGGATTATCGGCGTAATAATTTTTGTTGCCTTGATGGCGGAAGCGTTTATGGGTTACCTGTTGCCTTGGGGCAATATGTCCTACTGGGGCGCCCAGGTGATCATTAACTTGTTCGACGCGATTCCTGGCGTCGGTCCGTCGCTGTCCGAATGGATCCGCGGTGACTTCGTCGTCTCCGATGCGACGCTGAATCGCTTTTTCGCCTTCCATGTGATTGCGGTGCCGCTGGTGCTGGTGGCCTTGGTGTTTCTGCACATCGTCGCCTTGCACAAAGTGGGCTCCAATAATCCGGACGGCATCGAAATCAAGGAGAACAAAGGGCCCGACGGGATCCCGGTGGACGGAATTCCGTTCCATCCCTATTACACCGTCAAGGATATCGTTGGTGTGACCGTGTTTCTGATCGTGTTCGCGGCCATCATGTTCTTCGCCCCGGAAATGGGTGGCTGGTTCCTCGAACACGACAACTTCACGCCGGCGAATGTGCTGCAGACGCCGTCGGAGATCGTGCCCTTGTGGTACTTCACGCCGTACTATTCGATTCTGCGCGCAAACACCGTGGCTTTTCTCGGTCTCGACGCAAAGGTCTGGGGCGTAATCTTTATGGGTCTTTCGATCATGGTGTTCTTCTTTCTGCCGTGGCTGGACCGCTCACCGGTCAAGTCGATTCGATACCGCGGTTGGATGTACAAGTCAGCGCTGGCAGTGTTCGTCGTCTGCTTTTTCGTGCTGGGTTGGCTCGGTACGCAGCCTGCGGTCGGCAAGAACGTGGTGATGGCGCAGATTGGCACTGTCGTGTACTTCCTGTTCTTCCTGCTGATGCCGTTTTACACCAAATTAGACAAGACCAAGCCGGTTCCGGGGAGGGTGACATCCAAATGATGAAGAAGATTATCGTCATAGGGCTGCTGGCCTGTGCGCCGGCCCTGGCCATCGCTGCAGGTGGCGCCGACGTGCACCTGGATACTGTAAGAATCGATCTGGATGACAAGGTCTCGTTGCAACGCGGCGCCCGTGCCTTCGTCAATTATTGCCTGTCCTGCCACAGTGCCGCTTACATGCGCTATAACCGTATGGGTCGAGATCTGGGGCTGACCGACGAGCAGGTGAAAGAGAATCTTCTGTTCGCCGGCGATAAGGTGGGCGACCTGATGAAGACCGTCATGACCCCCGATAACGGCAAGCGTTGGTTCGGCACCGCGCCGCCGGATCTGACTTTGGTGACACGCTCACGGGGTGCGGAGTGGTTCTATACCTATATGCGCGGCTTTTACCTGGACGAGAAATCACCCAGCGGCTGGAACAATACCGTATTCGAAAACGTCGCCATGCCCCATGTGTTACACGAATGGCAGGGATCGCGCCGAGTCTCCAAGGTGACCACCGATGAGCACACCGGTGAGAAGCACTATGACTTCGAATGGGTGCGTAAGGGAACGATGACACCGGATGAATATGATGACGAGATTCGTGCATTGACCAACTTCATGGTCTATCTCGGTGAACCCGCCAAGCTGGTACGCGGCAAGATCGGTGGCTATGTGCTTTTATTCCTGGCGCTGTTTCTTGTCCTTGCCTACCTGTTGAAAAAAGAATACTGGAAAGACATCCACTGATCATTCGATGGATGCGGCACCCGCGGTCCGGCATTGACGTCGGCCTGCGGGTGGCTTACGAATTTTTACGTCGGAGACGCGCCTGATGGCATCACCAAGCAATCGAAAGCCCATTATGACTTTGTATTCCGGCCCAACCTGTGTGTTGAGTCATACGTGTCGAATTGTGCTTTTCGAAAAGGACGTAGAGTGTCAGATACGGGATATCGACCCCAAGGCGCACCCGGAGGAATTGGCCGAGCTCAATCCGTATAACGAGACCCCGACTTTGGTCGACCGTGATTTAGCGCTCTACAACTACAGCATCATCAATGAATATCTCGATGAACGCTTGCCGCATCCGCCGCTGATGCCGGTCGATCCGGTTTCGCGTGGCCGGGCGCGGCTCATGATTATGCGGCTGGAGCGTGATTGGTTCTCCCTGATCGACACTATTGCCAATGCCGACAAGAAGTCGGCGGATCGGGCGCGGCGCACGGTGCGCGATGGCTTGATATCGATTTCCCCGATTTTTGACGAGCAGCCTTATCTCCTGGGTGAAGAATTCAGTCTGGTCGATTCCACGATTGCTCCGCTCTTATGGCGTCTGCCGCATTATCGTATTGAACTGCCGCGCCAGGCCAAGCCCCTGACCGATTATGCTGAGCGCCTGTTCGCGCGCGACTCATTTACGGCCAGTCTGAGCGAGGCCGAGCAGGCGATGCGTGCCTGATACCGTTTTTCAGGTTGTGCTGGGCTATGATCTCAACCAAACCCTATCTGATCCGCGGCATTCGTGAATGGGCGCTGGATAACGGGCTGACGCCGCAGATCCTCGTGGATGCGCACGCCGAGGGCGTCGACGTGCCCGCCGCCTATGTTAAAGACGGCCGTATCACCCTGAATATCGACGACAAGGCGATATCCGATGCCGAGTTTGGCAACGAGTGGTTACTTTTCGGTACGCGCTTTCAGGGCCACCACGTGGGTGTCGAGATCCCGGTCACCGCGGTCGTCGCCGTATTTGCACGGGAGAACGGCCAGGGTGTCGTCTTCAAAGATGACGACCCAACCACTCCGAACGCCCCGCAAGAGGGCCAGCCAAGGCCGGGCAAGAAAAAGGCTGCCCATCTCAAGATCGTAAAATAATCCAGCCCCGCTTGTATTCGGTGCGGGTGATCCCCATGATTTCATAGATTGGAGGACGTTCTCCGAATCCGGGTGTAACAATGGATCAATATCACGGTACCACTATCCTTTCCGTACGCCGCGACAACAAGGTTGCAATCGGCGGCGACGGTCAGGTCTCCTTCGGCGATACCATCATGAAGGGCAACGCGCGTAAGGTGCGCCGACTCTACAAAGATCAGGTATTGGCCGGTTTTGCCGGCGGCACCGCCGACGCCTTTACGCTCTTTGAGCGCTTCGAAGGAAAACTGGAGAAACATCAGGGCAACTTGACCCGTGCTGCGGTGGAGTTGGCCAAGGACTGGCGCACCGATCGTATGTTGCGACGCCTGGAAGCCCTGTTGGCAGTGGTGGACCATTCCGCATCGTTGATCATTTCCGGTAATGGCGATGTGATCGAACCTGAAAATGGCCTCATCGCCATTGGCTCCGGTGGGCCCTATGCGCAGGCCGCGGCGCGCGCCCTGATGGAAAATACCGAAATCGCAGCGCGCGAGATCGTCGATCGCGCACTGCATATCGCGGCAGATATCTGTATCTATACCAATCAAAACCTCACGATCGAAGAGCAAGAGTTCTAGTGACCATGTCTATCATGACACCGCGTGAGATCGTCCAGGAGTTGGACAAACACATTATCGGACAGTCCGCGGCGAAGCGGGCCGTCGCCATTGCGCTGCGTAATCGTTGGCGACGCATGCAGGTCGACGACGAGACCCTGCGTAATGAGATCACGCCCAAGAACATCCTGATGATCGGGCCCACCGGGGTTGGCAAGACCGAGATCAGCCGGCGCCTGGCCACGCTGGCGAACGCGCCATTTATCAAGGTTGAGGCGACAAAGTTTACCGAAGTGGGCTATGTGGGCCGCGAGGTCGATTCGATCATTCGCGATCTCGTCGATATGGCCGTGAAAATGACCCGTGAAAGTGAGATGCACAAGGTCAAGACCCGCGCGGAGGACGCCGCCGAAGACAGAATCCTGAATATTCTGGTGCCACCGGCCCGGGACATTGACCTCGCCGTCGGCGACGAGACGCGTGGTGCAGCGGACGACAGTGCCGCACGACAACTGTTTCGCAAGAAACTGCGCGAAGGCGATCTGGATGACCAGGAAATCGAACTCGAGTTGAGCGCGCCGCCGATGGGTGTCGAAATCTTCGGGCCGCCCGGCATGGAAGAGATTACCGGGCAGATGCAGACCATGTTTCAAAATCTTGGTGGCCACAAAACCAAGCCGCGCAAGGTGAAGATCGGGGACGCCGTGAAACTACTGACGGAGGAGGAAGCCGCGAAAATGGTCAACGACGATGACATCAAGACCAAGGCGGTGGAGCGGGTCGAACAGAACGGCATCGTTTTTCTGGACGAACTCGACAAGATCGTCGGTCGTAGTGAGCAACAGGGTGCCGATGTGTCACGAGAAGGCGTACAGCGCGATCTCCTGCCGTTAGTCGAAGGCAGCACGGTATCGACGAAATACGGTATGGTGAAAACCGATCACATTCTGTTTATTGCTTCCGGTGCGTTCCACCTGGCAAAACCATCCGATTTGGTGCCTGAGTTACAGGGGCGGCTACCGATTCGTGTCGAACTTGACGCCCTCAACGCCGACGACTTCGAACGCATCCTGACCGAGCCGGATGGCTCGCTGACCGAGCAGTATGCGGCGCTGATGGCGACGGAAGGCATGAACCTGGAATTCACCGCGGACGGCGTACGGCGCATCGCCGAGGTCGCCTGGCAGGTCAATGAACGCACCGAGAACATCGGCGCGCGGCGGCTGCATACCGTCATGGAGCGTTTGCTCGATACGATTTCCTTCGAGGCGGCGGACCGTGGTGGCGATACCGCGGTCGTGAATGCGGCGTACGTGGATGAACATCTGGCCAATTTGGTCGAAGACGAAGATCTGGCGCGTTATATCCTTTAGCGCTAGCGCGCGATTCCTCGCGCCGGGCCTCCTTCGAAAGACCGAATGGAAAAATCTTTGTCGCCTCGCCCGCGATCGTTTCGAGAAATGATCTGTTGCCGTTTTTCGCTCTGCGTGACTTAGTAAGACAACTTATCGCATTGAGCCGCCCTTGGGGCGACTTGAAATTCACAAGCGCTATCCCCACTTCATTTGTAACCGTAATTAACCCTGAGTTGTTCCAGGGTCGTGCGTGCGGAAATTCGGCGCACGGTCATTGGAATCTTGATTGGAGGTGAATATGAATGGGATCGTAAGAACGCCGGTGCGTGCCCGTGCCTGGAATGTATTCAACAATGACCTCGATTCACTGCTGGACGATTTCTTCCGTCCGGCAACGCAATATGCCGAGGCTTCGGGTGGTCTCGTCCCGGCAATGGATGTGAGCGAAACCGAGGAGAAGTTCGCGGTCGCCGTGGAGCTGCCCGGTGTGAGCAAGGATGATATCGACATCACCCTGGAGGACGGCGTCTTGACCATCAACGCCGAGACCCGGCGTGAGGCCGAGGAAAAGGCCGACGGGCGTGTGATTCGGCAGGAGCGCCGCTACGGCAAGTATGTTCGCAGCATGCGCCTGGGCAGTGAGATCGACGAGACCAACGTGCTAGCAAATCATAAGGACGGTGTGTTGACGCTGGTGTTGCCCAAGGTCGAAAAAGCAAAGCCGAGGAAGATCACCGTCGACGCCAGTTAGTCGACCGCCCACACGAGGACGGATCTGAAATCTCGTATCGAAGGCCGCTTGTCGCGGCCTTCTTTTTTGTCCGCAGCGGGTATCGCGCTTCGGCGCGGCGGCTGCTGACATCGGGACCTGAATGAGTTAGGGTCTGGCCTGATTGTGTGTGGAAGCTTTAAGCAATGTCGATTTCTACTGCCACGGCAAAACAACGTGCCCGGATACTGTCCGAGGCGCTGCCGTATATTCAGCGTTTTCATGGCAAGACCGTCGTCATCAAGTACGGCGGCAACGCCATGGTCGAAGAGACTTTGAAGCAGGGCTTTGCCCGCGACGTTGTGTTGCTGAAGCTGGTGGGTATCAATCCCGTCATTGTCCACGGTGGCGGGCCGCAGATCAGCGAGCTGTTGACCAAGATCGGCAAGGAGACCGAATTTATCGCGGGCCAGCGGGTCACCGATCGCGAAACCATGAATATCGTTGAAATGGTGCTCGGCGGTAAGGTGAACAAGGAAATCGTCAGCCTCATCAGCAAACATGGCGGTAAGGCAGTGGGACTTTCGGGTAAGGATGGCGGTCTGGTGCGCGCACGTAAGCTCGTGTTGTCGGAAGACGACCCGGCGCTGAGTAGCACCGAGCGTGTCGATATCGGACATGTGGGCGAAGTCGAAAGCGTCGATCCGGAGTTGGTGGCCTTGCTCGATACGAAAGATTTCATTCCGGTGGTCGCACCGATCGGTGTCGGCAGTGACGGCGAGACCTACAACATCAATGCTGACAGTGTCGCCGGCAAGCTCGCCATCACCCTGGGGGCAGAGAAGCTGATCCTGCTTACCAATACCGAAGGTGTCGTCGACAAGAACGGCGAATTGCTCACGCAGTTGTCGGCGCGTGATGTTGACGGTCTGATCAAGGATGCAACCATCGCCGGCGGCATGGTGCCGAAGGTTCGCTGTGCGCTCGATGCCGTGTCCAGCGGGGTGCGCACCGCGCACATCATCGATGGCCGGGTTGAGGACGCGCTCTTGCTGGAGATTTTGACGGACGAGGGCGTCGGTACCCTGATCCAGGCCTGAGATACCATTGATCGTCCGCGACCCTACAATTCGTACGGTTGTCTCCGAAAAGAACGATTGATCCAGTGATGACCCCGCAGGCTACCGTCCGGCGGGGCGCCGACCCGGGGTATTGTGTGGCGTAGGCTTTGAGGAGATCATAGTACCACTGGCCCATGGCGTCGTAAGCCGAGTGCCCCGGGAATGGCGGCCGTGCCAGCTTGCGGGCTGGCGCGAAAGTATCGCTGCACGATTCGGTGACAAAGTGCAGCGGATGAAGCGCCCGCCAACATCAAAGCCCCGAATATCGGGTATTGCTCACCTTCCATTGTCTGCAACTCGAGTTGTAGCGAGTCGAACCGCAGAGATCTTTGAAATGGCGCAACACCGACAAGCGGCGATGCCGCAGCTGCCGCTCTTCCGGGGTGAAACTGGCGTACTGCATCGCCTCGGAAGCTGGTTGCGGCCACATTCTATACGCACCCTTGTTTTGGCCGGGTTCGCTTTGGTTGCCGCGCCGTTGACGGCGAGCATTATCGCCGCGGCATATTCGGTAACGTTGCTGGCGCACCAGAGTGAGCAGGCGGTATACCGATCAGTCGACACAACGCAGCACAGCCGCATCCTGATGGAGCAGTTGGTGCGTATGGAGCGGAGTGCGCGCCAATATCAGGTTGTTGGTGATACATCATTATTCGATGTCTACCTCGCCAGTCATGACCAGTTTGCAGAAACCGGTGCCGCGCTGCTGGCGCTGCCGCTGACTCCGGAGCTCGCGTCCCGCGTGCGTAACCTCGCTAATGATGAAAGTATGTTGTTCGGCCAGCTCCACGAACAGCATGCTGCGGGCACCCTGTCTGCGGATACGCTGGAACCATTTGCGAGACTCAACGAATCTGCCCATCGGTTATGGCTCGAGTCCACGCGACTCGTGGCAGGCGAAGTCGACCGGCTGGATCAAGGCGCGAAGGCGCTGCGGCGGAGCCTGTTGTGGCAGATTATTTTCCTGGTACCGGCGACGATATTAGTGGGCACGCTTTTCACCCTGATCATTGCGCGGCCGATTCGTCAACTGGACGCGGCCATCCGCCGCCTCGGTGACGGTGAGTTTGCCGCACCGCTGGCG
The DNA here is from genome assembly GCA_947259975.1 of uncultured Gammaproteobacteria bacterium. Lineage (GTDB taxonomy): Bacteria > Pseudomonadota > Gammaproteobacteria > HyVt-429 > HyVt-429 > CAMYOD01. The sequence goes on from CAMYOD010000018.1 coordinate 74,508, forward strand.
GTCGAGGGGCCCCGCGACCTGGAATACCTGGGCGAACGCCTGGATTGGTTACGCTGCCGATTGCTCGAGCTGGAGCAGCAGAAGCGCAAGTTTCTACGCAATGTTTCGCATGATCTAAAGACACCATTGACCAATATTCGCGAAGGTTCAGCGCTTCTGGCGGATCAGGTGGTCGGTGAGCTCAATAGTGAACAACGTGATATTGCCGGCATCCTGCAGTCGAGCGCGGATGAACTGCGCGATCAGATTGAATCCCTTTTGCGCCATAGCCGTATTGAAGGCCAGTACGTCGCGCTCAACCCGGGCTGGGTCGAACTTCGTGATCTGACGCTGGCGGTCATCAAGAAGCACAAGATTGCAATGCGCGCCAAACGTATCAAACTTGATAGCAGGCTCGAAAAGGTACGAATCTGGGGGGACGAGTCCAGACTTGAAAATGTTCTTGACAACCTGTTCTCCAACGCCGTGAAGTATTCACCGACTAAATCCCGGCTGCATGTAGCGTTGAGCAGTGGAGACCGCTGTGCGCGATTCGAATTGACGGACCAGGGGCCAGGCGTGGCCGGTGAGGAGCGCGACCGCATCTTCGATGTATTTTACCGTGGTCATGCCACACGTGGCGGCGAGGTCCCCGGTAGCGGTCTCGGCCTGACCATCGCGCAAGAGTATGTCGAGGCGCATCGTGGCAACATCAGTGTCGATGCATCACCGCACGGCCACGACGGCGCCCGTTTCCTGGTGACCTTACCGCTCGATCTGCGCGAGGTCGTGACATGAGTCGCAGCGCCCTCGTATCTGTACTCCTGGCCGTCGTCATCAATGGCGGTTGCGCCTTTCTGCCGGAGACCGACTGGTACCATGCCGGACTGGCGGCGGATACCGCGACTGTCAATGATCTAACCGCCTTTGGCAAACAGCTCGCCGATATGAATGCTGAGGAGCGCAAGGTAGTCTGTGTTGACACACGCGAAAACCTCAAGCAGTTGGAGAGCGACATCAATCGGTTGCGTTTGGCGCTGATTATCGAGCTATCACCACAATGCGGTACGGCCAAAGAAGGAATGGACGTGTTGGCACCGGTGGTATCGGCCACTGGTGGCGGTCCGATCAAGAATTTCGCCGAGCATCATGCCGCGGTGCTCGGTCTTATGGCAAAACAGGATCGGGCACGACGCAATTTGAAAACTACATTGGGCAAGGAGCGCAAGCGCCTGCAGGAAACCGAAGAGAAGCTGGAGGCGATTACCTCGATTGAGAAACAGCTTAGCGAGCGGGAAGGTAGCGAAGGTAATGGGCAAAGCCAATAAAATATTACTCGTTGACGATGATCGCGGCTTGTTGCGCCTGCTGTCATTGCGACTCAACGCGGCCGGATTCGAGGTGGAATTGGCAACCGGCGGTAAAGAGGCACTCAGCCTCCTGGCGCTGAGTCAGCCACAAGTCCTGATAACCGATCTACGGATGCCCGGCATGGATGGCATGGCTTTGTTTGAGGCGGTACATCGTCAATATCCGGCGTTGCCCGTCATTATCCTCACCGCACATGGCTCGATCCAGGAAGCCGTGGATGCCACCAAGAGCGGTGTGTTCAGCTTTCTTACCAAACCATTCGATCACAAGGAACTGCTGTCGCATATCGAAAGTGCATTACGACTCAGCGGCGACACAGCCTGGAGCGAGAAATCCGCATCCGCCGAAGATGATGCCTGGCGTGACGATATCGTAACCCGTAGCCCGGTCATGGAGGAGTTGTTACGGCAGGCAAATCTGGTCGCGCAGTCCGACGCCAGCGTCTTCGTTCATGGTGATAGTGGTACCGGCAAGGAACTGCTGGCGCGTGCGATCCATCGCGCCAGCGCACGCGCGCAGCAACCTTTCGTGGCAGTTAATTGCACGGCGATTCCCGAGAACCTGCTTGAGTCTGAGCTATTCGGTCATCGGAAAGGTGCGTTTACCGGTGCTTCCCGTGACCATATCGGGTTGTTTCGCGCCGCCGACGGCGGCACGTTGTTCCTCGATGAAATCGGCGACATGCCTTTGTCGTTCCAGGCAAAACTCCTGCGCGCGTTACAGGAGCGAATGGTGCGCCCCGTCGGTGCGACGCAGGACGTCGCCATTGACGTACGCGTCATCTCCGCGACGCACAATAACCTTGAGCAGGCGATGCGCGATGGCCGTTTTCGTGAAGACCTTTACTACCGGTTGAACGTGGTGTCGCTGGAAGTGCCGCCGCTGCGTCAACGTCGTCAGGACATCCCGCTGCTGGTGGCACATTTTGTCGCGCGGATCGGGACCCGTTATGCGGGTCGCGCGAAAGGTTTTTCGCCGGAGGCCCTCGAGTGTCTTGTGCGCTACGACTGGCCTGGAAATGTGCGTCAGTTGTACAACGTCATCGAGCGCACGGTCGCCTTGTCGACCACGCCGCTGATCCCGGCCAGTCAGGTGGAAAAGGCATTACAGGAGCGTCCCGGCCAATATCCATCGTTGGTCGAAACCCGCGAGCAGGCCGAGCGCGACTATCTCACGCAGTTGCTGCAGCTCACCGAGGGCAACGTGAGCCGGGCCGCGCGTTTGGCGCGGCGCAACCGCACAGAATTCTACAAACTCCTCAGCCGCCACCAGCTCGATCCCGCCCGCTTCAAGTCCGCCGGCTGAGCCGTCGCCCTCCGGCGACAGTACGCCAGCGAGCAAATTCAATAGCTTAACGATGCCGCCGCTCAGGCTGTCGCCCATTGGCGACAGCCTGAGCCGGCACATATTTTCGTTGCCGTCCTAACTCGCTGATTTTATTTGAAAACACTATTTGGCACAGTCGTTGCAACGGCTTTTCTAAACTTACCAGTCATTGAGGTGACAACGAATGAAATTGACTATTGTCGGGATCGGGATGGCATTTTTCCTTGGAACTACTGTGGCAATGGCGGGGGAAGCCCCGAAATTCGCTGCGGTGGATGGCGATAAGGATGGTGCGATTTCCAAGATTGAGGCCGCCGAAGTGTCCGGTCTTGTGGTAATCTTCGACCATATAGACAGCAACAAGGATGGGGTGCTGAGTGGCGAAGAGTACCAGGCAGTTACGAGCGAGAAGCTCGGTGCGGCGGCGCAGAAAACCGATGCCGCGGGCGTCAGCGTTCAGCTTGGTAAATGAGGGTGTGATCGATTTTTATCCGGTCATAAGGCCACTATGCGTCACTATCCCCTTAGTGACGGACCCCCCACTTTTATAGTGAGCCTTATATTTGCGCGGCTTCGGCCGCGCATTTTTTTTGCCATTCCGACTCAGGTCTTGGCGCGGCCGTAGCCACCGCCACCGGGTGTGGCGATGACGAAGACATCTCCCGGGTCGACGTCGACCTGCGCGCAACCTGCAAGCTCCTCGCGTTCCCCGCCGTGGCGCTCCAGCCAATTCTGTCCGGTCTGACCGGGTTGGCCGCCATCGCAGCCAAAGGGCGGGATCACGCGACGGCTCGACAGTATTGCCGCGGTCATGGGGGCGAGAAACCGCACCCGGCGGACCACGCCGTCACCCCCATGTCGCCTCCCGCTGCCACCGCTGCCGCGGCGAATGCTGAATTCCTCGAGCAATACCGGAAAGCGGGTTTCCAGGACTTCCGGATCGGTCAAAAGCGAGTTGGTCATATGGCTATGCACGGCGTCGGTGCCATCGTAGTCCGGGCCGGCGCCGGAGCCACCACAGATGGTTTCGTAATATTGCAGGCGCTTGTCGCCAAAGGTGAAGTTATTCATGGTGCCCTGGGAGGCCGCCATGGTGCCCAAGGCGCCGTAGAGTGCGTCGACGACACATTGAGATGTTTCGACGTTGCCGGCCACCACCGCCGCTGGATAGCCCGGATTAAGTAGACATCCGGTGGGGATCGTAATCTCGAGTGGCTTCAGACAGCCGGCGTTCAGCGGAATGTCGTCGTCTACCAGGGTACGGAAGACATACAGCACCGCCGCCCTGCATACCGCCGCCGGGGCATTGAAGTTGCCGGGGTGTTGCGGCGATGTGCCGGTGAAGTCGATGTGGGCACGGCGTCCGGGACGGTCGATCGTAATGGTCACGCGCACGACGCTTTGGTCATCAAGCGGGTAGGTGTAACTGCCGTTTTGCAGTACGCCGATCACCCGACGCACGGACTCCTCCGCGTTGTCCTGTACATGTTGCATGTAGGCTTGCACGGTTGCGAGCCCGAAGTGTTCGACCATTTTTCGCAGTTCCTGTACGCCACATTCATTGGCGGCGATTTGTGCTTTCAGGTCGGCGATATTCTGTGTCGGGTTCCGCGCGGGATACTTGCCCGCAGTGAGAAGTTTCATTATTTCGCGCTCGCGAAAACCATCGCTGTCAACCAGTTCCTGGTTGTCGATGAGTACGCCTTCCTCGTCCACGTGTGCACTGTTCGGTGGCATCGAGCCCGGTGTAATTCCGCCAATGTCGGCGTGGTGGCCGCGGGAGGCGACGATAAACAGAAGCTCTGTCTGCGCCTCATTGAACACCGGCGTAATGACAGTGATGTCCGGTAAATGTGTGCCCCCTTTGTAGGGCGCATTATGTACGTAGACCTCGCCGGGGCGCAGCGATGTGCGGCGGGTCGCCATCACGCTCTGTACACTCTCACCCATAGAGCCCAAATGCACCGGTACGTGCGGTGCGTTGGCAATTAGTTGCCCCTCGGCATCGAAAACCGCGCAGGAAAAGTCGAGTCGCTCCTTCATGTTTACGGATGAGCTGATCTTTTCCAATGTCGAGCCCATTTGTTCCGCGATCGACATGAAGAGTTTGTTGAATATCTCGAGGGTCACCGGATCCACTGCGGTGCCCACCGCAACTCGTTCGGTGCGCGGTACATTTCGCGTGAGGATCAGATGATCGAGTGCGCTTACCTGGGCCTGCCAGTCGGGCTCGATCACAATTGTGCTGTTGGCCTCGATGATAATGGCGGGCCCGTCGATCCGATCCTCGCGCCGCAAAGCGTCACGATGGAATACCTTCGCCGTGACGCCACCGCGCGTGGTGTACATTTCTATCGATTCCATTGCCAGGAGGGGCGACGCAGGGTCCCGCTCCGCTGCGGGCTCAGTCTCCGTATTTTCAGCCCCTGCCGCGACCAGCTCCACAGACACCGCTTCCACGGTCAACGGCCGATCGGGTATCGCGAATCCGAAGCGCTGCCGATGTGCGGCTTCGAAGTCGGTGCGCATGGCGGATAGAGCAGCAAAATCAACGACGAGTGCGGTATCGGTGCCTTGATAGCGCAAATGCGCGCGCGGGAACACGTCGACGGCGCTGTCAACGATGCCTTGTTGTGTCAGTTCCGCACGGCCGTCCGCGGTGAGGGCGTCGAGGAGCTCGACGAGTGCCGGCATCAGCGCTGCTTCGAGGGTCGCCTCCACCGCGTGTTCGCGCATCGCGCGTATTTCGGCGAGCCCCATACCATAGGCTGAGAGCACCCCGGCGTGGGGGTGGATAAACACGCGCTCGATACCGAGCGCATCCGCGACCAGACAGGCGTGCTGGCCGCCGGCACCGCCGAAACAGCACAGGGTATACTCGGTGACGTCATAGCCGCGCTGCACCGAAATCTCCTTGATGGCGCTGGCCATGTTTTCGACCGCGATTTCAAGAAAGCCGTAGGCCACATCCTGCGGTGAACGCGAGCCGCCGTAGACATCATTGACCCGCCTGGCCAAGGCGACGAATGCCGTCGTGACTGCGTGCGCATCCAGTGGCTCATCGCCGTCACGTCCGAACACCGTGGGGAAGTGTTGCGGCAGCACGCGCCCCAGCACGACGTTGCAGTCGGTTACCGTCAGGGGACCGTTTCTGCGGTAACAGCGCGGGCCGGGATCGGCGCCGGCCGAATCCGGCCCGACCCGAAATCGGGCGCCGTCGAAATCCAGCACCGAACCGCCGCCGGCGGCGACGGTATGGATATGCATCATGGGCGCGCGCATGCGCACGCCGGCAACGACGGTTTCGAAGGCGCGTTCGTATTCCCCCGCGTAATGCCACACGTCCGTCGATGTGCCACCCATATCGAAGCCAATGACCTTATCCAGCCCGGCGGACCCGCTGGTCTTGACACCGCCGACGACACCCCCGGCCGGGCCCGAAAGAATGCTGTCCTTGCCCTGAAAAAAATGCGCATCGGTCAAGCCGCCATTCGAGCGCATAAACATCAGCCGCGTATCCCCAAGTTCGCCGGCGACTCGATCGATATAGCGTCGCAAGATCGGCGACAGGTAGGCGTCGACGACGGTCGTGTCACCGCGACCAACCAGCTTCATCAACGGTGTGACCTCATGTGATACGGACACCTGCGTGAACCCCAAATCGCGCGCCAGTGTAGCGACCACGGCCTCGTGCTCGCTGTAACGGTAGGCATGCATGAAAACGATCGCCAGCGAGCGAAAGCCCTCGTCGAATGCGTTGCGAAGCTCGGTCGCGACCGCATCCAGATCAGGAGCCTGCAAGACCTCACCATCTGCGGTATGTCGCTGATCGACCTCGATCACCCGGTCGTACAGCAGCTCCGGCAATTCGATGTGACGGGCGAAGATATCCGGGCGGTTCTGGTAGCCGATACGCAGCGCATCACGGAAGCCCCGGGTGATCAAAAGTACGGTCGGCTCGCCCTTGCGTTCCAGAAGCGCGTTGGTCGCGACCGTCGTGCCCATCTTGATACTGTCGATGAGGTCCGCGGGGATGGCCGTGTCGGGTCGCAGACCAAGCACGTCGCGGATACCCTGCAGGGGGGCGTCGCGATAACGTTCCGGATGTTCAGACAACAACTTGCGGGTGACAACTGAGCCGTCCGGGCCACGTGCGACCACGTCGGTGAACGTACCACCGCGGTCAATCCAGAATTGCCAGCCGCCCGGTTCAGGCATCGCCGATTGTGAGGGTTAACGGCAATGCCGAGACTATGTCACCCGCCGCGAATCCTTCACTGTCGGCCGCGATACGTATGAAGCCATTGGTATTTCGCAACGTACCTAGCATATGCGAGCCCTGCCCCTTGAGCGGCTCGGCGTACAGGCGGTTGTCCTGCGTAAACAGTCTTGCGCGAACGAACTCCATACGCCCGGCACGGCGGTGAAACTCGCTGCTCGCCGTGGCATTGATTTCGAGGGTCTGAAATTCCGCATGGTGCCAATGCACCAATGCGGGCTCGACAAACAGCTTGAAGGTCACCAGGCTGGAGACCGGATTCCCGGGCAGTGCGAAGAAGTGCGTACGTGCGCCGATGCGACCAAACGCAACGGGTTTGCCGGGCTTGATCCGCGCCTTCCAGAAGTCGACCTCGCCGATCTCGGCGAATACCTGCTTCACCAGATCATGATCGCCCACCGAGACACCGCCGCTGGTGACGACGAAATCATAGTCAGCACTGTCACGCAGCAGTTCACGCAATGCTTCCGGTGTATCGCCCACGGTGCCACCATCGACGGCCGTGACACCGTGCTGACGCAGGAGAATCAGGGTCGCGAGGCGATTCGATTCGTAGATCTGGCCCGGTGCGAGCGAGGTGCCCGGGCTCACCAGCTCGTCGCCGGTGGCGATCACCAGCGCGCGCGGCCGCCGAAATGCGCTGACTTCGCTCAAGCCTGCGCTCGCGATAAGGGCGACATCGAAAGCGCTTGGAAGATGACCGGGCTTGTATAGCACATCGCCGGCGCGGAAATCCTCGCCCTGGTGCCGTACGTGTTGGCCCGGCGTGACCGTCCGCGGAATCTTGATACGCCCGGCGTCGCGCTGCACATCCTCCTGGATCACAATGCTGTCGGCCCCGTCGGGCAGCGGTGCGCCGGTGAAAATACGCATAGCGGTACCGGAATTCAAAGTCGCCGGCGCATCGCCGCAGGAAGATTCGCCGGCCACGGGCAACCAGCCGGTAGCGTTTTGTAGATCTTCGGTGTGCACGGCGTAGCCGTCCATGGCCGAATTGTCGAACGCCGGATTGTCGACCTGAGCAATGACCGGCTCGGCAAGATACCGGCCCGGGGCCTCCGCCAGCGCGACCGATTCGACGACGGTGGCCTGGGTGATCTTGGTGAGGATGGCCGCACGTGCCTCTTCCAGGCTTAGCACATTCGCCTCCCTTGTTATGGATGAATACAGGAAGGGATGTACCTTAGCATAGGCCGGTCGCAGGCTTCATGCGTTCCTCTGCGTTAACCAAGCGTACCGGGAACACGGCAAGGGCTAATGTCGACCATCGTGCGCGCGCGCGATCAGTTCGTCTGCTTCGTCGATACTTTGCGCACCGACGCCCATCAGTTGGCCATCGATAATGACGGCAGGGATCGTTTTCAGGTCCCAGCAATCCGACAGTACACGCCCCGTGAGGTTGTCTATATCGATCACCGAGAAATCAATGTCTCGTTTCTGGCAGATATTCTTCCATACCGCGATCGCCTTATCACAGGACGGACAAGGATCCGCTATGAGTAGCTCCACCCGCATCGAGCGCCCCCTCGATCCAACGTTTTGCGCAGCGGCCCGCCGTTGTATCCAGCTTATGCATACGCACCCATTTGGCCGTACAATTGTCTTCATGCGCGCGCAACACGCCTTGATCTCAGTCAAGGCGATTGCTGAATGTCGGATTCTTGCAGAGGAGCAGCCAGTTGTCCCTGGATGCAGAACAACTTAGAGAGGTTTATCTGTTTTCGGCGTTTGACGATGCCCAGCTGACAAGGGTGCTGGGGAACACACGCCAGATTCACCTCGCGGAAGGTGAGCGCCTGTTCGATCATGGCCAGCCGGCGGAGAATTTCTACTGGGTCAAACAGGGTCAGATTAAACTTTTTCGGGTATCGCTCGAAGGTGACGAGAAGGTCATTGAGCTGGTGTTGCCGGGTCAGACGTTCGCCGAGGCGGTCATGTTCATGGAGCGGCAGGATTATCCGGTCAGCGCCGAGGCAGTACTGGACACCGAGCTACTCGCCTTCGACGCGCGCAGCATGGTCGATATCTTGAGCCAATCGACTGAGTGCTGCTTCGCCTTGCTCGCAACGATGAGTATGCGGTTGCGAAAACAGATCAACGAGATAGATAAACTGACGCTGCATAGCGCCACCTTTCGCCTCGTCAGCTATCTATTGCAACAGGTGCCGGATGGCGTTCTTGAGTCGCCTCAGGTGCAGCTGACCACACCAAAAAACGTGATCGCCTCGCGGCTGTCGATCAAACCGGAGACCTTTTCGCGGATCATGTCGCGACTGCAGCGACAGGGGCTCGTGGATGTCACGGGCAACCAGATCGTGCTGCACAACCTGTCCGGATTGCGGGCCCTGGTTGAGGTATAACGCCACCGTAAGGGGCATCCCCGCGGCCGGCTCGCCGCTATGGATCGGGCCTGTTTTAATAGGCCGCGAGCCGGCGATGTTTGACCATCGTAGGCTGGCCCGCAGTTCCCAAAACCAGTATGATGATTCGTTCGAGCCTGTCATAAGGCCTGACAAAAGCGAACCCCGATGAACCAGCGCCCGGCCTCGGTCAGTGTTGTGCACGTCGAACACCCAAGCACCTGCGAGAACTGCAAGGTTCGACAGCTTTGCCTTCCGGTTGCGTTAAATGGCGATGAACTGGAAGAACTCGATCTACTCGTGCGCAAGCGGGCGCCGCTGAAGAATCACGAATACGTCTACCGTATCGGCGATAAGTTCCACTCCCTTTATGCTATTCGATCCGGCGCCGTAAAAACCTACGGTCTCACCAGCGATGGCAAGGAGCAGATCACGGGTTTCCATTTACCCGGCGAGATTGTCGGTATGGACGCCATCGGCAGTGACGTGCACGCGTGTAACGCGGTGGCACTGGAGGTGACGGACGTCTGTGAGCTGCCCTACAATCAGCTCGAGGAAATCGGACAACGGTTTCCGATGTTGCAGCACGAACTGGCCTGCATGATGAGCCGCGAGATACGCGCCGAGAGCAGCATGTTGATTATGATCGGCAAGATGAATGCAGAACAACGCATCGCATGCTTCCTGCACAACCTGCACCATCGCATGCGGCAACGTGGCGGTGAGCCGAACATGATTGATCTACCGATGTCGCGGGAAGACATCGGCAATTATCTGGGTCTTACCCTCGAGACCGTGAGTCGGCGCCTGGGTTTCTTGCAAAGCGAGGGTGTCATCAAGCTCGAGAAGCGCCGCGTTACCTTCAGGGACGTCGAAAGGCTGTCCGCGATCTGCGCATCATAGCTTCAAGCAGAGAAAAGAAAAAAGAAACAAGAGAAAAGTATTTTTTCAGTTCATGTTGCACATCTTCTGGCAACGCTTTAACTTTCTTCCTGCCTCTTTTCTCTTTCTACTTTTCTCTGCCTTGCTCAATGGCTGGTGCCGGCGGAACGGGTAATCTTGTTGTAGACGTTATATTTCCCCGACGGTTTGCTCATCGGAATCCGTTTGACCTCTTTCAGTGTCGCGCTGTCATAGACCACGATGGCGCCGTCGCGTTCCCAGATACTCAATAAGGCATAACGGCCGTCGCGGGTGAATTCGACATGCGCGGCGGTCTTGCCCGGTTCGGGCCGCAGTGTCGCGACAATTTCCAGGCTGCGCTTGTCGATCACATGAATTGCATCCCGATGGGGGCCGAAGAAAACATCGACCCACGCATAATTCGTGTTCTCGTGGCTGCGCATAAAAAATCCCGGACCCAGAGTTTTCAGGCGCTTCACTGTCTTCCAGATGCGCATATCGATCAGGCTAACTTCCCCTTCTTTCAGGTTGGGGGTCGCCAGCACGGGGCTGCCTTTGTATTCCCAGGTGATCCCGGAGCCCAGATGGGGCAGGCCTGGTAGATCGATGTCGGCGATTTTGCGGCCCACGATCAAATTGACGACCTGACCGTTCTTGCTGTTGCGGGCTGCACCAATCACGTGCTCGTAGGCAGGGTCAAAGAAAAAGTCATCAAGATCCCCGGTTTTGCCTGTGGCGTGACAGCCCGAAAACGCTGAGTTAGACTTGAGTTGCAATGAAAATTGCCACCCACTGCCGACGATTGACCTTCGTAGCGCTTTGCTGGGCACTCGCGCTGGGACCGGTTCTGCCGGCGCTGGGGTCTTGTCTGGACCTGGCGTCGCCGCAGACCACGGAGACCTCTGCCTGCCACAGCGATGCGGCGGCCGGCGAAAAATCGGTCGATTGCGAACACTGCTGCGACAGTTGCGTCACCGGTGCCGCGGCGATCAACCAGGCGCCCGTCGCGCCTGGCTATCCTGAGCCGGACTGGGTGGTCGCGTCGCCTTCCGGCAAAGACACCGTTTACCCCGCAATCTTTCTGCATCCCCCGCAGGCTGTCTGAGCCTCAACCCCCGATCTTGTAGCGGCCGACGCAACTGAAGTGCGCGGCCGCCGCAGCGTACGCGATCCTTTTTCTACAGGAGATGTATCTGAAATGTTATTCAGAGACACGAAACTATTAATCCCCACGGTGGATCCGGGCCGCCGCCGCTTCGTCAAGGGCCTGGCCCTGGGCGGCGCCATGGCGGGCCTGGGCCTCGGCCCCGCCGCCGCGCTTGCCGGGGTCAATCCGCGGCCCGGGCCGCGGGTGCTCACCGGCAACCGCTTCGACCTCAACATCGCGCCCCAGGAGGTGAATTTCACCGGCCGCGCCCGCATGGGCACCGCGATCAACGGCTCGGTGCCGGCACCGGTGCTGCGCTGGCGCGAAGGCGAGCGAGTGACCCTGAACGTCACCAATAACCTGGCCCACGACAGCTCGATTCACTGGCACGGCATCATCCTGCCCACCGATATGGACGGGGTGCCGGGCCTGAGTTATGCGGGCATCAAGCCGGGTGAGACCTATCACTACGAGTTCGACGTCAACCAGAGTGGCACCTACTGGTACCACAGCCACTCCGGCTTCCAGGAACAGACCGGCATGTATGGCGCTATCGTCGTCGATCCCCGCGAGCCGGACCCGTTCGGCTATGACCGGGACTACGTGGTGATGCTGTCCGACTGGTCCGACGAGAAGCCGGAGAACATCTACGCCAAGCTCAAGAAGCTGAGTCATTACTACAACTTCAACGAACGAACCTTCAAGGATTTCCTGCGCGATGTCCGTGAGAAGGGTTACGTCGAGACCCAGCGCGATCGCAAGATGTGGGGCGACATGCGCATGAGTGACCGGGATCTTTCGGACGTGACCGGCTACACTTACACTTTCCTGATGAACGGCCAGACCCCGGCGGACGGCTGGACCGGCCTGTTCAAGCGTGGCGAAAAAGTGCGCCTGCGTTTCATCAACGGCGCCGCCATGACCTTCTTCGACGTGCGCATCCCGGATCTGAAAATGACCGTGGTCGCCACCGACGGCCAGAACATCGAACCGGTGTCGGTGGACGAATTCCGCATCGGTGTGGCGGAGACCTTTGATGTCATCGTCGAGCCCAAGGACGATCGCGCGTATACCCTGTTTGCCCAGGCCATCGATCGCTCCGGTTTTGCGCGCGGTACCCTGACCCCGGATCCCGCGCTCAGGGGTGAAATTCCGGAGCTGGATCCGGTGCCCATTCTGACTCACGGCGACATGGGCATGGGCGGCCATGGCGGCCATGCCGGTCACGACATGGGGGCGGCAGCGCCAGCCGCAATGGATCACGCCGCCATGGGACACACCATGCCGGCCGCCGACCCACACGCCGGACACGACATGGGTAAGGCCGGCGAAGTCGATCATGCCGCCATGGGCCACACTATGCCTGCGGCGGATCCACACGCCGGTCATGACATGGGTAAGGCCATGCCGGCCATGGACCACAGCCAGCATGGCGGCGGCACGGGTGGCATCAAACATGCGGCCAGCGAATACGGCCCCCACGTGGACATGCGCGCCGAGACTCCTCAGTACCGACTCGACGACCCCGGCGTCGGGCTGCGCAACAATGGCCGGCGCGTGCTGACGTATGCGGATATCCGCAATATCGGCGCGACCTACGACCCGCGCGACCCGGAACGGGAGATCGAGCTGCATCTGACGGGCAACATGAGCCGCTACATGTGGTCCATCAACGGCATCAAGTTCGCGGATGCGGAACCGATTCAGCTCACCTACGGCGAGCGAGTGCGCATCACCCTGGTGAACGACACCATGATGAATCACCCGATCCATCTGCACGGTATGTGGAGCGATCTGGAAACCGGTGACGACCGGCACATCCCGCGCAAGCATACGGTGGTTGTCCAGCCGGGGGCCATGATCAGTTACCGGGTGACTGCCGATGCGAAGGGCCGATGGGCATATCACTGCCATCTGCTGTATCACATGCCCGGCATGTTCCGCGAAGTGCGTGTCAGTTAAGGGGGCCGTCATGAAAAAATTGCTGATAATCTTGATAATGAGCCTCCTGGTTTCTACCTTGGCGTACGCGGGTGGCATGGAGGATGATCCGGTGCTCACCATGATCAAGCTGGATCTGCTTGAGATTCGCGACATCGACGAAGGTCACGCCGTCGTGTTTGAGGGTTTCGGCTGGGTCGGCCGTGACCTCAACAAACTCTGGGTCAAGGCCGAGGTCGAGCGGGTGGAGGGCGAGACTGAGGAGGCGGAATTGCAGCTGTTGTACGGTCGCGCCGTGGCACCTTTCTGGGACGTGCAGGTTGGTTGGCGGCATGACAACCGCCCGGAACCCTCCCGCGACTGGCTCGCCGTCGGCGTGCAGGGCCTGGCGCCGGGCTGGTTCGAGGTGGACACGACCCTGTTTCTCGGCGAGGATGGGCAGACCGCGGCGCGGCTGGAAGCCGAGTATGAGCTGATGTTCACGCAGCGCCTGGCGCTGATTCCGGAAATCGAACTCAATTTCTATACTGACGATGAACCCGAGTTCGGTATCGGCTCCGGCCTCGCGGACTCCGAGATCGGACTGCGTCTGGCTTACGAAATCCGCCGCGAGTTCGCGCCCTACATCGGCGTCAACTGGGAGCGCAAGTACGGTGGCACCCGGGATTTGGCCCGTGCCGAAGGCCATGACACAGATGATCTGCAACTGGTGGCTGGGGTGCGAGCGTGGTTCTAATAATTAATAGTGACGAGCAAAAAAAGAAAGCCATTAACTAATGATATCGGTGGTCATTGGTGGTAGTGGAATTTCTGTATGGAGATTCGGATGCAAAGAATATTGATAGCCTTAACAGCGTTGCTTACGTTGCTAGCCGGGTGCACCGACGAAGTGCACGAGGCGGCGCAGAAGGTAGCGGAAAAAACGATGCCGACCCAGGAAGCAGCGCCCCCGGCGCCGGTTAAGCCGGAGCCGGGTACGAAGCTGGTGGCGACGGCACAGGCGCGGGGCTACGATCCTGCGCAGGTGTCCCGTGGCGGGCAGCTGTACCAGGCACATTGCGCCGAATGCCACGGTGATCAGGCACAGGGTGCGGTGAACTGGCACCAGCGCGGCCCGGATGGCAAGTTTCCGCCGCCGCCGCTAAATGGCAGTGGCCACGCCTGGCATCACCCGGAGCCGATCCTGAAGCGCACCATTCGTGCTGGAACCGGTCAGATCGGTGGCAACATGCCCGCCTTCGATGGCAAGCTTCGTGACGAGGATATCGACGCGATTATCGCCTGGTTTGTCTCCTTGTGGCCGGACCGCGCTTACAATGCCTGGAAAAAGGGGCGCCACTGAATATCGGTTTTGCGAGTCTGGATTCCTTTAATTTCTAAACGAGAGTTGATGACGATGTATGGTTTCACAATTACAGCGAAGGGAAACTTCGACGAGGCGGTCGAGCAGGTAACGGAAGAGCTGAAAAAGGAAGGCTTCGGTGTCCTTACCGAGATCGATGTCAAGGCCACACTCAAAGCCAAGCTCGATGTCGACCGCCGGCCCTACAAGATCCTCGGTGCCTGCAACCCGGTCCTGGCGAATCAGGCCATCGACGCGGAGCCGGACATCGGCCTGCTCCTGCCTTGCAACGTGGTGGTGCGCGAAGAGGACGATGGCTCCGTGACCGTGGGCTTCATGGATCCGGCGGCGGTGCTGGGTCTCGTGCAACGCCCGGAACTCGAAACGCTCGGACAGGAGGTCAAGGCGCGCCTGGAACGGGTACGCGATGCGCTGGCGTGAACGGATTGCTCGGCCGATGCCGGTGAGACAGTGACGTTTCGAGTCGCAAGGAAAAAAACTCTGTAATATTTGATCTAGATCAATATGTTCCGGTATTTATTGCCCTAGTATGTCACCGTATCCCTAAGTGGACCAGATAAGCTTGGTGCATAAGACTCGACACATCGCCATCCTCGCGCTGGTGGCATTCTTCAGCCTGCAACTGCAGACTGTCCATGGCAGTGTGGCGAATGTGTTTTCCGCCAGTCACACCGGTCCCGCAACGATTGCGGCGCAAAAGCTGTCGTCTACCGCCGCCGGTCTCAAATGTGCGGATGCGGCCTGCCAGTTGATGGGTACCTTGAACTGCTGTTGTCCATCGACGGCGTTTGAGTGCAGCGGTTGCGACAGTGTCCAGCTATTGGGCTTTGCGTCTGAGGCTGCCACCGTCCCCATATTCAGCCACGGCGACGTCGCAGTCACCCCGGCCATTTCGATAACCTATTATTCTCCACCACTTCATGAGCCCCCGCGAGTAGTTGTGATGTAACCCCGTTACCAGCGTTTCCCATCACGTTTACTAACAAGAGGTGCTCAAAATGAGAATCCCCGGTTTGTTTCTGCCGACCATGGTGTCGGCAATCCTGCTGGTGCCGATGCAGGTCATGGCGGCCGCACCTACGGACGCAGGCAAAGGTGCCGTGTCCTGGACGCAGCAAATGGCGCGGGCCCCCCATCGCAGCTTTACCGGCAAGGAGTACTGCAGCGAAAAATGGAACATCATCATGCCGCAGATGGCTACCTACGGGCAGCTGTCTTACCACGAGGCGCGCAACATAGCCGCCTTTCTCGGGTCCGCGACGGAGCCCTGCGGCGACAGCTGGTTCGCGAAGAACGTGCTGCTCGGCGGCTATGGTGCCATCACCCATGTGCGCGACGATGATGAAAAGGAATCCACCACGGATGCCCTTTATGCCCAGCATTTCTTTGTCAATTTCACGGATCGCCTGCAACTGCAAGGCGAGCTGGAATTCGAGAAACCCCTGTCACCTTCAGGGAGCGGTGAGTTCGAGGGCGCGGAGTATCTCAATCTGACCTACTTCGCCGGGGACCATGTGCAGCTGACCGCAGGCAAGATTTTGAACGATTTCAATTACTCGAATCTGCGCCTGCACCCGGTCTGGATGAATCTGGCCATCGACGCCCCCTGGGCGGCGGGATTCATTCCGGGCACCACCCAGGGCGGTAAGATCGGCGTGCACCATGAACTCAACGGTGCGATCTTGGGCGGCACGATTTTCGGCGGCAACGAGAATACCAGCCGGCGCCTGGCGGCCGACGAGATGGTGGGTGGACGTTTCGGCGTCTATCTGCCGGAGCGGAAGCTGGAGTTCGGCGTATCGGCGGCCGAAGCGGAGGTGAACAATAACGAAACCGTCTACGGCGGCTATGCCATCAAGAAGTTCCCCAAGCTCAAGCTGGAGGGCGAACTGGCCAAGGACAGCGACCGCATGTCCTATTGGATCGGCGCCACGGCCCGTCCCTGGACGAATAATGACAGCTGGTGGTCACGGTTCTCACTGGTCGCCCGATTCCAGGAGTTCGACCTGGATGAAGCGCCGGGTCATGCGGAAGAAGACGTGCACGCGGACGACGAAGTGCATGAGGAGGGAGACGCGCACGACGAAGTCGGTGAGGTGCATGTCGAGGGACTTCGGTTTGCCGCCAACGAAGATCACGGCGCGGAAGAAGTCGGTCATATCGAGGAAGAGGCCGGGCATGCCGACGAGGAGGCGGGCCATGAGGATGGAGAGGTCGGCCATGCCGATGAAGAGGTCGGGCACGCGGACGAAGGCGGCCATCATGCGGCCTTACCCGAAGGCGATGCCAAGGAGTGGTACTTTGGCGTCAATTACGATCACCCCCCAATGAAAAATGTGCACTTCCGGCTGCAGGCCGGCTATTTTTCGGGATCGGGTCTGGCCCATGACGGCTGGCGCGCCCGCGCGTCGTTCCACTGGTAATGGCACTGGCGCCCGGGTAACACCCGGGCGCCTTGTCAATTTTGTCAGAAAATGCTCGACACGCTTGCCTTTATTGGCAGTTTTGGATTTGAAAGATTCGGAGCCAGGTCGTAGTTTGGCTGGACGAGTCATACGACTTTCTGGAGCAATCACGAACTTTGAACCGATTGCGGTGTCGAAGCGTTTGCGAAGTCACGAGTTAGACGAAGGGTAGATCATGTTGACAGTGCGCGACTTGTCGAAGCATACCGGTGTAACAGACCATGCGGTGCGCTATTACGCCCGTATCGGTTTACTGAAACCCGGCCGCCATCCGGAAAACGGTTATCGCCAGTTCGATCGCAGCGATATTCACCGGCTCGACTTTATTCTGCAGGCGAAATCCCTGGGCTTCTCCCTGGAGGAGATCGCCGAAATCCTGCAGGACAGCGAGCGCGGCAAGTCACCTTGCCCGCGGGTGCGCGATATTTTGAAACGACGCATCGATGAAAATCGGCGCAAGCTGGAGACGCTGCAGCGGCTGCAGACGCGCATGGAGGAGGCGCTGGAGCATTGGGAGGTGATGCCGGACGGGGTACCGGACGGGCGTTCTGTGTGCCATCTGATCGAATCGGAATCCGGCGACGTGGGCCACGCTTGACCTGTGTGTCGCGCACAGGTTTTACACTAGCTCTGACGCCAGATACAGGCGGCTAGACCACATCGCGAGCGTGCCATGCCCTATATAGATACCGAAACGACACACCGCTTTCCCTGGTTCGTGCGGATGTTTTTTTGGAACCAGCGGCGACGTTACGGCGCCGTGCTTGAACCGGCGCGCCTCTGGGGCCGGTCGCCCAAGGTATTCGCGACGCTGGCCCTGTTGTATGGCGCTCTCGATCGGCGCGGTTCACCCATCGAGCCGGCCCTGCGATCCCTGGTGACGGTGCGGATCTCGCAAATCAACTGGTGCGATTTCTGTGTAGACATCAATTCCGCCACCGTGCTCAAGCGCGGCGTCGCCGAAGCCAAGCTCGCGGCTCTGTCCGCTTACCCGAACAGCGATCTATTTACCGGGCGTGAGAAGGCGGCCCTCGACTATGCGGAGGCGGTGACCCGGTCGGAGCGTCAAACCGATCAGGTGCAAATTGACCATTTGCGGCGATACTTCGATGACGACGCCATCATCGAGCTGACCGCCCTGATTGCGTTCCAGAATCTTTCGAGCAAGTTCAACGCGGCGCTCGGCGTGGAGCCGCAGGGGTTTTGCCGAACACCGGCGGCGACCGAGAAAGGCGGGCCTGTCGCCGTACCGTGCGATTGATCCAGATCAAAGTGGACCACTGAAAGAATCGCCATACTACTGCCACCATGACCAGCCGCATTCTCACAATTGTCGCTCTCGCCCTGTTCTCGATGAGTACGATGCTGGTGGAAGCCCACCCCATGGCGTCGTCGCACCACGAGACGAACGCCGCGGTAGCCAGCGTTGGTCACCATGCGAGTAGCGACCAGCATGTGGCAGTGGCGACGGCCGGCGGCGCCTGCCAGCTGGTGCAGGCCGATTGTGATACCGGCGCGCACGCCGGGGAATGCGATACCTGCGCGCAGTGCGCGAATGGCGCCATCCCGGTGCGCGCCGGCGTGATGTGCGCGGATAGCCGGACATCGACATTGATGTCCGTTTCAACGCTCACGATTACTCCTGCCATCGATCCCCGCCCACCCCGGGCCTAGTTCTCCTTTTTGCTCGTCTGCAGGCGAGTTCCGCACGCGCTGCGCTACACCGGTCTGCCCGGCTCTGAAGCTGCGCCTGCGATCTGAATGAAAATCTGATTTTCGAGGAGAACGAAAATGTCGAAGTTACTCAAAAGCACATGCGCCACCGCCATACTATTCCTGGTGGCGAACGCGGCAACAGCGGCGCCGACGGTCTACATACCGCTCGGCGACGCGAATGAGATCCTGGTCGTGGATGCCGCGACCGACAAGGCGATCCGCACCATAAAGGACGTCATTAACCCGCACGGTCTGGCCATGACTCCGGACGGTCGCTATCTGGTGGCGGGCAGCAACCAGGAGAAGCAGCCTGGCGCCGCGGCACTGCCGCCCAAGCCGGCCGGCATGTCCGAGGCGGAGCACCGCAGCCACCACAGCCCGCCACCGAAGGGCGCGCGCATCACGGCGGGCGTGAGCCACGTGGATGTGATCGATGCCGCAACCGGGCGCAGTGTCCGCCGCGTCGAGGTCAAGGGCGCGGTGCATCACAACCTGGTGACCCCGGATGGCCGTTATGCGATTTCCACGCATACCACCGCCGGCGGCATCAGCGTGATCAATCTTGCCAGCTTCGAGGTCGTCAACACGGTCGCCACCGGCCTATTGCCGAACTATCTCGCCATCACCCGTGACGGCAAGCGTCTTTACGTGAGTAATGCGGGCAACAATACGGTCAGCGAAGTGGATACCGCCGACTGGATCGTAACCCGCAATCTGCGGGTCGGTGCGGGACCGGAACATCTGGTGCTGAGTGAAGACGAGCAGACGCTGTATATCAACAACACGGCTGACGGCACGGTCTCGGCGGTAGGTTTGGCGCAAGGTAAAGTGCTGCGCACTTACAAGGTTGGCAAGAGCCCCCACGGTATCGACCTGTCTGCAGACCAGAGCCGCCTGTTCGCCACGAGCAAGGCCGAGAATAAGGTGGTCGCGATCGATCTCGCCACTGGGACCGAGCGCGTCATACCGCTCAGCCCGGCCCCGTACCACCTCACGGCGATCACCGGAACCGGCAAGCTATACGTCTCCAGCCGCGAGGAGCCCAAGATCTGGGTCCTGGATGCGAACAGCCTGGCGCAGGTCGGTGAAATCCCGATTCGCGGTGTCGGCCACCAGATGGTGGTTGCCGATACCCCGGTCGCGACGCGCTAGGAGCATCGCTGCGAGTCGATTGCACACAACATGAACATATTCGGAGATTGCAGGATGAACACACTGACGAAAACAAGCCTGGCGAGCCTCATCGCCACTTCATTGCTGGTTACGCTGGCGCTCGGTTCAGTCGCGGCCGAAATGAGCTATGACGCCGCATTCGACCGGATGCAGCAACACTGGCAGGAGCTCATCGCCGAGCCGGACAAGGACAAACGTCGCGCGCGCATTGCGGAGCATCAGGCGCTTATGGACAAGTTGAATACCACCCATGGCCACGGCGCCGGAATGATGATGGGACATTCCAATGTGACCCGGGAAGATATGCGGCATATGACCAATACGCTGGAAATGCACCGCCTCATGATGGATATGATCATGAAGTGAGCGAGCGTGTTAACACATGCCAGAGTAAATCAATTTTTCGGAGAATCAGTCATGAACGCGGGTATCAAAAATGTATTTATCCGTCTTGCGGCCATCGTAATGGGGTTGGCAGTCATTTTGCCGGCTACGGCGGCTGAAGCCACCTCCCGTTGGCATCAGGAATCGGCGAGCTATGCGGTCTACCTTGGTGTCGTGCCGGCAGAATTGCTGCGCGCGGCGCCGACTCTGGTGGACGGTGACCGCACGCTGCACGGCGGTCTGCAGTCGCTCAAGCCCGGTACCCAACACGTGATGGTGTCGGTATTCGAACGGGCTACCGGCAAGCGGGTCACCGATGCCAAGATCGCCGCACGGGTCAAACGCGGCCTGCTCGATGGCAGCACTGAGCGGCCGTTGGAGCGGATGTTGACCAGCGACACCGTGACCTACGGTAACTTCTTCCCCATGCTGGAACTTGGGAACTACAAAATCGAGGTCGAGATCGGCGGCCCGAACGGTGAGGCAGTACAGACCGTGACCTTTAAGTACAAACGGGGCTAACCGGCCGCTTTGCCGTTTGTACGCACCGCCGAAACGATTGAGCAGATAATTCATATGACAGGAGGCAGACATGATGGGCGATATGGGAACAATGGGTGGATTAGGCATGGGCTTCGGGTGGATCTTCGCGATCCTGTTCTGGGGCTTGATTATTGTCGCCGTGGTTGCCCTGGTGAAATGGCTTATCGGTGCCACGACCAACGAGAACCCAGGCAGCGACAAGTCGCCGCTAACGATGCTGGAGGAGCGCTATGCCCGTGGCGAAATCGACCAAGGCGAATTCGAGAAAATGAAGAAGGATCTGGCATGAATGCGCGGTGACGCGGCGGCCGGTCTGTCGTGTCACCGCGAGATTTCCGCTACGGCAACCGCAACTTAATGGAGCTGATGACTTGACGATGACACCCACAGCCGCGCGGTATCTCCGGGGTCGCCGGCTTTCGCTATTGCTGACGGCGTTTTTTGTCAGCGCCTCGATCGGCGCGCAGGTGCCGGAGACCGCCGCGGTCCGTGAAAGCCTGCAGGAAAATTTCCCTGCGGCCGCGGTTTCCATCATCGAGCCGTCACCGATCGCCGGTGTTTACGAGGTTACTGTGAATGGCGAGATTATCTATATCACGCAGGATGGCCGTTATGCGCTGACTGGGGATCTTGTCGATCTCGATACGCAGCGTAATCTGACCGAGGCCAAACTGGTGGCGCAAAGACTAAAGCTGGTGGAGGCGATCGGTGTCGAGAATATGATCGTGTTCTCGCCCAAAACGCCGAAACGTACAATCACCGTCTTCACCGACGTGGATTGTCCTTACTGCAGAAAATTTCACAAGGACGTTCCCGAGCTCAATAACGCCGGTGTAGCGGTTCGCTATTTGCTCTTTCCCCGCGGCGGCATCGACTCCCCCAGTTATGAGCGACACGTATCCGTATGGTGCGCCGAGGATCGTCGCAAGGCCATCGGTCGCGCCAAGGCCGGCGAGCAATTACCAAACGCAGATTGCGACAACCCGGTTGCGGAGCACTATCGTCTGGGCGAGCTGCTCCGCATCCGCGGTACGCCCACGATCATGCTGGATTACGGTCAAATCCTGCAGGGCTATGTACCGACAGACAATCTGCTCGCGATCCTCGGACTGCGAAATGTCGGTGCGACAGATAAGGCTTCACTACCCTGATCGGCAAAGGCGGCGAGGTTTCTGATGTGTCATTTGGTCTTACTGTTGCCTCTATTGGGTTTGCCGGTCTTTTGGATCTTTTCGCTGCCGATTGCCGCGACTTCATATACCGTGATTCTGGCACTGTCCCTGTGGCTGTATTACTACGTTATAAAAGCGATGCGCCAGCCGGTCGAAACGGGCAGCGAGGGGCTATTGCGTCGCGTCGGTACGGTGGTGGCGGGGGACTCAGGCCGGCCGCGGGTCTACGTGGCAAGCGAGTATTGGAACGCGAGGTCGAGCGACGCATTAAAACCGGGCGATCGAATCAAGGTGGTTGGCCTCGATGGTCTGACGCTACGCGTAAACAGGATCGATTGAGGTATCGCGTCCTAAGGCGCGGATGTGTTGACCTGACAGCTACTTACAGGTTGTAGACTGATTCGCGAGACGTCCCTTCGCAAAAACGGATGTTTACCTGGGGCTAACCGTGCATCGCGGTTCCTCCGGCAAGCGTCCTCGACTTGATGGAGGTAGGCCGGCATGTCGCAGCGGTTAATGGACCGAACCCGACGCACCCTTTTGGTGGCGACCAGCGCCCTGGGCATTGCCGGACTGGGAATGGTTGCGGTGCCGTTCGTCCGTAGCATGAGCCCGAGCGCCCGCGCCCGCGCCGCGGGCGGTCCCGTTGAGGTCGACGTTAGCAAACTCGAGGTCGGCCAGATGCTCACCGTTGGGTGGCGCGGCAGACCCATATGGATCCTGCGACGGGACGCCGTGATGCTGGATTCACTCGGCACCCTCGCGGATCAACTCGCCGACCCGGAGTCCAAGGTTGAAAGTCAGCAGCCGGCCTATGCGCGAAATGCGTATCGATCGATCGAACCGGAAATACTCGTCGCGATTGGACTCTGCACACATCTTGGCTGTGTCCCGCTGGCGCGACTCGAGCCCGGTGGCGTGTCCGGTCTGGGTGCAGCATGGCCGGGCGGGTATTTTTGCCCATGCCATGGTTCGAAGTTTGATCTCGCCGGCCGCGTCTATAAAAATTTACCCGCGCCGACAAATCTGGTGGTTCCGCCGCACCGTTATAAAAGACGCGGGGTTATTGAAATAGGCGTAAATGCGGGTTTGACTTAGAGGTGCGCATATCGAAGACTTGCATGAAGCTTTTGCGGGTCATCTACGATTCGAAGTTGATGGTATGCTACTCGTCAACCTCGTCAACCGTCGGAATGCAGCCGGATGTTCACCTTAGCCTGGCGTGAGTTACAGTCGGACGTGCTACGCACGTTGCTCACCGCCGTCGCACTGGGATCGGTTATCGCGGTGGTCCTTGTGCTGCAGGGCTTCGAGCAAGGTCAATACCACCAGCTCGAACGGATGGTTCTGAATCGCAAAAGCGATCTGGTCGTAACCCAGGCCGGTATCAGCAACTTTATCGCCGTACGCTCATCTATTCCGCAATTGTCACGCGCCGACGTCGAGGCCGTTCAGGGTGTGATCGACGCACATCCGATTACCGCGATTCCAATCATCTATGAGAAAAACAATCTGCGTACGCCGGTTTATGTGATCGTATTTGACACGCGGGGAGGCCCTACCTCCATCGTCGACGGCCGTGACGTAGAAAAAGGTCGGGACATCGTCATCGATTACGCACTCGCTGAGAAATACGACATTCGTCTCGGCGATGAATTTCTGGTTACGGATTTTCGATTCCACGTATCCGGAATTACACGCGAGGCGGCGTTCATGATGCCGTTCGCCTTTATCGGATACGATGGCATGATCGATCTGTTTCTCGAATCCGAGATCGCGCCGGATCTGAGTACATTCCCCTTGCTGAGTTATATGTTGGTAGAACTGGAACCGGGAGCGAATCGTGACCACGTCGCCAGGGATATTGAGGCGCGGGTCCCCGCAGTTGATGTATTCACGCCCGAAGCGCTCGCAGCGAGGGATGTCAATCTGGGCCGGATTTTCTTAGGCCCGATAATGGGTTTGTTGGTGGCGGTTGCCTATGTGATCGGCTTGCTTGTCGTGGGCCTCATTCTGTACGTCGATGTCCGCGGCCGTTCGCGCAGCCTCGCGGTCTTGAAGGCACTCGGGTTCCCGTGGCGGCGCTTGATGGTGGCGGTGGCATGTCAGGCGTTGTTGCTGCTGGTCATCGCGCTACCCGTGGGTATCCTGATCGGACAACTCCTTACGACATACATCCATGCAGTGGCACCGGTCTATCTGGTTCGCATATTTGAGCCGATGGTCTTGATAAAAACCATTGTTGCCGGACTGGTCTTTGCCTTGTTCGGTGCGCTGATTCCGGTTCGCTCGCTGCGTCGGACAGATCCTAGCAGCGCCTTCGCGGGCGCGTGAACCATGTTGGTATGGGCCTGGAAATCGTTAATTGCGCAGCGTGGTGCGGTTCTCGGTGGGGCGCTGGGAATTGCCGGTTCCTTCATACTCGTGGTTTTCTTTCATGCTGTGTTTCGCGGCGAGTCCGGGCAAATTGTGGCCTACCCGGAGCATATGCAGCCGGATGTCTGGGTCATGCAGCGGGGTGTCCGCAACATGCATATGGCCACGTCATCGGTGTGGGACTGGAAAGCAGACAAAGTCGCGGATATCCCCGGCGTGGCGCGCGTTACCCCGATTTTATATCTCAACAGCGTGATTACGGCAGGTAATCAGAAGTCGTTTTCGTTTATTGTCGGCCTGTTGCCTGACGACCACCGCGCGGGACCCTGGGAAATGGTGGCAGGGCGGGAAGTCAGCAGCCAGGGTGAAACGGTGATCCCCGATGTTCTGTCCAACCTGTTGGACGTAAGCATCGGTGACAGAGTCACCATCGCCGACACGTCATTTACGATCGTGGGCCTCTCCACGGGAACCTATTCAATGGCAAACTCGGTGATCTTTGTGGCGTTTTCGGATCTTGAACGGATCCTGTCGTCCTCCGGCACCTATAGCTACCTTCTGGTTGATGCCGAAGAAGGAATCGATCCGGAAGCGCTGGCCGGGAAAATTCGCCGTGAGGTCGAAAAGGTGAACGCATTGCCCCATGAGGAGTTCGTCGAAAATGACTTCGCGATCGCGATGCAGATGGGAGTCGAGATCATATTCATGATGACCGTGATCAGTGCAATCCTTGCAATCCTTATTGTATGTTTTACGGCTTATTCGCTCGTGATGCGCAAGCGAAGGGAGCTGGCCATCGCGAAGGCCTTGGGAATGCGTGGCTCGGCGGTTCTGTTCGGTGTCGTCTTCCAGTCCTGCATATTGACGTTGTTTGGTTTCGCAATTGCCGCGGTATTTGCGATGATCGTCATCCCTTACATTCCCTTGCTCCTGCCTCAACTTAGCCTCACCGTCGCGGTAAGCGAGCTTCTCCAGATCGGCGTGACGGCGCTGCTGGTCGCGATGGTCGGTGCGATTATTCCCGCATATCTGGTGTTGCGCCTGGATCCCGCAACGGCATTTAATGTCTAGGAGTCCGTAGCATGGCGGCAGCGCTTTTGACGGCGAGCAAAGTCACCAAGATTTTTGGCACTGGCCACGCCGAGGTGCGTGCGGTTCATGAGGTGTCGCTGGAGATACTGCCGGCCGAAATAGTCCTTGTCATGGGACCGTCGGGTTCCGGCAAGACCACGTTATTGTCGATGCTCGGCGGCTTGTTGAAACCGAGCGCAGGCTCGATAGTGCTCGACGGTATACATCTCACCGCCCTGAAAGAATCGCAGCTGCCGGAGATCCGTGCCCTCAAAATCGGCTTCGTGTTTCAGGCCTTTAACCTTCTCAGTGCCTTGAGTGTCGAGGAAAATATTTTATTTCCGGCGCAATTACGCGCAGGCGGGATCGCGGCGGCGCGACCTCGGGCCGCGGAACTGATCGAAAAACTGGGCCTGGCGCACCGGCGACGGGCGCTGCCGAAGACCTTATCCGGGGGCGAAAAGCAACGCGTGGCGATAGCGCGCGCGCTGATCAATGAACCCAAGCTGATCTTGGCCGACGAACCCACGGGTAACCTGGATTCCCAGACCGGCCAGGAAGTGATGATGATCCTGCATGACGTCGCCCGTGACCAGGGCTATTCGGTTGTGCTGGTTACGCATGATCCGCGGGTGGAAGATGTCGCCGATCGCATTCTGTGGCTGGAGGACGGTCAATTACGTGACCGAAAGTCCGAGCAACACAATTGGGAGCGAGATCCGGTATGCGGTATGCGGGTAGACGAATGGACCGCAACTGAATTTACCGACTACAAAGATCACAAGTACGTATTCTGTTCGTCACGATGCCGCGAACGCTTCGATAAGCGCCCCGAACATTATTTGACCAAACGCGAGCAATCCGCCGACGGCTAACACACGGGTCGACGAAGACCAATCTTCGAAGTCCACACAGTGCGTATGCAGCCCGAAACGGGCAGTGCCTTGGCCTCGTCTTGACCTTGGAGTTACTCAAAGGTTTAGGATTGCCGACATACCCGCGTGGTCTGCTGGGGTGAGATAAGGAGGGGCGATGAATGATGCACACAACACTCAGGCCACCCGTTTCGTCGATCCGGTGTGCGGCATGTCGGTGGACGGGGATACCAGCCTTTGCGACGAACACCAGGGCCAGGCCTATTTCTTTTGTAGCGAACACTGTCTGACGAAATTTCGCCGCGCACCAAAGGACTACGTCGATGCCACGCGGGCTCACGAGGCGGCCGGCACCGCGACCGCGGATTCCGCCGGCACGATGCGGCGCGAAGTCGATGAATATACCTGTCCCATGCATCCCGAGGTGCGTCAGACGGGGCCGGGGGACTGTCCGAAATGCGGCATGGCCCTGGAACCCGCGGGTGCTCCGGCCGCTGCTCGATCCGAATACGTCTGTCCCATGCACCCGGAAATCGTGCAAGACTACCCGGGCAGTTGTCCGAAATGCGGTATGGCATTGGAGCCACGTACCGTCATCACCGAGGGCGAGGACGATACCGAATTACGGGACATGACCCGCCGCTTCTGGGTGACGTCCTTGCTCGCGATTCCGGTGTTTCTCAGCGCCATGGCGGCGGAATTCTGGCCCGAGGCGACGGCTCAAATCATCAACCCCCGCTACCGTCAATGGCTGGAGCTGATCCTGGCCACGCCGGCGGTGTTGTGGGGGGGATGGCCGTTTTTTGAACGCGGCTGGAAATCGCTGGTCACACGCAATCTCAATATGTTCACCCTTATTGGCCTGGGTGTCTCCGTGGCCTGGGCGTACAGCGTAGTGGCGGTTCTGGCGCCGGAAATTTTCCCCCGCTCAGTGTTTAACGAAATGGGCGTGGTGCCGGTGTACTTCGAGGCCGCGGCCGTGATTACCGCCCTGGTGCTGCTCGGCCAAGTGCTGGAACTACGCGCCCGTTCCCGCACCAACGCCGCCATCAAAATGCTGCTCGGATTGGCCCCGAACACGGCGCGCATCGTGCGTGATGACGGTCGCGAGGAGGACATCCCGCTGGAGCTGGTAGTGCCGGGGAACACCCTGCGGGTCCGCCCCGGGGAAAAAGTCCCGGTAGACGGTAGCGTGATCGATGGAAACAGCAGTGTTGATGAATCCATGGTCACCGGTGAACCCATCCCGGTGGCTAAGTCACCCGGAGACCGATTGATCGGCGCCACGGTCAACGGGACCGGCAGTCTTGTTATGCGCGCCGAAAAGGTCGGGGCCGACACCCTGCTCGCCCAGATCGTCAATATGGTGGCCGAGGCCCAGCGCTCGCGCGCCCCCATCCAGAGGCTGGTGGATATCGTCTCGAGCTACTTCGTCCCGGCGGTGGTTATCATCGCCATTGCAACTTTCGTTGTCTGGAACGTCTGGGGTCCGGAACCCGCGCTGGCGTTCGCGGTAATCAACGCGGTGGCCGTTTTGATCATCGCCTGTCCCTGTGCGTTGGGTCTTGCCACACCCATGTCCATTATGGTGGGCACCGGCAAAGGGGCGCTGTTGGGGGTGTTGTTTAAGGACGCCGAAGCACTTGAAGTCATGCGCAAGGTGGACACGCTGGTGGTGGACAAAACCGGCACCCTGACCGAGGGTCGGCCGGCGTTGGTAGCCGTGACCACGGTCGGGGGCATCGAGCAGCAGAAGGCCCTGCGCCTGGCCGCGAGCCTGGAACGGGCCAGCGAGCATCCCTTGGCGGAGGCCATCGTGCGGGGCGCTGAAGAACGGGGCGTAAACCTGGCCACTGCCGACAATTTTCAGTCGGTCACCGGCAAGGGGGTCACCGGCCAGGTGGATGGTCGTCGCGTGGCGTTGGGAAATCTCAAATTATTCGAAAGCCTGGGCATCGATGCCGGTGACCTGCCGCAACAGGCTGACGGACGGCGCGCCGAAGCCCAGACTGTGATGTTGCTGGCCATCGACGGCAGGGCAGCCGGTTTAATCGGTGTCGCCGATCCCATCAAGGAAACCACGCCCGAGGCCATCGCCAATCTACACGCGGAAGGTGTGCAGGTGGTGATGTTAACCGGTGACAACCGGACCACGGCCCAGGCGGTGGCCAAGCGGCTCGATATCGACCGGGTTGAGGCCGAGGTCCTGCCGGACCAGAAGGCATCCATCGTTAAACAACTGCAGGCGGAAGGCCGGATGGTCGCCATGGCCGGCGACGGAATCAATGATGCCCCGGCTCTGGCGCAGGCCCATGTCGGAATTGCCATGGGTACCGGCACCGACGTGGCCATGGAGAGCGCCGGTGTGACCCTGGTCAAAGGGGACCTGCGCGGTATCGTGCGCGCGCGTCGACTGAGCCGCGCGACCATGCGCAATATTCGCGAGAACTTGTTTTTCGCGTTCATATACAACTCCCTGGGTGTGCCCGTGGCGGCAGGCGTGTTGTATCCGTTTTTCGGGCTGTTGCTCTCCCCGATGATTGCCGCCGCGGCCATGAGCTTCAGTTCCGTTTCAGTGATCACCAACGCGCTGCGCCTGCGGCGCATACGCGTCTGACTATTGCGACCTATATCGGGAGGATGAGAAATGTCTGACGAATATGCCTACGGCATGTGGGTAATCGCTGCCTTCAACGTGGGTTTGTTTCTGTTCTTCATTCTCAGTTTCATCGTGCCTAAGGGGCATGCCGAGTGGCGTAACATGGGGGTGGTGATCGCTTTTCTGGTGGCGTTGTTCACCGAGATGTACGGATTCCCGCTGACGATCTATTTGCTCACTGCCTGGCTGGGTGACGCCTATCCGGTGCTCCAACCCTTCAGTCATAAGTTCGGCCACCTTTGGGTGGTGGTGCTTGGCGGATCGACCCTGGCCTGGGCCCTGATCATGGGCGCCAGCCTGCTGCTGATGTTGGCCGGTTTTGTTCTGATGTCCAAGGGTTGGCGACAGGTGCATGCCGCCGGCGGTGCCATGGTGCGGGATGGGGTATATGGCTATGTGCGCCACCCGCAGTATACCGGCCTGTTTCTCTTGATCCTGGGGTTCCTGGTGCAATGGCCGACATTGCTGACAGTTATCATGGCGCCCATTTTGATTTCTGCCTATGTGCGCCTGGCACGTCGCGAAGAGCAATATATGCGTTCGATGTTCGGCGCCGACTATGGCGAGTACGCGCGTGACACGCCCGCGTTCTTGCCGCCGATACGTGACTGGATATCGTTCTTATGGACACCGGTACCGCAAGCGCAGGACTGACGACTTTCTGTTCACTTCCGGCTTGACCTTCGAGTAACTCCAAGGTTTTACAATCATCCCAGGTCGTGAGTTTGCGATATTCGTCGACCCGGGGTCGGCGGTGACGACTTTTCTACGTGGGTCTCCTGTCACCATAGTCGCACGAATTCTCCGGTGATGTGTTTTGGCTGCGAGACCCTTCTTTGTCAATCCGGGACCAAAGTCCCGGAAAACTTGCAGGAGTAGGATATGAAACTGTCGAAACTACAAACCACAATTTTTTCTGTCATGCTGGCATCGGCGCTGGTATTCACGATGCCTGTTGGTGCGCAGATGGGCGGCGGCATGATGGGTGATACCAAAAGCGATGCCGGCATGAATCAGATGTCCGGCATGATGCACGACATGGCGGATCATATGATGTCCATGTCCGGCGATATGTCCAAAGGCAACATGACGACTGATCAGCAGAAAATGATGTCTGAGCGTATGGGCAAGTTCGCGACGATGATGGACCACATGTCAAACATCATGGGTAAGGGGATGATGATGGATGACAGCCAGCAAAAACAGATGGGCGAGATGCGCATGCAAATGGATAACATGATGGGTAACTAACCGGTGCATGGGGATGGCGCCTGGTTGCAACGATGTGGTGTCATCCCGAGTCCGTCCAGGGGCGCCGGTAAAAGATCTTCCCCGGCTACGTTCATGGCCCTGTCATATGCCGAGTGACAATCGTCTCCCGCGCCGTCATCGCCGCAACCGGGCTACGCGAGCCCACTACTGCGGCCATCGACGGCGGGCTTGACCTTTCAGTAACTCACAGGTTCTAGAATAATTTTCAGTACGAATTCCGGTCACGGCAAATCGGGTTCAATGTCATTTGATCACAGCCGCATACCGCGGCAGGGGAGCGATGATGGAAGGTCTTTTATCGTTACTGCTGTTTGCCGGGGTCTTTTACTTGATGATGCGCTTCGGCTGTGGCGCACATATGTCTCACGGTGGGCACGGCCATGGCGGCGGCTCACGAACGCCGGCGCATACCGATCCGGTGTGTGGCAGGGAGGTTGCCCTGCATGAGGGTTACGGAAAGATGTTTCAGGGGCAGTTGTACCACTTCTGTTCGCGCAACTGCCTGGACCAATTCGAGGATAACCCGGGGCAGTATGTTCAACTCAGACCGGAGCATGAAGGAGGTGCGAAATGAGAGCTGGAATTCTGTTTTCCGCGGTCGGTCACGCCAGTAGCCTTTTTCTCGCCATCAGTTTTACGCTATGTGTGCTGTTCGACTTGATGTTTCCGGAGCACGCCATGTTCGAAGCCTGGCAGAAGTTGTTGCCGGGTTTCGAGTGGATCAGCTGGAAGAGCTATTTCATCGGGTTGGCCTGGAGCTATGGATACGGCTGGTATTTCGCGCTGATCTGGGTGCCGATATATAACTTTGTCGTGACCAGGGCCCGCGCGTAGCACGTTGACCGTCGATTGCTGGCTGCCATGGATGCGTTAACGACGACACGAGTGGTGCAGGTCGCGGGTGCCGGGCCGGCGGGTCTTGCGGCCGCGATCGTGCTGGCCCGTGCGGGGCGGAAGGTCATCGTGCATGAGGCGAAGGCGACCGTGGGGGCCCGCTTCCAGCGTGACCTGCAAGGCCTGGAAAATTGGACCGGCGAGCAGGATGTGTTGGTGGAGCTTCAACAGGCCGGCATCACCACCGATTTCAGGTACCGGGCCTGCGGTGCGGGCACGGTATTCGACGCGTGGGGGAATGCATACCCCATGCGAAGTGAGGCACCGCTTTTTTACATGGTAGAACGCGGGCCGGAGCCCGGTTCGCTGGATGCCGCTTTATTGCGGCAGGCGCAGGACTGTGATGTTGAAGTCCGATTCAACAGTCGTGTCGACAAACTCGCGAGACCGGCGTTGCTGGCCACCGGTCCCAAGGCCGCGGATGCGATCGCGGCGGGCTACCACTTCGACACCGACATACCCGACGGATACTGGGCGATCTGCGACGACCGGCTCGCCCCCGGCGGCTATGCCTATCTCCTGATCATGGACGGGCGTGGGACGGTAAAAACCTGCATGTTTCACGGCTTCAATGAGGAAAAGCGGTACGTCGCGAGGACCGTCGAGGCGTTTCGAGGACTTGTGGGACTGCAAATGAAAGATCCCCGGCCCCATGGTGGCGTCGGCAATTTTCACATGCCGCGTTTTGCCGGGGCGGATGAACGCCTGAGCGTGGGGGAGCATGCGGGCTTTCAGGATACCTTGTGGGGCTTCGGCATGCGCATGGCCATGTTGTCGGGCGTGATGGCCGCGCGCAGTCTATTGCAGGGCGTCAGCTATCAGCACCTGTGGCAACATCGCTTTCGCGACGTACTCGAAGTCTCAATCGTGAACCGGGCCTGTTACGCGCTTTTGGGAAACAGGGGCTATCGTTGGTTTCTGCGCCGTCAATCGAACACGGACGCGCGCGAATTTTTGCACCGTCAATACAGCAAATCCTTGCTCAAGCGCCTCTTGTTGCCGTGGGCGAGGATGAGTTACCGCAGCCATCGGTACGACAGCAGTTGCCATGACCCGGATTGCCAGTGCGTGTGGTGCCGATGTGCGGCATGAAGGCACGCCACACCGTCGGCCACACGACCAAAGCGAAGTCGTGGCCCGTTGTGCCGTGGAACCGGAGATGTCATGGATAATGCAGTGTCCTTGGTGCAGGCATACCTGCAGGTCAACGGATACTTTACCGTAACGGAGTACCCGATACTCGAGGTGACCCGGCACGGAATCTCGACCGCCACGGATCTCGATGTGCTGGCATTCCGATTCCCCGGCGCCGGCCGTTTGGTGCCGGGGCGGGGTGTTCAGGGCGTGCGTTGGAAGACAGAGGTCGACCCTGCGCTCGGTTGCCCGCTTGACCAGGTAGACATGGTAGTGGGCGAGGTGAAGGAAGGAAAAGCGGTGGTGAACCCGGCGGCACGCGACCGCCGGGTGTTACAGGCCGCGTTAGTGCGCTTCGGCTGCTGTGGACCGGGACATGTAAGCAAGGCGGTGGATGATCTGCAACAGCAGGGGTGGAGCGATATGCCCAACGGACACCGGATTCGTGTTCTCGCGTTCGGTTCCCAGCTAATTCCGGAAAGCCAACGCCACTACCACGCCATCGCCCTCGGGCAGGTAGTCAGCTATCTTCAGTCCTATCTCGACGAACACTGGGACACGCTGCGGCACGCCGAATTTAAACACCCCGCTTTCGGTTTTCTCATGGCGCTTGAAAAGGCGCGCCGCGGGGCGATCACCGCCGGACTGGATAAATAAGGTAAACGGCGGATGCGTGAACAACGCAGGCGACACCCGTCCGTTAGCAGGCACGATGTGACATAAAAATCGTCAGATTTAACCAATAGGGGATCGTTCTTATGATAAAGAAATCCAGGTACACGTGGGTTGCGTTGATTCTGGCGGCGGTGATAGTGCTCGCCGTGTCGATATATTTTTTAAAACCTGGATGGTGGCATCATGGGTTGATGGGTGCCGCACATATGACGGGGATGGAGGATGAAATACACCGCATTACGCGGGCTGGTAATACTGAGGATAACCGGGCGAGGGTTCGCCGAATGATGGGGGAACTGGTCCCCGCCGGTATCACGCCGGATCGGCTGCCGGAGCGAAATTCGCCGGGCGCGCGCGGAATGGAGCGCTATTGCGCGCAGTGCCACAATCTACCCGGCCCCGGCATGTATACGGCGCCGGAGTGGCCTGCGGTATTGGCGCGGATGCAGGCGCGAATGGGCATGCATATGCAAATGATGGGCGGGATCGTGGTTCCCGCCGGGCAGGAGTGGCGACAGATCTCCAATTACCTGCAAAAACACGCAATCAAAAAACTCGATCCCGCACGATTCAGCGACATCGAAACACCCGCCGGTCAGGCGTTTAGCAACACATGCGCGCAATGTCACGTGTTACCTGACCCGGCGCAACACTCCGCCGCGGAATGGCCGACCGTTGTGATCCGCATGCGGGAAAATATGCGGCGTATGGGCAGACCGGTCTATACAGACGACACGCAGGAAATCGTGACCGGGTTTCTGCAACAACATGCCGAAGATCGATAAACCCTGCCGGGCTCCGCACTGGTAAAGTTCGAACTCGTTGTTATCGATCGTGGACTGGTCGGGCCGTGGTCATAGCGATTGACCTCTCTGTCGCGGAAACGCAGACCGGTAACGAATGCCGTTGTGATGCGGAGGAGGAGTTTATCTGTTAGGCGAGTTGCTATCTGTCATTTAATAGTAGTTGCTGGTGCTGGCGCGAGCTGGGTTTCGGTCCGCGCGCGAATGCCCTTGGTGTTGGTGCATGTAGCGATAGGAATTATTGCCGGCCCGCAGCTATTTGGCTGGTTAACCCTCAATCCGGCAATAGAATTGCTGGGCATCATCGCTGTTGTTCTGTTGCTCGGCACCACCGGGTTGAAAATGACCATGGAGGAATTATGGTCCGCCGGTTGGAACGGGCTGTGGGTCGCTATACTGGGCATACTCGTCAGTTTTGGCGCGGGCCATTTTATCAGCGCCCTTTGGGGTTCACCCCATCCGGAGGCGATGTACGTCGGCATCGCTTTAACCGCCACCAGCATAGGTATCAGTGTCCAGATCCTGTCTCAATATGGGTTGATCCAGCGCAAGATCGGTCAGATAGTGATCGCGGCCGCCTTGATTGACGATGTCATCGCGCTTTACCTTTTGGCGGCGACACATGAAGCCTTGATCGGGATATTGACGCCCCTACGGGTTCTATCCTCACTGGCGGGTGCGTTGTTGTTGCTCATAGCAATATTTGTAATCAGCCGTTTTGTCGCGCGCCTGCTGAAGCGCAGTAGGCTCCATGAAAATCGCTTCGGAATATTACTTACGTTCGCGATCACAATGACCATTTCCGCGATGCTGGCGCACAGTCTTGGTTTCTCCGCGGTGGCCGGTGCATTCTCGTCGGGGATCGGTTTTGGTGGCGGTCTCGGAGCGAAACGTCAGTCGGTGTCTGTGTTGTTGGAGTTCCCCGCTCTTCTGCTTTTACCATTATTCTTTATTCCGATCGGGATGCGTGCGGATTGGCAGTCTGTAAATGGGCCGGGCGCGTTAGTTTTGTTGATTGGATTGGTTTCGGTGGCTGTTGTGGGTAAAGCGGTCGGTGGCTATATTGGTGCGCGCGGCCTCGATAAAAGCAGCCGAACGCTCGTTGGTTTGAGCATGATGCCACGTGGGGAAGTCGCCCTGATCATCATAACAACCGGCTTGCTACAGGGCCATGTTACGAATCAGGTGTTCGTCGTTGTGATGCTGGCGATTACTGTGGTGACCTTGCTGGGCGCCTTCGCCGTGATGGCCGTGGCCAGGAAAGCGGTGCCTGATTGAGCTGCGGCGGTGCTGAAGTAATTTGGATGTAAGACCGTGAAATTATCCAAACTGAAAATTATTGAGTTCGTCCCCTTGGTGGCCGTGTCGATATTTGTGACGGGCTGCGATCTCGCGGATAAGAAGGTCCTGGAGATGATGCAGCTGCCGGGCGCCGATTTTGATGCGAACCTTGTCTACGGCCGGAGCTTGTTCGACACCAACTGCGCGACATGTCACGGTCCTGGCGGCGGGGGCACGGCCAAAGGACCGCCGCTCGTGGAAAGAATCTACCGGCCGGGACATCATGGTGATGTGAGCTTCTATGTGGCTGTGGAACGCGGCGTGCGCCAGCACCATTGGCGC
Organism: uncultured Gammaproteobacteria bacterium; assembly: GCA_947259975.1. Lineage (GTDB taxonomy): Bacteria > Pseudomonadota > Gammaproteobacteria > HyVt-429 > HyVt-429 > CAMYOD01. Next base: position 110,012 of record CAMYOD010000018.1, read on the forward strand.
TTCGGCGATATGCCGGCGATTGACGGCCTGACAACGGATGATGTCGGGCATATCGTCGCCTATGTTCGCGACGAACAGGGACGCGCAAATATCCGTTAAATGATCTGGCACTTCGCTTCGAGCAAAAGCCCATGACTTTCCAGCATTCACTATATGCGAATCGCCGGCGCGCCTACCGGTCAGGGTGCATGTGGTTGGCGGTCCTGTCTGCATTCTTCGTCGATACAGCAGTTGCCGAGTGGAATTACATGTCACAGACACAGATTGACTGACAGATCTACGAAGAGGCCACATTCACCAGCGCGAGATCACAAGGCCGTCCACTGTTCGTTTTCGTGTATGCCGACTGGTACAATTGGTGCGAGAAGCTGGAACGGGAAGCCCTCGAGACGCCGCTCATTCCACAGTGGCTGGCTGAGCGCTACGTGCCGGTGGCGGTTGATATCGACGAGCAGCCGAATCTCGCACGACAGCTTGGTACCAAGCTCGTCCCCACCGTCCTGTTGCTCACACCCGCCGGTGAGAAACTCCTGAAATTTTATGGTTTTCTGGCCGCCGCAAGCATGGCGGATAATCTTCAGCAGACTTTGACGGCATGGAGAAAGGGCGAACTTCCTGACCTGGAACCCAGGGAGTTTGGCGACCAGGAAACGTGCTGCCCGTTGACGGCGCCGCATGAGGCACCCTAGAAGACTGCCCCATAACATGTGCATTTTACTGGTTCCGCGAATCCGGATACGGTGGGCGCCCCGACGTATCCATACACAGCCGACGTAATCGAATCAGCTTATTGAACTGACTATGGTAGACGAAGAGGTAATGCGCTAATGGAGACCTGTTTCTATGTGCAAGGCATGAAGTGCGACGGCTGTATCGCCAAGGCCCGCGAGGCCTTGGCGGACGTGCCAGGCGTTCAGTCCGCGGACTTCGATCTCGAGGCCGGCACCGCGGTGGTTACCGGTGATGTGGACCCACAATCGGTGGCGCAGGCCCTGGCCGGGGTCGGTTATCCGGCGGTAGTTAAAAGCGATTGAGACAGGAACGAGTTTCGAGGAACGAGGGGCAGGAAAGTTGTAGTCGCGACGTGCAGATCATAAGCGTTTTCAGAATCTGAAACATTGCTCCTGCTTTTCCTGATAACTGGAACCTCGCCCCTCGCCACTATGTCAAAAATGAACGCACAAGGCGACAGTTCTGTAAGCCGCTTGTCCATCTCAGGGATGAGCTGCGCCGGTTGCGTGGCGACGGTGGAGAACGCGCTGCGCGAGGTGCCGGGAGTGACGGCGGCGAGCGTGAACTTCGCCGAGCATACCGCGGAAGTCACGGGGCAGGTCGGCACCGAGCAGCTGGTAGAAGCGGTGCGGGAAGCCGGCTACGATGCCGCCGAGTTGCGCGGCCTGGCAGACGAGTCGCAGAAGGAAGCCGCTGAGTTCGCCCATTACCGCACCCTGTTGCGTAAGGCCGCGGTGGCGGGCGCGGTGGGTCTGCCCCTTTTCTTACTCGGCATCAGCGGTTACATGCCGAGCCTGGATACTGGGTTGGGGCGCGTCTTCTGGCTGATCGTCGGTGCCGCCACCCTTTTTGTGCTGATCTATTCCGGCGGGCATTTTTTCACCGGCGCCTGGAAGTCGTTCCGCAATCACAACGCCAACATGGACACCCTGATCGCCCTGGGCACCGGTTCCGCCTGGGTCTATTCCATGGCGGTGACCCTGTTTCCCGCCATCGTGCCCAGTCTGGCACGCCATGCCTACTTCGAGGCGGCCGCCATCATCATCGCCTTGATCAATTTCGGTTCCGCCCTGGAGATGCGCGCCCGCGGCAAAACCTCGGAGGCGATCAAGCGGCTGATCGGCCTGCAACCGAAGACCGCGCGCGTGATACGCGACGGCCAAGAGCTCGACGTGCCCATAGAGCGGGTGGGGTTCGATGAAACCCTGCGGGTGCGTCCCGGCGAAAAGATCCCGGTGGACGGGTCCGTGATCGAGGGTCACAGCAATGTGGATGAATCCATGTTGACCGGCGAGCCCATTCCGGTGCCGAAGCAAACTGGCGACGAGGTGGCCGCGGGCACCTTGAACAAAACCGGCAGTTTCTTGTTCAAGGCCACGCGCATCGGCCACGATACCGCGTTGGCCCGTATCATCGACCTGGTGCGTACGGCGCAGAACGCCAAGCCCGCCATTGGCCGGCTCGCGGATAAGATATCCGCGGTGTTCGTGCCCATCGTGTTGATCGTGGCGGTGTTGACCGTGCTCGCCTGGTTCAACTTCGGGCCCGAGCCGCGGGTCAGTTACATGCTGGTCACCGCCATGACCGTGCTCATCATCGCCTGCCCCTGTGCGCTGGGACTGGCGACCCCCATTTCCATTATGGTGGGCGTGGGCAAGGCGGCGGAGTACGGCGTATTGATCCGTAACGGCGAAGCCCTGCAACAGGCCCGGCGCCTGACCACGGTGGTGCTCGACAAAACTGGCACGGTCACCAAAGGGCAGCCCACCGTGACCGCCCGCGTTCCGGTCGGTGACTGGAATGAGGACGAACTGCTGCGTATGGCGGCGAGTATCGAGACCGGTTCCGAACATCCCCTAGCCGAGGCCATCGTCGCCGCGGCGCGGGAGACGGAAGTGAGCTTGTCGCCAGTCGCCGGCTTCGCCGCCATTGCCGGTCACGGTGTCGAAGGTCGCGTCGACGATCGGACGGTTCTGTTCGGCAACCAAAAACTGATGAATGATCGCGGCATCGGGCTGGGCGCGCTGACCGAGCGGGCGGCGGAACTCGCCGCGGACGGGCACACGCCCATGTATCTGGCGGTGGACGGTGCGATCGCGGGCGTGGTGGCAGTGGCGGACCCGATCAAGGATGACTCCAGGTCGGCCATCGAGCGACTGCATGATGCGGGTCTCAACGTGGTCATGCTCACCGGTGATAACCGTGCCACGGCTGAGGCGGTGGCACGGCAGGTCGGCATCGATGAGGTCATGGCCGAGGTGCTGCCAGGACAGAAGGCGGACAAGGTGGCCGCGCTGCAAGCGCGCGGCGCGATTGTCGGCATGGTGGGCGACGGCATCAACGATGCGCCGGCCCTGGCGCGGGCCGACGTGGGTTATGCCATCGGCACGGGCACCGACGTGGCCATCGAGTCCGCCGACGTCACCCTGATGCGCGGCTCCCTGCACGGCGTCGCCGATGCCATCGGCATCTCCCGGGCCACGGTACGTAACATCAAACAGAACCTGTTCGGTGCCTTCGTCTACAACACCCTCGGCATTCCGGTGGCGGCCGGTGTGTTGTTTCCATTTATCGGCCTGCTGTTGAATCCGATAATCGCCGGCGCCGCCATGGCCATGTCCTCCGTGACCGTGGTCAGCAACGCCAACCGCTTGCGCTTTTATAAATCGGCACATACCTCGTGAGTGCCTGGGCGGTCAACCTCGCGGGAATGGCGGCGATCGCCGCGATCGTCTGGTGGTTCTGGTTGTCGCGACCCAATGCGCGGCGCCTGACGGGTGCAGGGCCGATCGAGGTTCTTGTGGACAACGGGGTTTACACGCCGGGCCGGATTGAAACGCCGGCCGGTCAGCCGGTCACGCTGCGTTTTGTGCGCAAGGACGCGAGTCCCTGTGCGGAGAAGGTCGTGTTCGATTCGCTCGGCGTCAGCGTGGATCTGCCTGTCGATGAACCACGGGACATTACGCTCACGCCGCCTGCCGCAGGCGAGTACGAGTTTACCTGCCAGATGCGGATGTACCGCGGTGCGCTGGTGGCGCGCTAATCACCCCGGGTGCGGGCGAAGATCTGGTAGACGTCCTCTTCCCAGGCCTTGAACGTGTCGGTGAGCGCCGGGTCTGGAAAAAAGGTGGCAAGCGTCGCAGGATTCATGGTGACCAGCAGGGTCTCGTCCAGCTCGGCGAAAATAGTGACCTTAAGGGGCATGAAGGGTATCAGCTCCGGGTAGCGCTTGGGCAGCCGCTCCATCTGTTCCGGTTTGCCGAAAAACACCACCCGATATTGCGCGGTCTCATAGCCGAGCTTGCTCATGCCCACGTCGATGCGCTGTACCCGGGCGAGTTTGTAGCCCTGTTCGCGAATCGCCTCTTGCAGGGCGTTCATCGCCTCCGGGAACGCGGTCGGCACCCGTGCCATGATCAGCTCATCGGCGAAGGTCGGGGCGGCGCCCGCTGCCAGCGCCGTAAACACGATACCCATGAGCAGCCGTCGTACGCGCATCATAGTGTCGCCTCCTCCAGGATGGCCATATAGATGCCGTACATCTTCTTGCACATCTCGTTTAGTTCCGCGTTGTTGAACATGGCGCTGAGGCGTAGTGGATTGGCGATCATCACCTGGGTCTTGCCCGCGTGTTCGGCGATGGTAATCCGGCACGGCAGAAACAGCCCGATGCGTGGATCGACCTTGAGCGCCTCATTGAGAAAGCTGAAGCTGCAGGCATAGACCAGCACCCGTTTCTTGTTGGCCTTGCCTTCGGCGACGAAATCCTGATCCAGGTACTGGGTGCGAATCAGGCGGAAGTTGGCACCGAGGATCGCGTTTTTCACGTTCGCCACGGTCTCCTCGACGCTATAAGGCGATTCCTGAACCAGCACAGCCGACTCCGCCTCGAGGATCGAAGCGCTGGCGTCGGGCGGCAGGTCGCCAAAGGCGCGCACGAACGCGACGACGTCGTCGATGTCCTGCTCGGTCAGGCCCGCCTTCAGAAATGAATACATCGGCGTGCCTTCGCGGCCCTCCATGAGGGTGGCCTTGATGAACGCATCCGTCGCCGATGCGAGGAAGCCCGGATTGTTGATCGCCGGCGCAATGATAGGTAGATCCCGGGGTCGCGACATCGTAACACCGGTGCCTTGACCGCCTTCGCCCCGGGCGCCGTGACAGGCGGCGCAGTGTTGCTGGTACAGTTTGTCGCCACGCTCGGTGTCGCCTTTGATGCGCGTCGTCGCATAAGTCGGTGCCGGTTGTTTGCTCCAGTCGCGGACGTGCGCAACAACCGCGTTGACCTCCGCGTCGCTCAGGCGTTTGAACGCCGGCATCACGCGACCGGGGCGTCCGATGCGGATCGATTTCGCCAGATAGTCGTCGGAGACGCTGTCCAGAAAAGACGGTAGCGCCAGCGGCACGCCGACCCCGCCATTTCCGTCCTGGCCGTGGCATACGGCACAATGTCGTTTGTAGAGTTCAGTACCGTCCGGCGCCGCGAGCGCGGGCAGGATGCTCACTGATATATATAGTAGGGCGCCGCAAGCAACGCGAGAGAAACAAGCCATTATGGAACCGTGTCGTGGGGGGAGTGATCCGGGATCGATGCTGGATAGTATATCGCAAGCCGGCCAGGCGCGTTGACAAACGTCATTGATTGCCGTCGATGCCCGTGTTCTGTAGGGGCCGGCCGGCGCGATCGTGGCTAAGCCCAATGCTTCATGAGCATGACCAGGGCGATCAATATCAATCCGATCAGGGTGTTGATGCCGATCATACGGCGAATCTGGCCCAGCTGTTTGCCGGCGGCCGGAATATCACCGGCTGTCAGTGCGGCATTCAGGCGGCGGTAGGGTGCGAAAAAGACATGCAGGAAAATCAGGATCATGACGATTCCCAGCGCCTGCATGATATGGACATAAAGCGGGACACCGGCAAACCCACCCATTTTGAACACCATGAAGTAGCCGCTCGCCGGCAGCAGGACGACCGCGACCCAGACCCAGGGAAAAAAGCGCGCGAAGGTGCGGGCCCACAGGGGCAGGCGCTGAGCCGGCTCGAGGTCCATAGCGGCCGGGCGCTGCGCCATATAGGCGAAAAACATGCCGCCGACCCAGATGACCGCCGCCAGCAAATGTAAAGTCATCGCAATTGCCATTATTCAACACTCCCACCGATCCGCCTGTTGGAGCGCGCTTTATACGCGAACGTCGGTGCGGCTGTCCAGTGACGGCGGTGCTGGCAAGGTAATTGCATATTTCCGATCGAGGTCGCGGTATGCCGCGCCCAAATCGAGCTGCGTCCCTGGGGAGGCAGCCGCCGGCAACGAACCCCTGACGCCCGGCCACGGCAGGCGTCATGTTTTCGTCGCTCAATATGGTTGAGATGAGGAATCAATGATGCTCAAGAAGCTCAAGCCCAGCATTCTCCGTGACCTCGTGCTGGCTTTCATATTTCTTGGTGTGGCTGTTGGAGCCATATTCCCTTTTGTTGCAGACTTATTCGTCGAATGGAAGCCGAACGCCAAGCCCTGGTTTTTCGCACTATGTATCGTCGCCGGGATGATCGTCGCGGTGACAAATTTCCTTATTGTGAAACGGGTTCTACTCAACCGTCTGAAGCAGATTTCCAGATTAGCCCAGGCGGTCAGTAGTGGTGACATTCGTGAGCATGCGGCGCTCCGGAGTGACGACCTTATCGGTGAGATCGTCAGCAGCTTCACTGAAATGTCATCCAATCTGCGCATGATGATCGGCAACATTTCGGAATCGACCGACAAGCTTACAGAGTCGGCGGACGCCATGGCGAGCGTCAGCGATGCGACCCATAACGACGTCGAAGCACAGCAACAACAGCTCACTCAAGTCGTGAGTGCAACCAATCAGATGTCAGAGACGGTTCAGGAGGCGGCACGCACGACCGCGGAGGCGGCAAACGCCGCCGGTGAGGCCAGCGAGGAGGCCACGCGGGGCGCCAGTCAGGCCAATTCCGCAACCACGGCGATCGAAAAGCTGAACGAGGCAATACAGAACGCCGCCGAGGTCATCGGTAAGGTTGAGGAGGAAAGCAGCAACATTGGCGTGGTGCTCGAAGTTATTCGCGGTATTGCCGAACAGACCAACCTTCTCGCCTTGAACGCCGCCATCGAGGCCGCGCGCGCGGGTGAGCAGGGCCGTGGATTTGCGGTGGTGGCAGATGAGGTGCGCACACTCGCCAGCCGCACACAGCAGTCGACGCAGGAAATTCAGGAAATGATTCAGCGACTCCAGGAGCAGACACGTTCCTCGGTCGAGGTGATGAAGTTTGCCGACAGCCAGGTCAGCGTCAGCGTGGAAAAAGTCGGCGATGCCGCCGGATCGCTCAATCAGATTGCCGGTGCCGTGCAGCGCATCACCGAAATGAACAACCAGATTGCCGAGGCGGTCGAACAACAAAGCGCCTTTGCCGACCGTATCAGTCGCAATGTTGTCAGTGTCAGCGAGGTAGCTGACCATGCGGCGGCGAGCACAGAAAAGAATTCTGCCGCCAGCGGCGAGGTTAAGCGACTCGCCAGCGATCTCAAGCAGTTGGTTTGCGAATTCAAAACTTAAGGATTCACGCGATCGGCTTGCCAGGCTAACAACAGCCGCCACGACCACTTTCGGCGGCGGTGTGCCGCACCCTTTGATATCCAGTCAGTGCTCAGCGCGGCACGTCTCGTCTATTTATTCACCTCGACTCAAGCGCAATAGCCGTTTCCGCTTACCCCGGGGTCTCGCGCATAACGCCCGCAAAGGGCATCCAACATATTCCGCCATGGACCGGGGCTGGTTTCGATTTCGGCATCGCGCCAGGTCTTTCTGCGCGCCATGTCGACGAGCACCAAAGACCACTTCTCCTCCGGCGCCGGAAGCAGGGCCAAAGTCCAGTTCTGCAGGCGCACGGCGCGTTGCTTTCGCAGCAGCAGGTCGCGTACAGAGTCGGGTCGCAGGGTCAGTCGACCGGACGGATGGATGTCATAGAAGCTCACGCCCTCGTGCAGCACATTGGCGAGCTTCGGATGGTAGGCGAGTATCGACGGTAATGAGATGCCCGATTCGAAGAAGATATGACGATCCGCACTCAAGGATGTCACTCCGTCTACCAGATAGGGTTTAAGCGAGATCCCATCGAATTCATGCGCTGCGGTCACCCCGTCGGCGAAATCAAGCAAGGTCGGCGCCACATCGACCAGCGACACCGGCGTATCGATGCGCCGCGCGGGGAGTTTCTGCTTGCCGTAACCACGCAGCGCGAGTAACACCCGATACTGTGCCGCGTTCAGCACGTGCGTGCCGTGGCCGGGCAGAGTGATGGACGGCGGCGGCGGGCCGCCCGACGACGCGGGGGTCAGTGTGTCTTGATCAAAGATGAAGCTCTCGCCGTGATCGGATATCAGCACCACGATCGCATTGTCCAGATAATGCCTTTCCGCGAGCAGATTCATCAGTCCATTGAATTGTCGGTCCACCCGATGCACCGCAGCAAGATAATCGCTGCGTTTTCTGCTCAGCGCGGATGCCTCTGCCGCAGCCTTGTCGTGACGTTGTGATTCGGCCCACACATACGGGTAGTGGGGTAGACAGAAATGTACCGCCAGAAATACCGGCTGTGTCGTCTCACCCTGCAGCAGCGTATCCAGTCTTGCGTCGAAGAGCTCCGGCCGATAGGTGATATGCGCGGCACGGTTTCCGTGGCTATAGGGAAACAGGATGTCACCCAACCGGGTGTTGACCAACAGATTAATCAGCGGCCAGTCATTCAATGTTCCAAGCAGAAAATCCGCGGCGCCGATGGGTGGCGAGTCCACTTCATCGAAGCCAAAACTGGTATCTATATTGCTGAACCGGGTTTCATCCGTTGCATAGATCGTTTTATAACCCGCGGCGCGGAAGGCATGCGCGATCGATTGCTCTGGTTCGAATTGTTCCGGCGGCACCAGGTTGAAGCGGGCGCCATGATGGATCGGTTCCAGGCCGGTGAGCACCGAGACCCATGACGGGAAGGTGCGTGCCAGCGGCGTGGTGGTCTGCTCGAAGACAACGGACTCATCCAGAAAGTACGTCAGCGCCTCAGCTGTTGCCTCTGTATAACCTGTCGACAGTATATCCGGCCGCAGGGAGTCGATGCCGATAATCACCACGTTCGGTTGTGTGACCGTAGTGTTTGCCGGCGCATATACAGGTTCGGCGGAACGAAATGCCAATATCGAGGCGATACCGATGGCCGCGAGGCCACCCAACACATATCGGTAGCTGCCACGGGACAACAAGGCGCGAGCGGAGACGAATAGCGACGCGAGGATTACACCGCCGAGTATGAGCGACAGGATAGCCAGCCCCCAGCCGATGGTGCCGGGCGCACCGGCTAAAGGCAGTGTGGCGGAAAAAATCGACTGCGGGAAAAATCGTCCATGCAGCAGCAGGATCCACCAAAATGCGAGAAGATAAAACACAATACCGCGCGCATAGTAGATGAAGTGATCCTTCGTCAATCGGGAGCCGATGGGGTGATAAATCAGCCAGAGCGACAACGAGAAAACCAGATGTACCAGTAGAGCCGCGCCCACATACCAGCCGGTCGCCAGCAGCGGTTTGCCTGCGGTATGAATGCTGTGCCATGGAAACGTCGTTACCAAGGGGCCGTTGAAGACTTCCAGGTAGCGAAACAGCGCGATCAGCAAAGGGGTCAGGCCTACCGCAATACCCAGGCACAAGTAGGTGATAAGGAGTCGCCTTGCGGTTGTGGACGGTATTCGAGTCATCATGTCGTAATCGAGATTGACGAATCATCGATCGCGCCACGATCGGGGACGCAACAATAATCCTTCAGCGCGGGTATTATATACTTTACCGACGGCAACGATGGCTGGATCTTATCCGCAGCGTGCTGGTTTCAGGTGTCTCGCGATACAGGTGAAATGTTGTGGTTGCCTTGCGTGGGGGTGCTTTCCGCGTGAGCGCGTATACGTTACATCAGCCTCCGCTTTTCCGCCCGCCCGTCAATGTCTTGACAATATACATGGCTTGCTGAAAACTGCCTATCTAGGGTCATGGGCCCGGCGTGAGTCGCGTAAATTGGGGCATTCGGGATGTACGTATCTTTGATCCGGATCAAGGTTTTTCCGATCTAAAAGGCGAATGATGGCTGCAAGAAGTGGAGTCGCGAGATCGGCATTGACCCGGTGTTTCATGATTGAAGACTTAACGACGAATATAACTAACGACGTTTATTTATAGTGAGGGGGTAGTAGACATGCGTAAGTTGATTAAACGGCTCTTTTCTGATGAATCCGGCGCAACGTTGGTCGAGTACGGCTTGTTGATCGCGCTGATCGCCGCGATCGCCGTCGGCGTCATTGCAGTCATTGGTGGCCAGGTGCAGGACGGATTTCAACAGGTCTCCGATGCCATGACCAGTGCCGGCATTACCGGTAGCTGAGGGCCGCGCGCCGACACTACAGCAATAATCGTCGCGGTGTTACGAAAATGATTCGTAAGCTGTGCCGCGCAGTGTATACCCGATCGCGGGCGTTTGTGACGGATCAATCGGGGGCGGCAATCATCGAATACAGCGTGCTCGTGGCCCTGATCGCCGCGATCGCGATTGCCGTCGTTGTTATCGTAGGGAATCAGGCAACGAGCGGGTTCGACGATGTCAGTCAAAGTTTGACGAGTGCCGGCTTCACCGGCAGCTGACTGTTCGCCGACTTGCCAGAACATAATCACGGGTCATGGATGACCGCCGAATCTCGGTAACCGCTTCAGCTTCACGGGAGCACCGGCGTGCAACAGGCGCCGTGGGCGCGGTACCCGTAAAAGCCGCAATCGAACTTAATCGTTTTGGCCCCGGGGGGGGTTATGCCGGAACTTCCTGTCGTAATCGCGCTGACCGTGTTACTCGCGGCGTCGGTAGCGATCGATGTTCGCCACTATCGAATTCCGAATTGGCTGTCCTTGGGCGGCTGCCTGGTGGCACTGGCCATGCATTTTGCGCTCGCGGGCGTGGACGGCTTGTTGGCGGCGGGCGGCGGCCTGCTGATCATGCTGCTTTGCACCCTGCCATTCTTCGCCCTCGCCTGGTTGGGGGGTGGCGATGTCAAACTCATTGCCGCGGTCGGTGCATTCGTCACCATGGATCTGGCGTTGCCCGTGTTGTTCGGTATCTTTGGCGCGGGCCTGATAACCGCACTGGTCGCTCTGGCCAGGCAGGGTGTATTGGTGCGTGCATTGAAGCGCTATTGGGCCATGCTGTCGCTTGCGGGTGTTGCGCGTGGCCGCGCGTATATCGGGCCGACGGCGGCGGAACAAATCACGGTGCCATATGCCATAGCGATTGCTCTTGGAACCGTTGCGGTACTCATACTGCTGTCGCCTGGAAGGTAGTCAGACGCAGGCGCATCTTCCGGCGTCAGAACAAGAAAGCGCCCACTCGCGGGCGCTAAGATAGTTCGCGAGCGATTTTGACCTGTCGGGTCGCTGTACGCCAGGGCCGCCGACATAAAACAGGGGATATAAAAATGCAGAGTCGCGCTATAGTGATGTTGGTGATCGCGTTGCTGTTCGGTGGTATCGCGGTCTTCCTGGTCAACTCCCTGCTCACGCGCCAGCTCGAGGAGCAGACGAAGGTCACCAAACTCACCACCCAGAAGGTAGCCGTGGCGGCAGCGGATCTGGATGTGGGCACACGACTCGAGCAGAGTCTGCTGAGTGTCGTCGATTGGCCGGAATCATCTGTGCCGGCCGGTTCGTTTTCCGGCACCCGCGCCCTGGTAGGCGAACAGCCACCCATTGTGCTGCGCGAAATTCGCAAAGGCGAACCGATTCTCTCCTATAAATTGTCGCCGCACGGTGCGCGCGGCGGCTTGACGATCAAGATTCCGGCTGACAAACGCGCCATCACGATTCCGGTCAATGAGGTGCGTGGTGTCGGCGGCTTCGTGCTGCCGGGTGATCGGGTCGATGTGTTGTTGACCACGGACACGGGCCGGGCGAACAATGATTTCGTTACCCGCACCCTGATGGAAGCCGTCACCGTGTTGGGCGTCGATCAATTGAGTTCGGAAGAGGAGGATGAGCCGCGCGTGGTCAATGCAGTCACGCTCCTGGTGACGCCGGAGGAGGGTGAAAAACTGACCCTCGCGCAAAAGGTCGGTAACCTGACCTTGCTGCTGCGTAACGAGGCGGATATAACCGTGGGGCAAGGCGGTGTTACTACGCTGTCGGCGTTGCGATACACCGCGCCACGCAAGTCCGGAGTAAAACGTGTCGCGCGCGGGCCGTCCGGCCCGAGCGTGCAAGTCATCCGGGGCTTAAAGGTGTCCCGCCAGAAAGTCAGGGATGCGCGGTAGTAGCCATATGCGGCGCATCATCCGGGGCAGGTTGTAAGGGGGAACAATGTGTAACCTAATATATAAGGTAACAAGGAACCGACTTTTCACGCTCATCTTCGTTGCCCTGCTGGCGAGTTGGGGCGCGACGGCCGGCGCGCAGGGCTACCAGCTCGAGCTGGCGAGCGATGCGGCGACGGAATTGACCCTGGCGGTGGGCAAATCGGAGATCCTGCGCACGCCCCAGCGACTCGGACAGGTGGTGGTTGGTAATCCAGAGATCGCGGACGTTAAATTGCTTTCCTCTCGGCAGATCCTGATCCTCGGCAAAGAACCGGGTCAAACCAATCTGGTCTTGCGTGATAAGGGCAAAAAGCTGGTGGCTCTCATCGATCTTGTCGTCGGCTTTGATATCAATGCCATAAAACGCAAGATCCACGACGTCTTGCCGGGCGAAGACCATCTCGAGGTTCGCGCCTCGAACGATTCGATCGTCTTGTCGGGTGATGTTTCGAGTGCTTTGGCAATGGAGAGCGCGCTGGCGGTTGCGAAAAGCTATGCCGGCAAGAAGGTGATCAACTCCACACGGGTCGGCGGCGGGCAGCAGGTATTACTGGAAGCGCGGATCGCCGAAATCGCTCGATCGTCCCTCAAGGAACTCGGTGCCGAAACCGCGTACCAGGACCTCACGTTCAATCCGGATGGCACCGTCAAGGAAGGGACCAACGCATTTACGGGTCTTTTTCCGATCAATCCTTTCGGGATAATCGAATACTTCGGTTCCGATGCCAATGTCCGTCTATCGGGCCTCGAGACCCTCGGTTTGGCGAAGATACTTGCGGAACCCAACCTGGTGGCGTTGTCGGGCCAGGAGGCGGAGTTTCTGGTCGGCGGCGAATTTCCGGTGCCGGTGGCGCAAAGCGGTACGCTGACCAACGTTATCACGGTGGTGTTCAAGGAGTTTGGCATCGGCCTGCGGTTTACGCCCACGGTGCTTAGCAGCCGCAAGATCAACCTGAAGCTCAAGGCGGAGGTTTCCGCGATCGATACCTCCACCAGCTTCGTAAGTGAAGTGAGCGGCATCAATATCGGTATCCCCGGTATTTCGACCCGGCGCGCCAGCACCACTGTCGAATTGGGTGACGGTCAGAGTTTCGCCATCGCCGGTCTGCTGCAAAATGATATCGAAAATGTCATCGATCAACTTCCGGGGCTCGGTAATCTTCCGGTGCTCGGTGCACTGTTCCGTAGCACGGAATTTCAGCGTCAGGAGACCGAGCTGGTTATCGTGGTGACGCCGCGTCTGGTCAAGCCGGTACCCGCGGGTACCCTGGCGCTGCCCACTGACGGCTATCTCCCACCCACCGATATCGATCAATATTTGCTCGGCCGTCTCGAGGGCAGGTTGCCTGAGCCCGCCGAGACCGCCACGGAAGGGGACGAGCCCGCGGCGCCGGCAGCGAGCGCCGAGTCCGCCAAGGGCGGGCTCGAGGGTTCGTTTGGTCATCAGCTTTAAGTCAGAGGGTGTGCAAATGATTAACAGACTAACAACGTTATTTTCGGGTCTGCTCTTGGCTACGGGGTGTACCTATATCCCGCAGACGTCCATGGACCCGGATTTCGGTAATGCGGTGAAAACGAATATCGCGGCGCAGACCATCGACCCCAATGCCGGGCAACAGGATCAGCCGGCCGCCGCATTGGATGGCCAGAAGTCCGAGCAGGTACTGAAAAATTACCGCAAGGAAAAGGGCAAAGTCCAACGGGGCAAGCTCATCATCGATTTGGGTGACTGATCGGCCGCACGAGGCCGTCGACCGCGACCATACGGCGGCGTGTGCGGCAGCTGATCGATCATCCTGACCATCAAGCGTCAATAGGGGAACAATGCAAACGGATCTCAAAGTCATCGCCGTATTCAGCAACGATAAGACCCGTCGACAGATGGAGGGAATTCTTTCGGCTCTGGAGGGTATTAATCTCACGGTGCGTAATCCGTCGGAAAAAAGGCCTCTGAGTGGTATCGGGGCGGACGAATTACCGGATGTCGTGATCATGGAACTCGATGGGCATCGCGAGCAGGACCTGGCGGATATCGAGGATATCCTTAATGCTTATGGCAATCGCATCGCGGTATTCGCCACCTATGCCGATATCGACATGGATACCATGCGTCGCCTGATGCGCGCGGGCGTACGCGATGTGTTTCCACAGCCGGTAGAACGTCAGGATGTGCTCATGGGTATGTCCGGCGTGTTGTCCGACAAGCGCATCCGTACCAAACGTGCCCAGGGCCCCCGTGGCGGTGTTACCGCATTTCTCAACGCCAAGGGCGGCAGTGGTTCGACGACATTGGCGGTCAACGTCGCCCATACCCTGGCGGTGGAACACAAAGCCGATGTGGCGTTGATCGATCTCGATCTGCAGTTTGGCGGTTCGGCGATGCTGTTTGATCTCGCGCCCCGCGCCACGGTCATGGATGCACTGTTACAGCCGGATCGGATCGACCCGGTATTCGTGCAGGCACTGATGACTCAACATAAGAGTGGCCTGGATATCCTGGCATCACCCGGCGACCTCAGCTCGGTTGAGGGCATCTCCGAATACGGTATCCAGCAGGTCATTAAGGCAGTCGTTGAAAACTACGAATTCGTGATCCTGGATGTGCCACGCTTGTTCATGCCCTGGACCATCGCGGCGATGAAGACCGCCGAACCGATCATGTTGGTGATTCAAAATACACTTGCAACGATCCGCGATGCCAGAGTCGTTCTCGATGCCTTGCCGGTGATGGGCATCTCGCTGCGCAACATCGAGCTGGTGAACAATCGCGCAATGACTAAATCGAGCAGTGTGCCGATCGATAAATTGAAGGAAACCCTGAAAAAAGAGCGTGTGCATCGCGTACGTAACGGCTATGCCGCGGCGGTCCGGGCGCAGGACGAGGGCGTGCCGATCTCCGAAATCTCGAAGCGCTCCGAAATCGTCAATGATATTCAATCGCTGGCTAACTATCTTGTCCGAACCCATCGCGGTGAAGAGGAAGAGGAGAAGCCGGCGAAGCGGTGGTTCGGGTCGTAGCCACGAATCCGGCCTGACGAGGAGTAAAAAATATGGCAACGCGAGGTGACCGAGACCGATTTGAGCGTGGCCCGGCCGCGCGGGACGAGGACGCCCTGACACGGCCCAGGTCGGTGTCCGAGATGCAGAAGATCAAGGCGCAGATCCATCATCAGTTGTTGAATCGGATCAATCTCAATCTCATTGAACAATTGGACCACGAGTCCGTGCGCCGACAGATCGCGGAAGTCGTGCACCAACTGTTCGACGAATTGAGTGTACCGCTGAACGCAGAAGAGCGGCGGCGCATGGCGGCCGAGATCCAGGACGAGATCCTCGGGTTGGGTCCACTGGAACCGCTGCTGGCGGATTCCTCCCTCTCCGACATCCTGGTCAATACCTATCGCCAGGTCTACGTTGAGCGCCGCGGCGTGTTGGAGAAAGCCAGCGCCACGTTCCAAAGCGATGACCATCTCATGCGCATCATCGACAAGATCGCCACGAGCGTGGGTCGCCGGGTGGACGAGTCCTCGCCCATGGTCGACGCTCGTTTGGCGGACGGTTCCCGCGTCAATGCCATTATCCCGCCCATTGCCGTCGATGGACCGATTCTGTCGATTCGTAAGTTCAGCGTCGATCCTTATCTGATGAGCGACCTGGAGGGCTTCAAAAGCCTCAGCCCGGCCATGGCGGAATTTCTCGCCGCGGCGGTACGCGCGCGGATGAACATCATGATCACCGGCGGCACCGGTAGCGGTAAGACGACCTTACTGAATGCCATGTCGGGCTACATACCGCATACCGAACGCATCATCACCATCGAGGACTCCGCGGAATTGCAGCTGCAACAACCGCACGTCGTGCGCCTCGAAACGCGTCCGCCGAATATCGAAGGGCGCGGCGAAATAACCCAGCGCGAATTGGTCAAAAACGCCCTGCGCATGCGGCCCGATCGCATTATCGTCGGCGAGGTGCGTGGTGCTGAGGCGTTGGACATGTTACAGGCGATGAACACCGGTCATGACGGTTCGCTTACCACGATACATGCGAACGGACCCCGCGACGGCCTCACTCGCCTCGAGCATATGGTGGGCATCAGCGGCGTAACCATTCCCGCCCTGGTGGTGCGCCAGCAAATCGCCGCCGCGCTCAATCTCCTGGTCGATGTAGAGCGGTTGGTCGATGGACGTCGTGTGATCACGAGTATCCAGGAGTTGACCGGTATGGAAGAAAACGTCGTCAATATGCAGGAGATCTTCAACTTCGAACGCAAGACCGTGGATACCCATGGGCACGTCGTCGGCGCGTTCCGTGCGACAGGTATTCGTCCGATCATGCTAAAGCGGTTTCGTGAGCGCGGTATCGCGCTTGATGACGAGCTATTCAATCCGGAAACGGTCTACGAGTAACTTACGTTGAGTGAATCGCAAAGCATTTTATTGATTTCCATTTTCGCGTTCCTGGCCATCGCGATACTGGTGTACGCCCTTTATATGGTCTTTCAGGGCGGTGTTCTCGAAGGTGAAAGCAAGGTGCAGCGGCGCTTGCGCTCACTGTCGGCCGGCGGCGGACATGGTAAGGAAGTGCTCGATACCCTGTTGGCGCGCAAGCAACTCAGCTCGGTGCCGTTCATCAATCGAATACTGTTGCGCATCCCGCGCGCCCATGCGTTGGATCGTTCCCTGGAGCAGGCCGGCCTGGATCTGAGTGTGATGCGCTACCTGGGTATACAGATAGTGCTTGTGGCCGTCTTTGTCGGTCTCCTGCTTTGGCTGGGTCGGCTGCCGACAGCGGTCTCCGTCGCGCTCGGCATTCTTGCCGGCATCGTGGTGCCGAATCTCTATGTGGCACGCCGGCAGCGCCAGCGCAAGCAGCGCTTCACACAGCAGTTGCCCGAGACCCTGGATTTCATCGCACGCAGTCTGCGCGCCGGAAATCCCTTTACGGTGTCGTTAAAGGCGGTGGCGAACGAGTTGCCCGATCCAATCGGTACAGAATTTGGCATCACCTTCGATGAGATCAACTACGGTCTCGAGCTCGAGGATGCGCTTTCTAATCTAAGCGAGCGCACCGGCAGCGAGGAAATACAATATTTCATCACCGCCGTTTTGATCCAGAAGACCAGCGGCGGCAATCTGGCGGATTTACTTAATCGCATCGCCGAGGTCATGCGCGCACGGGCGACGACTCAGGGCGAGATCCGTATTCAGGCCGCGGAGATGCGTTTATCGGCACAGATCCTGATCGCCCTGCCATTTCTGCTCGCCGGCGTGATCAGCATCGTCAATCCGGAATATCTCCCCAGTCTCATCGGGCACCGGATTGGCCGTGCGATCATTGTGCTGCAAATTATCCTGATGGCCATGGGCTACCTGATCATACGACGTATGGTCAACTTCCGGATCTGAGGAGCGAAGTCGTGGACAGTGTCAGTCGTCTAGTCAGCAGTTTCCTCGGCGCCAATCTCGAGGTCGTGACGCTGGTCATGTTCTATGCCGCGTTCACGCTGCTGATGCTCGGTGTATTGCATTGGCTCGCGGGGGGGTTGAGCCCCGCGCAGCGACGCCTGCGGGCCATTTCCAATGCGGAGCGCCGCGCGGTCCGCGCCGTACATCACGACGGCGAATTTAACGTCAAGTGGCTCGAACCGGCGGCGCGCTTGATCCTGCCGAAAGAGGGTTGGCTGCACTCCGGTTTGCACAAGCGCCTGGTGCAGGCCGGCTATCGCGGTACCGGCACGCTGTATGTCTTCATGCTCATCAAGCTGGTGTTGGCCATCGTCCTGCCGGGGATACTCCTGATCGCCATATCGGTGACACCGTTCTGGCCCGCCGGCTATCGAGGTCTTCTGATGGTGCTGGTGGTGTTGCTGGCCGGAATCGGCTTCGCCTTGCCGGATGTGGTGCTGGAAAATCTTATCAAGGAGCGGAATCGTAAATTCACCGAATCGTTCCCGGATGCGCTCGACATGATGGTGGTCTGCGTCGAGGCGGGGCTGGGGCTGGACGCGGCGATCCAGCGTGTGGGCGACGAGATTGCATTGGCACATCCGGAACTGGCGAGCGAATTTAATCTCCTGAGCCTCGAACTGCGTGCCGGCAAGAGTCGTGAAGATGCATTACGGTCGCTTGCTGAGCGAATTGGTATCGACAGCGTGCGCACGTTGGCGTCGGTACTGATTCAGGCCGAGCACTTCGGCACGAGTATCGGCGGCGCGCTACGTGAACACGCCAGCGAGATGCGGGTCAAGCGAATTCAGATTGCACGCGAGCGCGCGGCCAAGCTTCCGGTTAAGCTCTTGTTCCCCATCGCGTTCTTCATTTTTCCGGCCCTGTTTCTGATTATTCTCGGGCCGGCGTCCATAAATATCTATCGGGCATTTACGACGGCTTTCGGGGGCTGAGTCGCACGGGGGGTGTCATGAACGTAACTTTTCGAAAAACATCGATTTTCATATGCGCCATGATCGGCTCTGCCTTGGTTACGGCAGGTTGCGCGCAGACCTACAGCGATGTACGGCCGCTCTACCGTGTCAGTGACCATCGCTCACCGGCTGCCGTTGAGCAGTTGTACCAGACCGGTAAGGCGCATTTCCAGGCCGGACGCTACGGCAATGCGCTCGAGTCATTCAAGGCGGTCCTGAAACATAATCCGCGGTCGACCGCGGCGTTGAATGCCATTGGTGCGTGTTACGACCAGTTGCAGCGTTTTGACATCGCGGTGTCATTCTATTATCGCGCACTCGATCTCGACCCGGATTCGAGCAAGACTTTGAATAACCTCGGCTACTCGCTGGTGCTGCAGGGGCGGCGCGAGGAGGCCGCCCAGGTACTGCGCATCGCGCTGCAGAAATCGCCGGACGACAAGGCGGTGCAACACAATCTGATGTTGGCACAACCCTCACCGCATGCCTTTGCGGCACCAGTTGCGCAGGCCTTGCCGCGAGACGATCAGACATTGCCAACGCGCACGCGCTCGCAACCCGTGCTGACCTCATCGCCGGGGGCCATCGCCGAGGCGTCGTGGCCCATGCTCGGCGGCGCGGGTGTGCCGCCGGTGGCCGGGGCAGCGGATGGGCGCGTAGCGATGGCCACGGCCTATACGCAACCGGTGGCAACCCATCGGCTGGATGCCGGGTATGTGCCCCTGTTTGAATTATTGGGATCTGCGATCGCCGGCAGTGAAGGCCTTCCGCCGATTGAGGCGGGAGCGATGAGTGCTGCACCGGCCATGGCGTCGGGCGCGGGCCACCGTGCCATGGTATACGCCCTGCTGGGGCCGATCGCCATGACCGAGGGGACATCCTCGCAGCTGCGCGGCGATCGATCCGTTGCGGCACATGACGGCGGCGCGTTGTTGGGCCCGGGAGTCATCGATGCCTGGGTATCGCCGACCGGGCAACCGACGCAATATCTGCCGTTCCTGCCCGTGGTTACGCCGCTGGGTGCGCATCATATGATTGCGAGTAGCGGCATGATTCGGGTTTCCGCGACCGCGGTGGTCGCCAGCAATCATCGCCCGCTCGGCATGATCCGCGTCGCGCAGCAGCTCGCACAGCAGCTGGCGATCCCGGTGGCCGTACGGCAGACGCCGGGGCCGGCTCTAGGGGTCGATCTACAGTCCGTCCTCGGCCACAATGTTGCCGCGTCCCGCTCACCATTCCTGGTCGACCGCGAGGTGCCGCTCTGGACGGCTGCCACCGGGCAGCGCTTTGAGATCAGTAACGGTAACGGCCTTTCCGGTATGGCCCGCCTGGTGAGCGAAGTAATTGCGCGTTCCGGCGGTTCGGTCACACGCATTGCCAATGCGGATCGCTTCGACTATGTGCAGAGCGCAATCTATTATGCCCCCGGCAGGCGCGCTGCGGCGGAACGCCTGGCGGCGCGGCTGCCGATTCCGGTAATCGTGCGCCCGGAGGCAGTTGTACGCCGGGATATTGATCTGCGGTTGTTGCTTGGTAGAGATTTCCTGTCGCATGAAGAGACTATTAGCAGTTCCCGAGATCGCCGTATCTGAGGCGCTGTCTAACGCCATTTTTGGTCTGTTATTCCTGGCGCTTGCGGTGATTGTGCTCGCCGGCTGCGCCACCGTCACACCCGCAACTGGAGGTGCCGATTCCCCGACGACGGCCGCGCAAACCCTCGCGCAGTTATATGCGCGCGCGGAAGAGGCGCGCGAGCAAGGTCAGTTCCCGCGCGCGATGCTGTACTACTCGGAAATCCTCAAGCGCGATCCCGACCATCAAAAGGCGCTCACCGGCTTGGGCAAAGCGCACCTGGCGCAGGACGACCCCGGTGCGGCGATTACCACGCTCAGTCAGGTCGTCAGCACCCATCCACGTAATGCCGAGGCCCGCGAGTGGCGCGGCCTGAGCTACCTTCGCCAGCAGGACTACCAAAATGCGCGGGCAGATCTGGAGCGGGCTGTCGAACTGGATCCACAACGTTGGCGCGCGTGGAACGGTCTCGGCTTCATTCACGATCTGGCGCGCGAAGGTGAGGCGGCCCAGTCGCACTATCGCAAGGCGCTTGCGATTCTGCCGGGCCATCCCTCGGTCATCAACAACCTGGGTTATTCATTGATCATCTCACGCAAGTATGGTGAGGCTGAGCAGCTGCTGCGCGAAGGACTCAAGACATCAAGTGATTCGAAGCGGATTCGCAATAATCTCGCCATCAGTGTCGCGAGCCAGAAGCGCTACACTGAGGCGGTTGATATCCTGAGCCAAATCCTTGAAAGTGCAGAAGCGCACAACAATGTCGGTTATCTCGCCATGCTGCACGGCGACCTGGAGGTGGCCAAGATGCACTTCGAAACCGCTCTTAAATTGAGCCCGAAATTCTACGCCCGAGCGGCCGAAAATCTCGACGAAGTGCAACGTCGTTTCGACCAGCGCGCCACAAATTCTGATGCCACGAAGAGCCCAGCAAGCCCTTGAAATCCCGGCCCAGGCAACCACGGGGCAGCGATCGGCAGCCCGATTCCACGGCTGGCAATCTGGATTATCTGATCTACGCTTATAGGAGAATTCGCGCCCTATGGCACCACGACGCACCACTCGCGCCCACGGAGCCGAACGAAGCTCCGGCGCCGAATGATAAGCCGGACCATTACTCGCATCAGGAACCAACGGACGAACAGGACATGACCGGTCACGCGACCCAATTCCCTTCGCTTGTTACGGAGTCCAGCATTGCGACGTCGTCGGCGGACGCGCCGCTACGACGCCTGGCGCCACGTCCCAACACGGTGTCCGAGACCGGCCTGAATGAACATTTCCTGGCCGAGTTGATTGCCAAGCATCTGTACAGCGCGGGCACCTTGCCGCTGAGCGAATTATCTGATCGTATCGCGCTGCGAGGCCCGGTGCTGGAGCAAATGTTGAATTTTCTGCGTGCGCAGGCTTACGTTGAGGTGCGCAGCTCGGTCGACAGCGGACCGCGCCGTTACGCACTGACCGACCGGGGCCGGACGCTGGCCCTCGACGCATTGAACAAGAGTGGCTATCTGGGTCCGGCGCCCGTACCCCTGGATGATTACGCGCGGGTCGTCGCCGCCCAGTCCGTGCATCGCCGCGTCATCACCAAGCAGCAGATGACGGCAGCGTTCTCTGACATGATCCTCGGCGACGGCCTGTTGGATCAGCTCGGTCCGGCGCTGCACTCGGGTCGCGCCATCTTCATTTATGGTCCGCCGGGTGCGGGCAAGACCTATACGGCACAGCGCCTGGTGCGTCTTTTCGACGAGACCATACTCATCCCGCATGCCATCTATATCGGCGATTCCGTCATTCAGTTCTACGATCCCGTATACCATCGTCTCGCCGACGATGCAGAAACCAAGCCGAGTGTCATGGTGGATGAGGAGCATGACCCGCGCTATCTGCAGTGTCACCGGCCGATTGTCATGACCGGCGGTGAGCTCACGTCGGATATGCTCGAGCTGCGTTACGACGCCGACACCAGGCAGTATCAGGCGCCCTTACAGCTCAAGGCCAATAACGGGTTGTACCTGCTCGATGACCTGGGTCGGCAGCGCGTCGATACGGTGGATCTGCTGAATCGCTGGAACGTACCCATGGAGGAGCGACGCGACTTCTTGAGCCTGGGCTCCGGTGAACATTTTCCGGTTCCGTTCGAGGTCGTACTGGTCTTTTCCACCAATCTGGATCCAACGGAACTCGCGGACGAGGCCTTCTTGCGGCGGTTGGGCTACAAGGTTCACTTTGGTTACCTGACCGAACATGAGTTTACGGCGATTTGGAAGCAGGTCTGTGAGCAGGTGGGCACGCCGTTCAACGCTGCGCTGGTGCGCTACGTGCTGGATGAATTATATGCGCCGAACAACGTGCCTCTGCTGGCCTGCCATCCGCGTGATCTGATTACCCTGGCGCTTGATCGGGTCCATTATGAAGGGCGTGACGGTGGACTCGAACCCGCCGATGTCGTGAAAGCCTGGGACAGCTACTTCATCAAGCTATAAGCCGGTGTATCGGCACGCGCAGGACGCCATTGCAGGCTAGTCCTTACCCTCGCCAGGCCAGCTGCGCCGATTGATGGCGTAGTCCTTCACCTCACCGGTAAACGGCAATAGCAGCATCCCCGGCAACCAGGCACATACCCGCGGCTCACGGTAGGTGTGGATACCGATGGTCATCTCCGTATGACCTGCCCGTGGCTGGTCGCGATAAGTGCCAAACAACCGATCCCACCAAGGCAGGTTGAAGCCGAAATTGCTGTTGGTTTCGTCGTCCTCGACCGAGTGATGTACCCGATGCATGTCCGGGGTGACGACGATCCAGCGCAGCACACGGTCCAGTGTCGCCGGCATGCGGACATTGCCGTGGTTAAACATCGAAGTGGCATTCAGCACAATCTCAAACAGAACGACCGCGAGCACCGGTGGGCCCAGCACGATGATGGCGGCGAATTTGATCACCATGGACAGCAGGATTTCCAGTGGGTGAAAGCGCAGACCGGTGGTGACATCAAAGTCCAGATCGGCATGATGCACCCGGTGCAATCGCCATAGCGCCGGTATCGCATGCACCATGACGTGTTGCAGATAGATGACAAAATCCAGGGCGATGAACGAGAGCGCGACGCCGAGCCAATAGGGCTCGGGTACGTAGTTGAATACACCCCAGCCGTGTTTCTGGGCGAAGACCGCCATACCCACTGCCGCGGTGGGAAACACGATGCGCAACACCAGGGTATTCAAGATGACGATGCCCAGATTACTGCTCCAGCGCAGCAGCTTCGAAATGCCCAGTTGCCGTCGTGGCGCCAGATACTCCCATAACGCCATCAACGCGAGCACGCCGCAGAATGCGGCAAGCCGGATCGTGGCTTCGTATTGCTGTAACATTTCCTCAAGCATGACGGGACCCAGATATCGTGGCGGTTATATCGCGCGCGCCGCACGCACTTCCAGGCACGCTGGTTGACCGCGGGAATCTTATTCGTATTCTGTAGACATGAAAACCGTCAACCCGCTCAAGCTGTCCGGGCGCGGTGTCGACCTTAGCTGAAATCTATCATGACCCACATCCTGTTCCTTTGCACTGGCAATTCCTGCCGCTCACAGATGGCCGAAGGTTGGGCCCGCCAGCTCGCCGGCGACCGTGTCGCCGTGCGCTCTGCCGGTATCGAGGCGCATGGCAAGAATCCGCGCGCTATCGCGGTGATGGCCGAGGCGGGTGTCGATATCGCCGCACAGGCGTCGACCCGCCTGAGCCCCGATATGCTGGACTGGGCGGATCTGGTGGTGACGGTGTGTGGGCACGCCGATGAGCACTGCCCGGTGCTGCCGGCGCGGACACGCAAGCGGCACTGGCCGCTGGAGGATCCGGCCAAGGCCACCGGCTCCGAGTCCGAAATCCTGCAAGTATTCAGGGCCAGCCGCGACGATATCCGACGCCGCGTCGAGGCGCTGCTGGTGGATCTGACCTAGAGGCGCTGCGCGGACGCGCGGCAGGGCAAAGGGGTGGGGGCCGTGTCGGCCGGGGTGCCGGGACCCTTCGCGGTCCGGCACCCCGGTGACGATTGGGGAAAGCCTTAAACCGTTTCGAAAATGGAGATGGTGCGGCGCTGCTGTCCGCGACGGGACAGGATCTGGTCGACCATTTCCTTCTCCCGCTGCAGATGAAGCTCGGTCAACACATCGTCGATTGTGGCCATCAAGGCATCTTTGCGGAAGGGTTTGGCGAGGTAGCCCTTGGCGCCGAGTTTGGTGCCCCAGACACGGTCCGTGGGACGTTCGCTGCCGCTGACGATGACAATGGGAATCGCCGCCGTTTCCTCATCCCGGGTCAGGATGCGGGTGGCCTCGAAGCCGTTCATCTTGGGCATTACGATATCCATGATAATGAGATCGGGTCTGTGTTCCCGTGCCGCCGCCACCGCCTCGACGCCGTCGAATGCGGAAATCGTGTTGAAGCCGGCGCGTTCCAGAAACACCCGCAACGCATGCACCATGGTGCGTGAATCATCGACAATCAGGATGGTCTCATCGCGCAGCTCGCGCTGCTCCTCCACGATGTCATCCTGGTCACGGTTCCACTTGCGTGCGATCATTTCCCTCAGGGTCGGTCGATCCATAGTGGCTGCCTCATGTCGTTGTTTCGTTCAGTCAGTCATTGCTGCGGCCGTGTCCCGTGTCAAACTCTTGACGTCCTGTCCCGGGCCGAGCCCCGTTATTCATTTATCTTCTCCGGGACTGGTAAGTATACGTATCTGAGCTCCCAGCGGCTGACCGCTTGTCTCGAGAATCCGACCATTCGCGCAGTTTATTCAGGTTATTTCCATGATAAATCAGTCATCCGGCGCCCGTGGCGGGTATTCGGCGGGGTCACGGCCCGCCCCGGCTGCAAAAACCCGGGCCTTCAGGTAAAGTCACCCCCTTTTCGGGGCGCCTCAGGCGCCCATTCGATGGCGGCCGGTCGCGGTCGCAGGAAGGGGTCTATTATGGCGGACTACGCAATCGCGCCGTCGATTCTGTCGGCGGATTTCGCTCGCTTGGGCGAGGAAGTTACGGCCGTGCTCGCCGCGGGCGCGGACATCGTCCATTTCGATGTCATGGACAATCACTATGTTCCCAATCTCACGATCGGGCCGCTCGTATGTGACGCGCTGCGCAGCCATGGCGTCACGGCGCCGATCGACGTACACCTAATGGTTAAACCGGTGGATCGCATCATCCCCGATTTCGCCAAGGCCGGGGCGACCTATATCACCTTTCACCCGGAGGCCAGTGAGCATGTCGACCGGTCTCTGCAGGTGGTGCGGGACGCGGGCTGTAAATCCGGCCTGGTCTTCAATCCGGCCACGCCGCTGGAGTATTTGAAATACGCCATCGACAAGGTCGATATGGTCCTGCTGATGTCGGTGAATCCGGGTTTCGGCGGTCAGAGCTTTATTCCCTACGTGCTCGACAAGGCCCGTGAGGCGCGCAAGCTCATCGACGCCAGCGGCCACGACATTCGTCTCGAGATCGACGGTGGCGTGAAAGTCGACAACATCCGCGAAATCGCCGAGGCCGGTGTGGATACCTTCGTCGCCGGTTCCGCCATCTTCGGCGCCGGGCGCGACGAGGATCCGAACCGTTACGATACGGTGGTCAAGGCCATGCGTGACGAGCTGGCCAAGGCCAGTAGTTAGGATCTTTAGCCGCGGCGCGGAGAAGAGAAAAGCTATTCTTTGCGCCTCTGCGAAGTCCGTGGTTAATTGCTTCAAGTGGTAATTGAGAGCATGTCTGAACTCGCAACTAAGCCGGGAAACTTCACGTTGCCGCTGTCGGTCAAGATGGTGATGATCGATCTCGACGGCACCCTGATTCATACGGCACCGGATCTGGCGGCGAGCGCGAACCGTATGTTGGCCGAGCTGGGTATGGCGACCCACTCCCAGGAGCAGGTGGAACGCTGGATCGGCAACGGCGTCAGCCGCCTGGTCAAACGCGCGCTCACCGGCGAAATGCAGGCGGAGCCCGAGGCGGCCTTGTACGAGCAGGCCTATCCCCTGTTTCTCAAGCACTACGCCGATCTGGTCTCGGCGCAGAGCCGGCCTTACGACGGGGTGGTGGAGGGCTTGCAGCAATTGCAGGCGGCGGGGTTCGAGTTGGCTTGTATCACAAACAAGGCAGAAAGCTTCACCCTGCCGCTGCTGGACGACCTGGGTCTGCGCCAGTACTTCAAGCTGGTACTGTCCGGCGACAGTCTGGCGAAGAAAAAACCGGATCCGCTGCCGCTGCGGCACGCCTGTGAGTTCTTCGGAATTACGCCGGACCACGGCGTGCTCGTGGGTGACTCGGGCAATGATACCAAGGCGGCGCGGGCCGCCGGCATGCCGGTGATCTGTGTCACCTACGGCTATGCCCAGGGCGTCGATGTTCGTGATCTGTACCCTGAGGCCGTGATTGATTCACTTACAGAATTGCCGCAATATATACAGCTATATTCCTGACCAGTTTCAATACATCACTACTGGAAGAACGAACATGAGATGGGCAAACGCACGCACGCGATGGTGGCACCAGGTGGTTTCCTGGCAGGTGCGTTATTGTCCAAATCATGAACCGGTAGTGAGCGATGTCACTAAGCAAATCTGAATTCGAAGAATACGCGGCGCAAGGCTACAACCGCATTCCTATCATGCGGGAGATCCTGGCCGATCTCGATACTCCCCTAAGTACCTATCTCAAGCTCGCCGACGGGCCTCACTCGTATCTATTCGAGTCGGTGCACGGCGGCGAGAAGTGGGGCCGTTATTCCATCATTGGCCTGCCCTGCCGCACCGTGTTCCGGGTCATTGGCAACCAGATCAGCATCGAACGGGACGGCGAAGTGGTCGAGGAGGCCAGTGCCGACGATCCCCTGGCGGCCGCCCGAGAGTTCCAGGCTCGTTACACCGTACCCGAGATCGACGGTCTGCCGCGTTTTACCGGCGGGTTGGTCGGTTATTTCGGTTACGACACCGTGCGCTATGTGGAGACCCATCTTGGCGCCTGCACGAAGCCGGACGTATTGGGGACGCCGGATATCATGCTGCTCGTTTCCGATGAGGTAGTGGTATTCGACAATCTTGCCGGACGTTTGTACCTGGTGATTCACGTCAATCCGGCGGTAGACAACGCCTGGGATCGGGCCAATGCGCGCCTCGACGAGATCCAGGCCCGCCTGCGTGCGCCGCTGCCGGCGCGGGACCCGGCGCCCCATGCCGACATCGCGGAGCAGGACTTCATCTCCGAGTTCGAGCGCGAGGATTTCATCGAGGCGGTCGAGCGGGCGAAGGAATACATCTATAACGGCGATATCATGCAGGTGGTGCTGTCGCAGCGTCTGTCCATTCCGTTCGCCGCGGATCCCCTGGACCTGTATCGCTCGCTGCGCACCTTGAATCCCTCGCCGTACATGTACTTCATCGACCTGGATGATTTTTTTATCGTCGGCTCGTCACCCGAAATCCTGGTGCGCCTGGAGGACGACGTGGTTACGGTACGGCCCATCGCCGGGACCCGACCGCGGGGTGCCGACGAAGCGGAAGACGAGAATCTGGAACAGGATCTCATGAGCGACCCGAAGGAACTGGCCGAGCACTTGATGCTGGTGGATCTGGGCCGCAATGACGTCGGCCGCGTCGCCACCATTGGTAGCGTGGAATTGACCGAGCAAATGCTGGTGGAGCGATACTCCCATGTGATGCACATCGTCTCCAACGTGGTCGGCGAACTTGAGGCAGGGATGGATGCAATCGATGTGCTGGGCGCAACCTTCCCCGCGGGTACCGTCAGCGGCGCACCGAAGATTCGTGCATTGGAGATTATCGACGAACTGGAACCGGTCAAGCGCGGTGTGTACTCCGGCGCGGTGGGTTACATCGGCTGGAACGGCAATATGGACACCGCGATTGCGATCCGCACCGCGGTGATTCGGGATCAACGGCTCTACATCCAGGTTGGCGCCGGGATCGTCGCCGACTCGGTGCCGGAGCGGGAGTGGGATGAGACCATGAACAAGGGCCGCGCGATCTTCCGTGCCGCCGCCATGGCCGCTGCCGGCCTGGATGAAATGTCTTAGGATTTGACCGCATCGAGAACGACGACGCAGTTAGAGTTGGGTTTGCTTATGTTATTGATGATCGACAATTACGATTCATTCACCTACAACCTGGTGCAATATTTCGGTGAGCTGGGCCAGGAGGTGGGTGTCTATCGTAATGACCAGATTACGTTGGACGAAATCCGCGAGCTGAAGCCAAGCTGGATCGTCATATCGCCGGGACCGTGCACGCCCAATGAAGCCGGCATCTCGGTAGATGTCATTACCGAATTCGGCGCGACCACGCCGATTCTCGGCGTCTGTCTCGGTCACCAGAGCATCGGCCAGGCCTACGGCGGACGTATCGTGCATGCCAGGGAGATCATGCATGGCAAGACTTCGTTGATTTACCACAAGGAAGGGGGCGTGTTTCATGGCCTGCCGAACCCACTGCAGGCGACGCGCTACCATTCCCTGGTAATAGAGGGTGACACCCTGCCGGAATGTCTCGAGGTCACGGCCTGGACCGACGACGACGAAATTATGGGTGTGCGCCATCGGGAGCATCCGGTACAGGGCGTACAATTTCATCCCGAATCCATACTGACCCAGTATGGCCACGACCTGTTGCGCAATTTCCTCGAACAGTCCGATTAGCGGGAAACAAACTATGGACATGCAAGCAGCCATCCGCGCCGTCACCGAACGGCGTGACCTCAGCGCCGACGAAATGAGCACCGTGATGCGCACCATCATGACCGGCGAGGCGACACCGGCGCAGATCGGCGGGTTCCTGATCGGTCTGCGCATGAAGGGCGAGACCGTGGATGAAATCGCCGCCGCGGCCCGGGTCATGCGTGAGCTGGCGGCCAGGGTCGAGGTCGAAGGCCCGCATCTGGTGGATACCTGCGGTACCGGCGGCGATGCCGCTTCTACTTTTAATATATCTACGGCCGCCGCCTTCGTCGTCGCCGCGGCCGGCGCCAAGGTGGCCAAGCACGGCAATCGCTCGGTCTCCAGCAAATGCGGCAGCGCCGACGTGCTGGAGGCGGCGGGGGTGAAGCTGGATATCACGCCGGAGCAGGTGGCGCAGTGTGTCAACGAGGTGGGCGTGGGGTTCATGTTCGCGCCGTTGCATCACAGCGCTATGAAACATGCCATCGGACCCCGCAAGGAGATGGGCGTGCGCACCATTTTCAACGTCCTCGGGCCGCTGACGAATCCCGCCGGTGCGCCGAATCAGGTGCTGGGCGTGTTCGCTGCCGACCTGGTCGAACCGCTCGCGCAGGTCCTGGCCCGTCTCGGTAGCCAGCATGTGCTGGTCGTACACGCCGACGACGGTATGGACGAAATCAGCATTGGCGCCGCGACCCGGGTGGCGGAGTTGCGGGACGGTAAAGTGACCACCTATAGCATCGAGCCGGAGCAATTCGGCATGACGCGCAGCCCGATTGCGGAATTGGCGGTGCCCGGTGCCGACGAGAGCCTGGCGCGCATTCGTTCGGTATTCGCGAACGACGCCGGCCCGGCCCGGGATATCGTTGCACTGAACGCCGGTGCCGCCATCTATGCCGCGGATGTCGCCGCGACGCTGGCAGACGGCGTGCAGCGGGCGCAGGAGGTCCTCGCCGCCGCCAGCGCCCAGGCCAAACTCGACGCCTTGGTGGAACTGACCAACCGCTTCTAGCGCCTGGCCGCGATAACATAGCGAAAAGAAAAATCTCCTGCCGTCGTCGCGGTAACAGTTAAATGAACGACACCCCCGACATTCTCAAAAAGATCCTCGCCCACAAGGCCGAGGAGGTCGCGCAACGACGGGAGCGCACGCCGTTGGCTGTGGTCGAGTCGCGGCTTGCAAGCGCGCCGGCGCCCCGTGGTTTTCTGGCCGCACTGCGCGCGCGCATCGAAAATAAAACGCCGGCGGTGATTGCCGAAATCAAGAAGGCATCGCCAAGCAAGGGCGTGCTGCGCGAGCATTTTTCGCCACCGGAAATCGCGCGCAGCTACGAGCTTGGCGGCGCGGCCTGTTTGTCGGTCCTCACCGATGAAGCCTTTTTTCAGGGCGCCGACGAATACCTGCAGCAGGCCCATAGTGCTTGCGATCTGCCCATCCTGCGCAAGGACTTCACAATCGACCCCTATCAGGTCGTGGAGGCACGCGCCCTGGGTGCCGACTGTATGTTGTTGATCGTGGCAGCGTTGACGGATCCCGTGCTCACCGAACTCGCCAGGCTGGCGCAGGACCTGCAGATGGATGTGTTAGTGGAAGTGCACGACGCGGCGGAACTCGACCGCGCGCTGCATCTGGAGGCGCCGCTGATCGGCATCAACAATCGGGATCTGCGTAGCTTCGACACCCGCCTCGACACCACTCTCGATCTGTTGGCGCGCATTCCTGCAGATCGTACCCTCGTCACCGAGAGTGGCATCCACGGTCCGGCGGACGTGCAGCGCATGCTGGACCACGGCGTCTATGGCTTCCTCGTCGGCGAGGCCTTCATGCGAGCCGAGGATCCGGGCACCGAGCTGGCGCGCCTGTTTCTCACCGCCTGAAATCGCCCAGCACGCTTATGGAAATGGTCACTTATTGTGCATTCGATGCAGGCTGTGGCCATCACTGCCGCGCACACAAAGACGTAGAGTCTTTTTTGGTATAAATTCTCTGCCCCGCCGCGGGAACGATCAGGAATATCATGAAGGCAACGGTAAAACTTTTGGACGGCGTCCGCTTCGAGGGCACCACCGGTAGCGGGCACAGCGTGATCATGGATGGCCCGCCGGAACACGGCGGCCAGGACAGCGGCCCGCGCCCCATGGAAATGCTCCTGCTTGGTACCGGCGCCTGTTCCGGTTTTGATGTGGTGCACATCCTGCGCCGATCCCGCCAGGACGTCACCGGCTGTGAAGTGGACGTGGATGCCGACCGTGCCGATACCGAACCGAAGATCTTCACCGCGATTCGCCTGCACTTCACGGTGCGTGGCCGTGGCCTGAAGGAAAATGTCGTGCGCCGTGCCGTCGAATTATCGGCGGAAAAATACTGTTCCGCATCGATCATGTTGGCGAAGACCGCCACAATTACCCATGACTTTCAGATCGTCGAGGAGACCTGATGGCCGAGACTGAACAACGGGCCGACGAGAACAGCGAAGCCTGTGACGACATCCTCGCGCGCTACTATGCGGCGTGGTTCCGCTTTCATCCGGAGGCCGCCGTCGATGTGGGCGAGATGGATTATGCGGATCGCCTTGCGCCTTACGACGACGATGATATCGGCGCGCTGTTGACCCTGCACGAAGAGCTCATGGGCAGTGTCGATGAGCTGGACGTCGCGGCCCTTGACGCGGACCGGCGCACCGATACGCGTCTCGCTTACGGTGCCGCCTTTATAGAAATCGAGGATTTTGTCAAAGCGGATTGGCGCCACCGGGATCCGGGTCGTTTCCTGCCCATCAACGCGATCTACCAGCTCACCCTGCGCAACTTCGACGGTTTCGCCGACGCCCTCATGGGACGGCTCGAACGCATTCCCGATCATTTGCGCGGCGCACGCCAATTTGTCGCGGAAACCCCTGCGGAGATACCGCGTCTGTGGGCGCAGTCGGCCATCACCGAGGCCCGCCGTGGCGTGGAATTTCTCCGTGGCCTGCCTAAGCATCCGGCGGTGCTGCACGAGCCGCGCAGGCTGCGTAATCTGGACGCCGCCCTCAAGCCTGTCATCGATGCGGTCACCGCGTTCGCGGATTTCCTCGACCAGGAGATTCTGCCCCAGGCGCGCGGCGATTTTGCCTGCGGCGCGGAACGCTTCGCCGACCGGCTGCAGTATCGGCATTTTCTCGATGTGGACGCGGACGCGTTGCATCGTTTCGGCAGCGATCTATTCGCCCAGACCGAGCGCGAACTGAAAGACGCGGCCAAGCGTTTGCACGGCAGTGACGACGTGGCCGCCTATACCCGCAAGCTACAGCAGGATCATCCGGCCGCCGAAGAGTTGCTCAGCGCGTATCGGGAACAGATGCAGGCGGCACGCGAGTTCGTCGCCGCCAACGATCTGGTCACGCTGCCGGCGGCGGAGCGACTGGATGTCGTCGAGACGCCCGTCTTCCTGCGCCACCGCATACCGTTTGCCGCCTACATGGAGCCGGCACGCAACGACCCGGAACAGCATGGCTACTATTACGTGACGCCGGTGACCGATGAGGCCATGTTGGGTGAGCACAACCATGCGGCGTTGATGCACACTTGCGCCCACGAGGCCTGGCCGGGCCATCATCACCAGTTCGTCACGGCGAATCTGCGCCCCAATGCGGCGACGCTGGCGCGGGTGTTGAATCCGTCCGCGACCCTGTATGAGGGTTGGGCCTTGTATTGCGAACAAATGATGCGCGAGCAGGGCTTCCTGGATCGCCCGGAACAGGAATTCATCCTGCTCAAGGATCGCTTGTGGCGTGCGTTACGGGTGATGATCGACGTGGAGATCCATACCCGCGGCTTGTCCCTGGACGCGGCGGCGCAACGCATGGTCGCCGCCCTCGGTTTCACCCCGGAACAGGCCCACGGCGATCTGACCTGGTATACCCGCGCACCCACTGTGCCCATGGGTTACGCCACCGGCTGGGCGCTGATCAACGCGGCGCGCGACCGGCTGCGCCTGGCGGAGCAGGATCAGTTCGATCTCAAGCATTTCCATGACCGGCTGCTGTCGGCGGGTTCTATCGCACTGCCGCTGGCGATGCGCGACGCCTTCGGCGACGGTATCTGGCGCAATGCCAACGGCATGGTATTCGGTGCCACGTCGGCGCAGGCAACGTGACCGGGACAAGACCCCAGGCCACCGGCGGCATGCGGCATGTCGCATTGGTCGTAAACGCGCTCGAGGCCTGCGAACGATTCTATGTCGAGTTACTGGGCATGCAGATCGAGTGGAAGCCCGATGCGGACAACGTCTATCTCACCAGCGGCAACGACAACCTGGCACTGCATCGAGCGCCTGCCGGCACGCGCATGGATTCGGGCCAGCGCCTCGATCATATCGGCTTTATCATCGATCGCATCGAACAGGTGGATGCGTGGTACGCCTTTCTTTGTGCTAACGAGGTGCCCATCGTCAAGACACCCAAGACCCACCGCGACGGTGCACGTAGTTTCTATTGCCAGGATCCGGACGGCAATACCGTGCAACTGATCTACCATCCGCCCCTGGCAACCAACTGACCGCGTCACTCAGCGCAGCCATGAGCGAACTGTTTCGCGCCAAAGGTTATGCCCCCGGGGGTTTCGTCATGAACTCCAAACAGGAAGTCATGGAGATGGCGGCCCTGCCACCGTTCTTGCGTACGTTGCTGGTTACCGACGGCACCGTGACCAAGAGCCTCGAGGCCTACTTCTGGGAAGTGGTAAACGTGGAAAACCTCGGCCAGCAGGAGCTCACCGTCGAGGAAGCCATCGAGCGGCTGAACATCACACCGGGAGACAGTGCGTTGCGCCGCGAAGTACGGCTGGTCGGCGCCGACAGCGGCACAGCGTTTGTCTATGCTCGCTCGCTCTTGCGTTTGAACCTGCTGCCGGAGGACCTGCGCGCGCAGATACGCGCCGGCAAAATCGGCATCGGCGAACTGTTGCGCGAATGCGGTCTGGAGACCTTTCGCGAACTGCTCGACTTCGGCACCGAGCCCGCCGGCGCCCTGGCCGAGGTGTTGGGCGTCGCCGCGGACGACGAGCTGGTCTATCGGGTCTATCGCATCTCCTTCCATCAAGAACCCATGATCCTGGTGACGGAAAAGTTTCCTCGCGCCATCTACGAGCACGCGCCCTGACCGCCGCGGCCCCGCGCGTACATAATCGTCAAGCCCGTCCAGACTCGTAGAGTTGGCCCGATTCTCAACTATACTTGAATGAAAGTGGGCAACTTTTCGCTCGCCGCAGTGTTTATCTCGGCACCGAGGACACCCATGCGAGTCACGCAGACAATGGAAAAACGCCAACAGACACGGCGCGAGATTGCGGTCGAGGTCGACATGACCTGCGACGGTGCCCGCACGCCCGGTCTCAAGACCCGCAACCTCAGTCTGAGCGGTGTGCTCCTGGAGCCCGGCGACTATGCGTTGCCGGCCCCCGGCGCCATCGTCGATCTCAATTTTCACGCGCCGGCGGCACAAAATGGCGGCCGCCTGCTGCGCGCCCGCGTGGTGCGTGCCTCGAGCCAGGGCCTCGGCCTGCTGTTTCGCGACTTCGGGCTCGAGGATTTCGGCTTCATCCAGGGCCTGATCGACGGCGCCTGAGTCCGCACCGGTCCCCGCTACCGCGGCGTCTCCCCAGCATTGGCGCCCCCTCGAACCCCGTTTCGTTAGGGGATTTGTCAGCTTCCCGCAAAGTCAGTAGCATTATTCCTCCCCCCTGCGGAAAAGCGATGCCGGGGGTAGCAGGACCTGGGGAGGAGAATAATGAGTACCAAGGGGAAAGCAGTCCCTCTAAGCGTGCCATCCATGCCCGACGCCGAGACCGGCGCGCCGCAAAGGCGACGTCCCGTCCGTGCCGCCGAGCGCTGGTTGCTGAAAAAATTCCTCGCGGCAATCGGCAACCCGCCGGTTGACCTGATGATGTGGGACGGCGAGGTCATCGCCAACCATAAACGCGCCACGATCGCCACGCTGCATATTCGGGACCGGGTTGCCCTCTATGCCCTGATGTGGGATCCCAATCTCCGCTTCGGCGATTATTACGCCAGCGGCCGGCTCGAAGTCGAAGGCGACTTTCAGCGTTTTCTCGAGGCGGTCTACCGCGCCGGCAATGCCACCCGCGGCTCGGGCATCTTTCGCGACCGCCTCTCGCGCCTGGCGTACCGTCCGCGCCCGAACACCCTGCGCGGCTCCAAGGCCAACATCCACAGCCATTACGACATCGGCAACGATTTCTACAAGCTCTGGCTCGACCGGGACTACATGCAATACACCTGCGCCTACTACCCGGAGCAGGCGCTGACCCTGGAGCAGGCCCAGGTCGCGAAGATGGAACACGTGTGCCGCAAATTGCGCCTGCAGCCCGGCGAGACCGTGGTCGAGGCCGGTTGCGGTTGGGGCGGGCTCGCCCGCTACATGGCCAAGCATCATGGCGTCAACGTGCGTTCCTATAACATCTCCCACGAGCAGATCAGCTTCGCCCGCGCGCGCGCCCAACAGGAAGGTCTCGCCGATCGGGTCGAATACGTGGAGGACGACTACCGTAACATCGAGGGCGACTTCGATGTGTTCGTCTCGGTGGGCATGCTCGAGCACGTCGGCGTGGACAACTACCCGGCGCTGGGCGAGGTCATCGACCGCAGCCTCAAGGACAATGGCCGCGGCCTGATCCATTCCATCGGTCGCAACCGCGCACGCCTCATGAACGGCTGGATCGAGAAACGCATTTTCCCCGGTGCCTACCCGCCAACCCTGCGCGAGGCCATGGACATCTTCGAGCCCAACGAGTTGTCCGTACTCGACGTGGAAAACCTGCGCATGCACTATGCCAAGACCCTGGAGGAGTGGCTGGAACGCTACGAGGCCAACATCGACTGGGTGCGCGAAACCTACGACGAGGCCTTCGTGCGCGCCTGGCGGTTGTATCTGGCCGGCTCGATCGCCGCCTTCACCACCGGCTCCCTGCAACTGTTTCAGATCCTGTTCGCGCGCCCGCGGGACAACGACCTGCCCTGGACACGGGCGCACCTGTACGAGAAGTAAGCGGCATGGCGCGCGCTACGGACAGCTGTGACGTATTGATCGTCGGCGGCGGGCCTGCCGGCTCCACCTGCGCCTGGAAGCTGAAGCTGGCCGGGCTCGATGTGCTCATCCTCGACAAGAAGACCTTTCCCCGCGACAAGGTCTGCGCCGGCTGGGTAACCCCGGCGGTCATCCAGACCCTCAGGCTCGATCTCGACGACTACGCCCGGGGCCGTGTGCTGCAACCGATCCAGGGCTTTCGCACCAGCTGCATGGGCGGGCCGGACGTGGCTACGGCTTATAACAAGCCCGTGAGTTACGGCATCCGCCGTTTCGAATTCGACGAGTACCTGCTCAAACGCTGCGGTGCGCGCACGCGCCTGGGCGAATCCATCAAGTCGATCCGTCGCAGTGACGACGGCTGGCTCGTCAACGACAGCATCCGCGCCAAGATGCTCGTCGGCGCCGGCGGCCACTTCTGCCCGGTGGCTCGGCATCTGGGCGCGAAACTCGGCAGCGACGAGCAGGTGGTG
Organism: uncultured Gammaproteobacteria bacterium; assembly: GCA_947259975.1. Taxonomy (GTDB): domain Bacteria; phylum Pseudomonadota; class Gammaproteobacteria; order HyVt-429; family HyVt-429; genus CAMYOD01. The sequence goes on from CAMYOD010000018.1 coordinate 146,405, forward strand.
GCGGCCCACGAGGTGGAGTTCGAGATGACCCCGGAGCAGGCCGCCGCCTGCAAGGTACAACAGGAGGTGCCGGAATTGTTTTTCTGCGACGACCTCAAGGGCTATGCCTGGGCGTTTCGCAAGGGCGACTTTCTCAACGTCGGCCTGGGCCGTGAGGACAACCACAAGCTCGCCGAGCACGTGGAACGCTTCTGCAAAAAGCTAATGGAACAAGGCAAGATTCCCGCAGACATCCCCGCCCGTTTCAAGGGCCACGCCTACATCCTTTACGCTCATGTGCTGCGCAAGCTGGTGGACGACGGCGTCTTACTCATCGGCGATGCCGCCGGGCTCGCCTACCCGCAAAGTGGCGAGGGCATCCGCCCGGCGGTGGAATCTGCCATTCAGGCCGCCGACATTCTCATCCAGGCGCAGGGCGACTACCGCAAGAAAAACCTCGACGCCTATCCGGCACAACTGGTCGCCCGCTTCGGCCCGCGCCGCGAATCCGGCGGCGTCATGGATCTACTCCCCACCCGCGCCAAGCAAATACTCGGCGGCAAGCTGCTCGGCAACCCCTGGTTCTCCCGTAACGTGGTCATCGACCGCTGGTTCTTGCATACCCAACAGTCGCCGCTCATCTCGTAGGAGTAAAAGGGGTCGGAGTGATTTAGAGTTGAGCACTCTGGCGCCTTTTTCTACATAATTCCAAACACCGTCAATTCTTCAGTCGGTATCCGGTCTTGAAGATCCACCAGATCGTGGTGAGGCACAGCAGCATGAATACCAGGATCATGCTTACGCTGATGCTGATATTGACGTCGGCGACGCCGTAGAAGCTCCAGCGGAAACCGCTAATCAGATAGACCACCGGGTTGAATAAGGTCACTTTCTGCCAGAACGGTGGCAGCATGCTGATCGAGTAGAAGGCGCCGCCGAGGAATGTCAGCGGCATGATCACCATCATCGGAATGATCTGTAATTTCTGGAAGTCATCGGCCCAAAGACCAATGATGAAGCCGAACAGACTGAAGGTAATGGCGGTGAGCAGAAGGAAACTGACCATCAGCAATGGATGGGCGATCTCGTAATCCACGAACAGACGAGCAGTGGCGAGGATCAGCAGTCCCAGAATTACCGATTTCGAGGCGGCCGCACCCACATAGCCGATGACCACCTCCAGGGGCGACACCGGGGCTGACAACACCTCGTAGATGGTGCCCGAGAACTTCGGGAAATAAATCCCGAAGGAGGCATTGGAAATGCTCTCGCTCAACAGCGACAGCATGAGCAGGCCGGGAATGATAAACGACGCGTAGCTGATACCGTCGATCTCCCCCACACGCGAGCCGATGGCGGCGCCAAACACCACGAAGTAAAGCGCGGTGGACAGGATCGGCGAAGCAACGCTCTGCATCAGCGTGCGCCAGGTGCGCGCCATTTCAAACAGGTAGATCGCGCGGATGCCGTGCAGATTCATGCTTTTTCGCTCACCAGGTTGACGAAGATTTCTTCCAGCGAACTTTCGCTGGAGTGGAGATCCTTGAAGCCGATGCCGTGCTGGTCCAGCTGGCGCAACAGCTCGGCAATCCCCGTGTGTTCCTGCTGCGCGTCGAAGGTGTACACCAGCGCATGACCGTCGCTTGCCAGTTCCAGGGGATGGCCGGCGAGTTCCGTCGGGATCAACTCCAGCGGGTATTGCAAAGTCAGGGTCAGTTGTTTCTTGCCCAACTTGTTCATTAACACGTTCTTGTCTTCGACTACGCCGAGTTTGCCCTCGTTGATTACGCCGATACGATCGGCCATCTCTTCCGCCTCTTCGATGTAGTGGGTAGTGAGAATGATGGTGACGCCGCTCGCGCGCAGGGCCCGGACCATCTCCCACATGCCGTGGCGCAGCTCGACGTCGACGCCAGCGGTCGGTTCGTCGAGAAACAGGATCTGCGGTTCATGGGCCAGTGCCTTGGCAATCAGCACGCGGCGCTTCATGCCACCGGATAGGGTCATGATCTTGGCGTCGCGTTTGTCCCACAGGGAAAGATCCCGCAGGACCTGTTCGAGAAACGACGGATTCGGTGGCTTGCCGAACAAGCCGCGGCTGAATTCCATTTGCGCCCAGACGCTCTCGAACGTGGCGGTGGCCAGTTCCTGCGGCACCAGGCCGATCTTCGATCGGGTCGCCCGGTAGTCGGTAAGGATGTCATGACCATCGACCGAGACGGTGCCCGCGCTGGGGGTGACGATGCCGCAGATGATGCTGATCAGGGTGGTCTTGCCGGCCCCGTTCGGGCCCAGAAGGGCAAAGATTTCGCCCCGATGGATATCCAGATTGATATCGCTGAGCGCGGTCAAACCAGACGCATAAGTCTTGCCGAGATCGCTGATTGAGATAATCGACTCCACGTCACCCTCACCAGTGTGTATTCACATGGACGGCCATTATAGCCCGGATGGTGAGCGGACTTCGGTGGACAAGGATTGTTAATAGAGAGGTCGGAGTGATCCTATTTTGGGAATCGGGGGCAGAGATCAATTTCTTCTACTATTGGCGCTTGATATTCTCGGGCCCGGTATTCATTGTGTCCGCAAGCTCATGAAAGCAATCGTCTGCACAAGATACGGGCCGCCGGATGCGCTTCGGCTCGAAGAGGTCGAGAAACCCGCCCCCAAGGAGCATGACGTACTGATCAAAGTTCATGCGGCATCCATCAATTCCTGGGACTGGGAGCTCCTGCAAGGCACACCGTTCGTGAACCGCATCATGGCCGGGCTTCGCAAACCAAAGCGAATTAAGATCTTCGGCTGTGACATCGCGGGGCGGGTTGAGGCAGTGGGCAGAAACGTAACGCAGTTTCAGCCAGGTGATGAAGTCTTTGGAGATCTGTCCGGATGCGGTTTTGGCGGATTTGCCGAGTACGTCTGCGCGCATGAAAGCGCGCTAGCGCTGAAACCGGCCGGAATGGCATTCGAACAAGCGGCGGCTGTACCGCAAGCAGGACTCCTCGCCCTGCAGGGGCTGCGCAAAGGACAGATTCAGCCCGGAGAAACTAATCGAGCCCAAAAGGTTTTGATTAACGGCGCGTCCGGCGGTACGGGGACGTTCGCGGTGCAGCTGGCCAAATTGTTCGGGGCCGTAGTGACCGGAGTGTGCAGCACGCCGAAAATGGACCTGGTGCGCACGCTCGGTGCCGATCATGTCATCGATTACACCCGGGAAGATTTCACCAAAAACGGACAGCGTTATGACCTGATTCTCGACGTCAAAGGCTATCATTCGATATTCGATTACAAACAGGCACTAAGTCCCAAGGGGATTTATGTCATGGTCGGCGGTTCGATGGCCCTGGCGAGCCAGACGATTCTCCTGGGGCCGTTTATTTCACTGATCGGGGGCAAGAAGCTGGGGCTCTTGCTGCATAAACCCAACCAGGGTTTGGATGCCATGATCGAGCTTATGGCCGCCGGCAAGGTCGTACCAGTTATCGATAAACGTTACCCCTTAAGCGAGGTCGCCGAGGCGATGCGGAATTTCGGTGCAGGACGCGCCCGCGGAAAGGTCGTCATCACTATGGAACAACGCCAATGAAGGCAATAATCTGGACAAGGTACGGGCCACCGGAGGTGCTGCAGCTCAAAGAGGTGGAGAAACCAACGCCGAAGGAAAATGAAGTCCTGATACGAGTGCATGCGACAACGGTAGAAACAGGGGACTGTGAGATTCGGCGATACCAGATCCACAACTATCTCTGGCTTCCGTTGCGCGTGTATTTTGGTCTTATCAAGCCGAGAATTAAAATCCCAGGGCAGCAGTTAGCCGGGGAAATAGAAGCCGTCGGTAAAGATGTAACACGGTTTAAGAAAGGGGCCCCGGTTTTTGCGCCTACCGATGCGCGTTTTGGTGCTTATGCCGAATACAAATGCTTGCATGAAGAAGCATCGGTGGTAATCAAACCGGCCAATATGACCTATCAAGAAGCCACCGCCGTTCCCGTTGGCGGGCTCAATGCACTGCATTTTCTTAGAAAAGGTAATATTCAACGCGGAGAAAAAGTCCTGATCTATGGGAGCACCGGCAGTATCGGTACTTTTGCAGTACAGCTCGCGAAGTATTTTGGGGCGCACGTGACCGGGGTATGCAGTACCCCGAAAATAGAGCTGGTGAAATCGTTGGGGGCCGACAAGGTTATTGATTACACCAAAGAGGATTTTACCAAGAGCGGTGAAACCTACGATGTTGTTTTCGATACCATAGGCAAGGCCCCCTATACGGGAAGCGTGAGATCGTTGAGAAAAAAGGGTCGCTACCTCTTGGCCAACCCGACGTTGAGACAGCAGCTGCGAGGGCTGTGGACTTCAATGATAAGCAGTAAGAGAGCAATCTCGCTGGTGGCAAGTTATAAAACTGAAGATTTACTGTTCCTCAAAGAGCTTATCGAGGCGGGGGAGTTAATATCGGTGATAGACGATCATCGCTTTTCGTTGGAACAGATGGTCGAGGCTCACCGGTATGTCGAACAAGGACACAAAACGGGCAATGTCGTCATCACGGTAAATGGGTCAGAGTGACCGAATTTCAATCACTCCGACTCCTTTATCGTTATTACCGGGACCGCCTGCCTGCTGCTGATCCTGATGGTGATGTACCGGCGGCGGGTGCGGGCGGTTTAGAAGAAACGGGCCGCGTGAATTCTAGGCGATTTGATCGTCCGCCACACGATAGCGGGGGTCTTCCAGGACATTCACCTCCACCAGATCGCCGGCCTTCTTCAGCAATTGACGGCACTCTTCGCTCAAGTGCCGCAGATGTAACGTTTTGCCGGCCTTGATATAGCGTTCCGCCAGGGTGTCAATTGCTTCAATCGCCGAATGATCCGCCACCCGCGAGTTCTGAAACTCGATAATTACGTCGTCCGGATCCTGTTCCGGATTGAACAGCTCGAGAAAGTTTTTTACCGACCCGAAAAACAACGGACCATTGAGTTCGTGTACACGAGAGCCCTTTTCGTCGTCGTAGGTTTTGCTGTTGATGTGCTTGGCATGCTCCCAAGCGAATACCAGTGCCGAAACGATTACGCCCACCACCACCGCAATCGCCAGATCCGTAAACACGGTCACCGCCGACACCAGCATCAGGACAAAGGCATCCGTGGCGGGGATTTTGCGGATGATGCGTAGGCTCGACCACTCAAAGGTGGCCAGGACCACGATGAACATCACCCCGACCAGCGCCGCCATGGGGATGCGCTCGATCAGCGGTGACGCAAACAGGATAAACATCAACAGGAACAGCGCCGCGGCCACCCCGGACAGGCGCTGGCGCCCGCCGGAGTTCACGTTGATCATGCTTTGACCGATCATGGCGCAGCCGCCCATGCCGCCGAACAATCCGGTGGCCGTGTTAGCGATTCCCTGGCCCATGCACTCACGATTACCGCGGCCGCGGGTATTGGTGACTTCATCGATGAGACTCAGCGTCAGCAAGGACTCAATCAGACCCACCGCCGCGAGTATGAAGGCATAGGGCAGGATGATGACCAAGGTGTCGAGACTAAACGGCACTGCCGGAATATGAAACGTAGGCAAACCGCCCTTAATGCTGGCGAGGTCGCCCACGGTTTTCGTATCCAGATCCAGTCCGAGCACCAGCAGGCTGACCGCGATAATCGCCGCCAGCGACGCGGGAAAGGCCCCGGTCAGTTTGGGCAGATAATGAATAATGAACATGGTGAGCATGACCAGGCCGGCGAACAGCGCCAGGGCCCCGCCCGTCATCCATTCGCTCACGCCGTCGACTGAGGCCGTTTGGAAGTTTTGCAACTGTGCGAGGAAGATCACGATCGCCAGTCCGTTCACGAAGCCCAGCATCACCGGGTGCGGCACGATACGGATAAACTTCCCCAGTCGCAGCACGCCGGCGCCCATCTGCAACAGGCCGGCCAGCACCACCGCCGCGAACAGGTATTCCACGCCATGTTGGGCGACGAGCGCCACCATCACCACCGCCATGGCGCCGGTCGCACCGGAGATCATGCCCGGGCGCCCGCCGAAAATGGCCGCCAACAGCCCCACCATGAATGCCGCATACAGTCCGACCAGGGGCTCGACCCCGGCGACGAAGGCGAAGGCGACGGCCTCGGGAACCAGTGCCAGGGCCACGGTCAGGCCGGACAGGAGTTCGTTTTTGAAGCAGATGCGGCTGGCGCAACCAAGCTGGAACATGCAAGACCTACGGGGCGAAAGGCGTGAAAAGGCCGCGCACTATATCAGGAAACGCTTATATACGATACCTGCAGCAGACTCCTGGCCCCGGAGTTCCCGCCCTATTGAATATACTGTCCCCGGAATTTAGATCTCGTCTCGAGGAGGAAATATGTCTGATACAACAGTCGGCAACGGTCACTGTCTGTGCGGCAAGGTTAAGGTCAAAGCCGCCAACATGAGCGAAAAGGTATGGGCTTGCCATTGCGGCATGTGTCGCCGCTGGACGGGTGGACCGTTTTTGGCGGTAGAGTGCGGCACTGAGGTCGCCTTCGAGGGTGAAGACAACATCGGCGTGTATGACTCGTCGGATTGGGCGGAACGGGGTTTCTGTAAAACCTGCGGAACCCACCTGTTTTACCGGGTGAAGCAAAACCAGCAATATTTCATGCCCGTGGGACTCTTCGACAATGGCGCAGGCTTTGTCCTCGATCACCAGATCTTCATCGACAAGAAGCCCGGCTATTACACGTTCGCGGACAAGACGCAGAACATGACCGAGGCGGAAGTCTTCGCCAAGTACGCGCCGCCGGAATAGGGGCGCGCCAGACCGGAAGTGTCCGCATCGTGCGTGGCCGCTCCGGCCCAGATCCTGATTCCGGCGAATAGCCATGAAAATCAGAGTGACTGGTAAGCTTTACCTGGCGGGCGCTGCAATGTGTATCGGCCTGCTGATCTACTGGTATGCCGAAGACAAGAGTCGGCTCTTTATCAATGCGGTCACGGCCGAGATCGACGCCGGCGCGAAAGAGCTTGATTTGGCCAGGCTCATGCCGGGGGAGTGGGAGTTCGTGTGTGTCAGCCACCCGTACGATGGCCCGCTGTATCTGGAAAAATACCAGCGGGAGTATCGCCCGGTCGCCAGTGCACAGGACGGCTCATGGGGACTCATATTCATCGAGAGTAATGGAACCTACGAGTCGGCGGTGGGTTCGTGCCGGCATGGCTTCAATTTCTCGTTTGGATGCGTGGAACGTAGCAATGCGATTCTCGCAGTTAAAAGAGAAGGCCCCTGTATCACGTATGTGCGAGCTGATAGCCTGTAGGCCCGGGTCGGATCAGCCGCGAAGCCGAGGACGATTTCGACTAATATTTAGAGAATTCAGGTCATTGACCCTACTCTTCGCCGACCCCGGTTGGAAACGTCAATTATGGATCAAAACGAGGCAAGACAGCAGATCCTTGACGACGAGCACCTAAGACTCCTGGCGCTGTTCCATTACATCGCGGGCGGGCTGACCATCGTGTTTTCTTCGTTCTTCATCATCCACTTGGTGTTCATGTCGATCATGTTCAGCAACCCGGAGATGTTCGGGGCGGACATGGCACAGATGGAGGGTGTGGATGCCGAACAGTTTCTAGGATTTTTTATCGCATTCATCGGCTTCTTCGTGGTCCTGGGGGTCGCTTACGGTATCGCGCAGATACTATCGGGAAGATTCATGAAGCGGCGGATGCATCGCACCTTCAGTCTAATCGTAGCGATTCCCAGTCTGCTGTTTATCCCCTTCGGCACGATCCTGGGGGTGTTCACCTTGATCGTCCTGGGTCGCGACAGTATCAAGCAACTCTACGCGCAACAGGAATTGATACCGTGACTACCGGCCTACACAAGCGTTACGAATCCAAGCGCGACGGCTGGATCGTCGCCCTGATCCTGGGCGGCGCGGGCATGATGGTGTTTGCCGCCGTGAGTCTATGGTTTGTGCCGGCAGGCATGAACTACCGGCTCGGTATGACTGCGTTGATGTTACTTGCGGCCGCGTTCATGCTGTGGGTGCTCTACGGCACCTATTACGTGCTCGAGCCGGCGCAACTGGCGATACACGCCGGGCCGTTTCACTGGCGCGTACCCCTGGAAGCCATCGAGGGCGTGACGCCGACACACAATCCGCTATCCAGCCCCGCCTGCTCCCTGGATCGGCTGCGCATCCGCTATCGCGGGGCCCGCTTCGGCGTCATGATCTCGCCCATGGATAAGATGGTGTTCCTGCACGATCTTGCCGCCGCCACTGGTCTGCGCGTCGAGGGCGAACGCCTGGTCAAAGCCTAGTTCAGGCGGCCATCATAATCTCTGCCGCCGAATGCCGGGGTTGGCGGTCCTGACCGGAGACAGAGAACTATCTGGCGCCGCCCATGGCCCCCATGGAATTGATGTTCAGCTTCTGGCCGTTCGGCATGATGATGTCGCCCGGTTTCTGGCCGGGTTCGCAGGCGCCGACCCAGCGCGCGGTCTGTTTCATTTTCTGGTTCTTCATCCCCATTACCGGCGGTTCGAAGGATACCGTGGTCACACCCGTATAATTCTTGTTGAAGTCACCGGAGAAGACCGACTTCGAAATCATGCGCATGCCGCCCATGTTGCAGTCGGTTTCCGATACGTAGTTCTTGCCTTCCTTGCGAAACTCCACCTTCGAGCAGTCCGCGCCCATCTGCTCGTTCATATTGCTGCCCATCTCGATCATCTTCTTGTCCATTTCGGGATTAACGCACTGGCGAATTGTCTGGCCGGCGGGCATGCCTTCCATGCTGTTCTGAATTTCCCACAGGCCCGCCTTACGTTGGGGGTAATCCGCCGAAAATGACGCAAAGGGAACCAACAGACAGAGAAAAATACTCAGACGTTTCATTAGTGCCACTCCTTTGTGTTCGCGGCTGGTATCGTTCAGCACAATTGCGATATCCGGCGCTGGCCGGTCACAACGAAAGCCAACATAGCACTGCACAAGGATGGCGGCAACGTTCCCGATCGTGCGCCGCCGGGCGTTTTCAACCATTACGATCGCGGGTATGATGGTTCACGAAAATACCTGCCGGGCGTCCGGCAGGCGGGCTGAAGTAAAGGTGGCAACATGTCGCCAGGGAGTGCCGTCACGTGAAGAGCAAACCGCAGATTTTTATCAGTTCCACCTCCGATCTCGCGGATGAGCGCCAGGCGCTGGCGAAATCTCTTTCTTCCGATTACGAACCCTATCTGTTCGAAGAAGACCGGGCGCGGGCCGCCTCTCCGGAACAACACTGCGCGGCCATGATCAAGGACTCGGAGGTTTTCCTCGGCGTGGTTGGCGAAAATTATGGTTCCTCATATTCGGCGGCCGATCAGCGATCGATTTGTGAATGGGAGTTCGATACCGCACGCCAGCAGCCGGAGCTGGCCATGATGATGCTACTGCACGAACCCGCCGATGAGGCCGCCATCGATCCTGAACAGAAGGCATTTCGCGAGCGAATAACCGGCTTCAGCAGCGGTGTGTGGTGCCGCTTCTTTCGTACCAGTCAGGAGTTGGTCAGTCTGGCGCAGCAATCCCTGACCCGCTGGCTGGTCGAGCGCCTGGTGCAGGCGAAAGAACAGGCGCAACACCGCAGTAGCTGGCTGCGGCGGCGGACCGTACCCATCGCCGCCGGCACGGTCATCGCCTTGGGAGCTATCATCGCCGCGGATCTGGCGGTCAATCTCATGTCGCCACAATATCTATTGGCCTTATGCGCCCTGGCAGCCTGTGTGCTGCTCATGTTGCTCGTTATCAATATCGCCGAATCGGGAGGTTTACGAAAATGACCACGGAATCCGAACAAGAGTACGCGGTTCTCAAAGAACAGGTGCAGCGGGCGGTATCCCGGGAAGATCGCCGTCGGCGTACGGTTTTGGTTACATTCCTGCTGTTGTTAATGATCCCGCTTGCCATTGCTGCTTACATTCTGGCGCGCGGGGTCACGGAAAGTGAATGGGTGCGTGAGACTGCGGAGGCCGCCGCGACCTCGGAAATCGAAGCCGTGCGCCCGACCCTCGCCAAGGTGGAGCAGATCGATGCGGCCTTGCCGCAAATACAGCAGGCGGTGGAGGCGCTGCCGCAACAGGCTGAGCGTATCGAGACCCTGCAAGCACGCCAGACCCAAGACGTGGCGCGCCTGGAGCAGCAATGGCGTGGTGAAATCGAACAGATTCAGCCGACACTGAGCAAGATCAGTAAATTGGAGCGCGCGCTGCCCGAAATTCGTGAGTCCATCGATGCGATTCCGCAGCAGGCGGAACAGATTACCGCACTTGCGAAGGCACAGAAGGCACAGGCGGCTGATATCGATGCCCGCCTGACGGAAAATGTGCGTACTGTTGAACAGATGAACGCCAAATCCCTGCGCCATATCGAAGCCAGGTTCGAAGAGCTCTCGGTGCGGCCGCGCCCCGCGGATGAGATCCTCGGGCAGCTCAAGGAGATGAATGCGCGGCTCAGCGAGCAGGCGAACGACATCGCCCGTATACAGGATCGGCAGAACAAGGTCGCGGGTGCCACCAAAGAGGCGATCGGCGAGGTGCAGCAGCTGCGCCGGCGTCTCGACGTCGTGCAAAAGCGCATGGATGAGCAACATGAAGGCTCAAAGGACCTCACCAGTCGCATCAAGAAACTTGAGATCAAGAGGTCGGGGGTGATAAATCACACACCGCCGCAGCCGCCGGTCAATTTGCGTTAGGTTTGAATTCATCCCCAAATTCATTTTATTGGGCGGCCGGTGAAGATGAACGGGAGAGGATTAGTCCATGATAGATTACCGCGTTGTGACGCGACGGATTCCTTACCGCATTCGCCATTGGGTATGGAGTCACATCGAGGCCTTGCCTTATTTGGCGGCGGACATTCAGGATTTCGTTCGCGGACGCCGCAATCCAATGATTCCACCGCGCGCAAAATCACGTATCTTCGGTATCGATAACAACTTCGAATTGGTCGGGCAGGAGTTTCTCGGTCATTTCAAAAACCTTGCCGACCTCAAACCGGACGAGCAGGTGCTGGAGGTCGGTTGCGGCATCGGTCGCATGGCGGTGGCCTTGACCGGGTATCTGAATGCCGTGGGCCATTACTGCGGATTCGATATATCCAGATCAGGAATCAATTGGTGTCGGAAAAATATCACCCCGCGTTTTCCGAACTTCGAATTCGAGCGTGCCGATATCTACAACAAGATGTACAACCCGAACGGCCGCTATCAGGCGCACGAGTATCGGTTTCCCTACGATGATGACACCTTCGATTTCGTCTTTCTTACCTCCGTTTTTACCCACATGTTGCCCAGAGATATGGAGCATTACGTCAGTGAGATTGCGCGGGTTACGAAACCCGAGGGCCGCTGCCTGATAAATTATTTCCTCTTGAACGACCAATCACTGAGTTCCATGCAGGCCGGGCGCAGCGCCCGACAGTTCATTCACGACGTGGAGGGTTGCCGGGTCGCGGTTAAGGACATACCGGAGGAGGCGGTGGCGTATTTTGAGGCGGACGTGCGCGACTCATTTGCGAACAGCCGATTAGACATTATCGAGCCCATCCATTACGGACTATGGGACGGGCGTGCGGATGGCTTGAGTTTTCAGGATATCGTCGTCGTAAGAAAATAAACGCGCGGTCAGGTGTAACGGTATTCGCCACTGGATCAGGCGCCGCGCGGAAAATGACAGTTCCATGACAGTTTTGTGACGGCCCACGCGCCGTCGAAAAAGCAGCCGCCAGCCATGCCCGGGGTGTCGCTCACAGCGAAGCAGTTGACCGAGATCAATGCGGTTTCCCGGCGCGTGGCAAATAATTGCGATGTCGTAAGATTCCTCGAAACCTGTTAGCCCTTAAGTTAATCGTGGACGACCAAAAAGCCCCCCAACTTCCGGAACATGAGGCGTTTATCAACCGTGAACTGAGTTGGCTCAGTTTTGCGCGGCGCGTGCTCGAACTTGCGGAGGATCCGGCAACCCCACTGCTCGAGCGGGTCAAATTTGCCGGCATCATGGGCATGATTTACGACGAGTTCGCGATGAAGCGCCTGGGCGGGATCTACCGGCGCATCAAGCGCGGTAATCTCAAATCCGGGCCCGACGGGCTGACACCGCCCGAGGAACTAAAGGCCTGCCGCAGAGAACTGAATCGTCAGTGCGAGATCCTGGCGCGGTTGGTGCGCGACGATCTGCGTCCGGCGCTCGCCGCGGCCAATATTCCCTTGCTGGACTACGGCGACCTCAACGATATCCAGCGTTCGCAGGCGCAGAAGTATTTTCGCGACTCGGTTGAGCCCATCCTGACGCCGTTGGCGGTCGATGCCGGCCACCCGTTTCCATTCATCAGCACGCTGGGACTGAATCTTGCCGTCAGCCTGAAGGAGACCGAACAGGCGCGGCGGCGCTTTGTGCGCATCAAGGTACCGCCTAATCGGCCGCGCTGGTTACCGGTGGGCGACGCCGGCGTCGTGCCGCTGGAACAGGTGATCGGCGCGAATCTGGACCTGCTGTTTCCCAATAGCAAAGAGATTCACTGGCATCTGTTCCGGGTCATTCGCGGGGCGAAGGACGATCCCTGGGATCGCATCCCGGTGGATGCGGATCATACCGACCTGTCGGCGGGCAGCCTGATCGGCATGGTCACGACGGAGCTGACCGCGCGCCGCTTCGCCGGCATCGTGCGTGTCGAATTCTCAAAGGGCATGCCCGACGACTTGCGAAACTGGCTGATCCGGCATCTGGAGGTGGCGCCGGACGATACCTTCACGGTGGATGGCCTTTTGGGCCTCAACGAACTCGTGGACTTGCAGCGGGATGGTTATCCCGAACTGCGCGATTTACCGCACAAACCGGTCGCCCATTTGCGCCTGCGCAAGTTGGACCGGGCCGATACCGGCGCGATCTTCGGCGAGATCAAACGCGGGGATATCCTTCTGCATCATCCCTATCACAGTTACGAGACTTCGGTATTGCGGTTCCTGAACTCCGCGGTGCACGACCCCAAGGTGCTTGCCATCAAGCTGACGATTTACCGGACCAGCCGCAAATCACCGATCATTCAGGCATTGGTCGAGGCGGCACGGCGCGGCAAACAGGTGGCTGTGCTGGTCGAAATTACCGCGCGTTTCGACGAGGCGCCCAACATCGCCTGGGGCGAGGAACTCGAGCGGGCCGGGGTACACGTGATTTACGGTATGCAACGTCTCAAGACCCACGTAAAGCTGGCGCTGGTGGTGCGCGAAGAGCAGAGTGCCATTCGTCGCTATGTGCATGTCTCGACCGGAAACTATCATCCAGGCACCGCGCGCCTGTACGAAGACCTCGGCATCCTGAGCGCCGACCCCGATCTGGGCGCCAGTGTCGCAGCGGTATTCAATGAGCTCACCGGCGCGATCCCGGTGCGCGAATACGCGCCGTTGATGGTGGCACCGCACAACCTGCGCGAAGGCTTCACCGCACTGATCGAGCGGGAGACGCAGCATGCGGCCGCCGGCGGGCCCGCCGGTATTCGTGCCAAGATGAATCAGCTACAGGATCCGGAGATCATCGCCGCACTGTACCGCGCGAGTCAGGCGGGGGTGCCAATCACGTTGAATGTGCGCGGACTATGCTGCCTGCGGGCGGGGGTGCCCGGGCTGTCGGACAACATTCGCGTCTTCAGCACCCTGGGACGCTTTCTCGAGCATGGACGGATCTACCGGTTCGATAACCTGGGCGATCCGGAGTTCTTTATCGGGTCCGCCGACTGGATGCGCCGCAACCTCGACCGGCGTATGGAAACCATCATGAAGGTCGGCGACAACGCCATAAAGATCGAGCTCGAACACATTCTGCAGGCCTATGAGCGGGACAACTGCAGTGCCTGGGACATGCAGCCGGATGGCAGCTACCGGCGTCGGCAACCGGCCGCCGGTGAGGAATGTCGCGGTGCACAAGCGTTCTTTATCGACTACTATCGCGGCTTGCTGGAACCACGTGACGCTCCGCCCGAAAGCGCACCGCAGCCGGCACGCTTGCCACAGAAAACCGCCTGACTATTTCCTTAGCGATCGCCGGTGTCTCGCAGGATCTCTTCGATCTTGCGCACTTCGGTCTCGGCGTCGTACCAATTCTGCTCATCGTTTTCGCCGCCGGGTCGCTGCGAGTGCATGCGGGCGAGCATCTCGATCATGCGCTGGCGCTGCTCCGGAGTGATCGAAATGGCGCCGCCGAACCGGCCCCGTTTCAGGTCGCCGCCGACCTGCTTCAGTTTCTTGAGCGTTGGTGCCATGCGTTTCTCGATGCCTTGTTCGACTTCGACGACGCGCGTCCGAACCGTCTCCAGCTCCGCGGCAACCTTTTTAAGGGTAAGTTTCTTGCCCATTTTCAATTCTGCCTGTTTCAGCTCCGTGTTTGGAATCGCCCAATCATACAATTTTCAGCCAGCCGAAACGATGACGTGCCGGATCGGGACCCTATTGCTGGGAGTTACCACTCGCAAAATGGGTGGGTGACCAGATTAATATTGAGATAACGCGGGTCATGGCTGACGTCTGTACCCGCCCAAGCAGGCAGATCGATCGCCTGGTCTTCCGACTCGAGTTCGACCTCGGCGACCACGAGCCCGGCATTGGCGCCAGCGAACTCGTCGATCTCCCAGGTGAGACCGGCGTGTAGCAGGCGGTAGCGGGTCTTGTCGATGATCGGCTGGAGCGACAATTCCAGCAGTGTCTCTGCGTCTGTTTTCGGGATGACGTATTCGAATTCGTACCGTGACAAGGCCGAAATCCCGCTCTTGATGTTGAGCCAGGCCCGGTCCGCAGTAATACGCACGCGCACCGAACGTTCGGGATCGAGGGACAGGTAGGCCTGGCGCATGTGGGTGCCCCGGTCGGCCATCCTGCGCCACGAATCGTCGCGCAACAGGAATTTTCGCTCGATTTCTTTACCCATGCTGCGCGGCCTACCGATCCGCGCCTTCCAGGCGTTTGCGGATTTCGTGCCACAGTGACTGATAGGCCAGCGCCGAGGGGCTGCGCTCGGTGTGGGCAAGCAGCGGTGCGCGCCGCAAACCCATTTTTTCTATGTCGCTGGCGTAGGGAATGTAGGTCCCGAGTACGCCGGTGGCCGCTTTCGGCGGGTGTTCCAGGATCAGGCGATGCAGACCCTTGCGCCGGTCCACCATGGAGAAGAACGGTAATAGCACGAGTTCACTCAAGTCCCGTTTCGCGCAAAATTTGACCAACTGCCGCAGCGTGCGCAGCGACAGGGTCGTCGGAATCGTCGGTACCAGCAAGGCATCGGCGGCATAGAATACATTTTCGGATACCAGCGAAATGCTTGGTGCACAGTCGAGAAAGACATAGTCATAACTCGCGCGCAGCGGTTTGAGAATCTTTTGTAGTCTCCGCAGGGGCTTTTTGTGCCGGTTGAGTTGCAGGTCGAGATTACGGAAGGAAAAGTCCGCCGGCAGCAGATCGAGTCGCTCGTAGTCGGTCCCCTTGATGGCGTTGATTATCCGTCGTTTGCCGCCGAACAGGCGGCGGCCGCCGCCCTTGACCTTCGGTTCGATGCGGAAGTAGAAGCTCGCGGCCGCCTGCGGGTCCAGATCCCAGACGAGGGTCCGCGCACCTTCCTGCGCCGCCAGGTAGGCGAGATTGACCGCGGTGGTGGTTTTGCCGACCCCACCCTTGATGTTGTAACAGGCCAGGACCTTCATGCCGCCGCCTTCGTGTCCGGGCGGAACAGTGTCTCGAAGCGCTTTTGCACCGCCGGTCGACTGAACTTGTCGAAGCGCGCCTGAAACTCGGCCTGGGCGGCGCGTTGCCGGGTCGCGAGTGTCTCGACCAGAGCATTCATGGCAACCACGGTCTCGAGCCCGGCCCTGCCCGCGGCCTGCATCTCGCTGCTGAATTGCCTCAGGGTGTGCGTCTGTACCTGAAGATCCTGAAAGTCCCCCAGGTTATCCTGCAGCCTTTTAAGGGATGCCAGGATTTTTGCGGTGTCGTCCTCCGGATACAGGCACTGGAAGAACTCGATGAGATAGCGCAGTTTCTTACAGGTTTTGCGCAACTCATGCAGCGCTTCCGGCGGTGATTTGTCATCGATGGCGCTGCCTTCCTCGATGGCTCGGCGGTACATGCGCCAGATGCGCTCATCCGCCACGTCTCCCACCGGTCGAGTGGCATTGCGCAACCGGGTCCGCTCCGGGACCGCCGCCGCGAGAAAGTCTTTCCAGTCCGCCAATAGCCGTTGGTAGCGCTTTGACCGCAGGTGGTGCACGAGTTGGCGCTGCTCATGCCGCTGCCGTGCCTCGATGAAATCACGCAGGGGCTGCAATGCCGGGCGCAGTCGCGGCTCGATGCTACGGCGATAGCCGTCATACTTTAGTAAGTAGACATCCATATCCCGCGTAGGACCGGTAATCTGCTGTAGCCAGGCAAAGCCGGCGCGAAAGCGGTTCACCCGGGCTACCGGAAACACTCCCTTGATCTGGCTCAATGCGGTACGAGTGCGCCGCACGGCGACGCGAAAGTCGTGCACGAACTCCGAGTCCAGGTCCCGCCGCATCCCGTCTTCGTTGGCCTGCATGATCTCCAGCAGGCGCCATAGAACGATCTTGGTGGCGGAATCGGCGCGCGCCCCGGGGTCAAGCCGCAGATCGAGTTTTGAACTGTAGCCGCCCGGCGTAACGCCGCAGTCGGCGAGCACGTTCGACCAGGGATCCTCGGGCAGCGGTTCGAGCCCGAGCTCCTTGCCGCAGAATGTCCGCAGTCGCCGCGCTGGTTTCGGGTAGCCGCGCACCGGCGCGACGATGAGTTCGTGCTTTCGCTTGCCGCGTTTGCGTCCGCCCGGGCTGAGGGTCTGTTCCTCGACGATGAGCAGACGCGCCACCGTTTTTTTGTTTTGGTCCAGTATTGCAAGGGGCGTCGTACGCCGACGCGCCCGCGCGACTGGCAGCAGCGCGCGTACCCCCAGCAGGGGTGCCAGCATCCGCCGCAGGGCGCCGGTCGGCAGGTCAGGAGCGAAACGCGGCGGGGCCGCCGCGGGTGCGACCATCCCGTCATCGTCAGCCCCTGACTCCCGCAGGTGCAATGTCGGCGGCTCGCCTTTGACCTGCCGGGACTCGAATATCTTGCCGGCGGCAAAAAGGCGCCAGTCGAACGAGTCGTAGTAGGTCGATTCGCTGACGCGCAGCGCCTCCGCCGCGCACGGCATCATCTGGTTGATGCGTGCCATGATCCGCTTTGCGGTCAGTCGGGCGTCGAGTGCGAATCGGTTCGTTGGGGTGGTCATGGGGCGGTCGGTCGGCACGCGGCCGACAACGTTCGCGGAATACGGTTACGGCCGCCGTTAGCGTATCACACCGCGCCCCGGATAATTATGACAGCGGGCGTCCACTGGCGGCGCGACATCATGGAATGCCACAGGAGCGCGATCAGGTTATTATTTCGTTTATCTCTGCGATGAATATCATTCTTGCATGCGAAGCCTGATCGAACTCGCCAGTCAGCAGCGAGAGCAACTGATCGACATCACCGACCAGGTCCGTCGCCTGGCGGAGGATAGCGCGGTGCGCGACGGCCTGCTTGCACTCTACGCCCAGGGCGCGACCGCCGCGATCATGATTCAGGAAAACTGGGACGCCAGCGTGCCGACTGACGTGGTCAACCTGCTGCAGAAACTGATTCCGCGGGGCGTCTGGCTGCACGACCAGCAGGACGGCAACGGCGACGCCCATCTGAAGTCGGGTCTGGTGGGGCCCTCCGAGACGATTCCCATCATCGACGGTGAGCTCGGCCTGTCCCGCTGGCAGGGCGTCTTTTTCTGCGAATTCGACGGCCCGCGCGCGCAGCGTACTGTCGTGTGCACGATTATCGAAAACTCTTGACCAACCGGCCGGAAACACAGAAACGGGACAGCGTCGCGATGGCGGTCCGCAAGATCCCGTTCGAGATCATCGGGATCCTCGAGTCGAAGGGCGCCAGCGCCAACGCGGGAAGCGACGAGGACAACCAGATTGTTCAACTGGATCCGCGACACCTTCGGCTACGACCGCAACCACTACGATCGTCTCGGGCATATTGCGCAAGGGTTCTTCCCGGTCATCATCGCGCGCGAGATCTTGCTGCGTTTATCACCTTTGCAGACGGGCAAATGGTTGTTCTTCCTCGCCGTATGCATATGTCTCGCCATCAGCGCGTTTTACGAGATGATCGAATGGTGGGTGGCGCTCGCCTCCGGCAGCGAGGCGGTGGCGTTTCTCGGCACCCAGGGGGATGTCTGGGACACGCAATGGGATATGTTCCTGGCCCTGAGCGGGGCGACGCTATCCTTATTATTACTCAGTCGTTGGCATGACGCGTCCCTGCGCCGGATCGGGGTCAGATGAAACGCGTGTACACCGCCGCGGATCTGCCCGGTGCGTACATCGTCCTGAATCTGCTCACGCAGCGGGGCATCGATGCCCATGTCTTCAACGAGAATGCCCAGGGTGGCCTCGGCGAAATTCCCTTCACCCACGTCTATCCGGAGATCTGGCTCGACGATGAGCGTGATTTCGAACTCGCGCGCCAGATCATCGCCGGGCACGAGAATGCTGCAACACCGCAGGGGTCGCGCGATTGCGCACACTGCGGCGAGGCCAATCCCAGCAATTTCGACCTCTGCTGGAATTGCGGCAAACCTTTCGCCTGAGCCTGCTTTGGCCGCCCCGGCGACTGTGGTTTAATAACGCCCCTTCGCAGCGGCGCGCGCGCCGACATCCAGGACTACCAATGCCGTATTTTGTCTACAAGATTTCGCAGGACCCGGAGCTTGGCAAGAAGCTTGATCACGTCGATACTTTCGACGTCTTCAAGGAAGCGATGAAGTTGTGCCGCACGATGCGTGCCGAAAAGCCGGCGGCCGAGAACTACGAGGTGCGCATGATCTTTGCCAAGGACACCCGCGAAGCGAGACGACTCTTGACCACGACGCGCAAGGCATCGCAGGTCGAGGAATGGGAAGTATAGGCCACGGCGGCAACCGGGCCACAATGAAAGACGATTGCCGGCAGCTCATGACCTCGCCGGACATGATGTATTCAACACCCGGCGTATCCAATCCCCCAGCGCACTGCAATTCCTGATCAGTGTGTACCTGATTCTCGATCGAAAAATCATCGATGGCGCGGCGTACTAAGGCGAAAAAGAAGACGGCAGCGCGCCGGCCGAAGCGCGCTGCACGCGGCCGTCGTAGAACAAAAGCCCGCAACACGCGCAAGTTTTTACTGTTCGCACTATTTTGGCTGCTGCTGGCGGCCGTCGCTGCGGTCGTCTATCTCGATCGTGCCGTGCAGACAAAATTCGAAGGCAAGCGCTGGGCATTACCCGCACACATCTATGCGCGACCGTTGGAACTCTATGAGGGTTTGCGGTTAAACGCGCACGAACTCGCCGCAGAACTCGAGGCCCTCGGCTACCGCAGCGCGGCAGATACGGGTCGGCCCGCAACCTACCGTCGCCGTGGCGGTGAATTCCATATCACCTCGCGATCGTTTCGGTTCTGGGATGGTGAACAGGCCGCGCGCCGGTTCGTCGTGCGCCTTGACGATCAACACGTCAGCGCATTGCGCGCGCAAGACGACCGCGGCGCGTTGCCGCTGGCGCGCCTGGAGCCGCTACTCATCGGCAGTATTCATCCCGCGCATCACGAGGATCGTACCCTGGTGCGCGTGGACGACGTGCCGGAGAATCTCATCTCCGCATTGCTGGCGATCGAGGATCGAAACTTCTATCGCCACTTTGGCGTCGATCCGCGCGGTCTGGCGCGTGCCCTGTGGACCAATCTGCGCGCACGCCGCGCCGTACAGGGCGGCAGCACGCTGACGCAACAATTGGTGAAGAACTTCTATCTCACCTCGGAGCGGACCTTACGACGCAAGCTCATCGAGCTGGTGATGGCATTGTCCCTCGAAGCGCATTATCAAAAGGATGAGATTCTCGAGGCCTACCTCAACGAGATCTATCTGGGCCAACGAGGCAACCGGGCAATTCACGGTTTTGGTCTCGCCAGCCAGTTTTACTTTGGTCGCCCGCTGCAGGAGCTGGAGCTGCATGAGTTGGCATTGCTGGTGGGTATGATCAAAGGGCCGTCCTATTACAATCCACGGCGCAATCCGGAACGTGCATTGGCACGTCGCAATCTGGTGCTCGAGGAGATGGTCGCGCAGGGTTTTGTCGCAGAGGCGGATGTCGCGAAAGCGCGCGAGCGGCCCCTGGGCGTGACGACGCAAGCATTGACGCAAAAGACCGCGCACACCGCGTTCGTCGATTTTGTGCGACGCCAGTTGCAGCGGGATTATCGGGAGGAAGATCTACGCTCGGAAGGCCTGCAGATCTTCACCACCCTCGACCCCCGGGTGCAGCATGCCGCCGAGCATGCGGTGCGGTCACGGCTGACTGCGCTCGAGGGTCAGCGCGGTTTGCCTGCCGACAGCCTGCAGGCCGCCGCGGTCGTCACCACCACGGACAACGGCGAAGTATTGGCGATCGTCGGCGGCCGCGACCAAACCGGCGGCGGATTCAATCGCGCCCTGGACGCGCGCCGCGCGATCGGGTCGCTGGCGAAACCCGCGGTGTATCTCACCGCCTTACAGCGGCCGAATCGGTTTACCGTATTGAGTGCGGTCGATGACAGTCCCCTGGTCTGGAAGGAGCGCGGCGCACCGCCGTGGGAACCGCAGAATTTTGACCAGCGCTCGCATGGCGACGTGCCGCTGCGGGAAGCCTTGATCCACTCCTATAATATTGCCACCGCACGACTCGGGCTACAGGTAGGTGTCACCGATGTCATCGACACGTTCCGGCGCCTGGGCATCGAACAGGATCTGCCGCCGTTTGCCTCCGTCATGCTGGGGGCCGTCGGCATCACGCCGGTTGAGGTGGCGCAGATGTACCAGACACTGGCCAGCGGTGGATTTCGCGTACCCCTGCGTGCCATCCGCGCGGTTCTGACCGTCGACGGCGCGCCCCTGCAGCGTTACCCGCTGGCCGTGGAGCAAGCCGCCGCACCGGGGCCGGTGTATCTTTTGAGCACGATCCTGCAGGACGTCGCGCGCACCGGTACTGCCGCGGCGTTGCCAAAACTGCTGTCGCCGGAGCTGAATATTGCCGGCAAAACCGGGACCTCGGACGAATTTCGCGACAGTTGGTTTGCGGGTTACACCGGTGACCTGGTGGCCGTGGTCTGGGTCGGGCGCGACGACAACAAGCCGGTCGGCCTGACCGGCGCCGGTGGGGCGATGCGGGTGTGGAGTGATATGATGCGCCGGGTTCGCCCGACGCCGCTGTTGTTAACGCCGCCGGCGGACGTGCAGACGGTCTGGGTGGATGCGGAGACCGGCTTACTGGCCGCCCCTGAGTGCGCGGGTGCCGTGGAAGTGGCGTTTATCAAGGGCAGTGCGCCCACACAGTCGTCGGACTGTGTGCCGCCGACGGCGAGTCCTGACCGTCTGCGTCGTTGGTTTAAGAAATGGTTTCGTTAGTGCGTCAATATTTTTTCTCCTGGGTCATTGTCGGGCTATTGGTCGGGCTCACCGGCTGTGCCACGGCGCCGCCGCGCGGTCCCGTTCCGGCTCCGGAGCCGGCAACCGTGTCGCAGAAAAACGTCGTCGTGGCGTTGCTCGATCAGGCCCAGGGTGAGCATCGGCGCGGTGACACGGCGCGGGCCGCGGCCTCGCTGGAACGTGCCTTGCGCATCGAACCGCGCAACCCGGTGATCTGGCATCGGCTGGCACGGCTACGCATGGAACAGGGAGATTATGCGCAGGCACAAAGCCTGGCTGCCAAGTCCAACGCACTGGCGCCGACGGATGCGCAGCTGCGCAGCCAGAATTGGCAGTTGATCGGTGAGGCACGCCGGCGCAGCGGTGACCGACGCGGCGCCGAAGAAGCATTCGCCCGTGCCCAATCGGTGCTCGAACCATAGTACAAGCGCGCGCAGGGGCATACATCAACAATGGTTACCCAACTATCGGTGCCTGTTGCCGGACAAGGCCTGCGGGACATCACCGCCGAGGTGGCGGACGTCGTCCACGCGGCGGATGTCGCCGAGGGTCTGTGCACCCTGTTTATTCAACACACCTCGGCGAGCCTGCTGATTCAGGAGAACGCCGATCCGGCGGTGCAGGTGGATCTTGAGGCCTGGCTCGGCCGCCTGGTGCCCGAGGGCGATCCGCTGTACACCCATACCGCGGAAGGGCCCGACGATATGCCCGCGCATATCAAATCGGCACTGACCGCGACGCAGCTGTCGATCCCGATCACCGGCCGCCGGCTCGCACTGGGTACCTGGCAGGGCATCTATTTGTGGGAGCATCGCCGTTTTCGCGGTCGGCGTAACATTGTGGTGCATATTGGCGCCTGACGTTTGTGTCAGTAGGATTAATCGATTGAACTTCGATGTGGGCCGGAAGTGGAACCATGCCGGCACTGCTCGATCGTAACCAGTGTGGAGGAAGTTTGAATGAGTGATGCACTTGAATATCTTGTTAAGGCGCGGCCGGACGCGATCAAACCCTATTTCACGTTCTTGCGTGAAAGCGGCAAGCACCTGGATCCGCGCACCCGCGATCTCATCTCGGTGATTACCAAGGTCGCGGTGCAGACGGAAAACGGTTTTCGCCAGTACCTGACACGGGCCTTGCGCAACGGCGCGAGCGCGAACGAGGTCCTGGATGCGCTGCTCATGGCCTTTCCCGTGCTTGGCTTGGCGAAAGTCGTCTGGGCGGTGGAAATCCTGCTCGACATGGATATCCCCGAATTCCACCCCGAACTTCTCGATGCGCGCGAGGAATGGCATGACGTCATCGCGGTGGCCGATCTGCCCGACGATGAGATCACCTATTGCGAAGCGGATGAACGCAGCCTGTTCGTCTATCGGCTGGGCGATGACATTCGTGTCTATGACAGCCGCTGCCCACACCAGGTCACCAATATTCCCCATCTGGCGTTACAGGAAGGACGTCTGACCTGTCCGAAACACAACTGGGTGTTCGATATCAAAAGCGGCGAGTGTGTGGAGAAGGGCAACCGGCCGTTGACCCATTTCAAGCACAAGGTCGAAAACGGACGCCTGCATGTATTCTGGTAAGTGCATGCAAGCGAGTATTGGAGATTGTCCATGCTGAGGATGCGAGTCGCAGCGACATTGACGGTGCTCGGGTTGTGTATGCCGTTGTTGGCCGATGAGGTGATCAAGCCGCGCGGCGACGATGCCCACAGCCGTACATGGAATGCCTTCGTCGACCACCTCTATGTCTTGCACAAGCAGCAGCTCGAAGGACGCGAGATTCGCAAGCAGAGCACCACCGGAGGCTATCCGCGCCAGCCGGACTTCTACGATGAAGTTGTTTATACTGATGCGGCGAACAATCGTGCGCTCAGCACCATACGTTGGGAGCGGAAACAGTCTGAAGGGCTGATGGGCAAGATCGCCGGTGTCTTCAGTGACAAGGGATCGACCGACGATGTCGGCCGCATCCATAGCATCGCGGTCAACGTTTACGACGACACCGGTCGGGTCATACGCGATTATTTGGCCGCCTATCTGCCGGAATATCGCAATGCGCCGACGCAGACCCTGATATTTCTGCATGCCTATCACGGCGACCTGCATGCGTATCGGAGTTTCGATGCGTCCGGCAACCGGATCTTCGAGGAGTGCGAAGGGACACACGCAGGCAAGCAAGTCGACATCCGTCTCGATGAAGACGATCTTGCGGAGGCCGAGGACGATCCGGGCAGCGTCCTTAATTCAGAGACCTACAAGACATGCTTTGCCGGTCTGCCCGTGGCGGCGGGTGAGTATCTTATACCGAAGTAATTTTTCCCTCGACGCGTGGGCCACGGACCCGACCGTACTGGAGTCATGATGTCACGATCGCTCAGCTTTTTCTTCTTGTCACTGTACGTGCTGGCGTTACCAGCCGCGGCGGCGGCGGAATCGCCGGCGCCGATACTGGTCGATACCCAATGGGTGGCGGAACACAAAGACGACCCCAATGTGGTGCTGGTGGATATGGCGGGTGACGAAGTGCAATATCAGCGCTTCCATATCCCCGGTGCCGTCTACCTCCCTTACGGCGCACTGGTGCAGCGTCGCAAGGACGGTGTCGCCCTGCGCGTCGATGATCCAACATTGACCAAAGTCCTGGGGCTGACTGGAATCGAGCGCAAATCCCATGTGGTGATTTACGATGACATGGGCGGTCTGCATGCCGGGCGTTTGTTCTGGGAGCTGGAGCGCATCGGCCATCCACGGGTATCTGTCCTCGACGGTGGCCTGGTGCAATGGATCCTGGAAGGGCGTAAGGCGGTTGCCGAACCCGCGCGGCCGGCGCGCACCAAATATCTGCGCGAGAACACCGGCGGGCGTAGCAACGACATCGATCTGGCGGCGGTCAAGAAGGCCGTCGCCGCCGGTGCACCGCTACTCCTGGATGTGCGCAGCGAGGCGGAGTATCTGGGTAATCCCAAGAGCCGGCAGCGCAGCGGGCATATTCCCGGCGCCCGCTGGTGGTCCTGGGACCAGGCCCTGGACCTGAAGCGCGGCTTTCGCCTGCGTGACGACGCGGCCCTGCAGTCGAGCCTGGCGGCCCGGGGCGCCGGCAAACAGGACGCACCGGTGATTCTCTACTGCAACTCCGGGCATCGCGCCGCCCAGACCTACCTCACCCTGCGTCACCTCGGCTACGAACAGGTGCGGCTGTACGATGGTTCCATCGCGGAATACGCCCGTGATAAGACCGCGCCGCTGGTCCTGGGCCGCAAACCCGGCAAACCATGATGGGATGCCACCGCTTTCGGTGGCCGGCTGATTGGTCATATAGGGTGGCGCCTTCTAGAATAGCGGTATGTCCGCGGCTGTCTGCCGCATGACAGGGCACTGAAGCCATGGCCGTTTATTCTGTCGACAAACTGATCTCGGAAGCACGCAAGCTGGCGAGTAACTACCGCAAAGCCACCGGCAAGCCGCTCGCCGGCGTCAGCGTGGAGATTGCCCGTAACGACGCCGCGCGCCTGCTCGATCTCGATCTTTGCGAACCTCAGACCGCCGGCTACGATGCCGTCGGCCGCGGCAAATGGGAGGGCAAGCGTATTCAGATCAAGGGTCGTGCCATCTTCGACGAGAGCAAGACCGGCCAGCGGGTCGGGCAGTTGAAGATGGATCAGGAGTGGGACCGCGTCGTGCTGGTGCTGATGGACGCGGAATATGAGCCCTTCGAGATCTACGCCGCCGCGCGTGACGAGATCGCCGAGGCCACCACCGCCGCCGGCCAGCGCAGTGGTCGTGGCGCGTTGTCGGTCGCCAAGTTCAAAAACATCGGTCAATTGGTATGGGAACGGGAACGTGGCGTGGTCGACGACGAGATATGGGATAATATGGCCGGTAAATGACCCATGGCCCGCTGAAAGCAGCAGCGCCGACCCGCACACTAGCCAGGTAGACCCATGAACGAAGATTTGAAAGAACACGTGTCGGAGCCCGCCACGTGGAAGCGCCTTCTGTATATGCTCCTTTTTGTCGTATTGATTTACATCACAGCATTTGTGATCGCGATCGTCGTGGTGTTTCAGTTTTTCGTCACCCTGGTGACCGGCGAGCCCAATGACCGATTACGTGAATTTGGCGGTCAATTGAGCGTCTACGCCTATCAGATGTTGAGTTTTCTCACCTACAACACGGAAGACATCCCGTTTCCGTTTGCGGACTGGCCAACCGCCGAGCGGCCACCACGCCTGTCCACGGATACCGAAACGGGTGTTGATTAAACCGTTACCCCAGGTTTAGTTCCTGATCCTTTGACGCGAACGCGCTTGGCGTCGCGTACACGGCGAGCCTGACCCATTCTCAACCAGAATATGAATCCGCAATATCATCCCGAAACCGTTGAACTGACGACGCAGGCACACTGGGCCGAAAATGAAACGTTTCGTGCGCGCGAGGACGACGTGCGTGAAAAGTTCTATTGTCTATCCATGTTCCCCTATCCATCGGGTCAGTTGCACATGGGCCACGTGCGCAACTACACGATCGGCGATGTAATTTCCCGCTACCAGCGTATGCAGGGTAAGAACGTGCTCCAGCCGATGGGGTGGGACGCCTTTGGCCTGCCGGCGGAGAACGCGGCGATTCAAAACAAGGTGCCACCGGGCGTGTGGACC
Organism: uncultured Gammaproteobacteria bacterium; assembly: GCA_947259975.1. Classification (GTDB taxonomy): domain Bacteria; phylum Pseudomonadota; class Gammaproteobacteria; order HyVt-429; family HyVt-429; genus CAMYOD01. The sequence continues at coordinate 172,589 of CAMYOD010000018.1, forward strand.
CGTGACAACATCGACTACATGCGCGACCAGCTCAAGCGGCTCGGTTTTGCCTACGACTGGGAGCGCGAGCTGGCGACCTGCGATCCGGAATACTATCGCTGGGAACAATGGCTGTTTACGCGTCTTCTGGAAAAAGGCCTGGTGTATCGCAAGACCGCACCGGTCAACTGGTGTCCGAAAGATCTGACGGTACTGGCCAACGAACAGGTCATCGATGGTTGTTGTTGGCGCTGCGACACGCCGGTGGAGCGCAAGGAAATCCCGCAGTGGTTCATGAAGATTACGGACTATGCCGAGGAGCTGCTCACGGCGCTCGACCATTTACCGGATTGGCCGGAAAAAGTCCGCACCATGCAGCGCAACTGGATCGGGCGCTCCGAGGGTGTGGAGGTGCACTTCGAGGTGGTGGGTGGCGGTGACCCGCTGAAGGTGTTCACGACCCGCCCGGATACGCTGATGGGCGCGACCTATCTGGCGGTGGCCGCACAGCATCCCCTGGCGACCACGGCCGCCGCCGCCAATCCGGCACTGGCCGACTTCGTCGAGCAATGTGCCGTCAGCGGCACTGCCGAAGCGGATCTGGAGACCATGGAAAAGTCAGGCATGGATACGGGCCTGCGGGCACGTCATCCGATCACCGGCGAGGAACTGCCGGTATGGGTCGCGAATTTTGTCTTGATGGCCTACGGTGAGGGCGCGGTCATGGCGGTGCCGGCGCACGATCAGCGGGACTGGGAGTTTGCGCACAAGTACGGCATACCCATCAGGCCCGTTATCGTATCGACCGACCATGACGGCGATACGGCTGCGCTGGTAGCCGAGCAGGCCTTCGTCGAGAAGGGTGTGCTGGTGGATTCCGGCGCCTTCACCGGCCTGACCTCGGCGCAGGCCTTCGATGCCATCGCCGAAAATCTCGCCACCGAAGCGCGCGGCGGCAAGACGGTGCATTATCGTTTGCGCGACTGGGGTATCTCGCGCCAGCGTTACTGGGGTACGCCGATTCCAGTGGTCTACTGCGACGCCTGCGGTGCGGTGCCGGTGCCGGCGGATCAGTTGCCGGTAGTATTGCCCGAGGAAGGGGTCACCCTGGACGGCAGTGCGTCGCCGCTGACCCAGCTGAAGGCATTCACCGAGGCAAGCTGCCCGCGCTGCAATGGCGCGGCGCGGCGCGAGACCGACACCTTCGATACCTTTATGGAGTCCTCCTGGTATTTCGCGCGTTTCGCCTGCGCCGATAATCACGACGCGATGCTCGACGAGCGGGCGCGCCATTGGCTGCCGGTGGATCAATATGTCGGCGGCATTGAACACGCCATTCTGCATCTGCTCTATGCGCGCTTCTTTACCAAGATCATGCGTGATGAAGGCCTGCTCGCCGTCGACGAGCCGTTTCTGCGCCTGCTGACCCAGGGCATGGTGCTTAAAGACGGTGTCAAGATGTCCAAGTCCAAGGGTAATACCGTGGATCCGCAGGCCCTGGTGAGTAAATACGGCGCGGATACCGCGCGCCTGTTTATTGTATTCGCCTCGCCGCCGGACCAGTCCCTCGAGTGGTCAGACTCGGGGGTGGAGGGCGCGTACCGGTTTCTGCGTCGCCTGTGGACGTTCGCCGCCGAAAACCATGCGGCGATTCGCGCGTTCAATGACGCAGACACGCGTCCGTCTGCGTCCGGGCCCACAGACAAGGATATGCGCCGCACGATCCATAGCATCGTCAAGCAGGCCAACTACGATTACCAGCGGCAACAGTTCAACACGGTGGTCTCCGGCGCCATGAAACTGTTGAACGAATTGCAGCAATTCGCCGGCGCCGGCAGCGTGGCGGTGTTGGCGGAGGGCCTGGGCGTGCTGTTGCGGCTGTTGGCGCCGGTGGCACCCCATATCGCCCACGCGCTTTGGGTCGAACTGGCGTATGGCGCCGGGATCATCGATGCGCCCTGGCCCGAGGTGGACGAGTCGGCGCTGACCCGCGATATGCTCGAGCTGGTGGTGCAGGTCAACGGCAAGCGGCGCGGACAGGTCTCAATCGCGGCGGGCGCCGATGAGGAGCAGATTCGCGCGGCCGCGGTGAACGATGCGCAGGTGGCGCGGCATCTGGATGGCAAAGCGGTGCGCAAGGTCATCGTGGTACCGGGCAAGCTCATCAACATTGTGGCCGCCTAGTGAGTTTCACGTTTATAATGCAGTCGAAACGGGTCTGGATGGAGCGCACTCTGATGCAAGGTTTTTTGAAGCTGGTCACGATCGTATCGTTAGCCTTTATTGTTAGCGCCTGCGGCTTTCACCTGCGCGGTAAGGTCGAGTTGTCGAAGAGTCTGTCGAACCTCTATATCGAAAGCACGGACCCGGCGTTGCAGGCCAAGGTCGAGGATGTATTGCGCTTTTCCGGCAGCACGCCGGTATCCGATAAGTCGGCGTCCAGCGCCGTGCTGCAACTCTCGGACATCAATTATGACCGCATCGTGCGCACGGTCGACAGTCGCGGCAAGATCACCGGCTATACACTCCGATATCGCAGCAAGTTTGAGGTCTTTGATAAGGCGGGTGAATCGGTCCTCAAGTCGGCACCGATCCTGCTGACCCGCGACTTCGCTTATGACAGCCAGCAGGTCTTGTTGAAGGAAGACGAAGAACTGTTCCTGCGCGAGGACATGGAAAAGGACACCGCGCAACAGATCGTGCGCCAGCTGGGCAGTATCGGGCGCTGATATTCGTGACCGCGCGGATGGGCCTGCCGGCCGGTTCGCCGGTGCCGGATTTTCCCTGACTCACTGATCGAGCCCGCGCATGCAGGTGCAACCCGCCAGACTCGCTGCGCAACTCAAGAACTCGCTCGCCCCCTGTTATCTGGTGCACGGGGATGAGGATCTGCTGGTGGAGGAAGCTTGCGACGCGATTCGCGAGGCCGCCCGCAGCCAGGGTTATGACGAACGCCTGGTCATGCAAGCAGAGCCGGGATTCGACTGGAACCGGCTGACCGAAGCCACCCAGACCCTGTCGCTTTTCTCCAGCCGTCGACTGATCGAGCTACGCATCCCCACAGGCCGCCCGGGTGAGGCGGGCGCCAAGGCGCTGGTAAATTTCGCGCAGACACCGCCGCCGGACACCTTGCTGCTGATCAAATGCGGCAAGCTGGAATCCGCGACCCGCTCCAGCAAGTGGGCCAAAGCCCTCGACGCCGCGGGCGTTGTCGTCACCTGCTGGCCGGTTGCGGCACGTGAGTTGCCGGGCTGGATTCGTGCCCGCCTGCAGCAACGGGAGCTGCGTGTGGCCCCCGGCGTAGTTGAGCTGCTCGCCCATCATCTGGAGGGCAATCTACTGGCACTCGCGCAGGAGATCGACAAGCTGGCGCTCGACCACGGCACAAGTGAGATCGGCCTGGAGGAGGTGGAGGCCAGTGTCGCAGACAGTGCCCGCTTCGATGTGTACGGATTCGTCGACACCTGTCTCGGTGGGGATGCGCGCAAGGTCCTGCGTATGCTCGGTACGCTGCAGGCCGGCGGCGTGGAGCCGGCGCTGCTGATCTGGGCCCTGGGCCGGGAAATCCGCGCCATGCAGCGCCTGGCCGCGGACGTCGCCGCCGGCGGCTCGCAGGCGGAGGTGTTCAAGTCCCATCGGGTCTGGGCGAAACGCAAGTCGGTCGTAGCCGCGGCTCTGAGTCGCATTCCCTACGAGCGTTGGCTCGGCTTGCTGCGCCAGATGGCGCGGCTCGATCGTGTCCTCAAGGGGCGCTCGCCGGGCGATGTGTGGGCGGAGATTGAGCGCGTCAGCCTCGCCGTGTGTGGCATCAATCCCATGCGCCGGGCCCGCTAATCGCCGCCGATCCGGTCGCGTGCCCGTGTGCCGTGAATTTCGCCCCGGGCGGGTGTATTCTAGGCGGCATCGCGGTACTCCCCTGAGGGCAGGTGACAGCACACCTCGATTTGATGATGCAGAGTCAACACGCACAAGCAACCGGAGATCTGGCCGAGTATATGCACCGCGTCGGGCGCCAGGCGCGCGCGGCCGCGCGCGCGTTGGGGCGCGCCGATACCGCGCACAAGGATGCGGCGCTGACCGCCATGGCCGATGCCATCGAGCAGGCGCGATCGCGCTTGATGGCGGAAAACAAAAAGGACCTCGCCGCCGGCGAGCAGCAGGGGCTGGACGCGGCATTGCTGGACCGTCTGGAACTGACCGCCGAGCGCATCGACGGCATGGCGGACGGTCTGCGGCAGATCGCCGCTCTGCCGGATCCGGTCGGCGAAATTACCGATCTTTGCTACCGCCCCTCCGGTATTCAGGTCGGCCGCATGCGGGTGCCGCTCGGCGTGATCGGCATCATCTACGAATCGCGGCCGAACGTGACCGCGGATGCGGCGGGCTTATGTCTCAAGTCCGGTAATGCGGCGATATTGCGCGGCGGCTCCGAGGCCATGCACTCGAACCTGGCTGTCGAGACCTGTATCCGCGAAGGTCTCGCCCATGCCGGACTGAGCGCAGACACGGTGCAGGTGGTGGCCACCACGGATCGCGCTGCGGTCGGTGAGTTGATCACCATGGATCAATACGTGGACGTTATTGTGCCGCGCGGCGGCAAGGGTCTCATCGAGCGCGTCAGCCGCGAGGCCACCGTGCCGGTGATCAAGCATCTGCATGGCATCTGTCATGTGTATATCGATGGTGCCGCGGACATCGAAAAGGCCATCGCCGTGGCCTTCAATGCCAAGACACAGCGTTACGGCACCTGCAACACCATGGAGACCTTGTTGGTCGCGGACGCGGTCAAGGATAAGGTGCTGACGTCCCTGGGCACCATGTACAAGGACGCGGGTGTCGAACTGCGCGGCTGTGCCGAGACGCGTGCCGTGCTACCGGATATCAAAGCGGCGACCGACGAGGACTGGGATACGGAGTACCTGGCGCCGATCCTGTCCATACGCGTGGTCGCCGACTTCGATGTGGCCCTCGATCATATCGAGGCGCATGGTTCGCACCACACCGACTCGATCATCACCGAGGATCTTTCACGCGCACGGCGTTTCCTGCGGGAAGTGGACTCAAGTTCGGTGATGGTGAATACGTCCACCCGCTTCGCCGACGGCTTCGAGTACGGCCTCGGTGCGGAGATCGGTATCAGCACCGATAAACTCCACGCCCGGGGCCCGGTAGGGCTCGAAGGTTTGACTACACAAAAGTATGTCGTACTTGGTGACGGACACATTCGGCAATAACGATCACGCCCCGCCGTGGCGGTCGTAGGCATCACTTCGTGATCGGAATCTTCGGCGGCACCTTTGACCCGGTTCACTACGGCCATCTGCGGCCGGTGGATGAGGTCAGGCGCGCGTTGCATTTGCGCGAAGTGCACATCGTCCCCTGTAAGTGGCCCCCGCACCGGGATGCGCCCATTGCCACTACCACACAACGACTCCGCATGCTCACCTTGGCACTGAGTGAGTTTCCGGCATTGCAATTGGATGAGCGCGAACTGGGCATGGACGGGCCGTCGTATACGGTGAATACCCTGACGAGTTTTCGCCATGAGTTGGGCGATGTCCCCCTGTGCCTCATCATGGGTGCCGATGCCTTCGGCGGCCTCGAGACCTGGCACCAATGGCAGCAGCTGCCGGAACTGGCGCACCTGGTGGTGATGGCACGCCCGGGCTCGGACCCGGGTCATGATGCGGCTTCATTGCCGGAATGGGCCCAACCCCGTATTTCCGATGGTGTAGACGAACTGCGCACGCGCCCGGCGGGGCGCATTCTTTTTCAGTCGGTCACGCCGGTGAGTATTTCCGCCACTGAAGTCCGTGCCGCGATTGCCGCCGGTGAAGACGTAGCCAATCGAGTACCACCGCCCGTATGGGACTATATCCGTGAGGAACATATATATGGTTTTAGCGAGAGTACCCCGGGGTCAGCCGAAGTGACCCATGCCGACGAGATGAAAGACCTGGCCATAACGGCCCTGGAAGACGCCAAGGGGCGTGATATTCATACCATGGATGTACGCGGGCTTACCGATATCACGGACTACATGCTCGTGGTCAGCGGCACCTCGGATCGTCACGTGCGCTCGGTGGCGGACAAGCTGGTGGACGCGATGAAGCAACACGGCTATCGCCCGCTGGGTGCGGAAGGCGAAGCCGGCGCCGAGTGGATCCTGGTGGATTTCGGTGACATCGTCGTGCACTTGATGCTGCCGAAAACCCGCGAACTCTATGATCTCGAGAAGTTATGGGGCGAGGATATGCGTGCCAGCATCGAGGCGCAGCGGGAAAATTCCCACGAATGATCCGCATCCCGGTGTGCGCCGGTGAGATCTTTTCCTCGCCCGCGTTCCCGTCCTGCTGACGATGCGCATCAACATTATTGCCGTGGGAAAACGCATGCCCGCCTGGGTCGATGCAGCAGTGTCCGAATACGTCAAGCGCATGCCCGCCCATTGTCGCCTGGAAATCGTCGAAGTGCCCGCCGGCAAACGGGGCAAGGGCACGGACATCGCACGCGTATTGAAACGGGAAGCCGAACAGCTGTTGCAAGCGGTGCCCAGGGACGACCACGTCATCGCCCTGGAGCGTACCGGCCAGCAAAAGAGCACGCTTGAGATGGCAAACAAAATCGAACGTGGGCTTGCCGAGGGCACAAATATCAGTTTTCTGATCGGCGGTCCGGAAGGTCTAGATCCCATATGTCTGGATCGGGTCGCCGAGATCTGGTCCCTGTCGAAGCTGACGCTGGCCCATCCCGTGGCGCGGGTAGTGTTGGCCGAGCAGATCTACCGGGCCTGGAGTGTCGTCAATCATTTGCCCTATCATCGCTGAGGACGCCGTGGGCCATACCGCGGTGGCATCCGCCACCGGTTGACGCCTGTCTGCGTTCTCAGTCATCTAGATTCGGTTAAGGCGCAGACGTGAATCCGTAATACCACGATCCGGTTGCGGATCGCGCGGCTCATGACATATGATCACTGACCACAAGAACAATAAAACAACAACAACCAAGATCGCCCGCACGGGAGAGGCCTTCATGTTGACGACAAAGATTTTTAGCAGGTCGGGCGCCGCCGTTCTGCTTGCGCTGTTTGTTTGCGCCCCGCTGGCGCAGGCGGAGGACCTGCTCGACGTGTACAAATATGCGCGCGCCAATGATGCGCGCTTCAACGCGGCACGTAATGAATACATGGCGCTCCGGCAGGCCCTGCCCCAGGCCCGCGGCACCTACTTGCCGAACATCGCACTGTCCGCGGATACCATCGAGACGGATCAGGAGATCATCAGCAGCGATAACGAGGTCTTTGGCAGCGGCAAGAGTACCTTCGACACCGACGTCTACGCCGTCACCCTGACCCAGCCGGTATTCCGTCTTTCGAATATCGTGCAAATCAAACAAGCCGGCGCAGCAGTACGCGAGGCCTATGCCAATTTTGTCGCCGCCGAGCAGGATCTGATGCTGCGCACGGCGAGCGCCTACCTGGGCGCATTGGCGGCACAGGACAACGTTGGCCTCACCGAGGCCCAAAAAAAGGCCATCGAGCGCCAGCTGAAGCTGGCCGAGAAACGTCTGCAAGTCGGTCTCGCGACCATCACCGATAAACACGAGGCCAAGGCCCGTTTCGAGTTCTCCCGCGCCCGGGTCATTGAAGCGGAGAGTACCCTGGACGATAGCTACGAGGCGCTGGCGGAGATCACCGGTGTCGACCGCGTACCCCTGGTGCCACTCAGTCCGGATATCGTGTTGACGCCGCCGCAACCGGCCAGTGCGGACGCTTGGATCAGTAAAGCGCTGGCACAGAACGTCTCGCTGCAGGCCCGAAAACACGCAATGGAGGTGGCGCGCCGCGAGATACAGCGGCAGCGGGCGGAATATTACCCGACGGTGGACCTGGTCGGCAGTCACAATCGGCGCGATACCGGCGGCAGTCTGTTCGGCGGCGGCAGCGAAGTGGAGACCACCGATGTCATTCTGCGACTCGCGCTGCCGATATTCCAGGGCGGCCAGACGCTCTATCGCACGCGCGAGGCGAGCTACCGTTTTCGCCAGGCCGCGGATGAGCTCGAGGCGCAGCGCCGTCTGGTGCGCCGACAGACCCGGGAGGCGTTTCTCGGCACGAATACCGGAATCAGCAAAGCGAGCGCCTTCGAACAATCGGTGCTGTCGCAGGAGACCGCACTCAATGCCAAAATCAAGGGCTTCGAGGCGGGTGTCGGCACCAACCTGGCGGTGCTGGATGCGCAACGTGACTTGTACCTGGCAAAGCGTGACCATTTGCAGGCACGCTACGACTACTTGCTAAGTTCATTGCGTCTCAAGCAGTCCGCCGGAATCCTCAGTCCCGCCGACCTCGCGCAGGTGAACCAGATGCTTGCCGGGCAACCGGTTGCACCGGGCGCGCCCGGCGGTGTCGATGAGATGCCGGGTATGCCTGCGCCGGTACCTGGTGTGCCGGGCGGTGATGGACTATTGGGACCGGGCGCGGCCGCCGCCGATCCGGCCTTGGCACCGCGGCCGGGTCCTGACGCAGACAGCGATGTGGGCCGACTTACGGTGGTGTCCGTCGGCGCACCGAGTCCTGACACGTTTGCGACTGAACCATTGATGGCCCCCGATGCCGCTACGAGCGCTGCGCCGGTCGCGCCGCTGATTGGCCCCGATGTGGAGACGGGAGAGTCGCAGGCGGAAGCCGGTCCGTCAGTGGCGCCGGATAAGGCATCTACAATGGAAACGGCGGCGACCCCGGAGTTCCCGGTGCAGGCGATGGGCGACACGCAAACGCCGCGCATGGGGCCGGAGGTGATCTCGACCGCGTCACCGACGAATGCCGAGGTGACTGCCGAGGCGAGTGCGTCGGCAACATCCAAGGCAGAATTGAACGATGAGATTCCGGCGCCGGCCGTCGAGGAACAGGCAACGCCACTGATGGGACCCGAGATGATCCCGAATGACGCGGAGTTCCCGTCGCAGGCCGCGGCGGTCGAAATCACGCCCGCGAATCCGGCTGGCTATCGTACGCGCGGCCTGGTCGGCCCGGACAGCCTGGCGTGGGCGCGTATCTCCTCGGCGACCGCACCCAGCCCGTTGGTTGACCGTGAGTATCGTTTCGGGCCGACCTCGGCCGAGCCCGAGGCCGTCGAGTCGCCGACCCCGGAATCAGGTTCAGGTGAGGTGTTACTCGGCCCCGACCTCGTTCGCGTAAACTGAAAAATAAACGGCGGGCGCCCTTGCGGGTGTCCGCCGTTTACTCAATCCTCAATTGGCAGCGAACGCTGCGATTTCTTTGCCTGGTTAAGACTTCGGCGACGGCCGTTTAATAGGCCCGGCGCCAACCTTCTACCTTCTCGTCGGTGAACTGCACATTGAAGTTCCCCGGACCTTTCGCCTTGTACTCCCAGACCTCGGTCTTGGTGCCGCCGAAGGCACTGGCCTCGACGACATTTCTGGGCGCGCCGATGGCGGCGGTGACTTCATCCTTCGACATGCCCAGAGCGATCTGGTCCATCTTTGTGGTGCCACAACCGCTGAGCGCGAGGGCGACGAGCGAGACAGCAATGAAGTGATTACGCATTATTTTTTTCTCCCGAAATTGGCCCCGCCGTTCGGTTGGTCGGCGGACTGAGTCGATATTCTGCCCGGATCCGCGGCTGGGTACCACCCTGACGTTGCGGATATCGCAAGAAATATTGTCACCAGCTGATGTAATGGGGTTGTCGGGAGGTGTCGTCACTAATGGTGCGGACGATTAAGCGCAGCGATCATGTCGGCGTGCGCGGGCATTGTTGTAGCGAGCTCGGCGTTCTTTTTCTTGACCAGTTCAAGTATCGAGCAAACCTGATCGAAGTTCGACAGGTCCGCGCGTGGGAGGCAGCTCCTGGGCAGACGCTGAAAGCCCGCCAGGATCGCATAGTAACTTGCATCACGGAATAAAGAGTTTTGCTCCCAGTCTATGATGCCGGTTTCGTCGTAGAGCGTGAGCATTTCCTGCAGCGAATCCGGCGGTGTCATAGTCATGTAATCGGACCAGAAGTCCGTGTCGGCGCGTTCGGTGAGAATGTAGTGAAGCACAATAAAGTCGCGAATCTCCTGATACAACGCGGCCGTCTTCCGGTTGTAGTGCTGAATCAAGGATTCATTGAATGTCTTGTCCGGCAGGTGATCAAGCAGCCATTGCACGGCGCGTTGTATCAGGAATATGCCAGTGGATTCCAGCGGCTCGATAAAGCCCGCCGCCAGCCCGATTGATACGCAGTTGCGGACCCAGAAATTTTCGCGCCGGCCGACTCGCATTTTCAGATATCGTGGCTCGGCCACGGCAGGATCAAGTTTCGCATATGCAAGGAGTTCCCGGGTGGCCGCCTCGTCATCGGTGTATCGGCTTGAGTACACATAACCGCAGCCGATGCGCGTCGTGAGCGGGATTTGCCAGACCCAACCCGCATTCAGACCGGTGGATCGCGTATACGGCGGCATCTGGCCATTTTGTGGCAGCGCATGGACCACGGCACGATCGCACATCAGGTGGTCGCCCCAGTCGATGTAGCCATCGCCCATGGCCTGCTCGATCAACAGGCCGCGGAAGCCGGTGCAGTCGAGAAACAAATCGCCCGGCAATTCGCCGTGATCTTGAGTCGCCACGTGATCGATGAACCCGCGTTCGTCCAGAACCACATCTTTGACATCGTCGACGACGTGAACGACACCCTTGGCAACAGCAATGTCCTTCATGTAGTCCGCGAAGGCGGCGGCATCCAGGTGGTAGGCGTAGGCCCCTTCCTCGATGATCGGCGAGCTGCCGTTAACGGGCCGTGGCGACTTGTCAGATTCGGCCAGGAGCACATGCGTCGAATACGCGTCAAACTCGTCCGCCGTGCGGCCGGCGGCGCGTGCCTTCTGCCAATGGAAAAACAAGGGCAGGTCGTCGATTCTGCCGCCGACCCAGCCGAACGGATGCCAGAACGCGTGGTCGCGTCGATACCAGTCCACGAACTTGATTCCAAGCTTGTACGTGGCGTGACTGCGGCGCATAAAATCGGCCTCGTCCAGCTCCAGATCGCGCAGCAAACGGACCAGAGGCGGTACAGTGGCCTCGCCGACACCGATCGTGCCGACGCGACTCGATTCTACCAGCGTGATCTTCGGTCTCAGTGCCTTGAGACTCTGGCTCAGCATGAGGGCCGCCATCCAGCCAGCGGTGCCGCCGCCGACGATTACGATGCTGTCGATCTTGTTTCCGTCGATAGATGCCATGGTTGGCGTTATACGATTATCGAATTTCTTCGCAGTCGAAAGTGGGGCTCGCGGAATCGAGCCGGGCGTTTCGCAACAAGACGATGCATTCGGCTAGTCGGGTATTGTATCGGTTGGCTCGCCCTCGGGAGACCGATCCCGCAGGCGTATCAATAAATCGGTGAATCGTTCGAGTGAGGCAAGGTGAACATGGATCAACTCCAGGCCGTCGTTTCTCAGCAGCTCGGAGATAACATCGTCAGGCAGTCCTTTCAGTTTCTCGCGATCAACAGCCTGGAAACCGACCAAAGACATATTTTCTCCCTCGCCCAATGAAAGCTGTGCCTGGACCGGCTGCAGAAGTTCCAGCTCCTTGAGTCGGTTGCAGAAAATTTCCGTGACCTGTCCCTGGGTATGATATTCACGCATGAACTCCACAATTTTTTCGAGAAACGGCGTGTGATTGCCGTCCTTGTCAAACAGGGCCTCGCCCTGTCGGCGATTTAGACCCGAATACCCGGTATCGAAACACACGGTGAGGTTTTCGCTGTCGCGCTCTTTTGCGGCTAGCACAAACGGGTAGCGGCGCACATAGGCGGGAATATAGTCCGCGTTCCATTTCCCGTCGTCGCTGACGAAGAGATTCTGATCCGCCTTGACGCCCATCACCGCCATCGGCATGAACTTGCCGGAATTCTCCACAAATACGATGGGGTAGTGGCAGGCCGCCTTGCGGAACTCCACGGCCGTGATCACCACCGCGTTCGAGTTTCTTGCAAAGCCGTAGTCTATCTCGGGCTTCAGGCGTAACTTCAGGTGTTCTTCACTATTGAGTGCGGCAATCTGGCTGTAAAACTGGGGTAGGTCAGTCATCTCTTGGTTGGTCCTGGAATATCGTATTTTTATAGGTCCGGGCGGCTGTACGCAACCGATAGTCCCGAAACTACGGGTATGGCTATCAGGCAATGATAGTCGTTTCGCGATGGCTTCGCATCAACATCGGCTGTCTCTGGCGTGTTCATGCCCGCGCAAGTGGTGTCGAAGGATACCGCGAAGCGCGAGATTCATCGGACGCGGTCAGTGACGCGCACACCAGGCGAGCCAGATGTCACGACAGGCCGCCTCCAGGTTCCGGGTAAAGGCCGCGCCGTTCGTGAGCAAGGAGTGTTGCATCTGAGGCCGCAGCACCTGGCGGACGTCGGCCAGCTGTGGCAAGTCCGATATCAGTCGCTCGGCGAGTTGCAGGAACTGATCGGGCGTCTCCGCGATCCACTCGTCATGCCCCAGGTTGCTGAGAATGGAATGACCGACCCGCGCGTGATGGGTGGCGCCGATAATTCCGATCACCGGTACCCCCATCCACAGGGCCTCGAATGTGGTCGTCGTGCCGTTATAAGGCAGGGTATCGAGCGCGACATCGACTCGGTGGTACGTCGCCAGATGTTGCGTCAGATCCGGCACCCAGGGCAGAAGCTCCAGTCGTTCCGGCGAAATGCCGCGGGCCGCGAATTCCGCCCGGGTGCGGCGGCATACCGCGGCATCGACGAGCGCCCTGGCCTTGAGGACAAGCCGGGAATGGTCAATGCTTTTCAGTAGTCGCGCCCACAGGTCGAAACAGCGTCCGCTGACCTTGGCGAAATTATTGCAGGAGCCAAACGTGATGTAACCGTTCTGCATCGCCGGGAGTGGGTTCACCGGTGGACTTGATGGTGGCCGATAGCACAGAAACGAGTTCGGCAGCCGCAGCAGTTGCTCCGTGTAATATCGCTCGGTCGACCCTGACGGGTCGGCAAAATGATCCGTGATCTTGTAGTCGACGGCGGTCAACCCGGTCGTATTGGGGTACCCCAGGTAGCTCGCCTGGATGGGTGCCGGTCTGCGGGCGAACAGCGGCAGCATACGCGTCGCGGTGTGCCCGGCGAGATCGACGAGGATGTCTATCTCGTCGTTTCGCACCCGGGTCGCCAGGCCATCGACCCCGAGTGCCGATATATCACGCCAGTGATCGTCGGGCCCCAGGATGCGTCGCAAGGTTTGCTCGGGTAGGGGAATGTTCGAGTAACAGTAGATCCGGAACCGCGAACGATCATGCGCGAGTAGCACCGGTTCGAGGAAATGGGCCACGGGGTAGATCTGAAAAGTCGGCAATACATAGCCAATACGCAGGCGTCGCTGCGGTGATTTATCGCGCCGGTAGTCATCCGGGATCGAGCAAGCTTCTGCCGTGAGCATCGCACCGAACGTCTTATGACCTTCAAACACGCGTTCCGGCGCAACATCGGCATAGTTGTACGCCATCAACAAGGTTGACCAAAGGGAAGAGCTGGTTGCTCCCGATGCGAGTAATTTCTCGAGCCGCTGAATCGCCTTAGCGGATTCCCCCTGATCGACATACGCGCCGCAGAGATTGATCTGCGCAGATAGATCTTCAGGATCCAGTTGGAGCGCGCGCTCGAACAGCGCGATTGCCTCCGACAGTGCGCCGTCGCGTTTCAGACGCAGGCCTTGTTTATTGTATGCTTCCGTGGACTGGGATTTCACGCGCTGAGACCTGTATTTCGGCGGCGCCGGCATTGGATGCAATTTATTATAGGGGCGATGGTGCCGAGCTAGCGAATCAGGCTCACCAAGTGCCACACAAGATACTTAAGCGCCCGATCCTTATTCTCCTACGCGAGCATAGCTATGCGAGTCCTCGGTATACATCATGGGCACGGCGCCGCTGCGGCACTGATTGAAGACGGCCGGGTCGTTGCCGATGTGGCCGAGGAGCGTTTCGTTCGCGTCAAGCACTATAGCGGCGCGCCGTATCAGTCTATCGCCTACTGTATGTCGTTGGTTCCGCAGAACGATATCGATATGGTGGCGTTTTCGTCCCATCGACGGCCAAAGGCCTGGGCGTTGGATGTCCTCGCAGGTGCGGCGCCGGAATACCGCCCGGCCGATTGGCAACGGCGACTCCCGCTGTATTTTCCGAGTTTTACACTGCGACCGGACGTGCAGGCGATCTTCGTCCCCCACCATCGTGCGCATGCGGCGGCGGCATACTACACGAGCGGCTTAGATCCCGCGGCGCGGACCCTGGTGGTGACCATGGATGGATCGGGCGATGACGATGTTGCCAATGCAATCTGGCGTGGTGAAGGTGGGAAGCTGGAGCTGTGTTACGCCGGCGGCCAGGGGACTTCGATCGGGTGGTTCTACAGTAACGTCACCGAGGCGCTGGGGTGGCAGCACGGCGAGGGTGAAGGCAAGACCATGGGCCTGGCGGCATACGGAGATGCGGAGGACGCGCGCGGTGCGTTCGACGGACTGCATCCGCGTTTCGACCACGGTGCCGCGGTCGAGGAGCATGACTTTGGTCCCATATCCTGCGCCACCGTTAGCGGCGCGAATCACTGGCACCTCAGGGACTCCACCACGATTCAGCAACTGTTGCACAAGCACGCGCGCGAGGACCTTGCGGCAGAGGCGCAGCGCGTACTCGAACATCAGGTCATGGCGTTCGTGTTACCGTGGCTGGACAAATTGGATACCCAAACACTGCTATGTTCCGGCGGTGTTTTTCTGAACGTCAAACTGAACCAGCGCATATGGTCATCCGGGCGGGTCAAAGACCACCAGATATTTCCCAACCCCGGCGATGCCGGGCTCGCCGTGGGGGCCGCACTGGATGCCTATCACCGCACGCAAGCAACGGCGGAAATCGGCGCCTTGCAGGACGTGTATTGGGGGCCGCAATATTCTGACGATCGTATCGAGGCTATGCTTAAGACCCGGCGCTTACGCTTTCGGCGCCGCGATGACATTGCCGCGGATGCGGCCAGCGCGCTTGCGGACGACAAGATCGTTGCCTGGTTTCAGGGTCGGATGGAAAGCGGTCCGCGGGCGTTGGGCAATCGATCGATCCTGGCAAGTGCCGGCCGCGCGGAGAACCGGGATATTGTCAACGAGCGCGTGAAGCAGCGGGAAACTTTCCGGCCGTTTGGCCCGAGCCTGCTGGCGGAACATCGCGATGAGTATTTGCTCAATGCGCGCAATGAAGAGTTTATGATTACATCTTTCGACATCAACGCGCGCAAGCGCGAGGCAGTGCCGGCCGTGACGCATGTTGACGGCACGGTTCGCCCGCAAATGGTACGCGCCGAGGTCAACCCACTTTATCACCGAATGATCCAGAATTACGGTGAGTTGACTGGCGAATACCTGATTCTTAACACATCGCTCAATGTCAGGGGTGAGCCCATCGCCTGTCATCCGCGGGATGCGTTGCGTTGTTTTTTCGACAGCGGCGTCGACGTGCTGTGTCTCGGCTCTTATCTGCTTAGCAAAGAGGCGTTATAAGGTGATCTGTGCGCAGGAAATCATCGGCGTGCCGCACAGAGGATTGCGTCGGGTCACCCAGCGGACCCGAAATGGCAATTGACATGCAGTGGCTCGCGCGCACCGCGCGCGCAGACATCTTTGTCCTGGCTGGGGATCGGCTACTCAAATTGTTCGATGCAGGGTTTCCGCAGGCATCCATTATGCAGGAGGCGGAAAACGCGGCATTGCTATACCGGGCCGGTGTACCCACGCCGGCGGTTCTGGAGGTCACGCGGCGCAATGGTCGGCTTGGCATCGTGTTCACGCGGCACGAAGCGTGCTCCATGCTCGAGATCCTCGTGAGCGCTCCCGAGACGGCCACGGCGACCGCGGAAACGTTCGCTGCCTTGCACGCCAAGATCCATGCCGTGACCGCACATGACATGCCGCCGCAGCGCGAACAGATGCGCGCGGTGATTGTCGCGGCGCGCAGTCTGTCCACTGAAGTCAAACAGGCGGCGCTCGGCATACTTGAAGACTTGCCCGACGATAATGTCTGCTGTCACGGCGACTTTCATCCGGAGAACGTGTTGATGACGGAGGCGGGGCCGATGGTGATCGATTGGTATGACGCAACGCAGGGGAGTGCAGCCGCGGACGTTGCGCTGACCGAGTTATTACTGCAAACGGCCCCGCTACCACCGCAGTTACAAACGCGCAGCCCGGGAGATGTAGAAACAATGCGCAAACACTTTCTAAGTGTCTACCGGCAACGTTACCGGCAGTTGCGCGCAGTGTCGGATGATGAAGTACGCGCCTGGCGCTTGCCCGTTGCCGTGACACGCCTGGCGGGAATCGTACAAGCCGACGTCGGCCGGGCCCTGCGCGCCGAAGTGGACGCCATGGTTGCCGCCGGCAGCGGGAGTTAGGCTCGTATGTTCTATGATCCGCTGCAATTTCCTTTCACCCGCGCACTGCGCGAGAACTGGGAAAAGATTTACGCAGAGTACCTCGGTGTCAGGTCGGAGTTGGTGGACTGGGTGGAAACAGATTTGTATGACGAGGGATGGCAGGTCTTTGGTCTGTTCGACTTTCCCGACGGCGCTGAGCTCACGGCCAATACCAAAAAGTGTCCGGTCGCCGCGCACCTGGTACGACACTACTTCGCACGGCATGGGGCAGCCGGTTTCTCGGTCCTCGCGCCGATGACGCGGATTAAGCCCCACACAGGTTACCAGGGCGAGTACCTGCGGTGTCACCTGGGGCTGCATATTCCCGATGGTGACTGTGGTCTGCGCGTCGCCGGTGAGGTCAGGCGCTGGCAAAGTGGGGACGTGCTGGTGTTCGACGATCGTGTGGAGCATGCGGCCTGGAATCTGACAGACTCGGAACGCGTCGTGATGTTGATCGATTTCGTGCCTGACCTATAGGTGTATGTTTGGTTTCATCACACTCCTGTAGTCTTATAACAATCCAGCAATTCGGTGCGCGCGCCTGATGACTGCTTCCATATTCGCACACCTTGGTTTTGAGCAGACGAACGACACGGTCAAGGTCCGCTATCCATCGTGTCTGCACACGTTTGAAAATGCCCGCACGGTGGCGCAGGAGTTCGACGTCGAGGTCGAGCGGCTAGCGGACGAGGCGTGGGGCGTGTGCTTTGATCGCAAGCCGGCACAGACCTATCCGGATCTGCCGAAACGCTTCTTTGCGCGACTGAACGGTTATCCCGCGCCTTATGCAACCGGGATCGACACCTATCGCAGGCCAGAGAATCCGCAGGTCAGCTGCATCGTTGTCCTGAATGAGAATCTTCCGTTTGTGCGTGAGCACTTGATCCCGTCGCTGCTTGCGAATTCTCCCGCAGAAAGCATCGAAATCATCGTCGTCTGCAACGGCGCAACCGATCCCGGTGACACGCTCGGGTTTGTCGAAACGGTCCGGTCCCGCTGGGGCGCGGTCGCACGGGCCTACAACCTGGGGGTGAGTCTGAGTCGCGGGGCCACCCTGGCGATCTTCCATGATGATGTCGTCGTCGACGATGCGGACTGGCTGGAAAAATGTCGCGCGGCGCTGGCCGCGGGCGCCACCGCCATTTCCCCCGAGATACGCGCACTCGAGCAGATCGGCGAGATTAGCGTGCCCTCACTGCCGATCGCCAAGAATGTACCGCTGGTGATCAGTAGGGCGGATTATGATCGGTCGGGCGGCTACGACGAGAATCACTACATCGGCTACGAGGATCTCGACTTTACCCTGGCGCTCAAGCAGCGAGGTATGAGCGTGCATTTTATAGACCTGGCAGTCAGGCATTTCCATGGTATGAGCAGTACCCTCAAATATACGCGAATCGCCGGGCTTGCCGAACTCTATGCGTTTACCGCATTGCCGCGTGAGGCGATCGAAGCCTATTTTCTCGAAATCGTGCAGTCCAGCCATGCAGCGAATCAACTGGACTTTTTCCGCGTGAGCAAGGAGATTCAACTCCTGTATGTATTGCAGAAATACCAGCAGCTGTTGATGTCCATCCAGGCGCGGCCCTTTCATCGCGCGCGCCGACAGCTTGAGCGGGACCTCCGCCCGATACTACCCGCCACGCCGGCGGCGACGTTACAGCTGCTGGAACGGCTCGATCGACAGCGCTGCGGACAGAGCGTCATGCCGGGTTAATATCGGGGTATGGCGAGTCCGCGGCTGTTATTTTTTTTCTCCAATGACTTTGGTGAGGTCGTAAACGCCAGCTTGTTTCTGGCCGCGCAGCCGCTGGCGGTCCATTTCGCGCTGCCGCCCCGGCTGCTGGCGTACCAGGACCGGCCGGACATCCCCACCCGGTCCTACACCGATGTAGCGGACATGCGGAGCATCGTGGCGGAGGTCGAGCCGGATATCGTCATGCTCTGTTCCGGCTATTTATTCAGCGTGAATGGGCTCATCGAGCCCGATGCAGTGGCATCGTTTGTACAGTATCTGAAGCGCGCGGGGATTCCCGTCGTGACAACAGACCCATGGCTCAAGTTCTGGAAGCTGCATCCGCAACAAACATTCGCGCTGGACCTTGTAACCGATCCCGCGAAACGTGCGTCGTGGGCGCGTCGCCTGCGGGCATTGCAGGACTATCTGGACAACCTCTTTGCCAATGTCCCGCATCTGTATGCAATGCCGTTCAGTACGCCAGTTGTCACGAGTTATGCGTTTTTCAATCCGACCGCGGCGCAGGAGTTCTCCGGTATGTCAGGCACGGACGCAGCGGGAGTCGATCGTTGGGTGTTCGTCCTGTCGGAAGAAGATTTGAAAGTACAGTTATTCGAACATAAGCAGGCGTTTGTCGAGGCACTCAAAATGCGCTTTCGCGAAATATTGTCAGTGCCGGAAAATTGCATATCGTTGATCGCGCCCGACCGACTCACACGCGAGCTTGCGAATGATTTTTCCGGCGAGGACAGAATAACGTTCCCGCCCTTTTTGGGTTTCGCGGCGTTTCGCGCCCTGGTCGCGGGCGCCAAGATCGTGTTCTACTGGAACATTCTCTCGGCGTCGCTGCAGTATTGTCTGTATTACGGCACCTCGCCCGTGTTCCTTGCTTTCGGACATCAAGCCCGCTTGAACGAGGGCCTCAGCCAGCATGTGATCGAGCACGTTTACCAGGGCGCCAATCCACCCTCTATGAGTCTGTTTACGCCCATCGAGCCCGTGGCCGACCGGTTGCTTGAGAAACTCGATACCGAGTCGGTGAGAAAATTCCTGCACGCTCGCTATGCGGAAAACCGCACGCCGCTGGATATCGTGTCGGACATCTTGCGGTCGCAACCCGGGGATGCGGCATGAGCGAATCGTTAATCATCGCCCGGAGCAGGGATGAGCTGCTTTACGATCAGGACGGTGTCGCGTACACCGATCTTTGTATGGGTTACGGGTCCGTTTGGCTGGGGCATGCCAACGAGGCTGTACGCACCGCCGTGTGTGCACAACTCGCCGAGCATGCCTCGCCCGGCTATCTCGCGAGCGCGGCGGCAAACCGGGCGTACGCTGCACTGGCCGGGTTTCTGCCCGCCAGCCACCATGTCGCGGGGCTCTACAGTACCGGCATGGAGGCGATGGAGTTTGCGCTGCGAGTCTGTTGTGCGCACACCGGGCGTGCCGACATCGCCGGGTTCGCGGGCAGCACACACGGTAAATCCTTCGTTACGGCGGCCCTGGGTTGGGAGCCCCCGTATCAGCAATTACCCAACATCCATCGTCTGCCCTTCGTGCGCGACAAGACCGAGAACGAAATACTCGATGCGCTGCGTGCGATGTTGAAGGCGCGGCCGCTGGCCGCAATCGTGGTTGAACCGGTGCAAATGTCGGCCGGCGGTTTTCATGCCTCGGACGCGTTCTACGCCGACGTCTATGAGCTTGCCAGGGCGCACGGTGCGCTGCTCGTATTCGATGAAATCGTGACTGGTTTCTACCGCACCGGTGAGCCTTTTTATTTTTCCCGGCTTCCGTTTGTGCCCGATATCGTCCTATTGGGCAAGGGGATGGCCAACGGCCTGCAGGCCTCGGCCGTGGCATTGCGCAATGATATCGGTATCGATCGCGACACGGTGCGGCCGGGCAGTACGTTTGTTAATCACCCGGTCACGGCGGCAGCGATCCAGGCGACACTTGCCGAGTTGTCGGCCCTTGAGCCGAAGCGCAGGGTGGCGGGGCTGGAGGCCGTGATCCGCGATGCCTTGCCGGCGGAGTCCTTGCGTGGACTGGGCGCGATGTGGTGTCTGCAGCTACCGACGCAGGTCGAGGCGCGCGAGTTTGCGACAAAACTCGTCGAGCGTAACGTGATCGTAAGTTACTATGCGAACTACGTCCGACTCTTGCCCGCGTTGACGATGAATACAGCCACGCTGGCACAAGCCTGTAGAGCAATACGCGAAGTTTATGATCATCCGGACCAGTAATATTTCGCTGGTTTCCTTCAGCCCCGAGCATATCGAAACGATTTATCAAATTCGTAACGATGAATCGGTGCGGGCAGGTATGCGCGATACCGCGCCGATCCCCTGGGAAAGCCATGTCCGCTGGGCGCAGGAAAACCTGATCGATCAACGCAAGCAGGAACTGTTTGTCGTTTTTCAGGATGACGCGCCGGTCGGAATCGCACTACTCAGAGATTTTGGCCCGCACAGCGCCGAGATCGGGATCATTATCCGCAACGCGGCGTCATACCCCATGGCGAGTTATTTCGCGGCCTATCTACTCGCCCATTATGCGTTTTATCACCTCGATATGGAGGTGCTTTACAGCGAGGTGCCGCGGCACAATGAGCGGGCGTTGCGGTTCAACTTGAAATGCGGATTCGTGCCGGCCGCCGCGCCGGACGACGAATATCATCACCTCAAGCTGGTGCGCGACACGGCCGTCATTCGCGATCTGCACAAAAAGTTTGGCGCGCGTCACAACATCGAGGTCATTCCAGAAGCCGATGAATTACTGTCCGAGCGATAAGCGTGTTTCCCGTTGCTTATCGGTGCAGGTTTGCCACCGCTGCGACAATCCTGGCAGACGTTTCATGGCGCCGGCAGCCGAAACCTATTTTCGTCGTGAAGTGAGGGGCCCGGCCGCGTCCCACGTCCTTCGCGAGCACGCGCGAACTGTAGGGGAATAGAACGCCGCGAGTGGCGCTGCGCGCCGGGTAATCCTCGGCTATGCTGTAGTGGATGTATGGCGCTGCGGCCACCGGGTCAGATATGACAATTGCATGACGGTGGTCAATTCGGTGCGCCGTCAAAAACGTGGCACTCTGGCAGTTCCGCCTTGGATGTGAAACAATAATATATACGTTCACCCCACAACGATTGCTTAAATTTTGTTGTTGGGGCTCGATTTCTTACCCGAGCCAGTGCCGCTGTCGTTGTGATCCTCAACGACAACAAAATCAGGCGCGGCAATAACGGGCAAGATCGCTGTTCGGCATCACCTGGAGGGGGTGGGGTGGCAAAGCATTGAAACGGCCGCAGTTAGCGCGCCGATCCAAGCGTCATAGCAAGGCACCGGCACAAAGTGCGACCGGGGGCTTTCCCGGTCGGCGCAAAGTGCTGTTCGAAGCCCTTGAAGCCCGCTTTCTGTTGTCAGCGGACATCGGTCTGCCGCCGCCCAATCCCGCCGATGATACCCAGGCGCAGAGTGACCCCGTCTTAAGCGATAGCGCGACGCAGGACACGTCGACTGTCGACTCCACCCCCAGCACGAGCGCGGAAGCAAGCCCGACCGCGAGCGGATCCGATACGACCGTCGCCGACAGCACCGGGGACGCAAGCACGTCCACTGCCGACGACGGTGCCGCGGAGGCAAGCACGAGCGATGCCGGCGACACCACCACCGCGGCCGGTGAAGAGGCCGGCGATGCGGAAGCGGACGCCACGGCGGCCTCACCCGATGACACCCCGGTTACCGAGGAAGCCGTCGAAGCACCGGACTGGCAGGTGGTCCTGGTAGACGAAGGCGCCGATCCGGAAGTCGTCGCCGACGAGACCGCGGTGCTCGACGAAGCCGCCACGCCGCTCGAAGCTGACGACGCCATCACTGAGACCGAGGCCGACACGACTGCCGGTGACCTCGTCGACACGAACACGGAATCCGCCAGCGTCACGACCGTCGCAAGTGCCGACACCACCGCCGAAACGGAACCGGTTGTTGATGAGGCGCCGACGAAAGATGCGGGTGACGATAAGGATGACGGCGACGAAGCCGTTGCCACCGAGCCCGAGGAAGATGCGGCCGCGGAGCCGGTGCGCCAGATCATCTTCGTCGACTCGGCGGTCACCGATTACCAGGCGCTAATCGATTCCCTTGACCTGAGCACCCAGGCGCCGGGAACGCGGAGTGACGGCAGCGAAACAACCTCCGGCGAAGATACAAACATTACCATCGCCTCGTCCGACGCGACGGAGGGTGATGCCACGACCACCACCGGCTTCGAAGGCGCGGCGGCAGAGACGACCCAAACAACCCTGCAACCGGCGGGCGCGAGCGAGGGTGCCGACAACACCGCCATCTCCCAGGCATCCGGCATCGAGGTGGTGGTGCTGGATCCAGAGCGCGACGGTATCGAACAAATCGCCGCGGTGTTGGCCGGCTACCAGAACCTGGATGCCATCCATATCCTGTCCCACGGTTCCGCCGCCGCCCTGACCCTGGGCAACACCCGGCTCAGCAGCGCCAGCCTCGACCGCTATGGTGAGACGCTGCGGGATTGGGGCCGCGCACTCACTGAAGACGGTGACCTGCTGTTGTACGGCTGCGACGTCGGCGCCGGCGAGACGGGGATCGAATTTGTCGAGGACCTCGCCAAGTACACCGGCGCGGACGTGGCCGCCTCCAGCGACGATACCGGTGCCGCCGATTTGGGTGGCGATTGGAAGCTGGAAGTCACCACCGGCGTGATCGAGACCCGGGCGCCGTTCAGTGCCGAAGCACTTGACGGCTACGGCGCCTTGTTGGCGACCATCGACGGCACCGGCGGCGACGACAATCTGACCGGCACGGCGTCCGGCGACCTCATCAACGGTCTGGCCGGCGACGACACCCTGAGCGGTCTCGCGGGCGACGACACCCTGGTGGGCGGCGCCGACGACGATACCTACCGCTTCGAAAGCGGTTGGGGCACCGATACGGTCACCGAGACGGGTGGCGGTGGCAACGACACGCTCGATTTCGATTTCGTCGACGAAGACAAGACCTTCCTCGTAACCGGCAGCGGTTCCGTGACGGTGAGTGACGGCACCAATTCGGTCACCGCCAGCAACGTCGAGGAACTCGTCGGCGGCGGCGGCGAGAACACCCTGGATTATTCTTCGTTCGGCGGCGCCGCCACGGTGGACCTGGACGCGGGCACCGCGGCCGGCAGCTTCGACGTCAGCGACATGCAGGCCGTGATTGGCACCGGGAATGCGGACACTATTACCGGTGACAGCGAAGACAACACCCTGACCGGTGCCGGCGGAGATGACACCCTGGCCGGCGGTGGCGGCGACGACAATTTCGTCTTTGACGGCGCCTGGGGTATGGACCAGGTTTCCGGCGGTGGCGACGATGACACGCTGGATTTTTCCACCGTCAGCAATGACCTCACCTTTAGTGTCACCGGCAGCGGCAGCGGCAGTCTGATCGTGACCGAGGGCGGTAATACAGTCACCGCCAGTTCCATCGAGTCGCTGATCGCCGGCAGCGGCACCAACACCCTGAATTATTCGGCCTATGGTAGTGGCGTGACAGTGGACCTGGGCGACGGTACCGCCACCGGCCTGAGCGTCGGTATTGGTGAGGGCTTCCAGGTCGTAGTGGGTACCGTCAGTGCCGACAGCCTCACCGGCGGCGCCGAAGGCGATACCCTCACCGGCGGTGCCGGCAACGATACTCTGGCCGGCGGGGTCGGCGACGACACCTATGTGTTCACCAATGGCTGGGGCTTGGACAGCATCACCGAGGGCGATCAGAACACCCTCGGCGACGGCGAGGACACGCTGGATTTCTCTGCCGTCACGACCAATCTGACCGTGACGGTGAATGCCGACGGTTCGTTTGTCGTCGCAGACGGCGGCGGCAATTCGGTCAGCATCCAAAACGTCGAGAAAATCATCGGCGGCAGCGGCATCAACACCCTGAATTACGCCGCCTACGGCAGCGGTATCGACGTCGACCTGGCCGCCGGCACCGCGACCCTGTTCACCAGCATCACGAATTTCCATAACGTCACAGGCACCGGATTTGCCGATGAACTGACCGGCGACGACAGCGCCAACAGTCTTGCCGGCGGGGCCGGCAACGACACCCTGAGCGGCGGCGCGGGCCAGGATACCCTGGTGGGTGGCGCCAACGACGACACCCTGGTCGAACAGCTCGACGCAAATATGACGCTAACCGCCACCACGCTGACTGTGGACGGGGGCACGCCCGAGTCGGCGACCGGATTCGAGTTTGCGCAACTCAGCGGCGGCGCCACTGCCAATGTGATCGACGCGTCGACGTTCGGCGGCACCGTAACCCTGAGTGGCGGCGCCATGCAGGACGGCCAGGAAGTGGTGCTGCTGTCGGCCCTGAACGGCGGTAGCGGCGTCGGTACGACGGATGTGGAGACACTGAACCTGCATGGGGTCGAAGACACCACCAACCTCTCCGTGCTGAACAACGGCGACGGTGTGAGCGCGGCGGGCGCTGGGATCAATGATTTCAGCATTACCCTGACCGATGGGCAGGTGGTACCGGTGGACATCAGTTCCGCAACCACCGTACAGGACGTGCTCGACAAGATTACCGATGCCGCGGAATTGGTGGCGCCCGACCGTCTCAGCGTGACGCTGGATAACGCCGGCGGCGCCCTGTTGCTGGTCGATACCATCGATGGCGGTGTCAATGACTTAACTGTCACCGCACTGAACGGTTCCGCCGCCGCGGACCTGGGTATCGCGAACACCGGTAACGATGGCGGCACCCGGTTGTTGGGCGCGACCATCGCCGATGTGAGCAAGGACCTGCGGGTCACGCTCAGCGATGGCGCGGAAGTGGATGTGGATCTCAGCGGTCTGGACAGCGTGCAGGACGTGCTGGCGGTCATAAGTGACGCCCACGAAAATCTTTCCGCCACGATCAATGGAACCGGCACCGGTATCGATCTCAGTGATACCGCGGGCGGGGGCGGCAACCTCCAGGTGGCTGCCCTGAACGGTTCCACCGCGGCAGTCGATCTTTTCGGTGTGACTCCCGTCGTTGCTGTTGCCGCCCTCAACGGCGCCAGCATTGTTACCGGCGACATTCGTCTCGACAGCCGGCTTGACGATGACAGCCTGACGGGTACCGGCAACGCCGATCAGCTGACCGGCGGTGGTGGCCAGGATACGCTCATCGGCGGCGGTGGCACCGACACCGTGGTCGAGTACCGGGATGCAATCTTCACCCTGCTCGATACCAGCCTGACAATCGGTATCGATGCGGCGGACGTTCTAACCAGCGTTGAGCAAGCCCACCTGACCGGCGGCGATTCCGCCAACACCATCGATGCCGGTGCCTTCACGCTGGGTGACGTGACCCTCATCGGCGGTGACGGTAACGACACGCTGACCGGCGGTGACGGTGATGATGTTCTGACCGGCGGCGCGGGCATTGACAGTCTTACCGGCGGTGCCGGCACCGACACCGTGGTGGAAAGCGCGGACTCACGTTTCGTACTGAGCGGCGACGCCACCAGCGCGACCCTGGACATGGGCGAAGGTGCCAGCGAGGTGGTGACCGTGAGCCTGACCGGCACCGTCACCGGCGGCAGCTTTACCCTGAGCTACGACGGCGAGACCACCGACGCCATTGCCTACGACGCCAGTGCCCAGAACGTTAAATCGGCACTGACCGCTCTGTCCAACATCGGTGATAACGATGTGCAAGTGGTCAAGGTGCAGGCCGCCGATCCCTGGACCATCACCTTCCGCGGCAACCTGGCCGGGGTCAACCAGGACAACATCACCGCCGCGGATGTGGATCTCGCCGGCGCTACGCCCGGTGTGAGTACCAGCGTCGTTCCTATCGTCGATGGGGCTACCGCGGGCAGCGCCGACAACAGTCTCGCGACCATCGAGCAGGCCGATCTCACCGGCGGCGTCAGTGACAACATCATGGATGCCTCCGCCTTTACCGGCGGCGCCGTGACCCTGAGCGGTGGCGCCGGCCACGACACCCTGACCGGCGGCAGCAGCGCGGACAGTCTGGTCGGCGGCCTGGGCAACGACGTCATCACCGGTAACGGCGGCGCCGACACCCTGAGCGGCGGTGACGGTGTCGACACCCTGATCGAAGAACAGGACGGCGCCAGCATCGCCCTGACGGATATCAGCCTGACCATCGACGGCGTGGTCGACAGCCTGTCCGGCTTCGAACTCGCGCAGCTGACCGGCGGCACCTCCGCCAACAGTATCGACGCCTCGGCCTTTACCGGCCTGGCCGGCGACACCCCGTTGTGGTTCCTCAACGGCGGCACCGGTGTGGATACGGTGGACGGCGTTACCGTCAGCCTCACCGGCTTGGAAGACACCACCCCGCTCTCGGCACTGAATAACGGGAACGGCGTCGATAAGGCCGCCGGAGATGATTTTTCCATTACGCTCACCGACGGCAGCTCGTTCAATGTCGACATCAGTGGTGCCTCGACCCTGCAGGACGTGTTCGAGGCGATCACCGACGCGGACAGCAGCGGCCGCCTGACAGTGGAGTTGAGCGCCGACGGCACCGCCATAAAGTTGACCGACTCCACTGATAGCGGCACCACCGACGTGCAGGTAATCACCGGCAGCTCAGCGGCCGCGGCGGATCTCGGTATCGAAACCACGGGTGTCGATACGATATTGGAAGGTGCGCCCATCACCGACGGCGGCAGCGATCTGCGCATCGTGCTCACCGACGGCACCGCGGTGTACGTCAACCTGAGCTATTTGACCACGGTGCAGGAGGTGCTGGACAAGATCACCGATGCCCATGCCCGCCTGACCGCGACCTTGAATAACGGTGCGATCAGGGTGACGGATTCCACCGCTGACGGCGGCGACATCCAGGTGTCGGTCATCAACGGGTCCGACGCCGCCATCGATCTGGGTCTGGTGCCCGCGGCCGCCACGGACAACACGGGTACCGCCACCACCCTGACCGGCGCCGCTATCGCGGTGGCGGCGGTGATGCTCGACGGCAAGGCCGGCAACGACACCCTGATTGGCGGTGGTGGCGACGACACCCTCACCGGCGGCAGCGGCGCCGATTCAATGACCGGCGGTGCCGGCACTGACACGGTGAAGGAATCGCGGAACGCGGACTTCACCCTGGCTGATGTGCCGGGTAATCCGACGGATGATGCGACCCTCACGATCGGGACCACCGACGGCGCCGACAGCCTCGACGGCATCGAACAGGCGCACCTGACCGGTGGCAGTAGCGACAATACCCTGGACGCTTCCGGCTTTACCCTCGGTCCGGTGACTCTGGTCAGTGGCGGGGGTGAGGACACCCTGCGCGGCGGCAGTGGCGACGACCAATACCGCATCGATGTTAGTGGCCTGACCGCCGGCGCGGACATGATCACCGTCGCGCCGGGCAGCGGCAACGATACCGTGGTCATCCTCGGCGCCGCGGATGCCGGCGGTAATATCGGCGCGTCGGTACTGGGCTGGATCGACTGGGATCCGAACACCGCCGCCGCGGCCATCGAGATCGAAGAAGACGACACGATCAATCTTATTGAAAATCTCGTTGCGCCGGGGCAGGACATCACCCTCAAGGCCGAGACCATCAACGTTATCGGTTTCGATATCAATACCAGCGATCCCGCCAACGGCGCCACCGCCGGCAACATCAAGCTCCAGGGCTGGCATATCACCATCGGCGGCGGCGCCCAGTTGCTCGCCGAAGCCAACAACAACGGCACCGACGGCAAAATCGAGATCCGTGCCATCGACGATCGCGCCAATGTCACCGCGCTGGGCTTCGCCAACATCGATCTGCTGAGCGTGGACGTCAGCATCGGCGATGCCACCATCAAGGGCGGTGACGTGGAAATCATTGCCACTGCGGACAGTACGCACCTGCTGGTGGAGTCGGATTTCGGCGAAAGTGTGTTTGCCCAGCTCGCCGGTCCCGTGGTCGACGGCGTCTTGAAGGCGCTGGAAAACCTTTCCGCCTTTGTCGGTGTGTCGGTGGCGGAAATCGATGCGAAAATCGATATCGGCACCGACCTCAGCAATCAGACCGTCATCGAAGCCGACAACTTCACCGCCTGGTCCACCGCCAAGGCACGCGCGTCTGCAGCGCCCATATCGATCGGCGGCGGTGTCGCGGTGGGCGTTGCGATCACCGATGCCAACGTCACTGTCGGCAATGCCAGCATCACCACCACCGGCGATGCCACGATTCGGTCCTCCGCTGATCACACCGTGGATGTGGTGGCCGATGCCAGTGCCTTGAAAGGCATCGCCGGCGCGGTGGCGGTGAGCGTGGTGAATTCCAATGTGACCGCGCATGTCAACGACAACGCCTCGCTCACGGTCGGCGGCAACCTGTTCGTGCAGGGCGACACGGTGGATCGCAACCGCACCATGGCCCGTTCCACCGCCGGCGGCGCCGGCAAAGTCGGCATCGCGGTCGCCATCAAGGTCGAGAACGGCAACACCAATGCCTGGCTGGATGGCAGTGCGGATGTGGCCGGCAATATCAATGTCACAGCCAAGCAAACTCGCGAAGCCGTCAACGTCAACAAGGCCTTTATTCTGCCGTCCGTGGTCAACGGCACCGCCAGCGGTGCTGGCGTGGGCAGCAATTCCAAGGGTGACCTGCTGGATGACGTCAAGGCCTCTGCCACCAGCCTGATTTCCAACCCGCTCACGAACTGGGCGTATAAGAAGCTCGGCAAGAGCACAACCGGCGAGAGCACGCGTAGCTTCCAGTTTGCCGCCGCCGTAACGGTTGCGGAGGACAATAACAACACCAACGCGCGCATCGGCAACAATTCCGGGGTTCGCAGTGACGTCGAAGCCGATGGTTTCGTTACCGTGGCGTCGAATATTGCCAACCGCCCCGATATCACGGCCGGTTCTTCCGCAGATGACAGTGACGACACCAGTGCCGCCGGCGGCACCACGGTAAGCGGTCAGGCCTCCTTCGGCGGTTCATTCGCCGTGGCGATCGGCACCTTTAATAATGACGCGGATGCCTATATCGCCGGCGATGTGGATCTGGACGCGAAGGGCGCGATCACCGTCAAGGCCGATGCTCTCAACGAGATCGATCCGCTGGGCCTGTGGGGCGCCAACCTGATTACGCCGTTTCTGAATGAGAACACCTCCGCGACCCACAAGAGTGACGCCACCGGCAACAAGACTCTCAATGCCGGTGATACCGTGGACGTCGTCAGCGGCAAGAACGCCGGCGGCGATGCGAATACCCGTTACGAATACATCGGTCCGGACGGTGCGTCCCTGAATCTGGCCAACGAAGATTACAGCGACGAACTGAAATGGAAGTCCGCCGGTAACCCGGCCGCAACCACTGGTCTCGGATTCTTCCGCACCTTGACCACCTACCTGGACGGCAACTTCGGGCTGGACAACAATCTGGTGGATTCCTGGAGTCAGGCAACCGCGGGTGGACAGAAGGTGGCCCTGGCCGGCGCGGTGACCGTGCTCACTCTGGATCACGAGGCCGACGCCAAGATCCAGACCGGTGCCAATATCAATCAGGATGTGGACGGGGTGACGAATACGGACGCCTTCCGCAGCGACGCCCAGACCGTGACCGTCGAAGCCACCAGCGTCAATCATGCCATCAATCTGGGTGGCAACTTCCAGACACCGGGCATCGGCGGCAGCTCTAACGCCAAGACATTTAAGGTGGACCTGAGTGGACCCGGTTTGGGTACAGGTTCAAGTGACGACAACGATAGCAAAGGCGCGGTGGGTGCCACCGTGATGGTGCATTTCTACCGGAGTGATGTGGCCGCCAGGATCGAAGATGGCGTCGACCTTTACGCCGACAGCCTGGAGGTGGATGCGGAAAACAGTGTGCTGGGGATCGCGGTGGGCGCCTCCGGCGGCGAGGCCGAGGACTTCGGTTTCAACGGTGTCGTCATCTACAGCGAAATCGATAACTCCACCGTCGCGCAAATCGATAACGGCGCCGTCATCATGGTCGGTGACAACGATGTCATCGAGGCGGACGGCACCAACCGCGGTGTCAGTACCCTGGTCGAGGCGACCGACACCAGCTATCTGATCACCGTCGCCGGCTCGGTGGCAATTTCCGATACCGCCGGCATCGGCGCCTCGGTGGGCGTCAACATTTCCGAGCGGGACACCGAGGCCGTGATCGGCAACCTGCACACGGAAACGGTCGCCGGCACCCGCGGTTCCTTTACCGCCGGCGGCGACGTCAAGGTCAAGGCGGAGAACGATGGCTTCATCGGCGGTTTCGCCATCGCCGGCGCCAAGGCCTCCAACAGTGCCGCGTCCCAGGCGGAAGCGGATTCCGGCCCCGGCAACGGCACCGGCGGCACCCAGGGCTCCGACGGCAGTGCCCAGAGCAACAGCGATCTGGCGTCCTGGCAAAGCAACTGGTCCGCCGTGCTCGGCGAGTTGGGCGGCCAGCAGGGTGGCAGTTCCGCCTCCCAGGGCAGCGAATCCACCGGTACCAACAGTAACGGCAAAAGCACCCTGGCCTTTTCCGGTTCGGTCACCTACAGCGATGTGAACGACGATGCCCGTGCTTATGTGCACGACGCGGGCATCGTCACGGTCAATAACGGCGCCCTTGTGCTCGACGCCGACGAGGGCACCATCGTCGCGTCCCTGGCGGGCGCCGGGTCCTACTCGAGCGCCGCCCAGGGCAAGACCTCGGTGGGCATCGCCGGTGCGGTGGGCCTGAACTTCGTGTCCGGTTACACCGTCGCCTATGTGGACGACGCCACCCAGATCATCGCCGATGGATTGGACGTCCAGGCGAATCGGGACAGCTGGATCGTCTCCCTGTCGGTGGGTATCGCGGGTGCGACCGGCAAGAAAGGCATCGCGCTCGCCGGTTCGGTGGGTGTGAACGCCACCGACAATACTATCGGTGCCGCCTTCATCGGCAGCACCGACAGCATCATCAACGGCACGGTCGCCCTGAAGGCGCACGACGATACCAATATCATCAACATCGCCGGTTCCGGCGCCTTCGGCGGCAAGGCCGGGGTGGGTGCGGCGGTGGCCTACACCGAGGGCAAGAACGATGTCTACGCCAAGCTCGAGAATGCGGTCAATCTCAGGCACACCGGCGCGTTCGACATCAAGGCCTCCACCGACATCGATTTCATTGGAATCACCGGCGCCGTGGCCGTGGCCACCGGCCAGGACAGTTACGGCGCCAGCGGTACGGTTACCCTGAACTGGATTGACAATACGGTTGCGGCGAGCGTGCTCAATAGCAACACCCTTAGCGGTTCGACGGGCAATGTGACGGTCGAGGCCAAGGACGACACCTTCGATCTG
Organism: uncultured Gammaproteobacteria bacterium; assembly: GCA_947259975.1. Classification (GTDB taxonomy): domain Bacteria; phylum Pseudomonadota; class Gammaproteobacteria; order HyVt-429; family HyVt-429; genus CAMYOD01. The sequence continues at coordinate 204,127 of CAMYOD010000018.1, forward strand.
GCCATCGCCGGCGCCCTCGCCTTCGGCAAGACCGGCGGCCTGGGCCTGGCCGCGGCGCTGAACTTCACCGACAACACGGTGCGCGCCAAGGTGGAAGGATCGACGCTCCGGACCACCGGCAGCATCACCGTTCGCGCCCAAGAAACCAACGAGTTGATTGCGGCAGCGGTTGGCGGCGCCGGTGCCAAGAAGTTCGCCCTGGCCGGTGCCGCGGCAGTCAACCGGGTCACCGATACCATCGACGCCCACGTCTCCGCCGGCAGTGATATCCAGGGCGGGGGCGCGATACTGATCGAGGCCGAGGACGACGCCACCATCTGGTCCGGCGCAGGCGGCATCGCCTTCGCCAAGACCGCCGGTATCGGCGCCGGGGTCAGCGTTAACCTGATCACCAACAACGTCACCGCCTACATCAATAACGCCATGGTCGAATCCACCGGCGGTGGCATTACCGTGAAGGCGGATTCCGCCGCCACCATCAAGACCCTCGCGGCGGGCGGCGGCGGTGCCAGCAAATTCGCCTTGGCCGGCGCCGTCTCGGTCAACATCATCACCAATACCATCGACGCCTATGTCTCCAACGGTGCCGACGTGGACGCCACCGGTGACATCCAGATTCAGGCGCTGGACGATGCCACCATCTGGGCGCTGGCGGGCAACGTGGCCGGTGCCGGCAAGGCCGCCATCGGTGCGTCCGTGGGTTACAACGATGTAGACAACACGGTGAAGGCCCATGTGGACGGCGCCAGCACCGACGTGGACTCAAGTGGCGGGAACGTCCAGCTGCTCGCCGATTCCGAAACCGAATTGCGTTCCATCGCCGCCGGCGGTCAGGGTGCCGGCAAGGTGGCCATCGGCGGGTCGGTCACGATTAATGAATACGGCAACGACGTCCTCGCCTATATCAATGACGACGCCACGGTCAGCGCCGACGGCAGTGTCACCGTGCAGGCGGTGGATGATGCGGATTACCTGATGATCGCCGGCGTCCTCGGTGGCGCCGGTACCGCCGCCATCGGGCTCGCCAACACCACCCTGATCAGCAACAACAACGTCAAGGCCTGGGTCGGCAAGCGTGCCGATGTCACCGCCCTGGGCAATGGGGGCACCGTCAACGTCTACACCGGCAGCAAGACCGGTGACAGCAAGGACACGGAAGCGCGCCGCGGCCTCGCGGTGACCGCGACCTCCTATGAAGACATTATCGGCGTCGCGGCGGTGGGCACCGGCGCCGGTACCGCCGGCATCGCCGGATCGGCCACGGTCAACGTGCTGAATGAGATCACCCGCGCCTATATCGACGACGCCGCGGTTATCAACGGGGATAACACCGGCGCCGGCGCGGCGCAGGACGTCGTGGTCCGCGCCACCGATGAAACCACCATGATCAATGTCGCCGGTGCCCTCACTGGCGGCGGCACCGCGGGTATCGGCGCCAGCGCCGACGTGCTGGTAATGACCAAGGATACTCAGGCCTATGTCTGGGCGACCACCGTCAATGCGAATCGGAACGTCGTCGTCGAGGCCGGGTCGGTAGAAGATTTCGTTTCCGTCGCGGCGGCGATCGGTGGCGGCGGCACCGCCGGCATCATGGGCAATGCCGGCGTGTATGTGATGAACAACACCACCCGCGCCTATATCGGCCAGGATCCGGATGTCGGCGCACCCGCCCTGAGCGGCGCGACCACGGTGATTGCCGAGGGCAGCGTCAAGGTCGAGGCCGTCGATGTTTCGGACATGATCATCATCGCCGGCAATCTGGGCGGCGGCGGTACGGTCGGCATCGGCGTCGCCGCCGCGGTCACGGTGATCAACAAGGACACCGACGCCTTCCTCGGTTCCAACGCACAGGTCACCGGCAAGGCCCTCGCCGGCAGCGGCGTGTCGGTGAATACCGGCGAGTTCAACATCGGTTCGGTGGCGGACGAATACAACACCGTCGACTTCGTGCCGGAGGACGATATCGCTTCCGGAACCGAGGTCATTGACGTCGGTTCCGGCCACGGCTTTGCCACCGGTGACGCGGTGGTCTATCGCAGCGACGGCCATAGCGACGACGTCAATACCTCCGGCGGCAATCTGGTCGACGGTGAAGTCTACTACGTCATCGCTAGCGACACGGCCGGTGGCCTGACCGGCAGCCAGATCAAGCTGGCCAGCAGCCGCGCGGATGCGTTTACGGACAATGCCATCAACCTCACCAGCCAGACGGGCCAGGATGAAACCGTGGTGCTGGAGGAGGCCCGCGGCCTGGCGCAAAACGAATCCCTGGAGTTCACCCCGTCCAGTGCAGTGGACGACACTAACAACAAAATCACGGTGGGTGCCGGTCACGGCTTCAGCACCGGGCAGGCGGTGATCTACGGTGACGGTACCGACGCCAGCGGGCTCGCCTACAACGGCGGCGCGGACAATCTCCAGGACGGCGAGACCTACTATATTATTGCCAGCGATACCGACGGCACTCTTGCCGCCGGCGAGGTCCGGCTTGCCACCACTGAGGCCAACGCCGAGGCCGGCAATGCCATCAACCTGGACGCCGCCACCTCCAGCGCCACCCACACCTTGTATGATGGCATGCCCGACGTAAGCGGCATCGACCTCAAGACCCCCGGCGCCCAAAACATGGACCTGTCCGACGACGGCTCCGGCAGTTCCAATGACTTGGGCGGGACCTTGCTTGGTCAGGCGCGCACGTCGGATGCACTTACCCGCACGGTTACCGGCGTCGCGGTGTCCGCCAGCAACCAGGACGACATCAAGACCGCTGGCGTCAGCGGCGGCGGCGCCGGCACGGTCGCGGTCAACATCGGCGGCAACGTGCACGTCATGAACAGCGATGCCACCGCGTTCATCAACGATAGCGCCACCGTCAATAACAACAATGCGACCCACGGCGTCAATCAGTCGGTGCTGGTGGCGGCGGGTAACGATTATTATCACCTGGGCATCGCCGGCGCCATCTCCATTGCGGGCACCGTCTCCGTAACACCAGCCGCGGATGTGAGCGTGGTCTCCAACGATGCCCATGCCTACATCGGTGATGGTGCCACGGTACGCGCCAACCAGGATGTGGAAGTCACCGCCAACCAGACCGAGGAGATACTCTCGGTGGCCGCGGGTGTGTCCGCTTCCGGCACCGTGGCCCTCGGTGGTTCGGTGGGCGTACTGGTGATGAACAACAGCACCTACGCGTACATCGGCGACAACAATGCCGCCGACAACACCGGCGCCAATGTCTATGCCGACGGCAACGTGCTGGTCGCCGCATCGGATGACACCGAGCTGCTGGGTATCGCCGGCAACCTGAGTATCGGTCTGGGCGCGGCGGGCATCGGCGCCGCGGTGGGCGTTACGGTGATCAACAAGGATACCCAGGCCTATGTGGGCCACGATTCGATCATCGAGGCGCGCGGCAACGACGGCACCCTGAGCGGCATCCTCGACGGCACCAATACCGGCGCCGGCTTCGGCAGCGGCAGTTTCCGCGGCCTCGCGGTACAGGCGGAAAGCTCGGAAGATCTCATGATCATCGGCGCCGCGGCGGCAGGTGGTTTTTATGCCGGTCTGGGCGGTGGCGTCACGGTAGAGGTTATCGAGTCGAACACCTTCGCCTATATCGGTCAGGATGTGGATGTAAACAAGGGCGTGAGCGGCGCCAATCTGCACGACAGTCAATCGGTGGTGGTCAACGCCAGTAACGATTACGAATCCTTTACCCTGGCCGGCGCCCTGGGCGTGGGGGCCGCGGGCCTGGCCGGCGGCGTCGATGTGGGCTCGCTGCGCAACGACACCAAGTCCTACATCATGAGCGGCGCGGAGGTCTATGCCGACAATAACGTGGATGTGAATGCGCTGACCCGCAAGGAAATCGACAGCTATGCGGTGAGCGGTGGCGTTGGTGGGGCCGGTATATCGGGCGCCATATCCGTTTGGAGCATCGGTGCGGAAGTGGGCGCCAGTTACAGCTACGAGAGTCGGAATGCGGACGGGAATGTTGACCACTCCGGGAGCGAAAACCTGTTTTCTAATTTCTCCACGCAGGCGGGTGACTCTGAGGACGAGGGCGACAATTCCGTCGGCGGCTTCACCGGCAATATGGATGACTACGAAGGCGGCGACCGCAACGGGTCCGGTGACAACACGCCGGACAATGCCTCCCTGCTGTCGGCGAACATGGGTAGCGCCGGCAATGACGTGAACAACAGCTTCACCGGCGGCCAGGCGGGCAGCAGCCTGAATGCCACCGGTCCCAGCGCTCTGGCCGGTACCGAGGCCTACATCGACGGCACCGTGGTGGCCGGTAACGATGTGAACATCCGCGCCGTGGACCGGCTGGATTACAATGTGTTGACCGGCAGCATTGCCCTCGGCGGCATCGGCATCGGCGGTTCCGTCGCGGTCCTCACCGTGAACAACAATACCAACGCCTATATCGGTGCCAACGCCGATGTATCGGCCGGCACCGGTGCCGGTGACAATATCCTGGTGTATGCGGATTTCTATGAAAAACTGAATGGCCTTACCATCGGCGGCGCGGCCGGTGGTGCATTGGCCGTCGGCGCCCAGGTCTTGGTATTCAATGACGCCAGCACCCAGACCGCCTGGGTGCAAAACGGTGCCACGATCAGCCAGGCCGGCGGCACCCTGACGGTACAGGCCAACAGTGAGCGGGACGGGCACGCGGATTCCGCCGGCGGGGGGCTCAGCCTTGGCGCGTCCATCGGGGCCTCCATCGCCATCATTGATTTCGGTGGTTCGACCACCGCCTACATAGGCGACGCCAATATCGGTGTGGGCGCCGGGACCGTGGGCAATGTCGAGGTGATTGCCGATTCGGAGGCAGAGATCGACGCGTTGGTGGTCGCCGTGTCTGGCGGTATCACTGGGGCGATCGGTGCGGCCATCAATCTGGGTACCTATGATTCCACCGTTACGGCGGAAATCCGCACGGGCGCGGATATTACCGTCGCCAACGACGTGATTGTGGAATCCCGGTCCCGCGGGGATGTCGATCTGGATTCCTGGGGCGTCACGGTGGGAGGAGTGGGGGCCCTGGGGGCGACGGTGGCCATTGCCACCAACAAGCCGACCCTGAATGCCTCTATCGGAAATGCCAGGGTTACCGCCACCAACGGCGACGTGCGGGTGCGCTCGCTGAGCAACTACAGCGCCGACGGCAACACACGTCTGGATCAGGGCGCCGACACCTATGCGGTGGCCGGCGCCGGCTCATTGGGGTTGGGCGCGGCCGTCACCTATGCCGAATCCGAGACCTCCGCCGCGGTAACCACTTACATCGCCGACAATGCAACGGTGACGGCGGGCACCGATGTCCTGCTCGAGTCGAAGACCAACAATGTGGCCGCCAGCGATTCCACCGGCGTCGGCATCGGGCTGCTCGCCGGTGTGGGGGTGTCGCTGGCCTACGCGAACACCGATGGCAGCACCATCACCTATATAGGTGATGCCACGGTCACCGCCACCGGCGGCGACGTGGGCGTCATCGCCACCACCTACAACGACGCCAAGGCCGAGTCCTTCGCCGCCGCCGGCGGTATTTTGGGCGGTGCCGGCAACGTCGCCGAGGCCAGCATCAATCCGACCATCGAGGCCAGCATCCGCGCCGGTGCCGTGATCGTCGCCGGTGTCGGCGTCAATGTCTCCGCCAGTTCCACCGTCAGCGCCGACGCCGATACCTGGGGTATCAGCGCCGGCGCGCTGGCGGTGGGTGTCTCGCTGGCCGAGGCCACGGCCAGCCCGGATGTGACCGCCTACGTGGGCGGCGCCGCGAGCAGCATCACCGCGAACGACCTGGTGGTGGCCGCCGCCATGACCTATCCGACCGGCGGATTTGCCGCCAATTCCAACGCCATCGGCTCCTCGGGCGGTCTCATCAGCGTCAACGCGACCGAAAGTACCGCCACTAACACCGGCCAGGTCGCCAGCTACGTGGCCAACGGCACCACCCTGATCATCAACGAATCCATCGCGGTCAACGCCAACGGCGACAGCAACCAGGACGCCACCGGCGACAGTTTCAATGTCGGCCTGATCGCGGCCGGCGGCAATGTGGTGGATGCAGTAACGAATGTGCAGACCGAGGCCTATATCGGCAGCGAGGTCAGCGTCATCGGTGGCAGCAATGTCGGCGGGCTCAGCGACGGTGCGATTTACTATGCGGTGGTTGATCCCACGAATGCCAACCGTATCAAGTTGGCGACCAGCTATGGCAACGCCAAGTTGGCCACGCCGTCGATCATCCAGCTCGACAAGAACGCCGCTACCGGCACCCATCACGCCATCGTGCCGTATCGGGTGTACAACAACACGCCCATCGGGTTCGATCCTGCGGCCAAGGTCGATAACGGTAGCGATACCATCGATCTCGGCGCCGGCCATGGCATCGAGACCGGCGACGCGGTGATCTACCGCAAGAGCCCGGGCCCGTCACTCAGTATCAGCGCCACCGGTGATGACCGGAGCTATGCCTTTTCGGAGGCCGGTAGCGGCGGTCTGGTCGCGGGCGCCGGCGCCTCGGCCACCACCGACAACGACAGCACCACCAAGGCCTACATCGCCGACGACGGTGCCGGCGCCGGCGTGACCACGCTGGATGTGTCGACGCTAAGCATCGCCGCCACCCATACCGCCCGCTTCGATGCCAAGACCGACACCATTCAGGCCTCGGCGGTGGGCTTCAGCGGTTCCTGGGCCAATAACTATGACGATGCCATCGTCGAGGCCAGCATCGGCAACGGCACCAACATCACCGCCCAGAGCGTGTTGGTCGATGCGCAAAACATCGCGCGCAAAAATCTGCTCGGCGCGGATGAAAACAATGTGCAGGCCGGGTCCGGCGGCGTACTGCAGGGCAATGCCGCGGAAAGCGAAACCACGATCTTCCACGATACCCAGGCCCTTATCGGCAGCAATGCGGTGATCAATGTGGTCGGCGATGCCGCCGGCAACAGCCTGTTCCGGGTCAACGTGCTTAACGATATCGAAGGCGAGGACAGTGTACGTCTGGATACCGGCGGCCTGATCGTCGGTTCCGGTGCGACCTCGAGCATCACCGCCGGCGGTTACGTGGGCGACGATCCGGACAACGCACCCACCTACGGTGTACTCGGCAAGGTAGAAATCGGCAGTGACGCGCAGATCACCACGGTGGGGGATGTGGATCTGCAGAGTCGCAGCAAGGGCAAGCTCACCGTGCAGCCGACCGTGCATACCTATGGCCTCGCGTCGGCGGCGATTATGGACGCGGAAGCGATCATGCATGCCCAGAGCGACATCATCGTCGGCACCGGCGCCGACATCACCGCTCAGGGTGACATCAATCTGCGTGCCGGCGGCGATCACGAGGGTAATCTGGACTCCTTCGATCTATTCGCTTTCGCCGACGAACTCAATGTGTCCCTGATTCCGATCTCGGGCCTGGATTCCACCGCCAGCCTGCAGACCAAGCACGACATCACCGTGAATAACAATGCGGTGTTGAGTTCCGGCGGTGACGCCACCTTCGCCGCCAATACCCTGTTCACCGGTCTGGTCACCGCCTACGGTAAAGGCGCCAGCTGGTTGAGCGCACTCGGCGGCGCACTCGGCGGCGGCGGCACCATCGAGGTGCGCGGCGTCGACGTGCCCATCTCCGAGATCGCCGGCGGCACCAACATCAACGAAGTCACCGCCAATGTCACCATCGACGGTGACGTGCACGTCGGCATCAACAAGAACCAGTCCCTGGCGGTGTCGCTCATCAACTACGACACCAAGAATACGCCGGATCCCGACGACGACACCTTCGACGTCCAGCAGACCACCTGGGACGGTGTCAGCACCCTGGCGCCGGCGCCGGATACCAACCCGAACGCGAAAATCCTCACCTTCCAGTTCAGCCAGCTCAAGGTCGGTTCGGTGCTGGCGGACGAATACGATCATTGGATCGAGCTTTATAACGCCTTCGGCGAGAATCAATTCAAGATCGAGGCGGACCGGGTCATCAACGAGGCGATCGGCCTTAACCTGGTCAACTTCGGCAATGTGGACGGCGTGGACCAGGGCGGTGACGGCAACTTCGCCGACGACCCGGTGTTCATCAAGGAATTCACCGTCCCCTACATCATCCTCGACGATATCGAGGCCTCCTCCGGCACCATCCTGGTTTTGGGCGAGACCCTGGATGGTGGCGGAATACTGGACGCGCCAGGCAACGTCAAGGTCGATATCCTCAACAAGACGCCGGCCTATCTACGGGTGCAGCAGATCAGCATCCCCACCGAGTCCGGCGGCAAGGTGCTGTTCAATTACTCACGGCTGGAAGATACCGCCCACGGCTTTACCGGCACGGTGAACTCGCTGGGCGACGCGGTGGATGCATCCAGCGAATTAGCGCCGGCGATTACCATCGAAAATACCTATCGCCCGGGTAACGGCGGCTTCCCCGCGTTTGACAAGGCGCCGGACATCGAACTCGCGGGCGATATCACCAACCGCAGCGGTTCCTTGAGCGTCACCAACCAGGGCGGCAGCATCATCAGCAAAGGCACCATCCAGGCCGCCGACTTGAGTTTCTTCGCCCCCAACGGCAGCTTCGTGCAGTCCTATACGGATACTCTGCAGAACTACGGCGACGCGCCCTATACCCTGTGGTCGGCGGTCGCTAATAGTACCCAGAGCTACGGTAACGCCAACGGCACTTCAGGTACCGGCCCCGCGAGTCCATCGCCGAGCTACACCCACAGCGGCGGCGCCGGTGGCAGCGGTACGCTCGTGCCTGTCGATGCGCTGACAGAGGCGGGGATCGACGGGCAGGTCAGCGCCGCGATCAATGCGCCGAATACCCAAAGCGGCGGCTTTATCTTTGGCAACAACGTCTTCATCAGTGCCAAGTACCTGAACATCAACGGCACCATCCAGAGCGGCATCGCCGACTACCAGGTGACCATCGACTCGACCAAGATGGGCACGCTGGCGACGGTGCAGGACCAGATCGACGCCGCGGAAGAGGCGCTGAGTAAGCACAAGGCCGGCGATGCCTGGGGTACCCAAGATGCAATCGCCGGCGCCGGTATCGAGGCCAATTACGACTTCACCAAGTACAAGCTGGACACCGGTTACGCGACTGACAATATCGATGTCTGGTACAACGCGGAGCTGAATCGCATCGAGATCGACCCGGTCACGGTGCAGGGTGGCCGCATGGAACTCTACGGTGAGATCCTCAGCACCGGCAACGGCGAACTCAAGGTGATCGACGGCTACGGCCGCATCAATATCGACAACAACACCAATTACGATCTGTCGTTTCTGGAGTTGGATGCCGGCACCAGCGGCCCCAACGGCCAGGGCATCGAGGGTTTTCTCAAGATCACCGATCTGGCGACCCGTTCGCAGACCACCGACGCCTGGGGCACGACCAGCTTCGGCCCGGCGACGGTCACCGAATACACCCGCATCGGCGACGATATCCAGAAGAAGACCTATCTCGACGATGCCCCCCGGGACCCGGTGACCAACGAGGTGCTCGAGTCGGCCAAGACCGAGACTACGATCAACGACACCCGCACCACCAGCTACACGCCGGTGGCTGGCCAGCGCTACAACTGGGTCACCGGCCAGGACTTCCTCACCGAGACCTACACCAAATGGGGTTCGTCAAGTTGGGCCGGCCTCGATTCCTGGTCGCCGGATCCGAGCGACGTGGTCAACGGTCCGACCACCACCCCGATCAGTGGCATCGATATCCTCGACGGCGCGGCCGGCATCTATATCACCCGCGGCGGCGGCGAGGACTACACCTACGCCTTCGATTGGCAGACCACCGACGCCAATGGCCCGGATGTGTCCGGTAATGAGACCGTCCGCACCAACGGACCCTGGGATGAGGACGACGGCTGGGGTACCACCACCACCTACCAGGAGGAATGGAGAACCACCGGCCACAAGGAGCTGCATTACCACAGCATCGATGCATCGAACCCGATCGATATTATCTTTACCGGCTATGACGTGTTCGCCGCGGCAGGGCAGCAGCCGTATGTGCAGATCACCTCACCCAAAGACATCCTCATCAACGGCAACATCGCCAACCACGGCGGCAAGACTACGCTCAGTGCCGGTGACGAGATTGGGCAGATCAACGATGTCGCCGTGGTCAACGGCATCGACATCGAACTGAATGCGGGGCACGGCATCGGCGCCTCCGCGCCGATACAAACCAATCTCGAAAACAATGCCGGCGGCGCGCTGCGCGCGGTCACCACCGACGGCACGATTCAGATCACGGAGACCACCGGGTCGTTGACGGTGGACGAGGTCATCACCAGCAAGACCAACGGCCAGGTGGTGCTCACCGGGCAGCAAAGCATTCTCGCGCAGGATGTCAGTTCCGTGGTACGCGGTGGCAGTGTCGCCTTGAGCGCCACCACCGGCCAGATCGGCGACCTCAGCGGCGGTCTGCCGCTGACCGTGGACACCGGTACCGACGCCCAGCAGTCGTTCCTCATGGCCTGGGCCCCCGGCGACATCAGCCTCAAGGAACAATCCGGCAATCTGTATCTGGACAACATCGAGAGCGAGTTCGGCGATATTCGCCTCGAACTCATGAGCGGCGATCTGGTGGATGCCAACTCCGAGGAGCGGCGCGATCCCCGCACCGAAGAGCAGTTGCTGCGCCTGTGGCAGAAAATGCGCGCCACCGAGGAAAGCGCCTGGCAAGCCATTGAGGCGACCACCAGCGCCTACGAAAACGTGCGCACCGATGAATACCACACCTACTGGAAGTACCGCGAGCAGAACGGCGGCAGCTACAACATCAGCCAGTCGGTCACCCTGAGTGCCGAGGAACAGGCGTTCTACACCCAGTATTACACCGATCTCGGCGTCGATCCCGTCGCCGCGATCCAGACGCTGGAGAACAAGCGCACCGCGGAATATCACAGCCTGCATCAGACCTACGGTGCCGTCGGTAACATCGCCACCGCGGATGCCTACGACCCGGACGTGTACGACCCGGACTTCGTCTATCAGACCTCGATACCCACCAATACCTTCGGTGCTGCGGGAGTGCAGGCGGATTCCAGTATCGATCTGGGCGAGCACGACCTGGTGCACGGCCAGGCCATCGTCTATTACAGTGGCGGCACCGACATCGGCGGCCTGGTGGACGGCCAGCGCTATTTCGTCGTGATCGACAATCCCGAGCGCGGATTCGACGAGGCGAATCTTGATTACACGGCAAACACCATCGATCTGGGCGCCGGCCACGGGCTGAGCACCGGCGACAAAGTGTCCTATCAGAAGAGCACCGGCTCCGACGTCAGCGTCGGCGGCCTCATCGCCGATATCTCCTACGTGGTCGAGGTGGACGGCACCAACCCGAACCTGATCCGGCTCACCAATCTTGCGGACGGCAGCGTGGTCAGTCTCGACAATGCCTTTGTCGCCGAGACCGCCGCCACCGGCCATCGCCTGCAGTTGCTGGATCCGGACATCAAGCTGGCGGCGTCCTATGCCGACGCCATGGGCGAGAATCCGGACGTGGCCGGTTTCGATCCCACCACCAGCGGCATCGTGAGCGGCAACGCCATCGAGGTCGGCAGCCACAGCTTCAGTAACGGCCAGCAGGTGGTTTACGCCAGCAACGGCGGTGACCCGGTGGACGGGCTGGTCGACGGCGCTACCTATTATGTACAGAGCGTCACCGGCACCACCGTCGAGCTCTCGACGGATGCGGCCGGCAGCAATCTGATCACCCTGGATGCGGCCGCCGCCACCGGGCCCTTCCATAGCATTTCCAGCGTCGGCGCCAAGGCGTTGACCCTGGGGGCGGTGACCGGGTCCGACCATTATTTTGCCGATCCCCTGCACACCAGTTTCGGGCACACCGACATCAGCGGTGACAGCATCGATGTGGGCGCGAATGTCTTCACCCCCGGTCTGGAGGTGGTCTATAGCAACGGTGGCGGCAACGATCTCGGCAACCTGGTGGACGGCAACGTCTATTACGTCGTGCAGACCGGCACCCCGGGGGTCATTCAGCTGGCCGAGAACATTTCCGCGGTCAACTTCGTTCCCGCCGACAAGGTCAGCAGTGCGAACGACACCATCGACGTCGGAGCCGCCGTGGCCAACTTCAGCGATGGCCAGAAGGTGTTCTATAACAGCATGGGCGGCGCCGACATCGGTGGCCTCAGCGACGGCGGCACCTATTATGTCAAGCTGATCGGCGGCACCACCGAGATCGAGTTGCACCGCAACGCCGCCCTGACCGATCTGGTGACGCTGGATCCGTCCACCGCCAGCGGCGTCACCCATCGCATTACCGGTACCGGCAATATCGTCTCCCTCGGCACGCCCACCGCCGGCGACGGTGCGCGGCACAGCCTGTCCGAGGCCGGCGTGTTCGCCAAGAACGCCATCTGGACCCTGGAACAGCTGCAGAACGCCCATATCAACGAGACCATCCTGCGGCCCAAGTCGGTCTCCGGCACCACCGCCACCACCGAGGATCCCAATCTCATCGGCGGCAACATCACCGTCATCTCGCACACCGGTGGTATCGGTAACACCGTCGAGACCGAGCACACCATTAATCTGAACGAACTGGATACCTTAACGACAGAAGAGAAGGTCGCGCTGGCCGGCGCCGAGTTGCACGAAGTCACCTTCTACGACGGGCTCGACGGCACCGGCAACGTGATTGATCCGCGTGGCGCCAGCGAGGCCGCGCTGGCCAGCATTCAGTCCATCGTCGTGGTGCGTAGCGACGATGTCGACGTGAGCAGCAGCGGCATCGTCAATGCCTCCGCCGCGACGAATCTGTTCCTCGGCTCCGAAGGCACCATCAATATCGACCAGGTCGACGCCGGCGGCGACGCCATCATCAAGGTACAGCAGGGCATCTACGATGCGCAGCCGGGACTCACCGGTGTCAACGACATCATCAACATCATCAGTGACAACCTGATCCTCGAGGCCGAGCAGGAGAGCATCGGCACCGCGGCCGACCCACTGCTGTTGCACCTGTCGCCGAATTCGACCCTGGTCGCCCGCGCCGACAGCGAGATCCATATCGAGGTCAAGGCCTATGATCCGGGCACCGGACTCGAGCCGGGCGACGTGCATATCGTCTCGGTGAACGCGAAGAATGTCATCAATTTCAGCGCCGACGGCAGCATCTTCGATTACGACAACGACGATACCCAGATACCGCCGGTGGCAGGCAGCAGCGAAACCGATTTCTGGGATTTCCTCACCGGTGACTTGACCCTGACCGCGGGCGGGGCCATTGGTACAGGGTCGCATTTCGTCGAAACCATCTCCAAGGGCACCTTCGACGCGCAGGCCGGTACCGACATCTTCGTGCACGAGGTGTTCGACGTGCTGGAAACCGGTTCCGATGGGGTGCTCAACCTGGGGCTGGTGGAGTCCACCGGCGGCAACGTATGGCTCAAGGCCGACGGTTCCATACTCGACAACGAGGACTTCGCCGAGACCGATATCGTCGATAACGGCGTTCTGCTGTTCAGCGCCGGCGATTCTCTGGCCAGCATCAATAACCCGTTAGCGGATGTCATCGGCACCAGCATCACCCTGCAGGCGGGCCTTGCCGGCACGCCCCTGAGCGCCATCGGCCTGGCCAGCGACGACCTGGACATCGATACCCGCACCGGCACGCTGACCTCGAGCAGCGGGATCAATACGTATCTGATCGAGGTGGTGGGCGACCTGCGCCTGTTTACCGTCGAGACCGACCCGGGCAACAGCGCGTTTATTGCCGCGCCCGCCGGCCGTATCCTCAACGGCAATTCGCTCGGCGGCAGCAACGTCACCGCCGGCAATACCTTCCTGTTCGCCAGTGGCGACATCGGCGAGGCGACGAATACCATTTCCACTACGGTGGGTGTACTCAAGGGCCTGTCCACCACCGGCAGCGTCTGGGTGGACAACCTGGGCGCGCTGGCCATCGGCGGTGGTTTCAGTGCCGATCCCTTCGGTCTCATCGCTGGTGGCTCCATCGCCGTGACCGCGTCCAGCCCGATTACCCAGGAGCAGAGCATCTGGTCCGGAAACTCCATCCTGCTGGTCGCGCTCGACGACGCCAATGATGACGGCACCCCGGGCAACGAGCCGGATCATCTGATCGTCAAGGCCACCGACAGCGTCACCAACCAGCCGTTGGTGCTCAAGGCGGTGAACGATATCCGCCTGCTCGGCGGCGACGACGTCATCATCGAGGCCGGCGCCACGATCGAGGCCGGCAACTCGATTCAGATTCAGGGCGACTACCAGGGTGATCTGGCCGGGAATGCGCCCGCGCCGGGGACGCCGAACGTGGATGCCGCCGGCAGCACCATCACCGTGGCGGGCAGCCTGGCGGCGCCGACCATCACGGTCGAGGGTGAGAGCGATGCGGATGTGATCGACATCATCGGCAGCGTTACCGCCGGCTGGCCCTGGACCGCCACCACCTGGCCCTTCGACGGCACCGGCAGTAAGCCGGATATCGACTATCCGCACCCGGGCGAGGTGGGTGTGCCAACCACCGCCGAGATCGTCATCAACGGTCACGCGGGCGACGATGTCATCACCCTGAACCCGGCCGGCAATACCCTGACTCTGTTGGGTCACACCCGAATCTTCGGCGGCAGCGGTAACGACGACATCACCGTCAACAAGTTGCACACCCGGACCACCAGTCTGGATATCGACGGCGAGGGCGGTACCGACGACGTGGTGGTGAATATCAGCGGCGGCGATACCGATTACCTGATCAAGGTGCACGATACCGGCGCCCCCGACGATGGCGCCGATACCCTGACCATCAACGGCACCGCGGATGGCGATGTGTTCCTGGTGCGCAAGTACTTCGTCGCCGAGTTCAACGGCAGCTACGATTCCCAGGCCGGCGGCTTCAATGCGGTCGACGACAGTCTCGAGCGCATCAATTACGACGAGACCATCAATGCCCGCCTGCGCATCAACAGCCTGGGCGGCGATGATTATTTCGCCACCGACGATACCAGCACCATGGTCACGCTGGACGGCGGTGACGACAAGGATACCTTCCAGATCGGTCAGCTGTTCGCCAGCGAACGGGACGCGGGCACCCGCGGCATCGCCCTGGGCGACGGCATCGAGACCACCGAAGTCCTGCTCGGTTTCCTCGCCGGGGGCATGCCGGCGCCGGCCTATCTAAGCAACGGCATCAGCCTGCCCATGGTGGTCTACGGCGGTAACGACGAAGACCGCTTCGCCGTCTACAGTAACAAGGCGCCGCTCAAACTGTTCGGCGAAGACGGCGACGATGAGTTCGTGGTGCGGGCGTTTGCCTTGTTCGATATCACCATCGATACCGGTGCCGGCGCCGATACCGTGGAGTACAACATCAACGCGCCGGTGAGCATCGACGGCGGCGCGGGCATCGACACCGTGGTGGTGCTGGGCACGCCGCTGGCGGACAACTTCACCATCACCGAGGACGGCATATTCGGCGCCGGCCTGAGCATCGGCTACGAGAACATCGAGATCGCGGAAGTGGACGGCCTCGAGGGCGACGACAACTTTTTCGTCCTCAGTACTAACCCGGACGTGGTGACCACCATCATCGGCGGGCTCGGCAGCGATACGATCAATGTGGGCGGCGATGTCACCGGCAAGATCGTCGCGCAGAGTGTCGAAGGCCGCAGCGGCTTCATCAACCACAGCATCGAGAGCGACGATCCCGGTTACAACGGCATTTTCGTCGACGGTATCCGCCTGAACGTGGCGGACGACGAAACCGGCAAGGTGGTCATCGATCCGATCGATCCCGGCACCGGCACCACCGACGGCAACACGGTGGTGGTCGAGGATCTCGCCGGTTCCGTGGACCAGTACAAGGTGTCCATGAGCGTGTCGGCGGCGGACGTTGAAGCCGCGGCCGCCGGCGCCGCCACCGTGGCCTACATGACCGTGTCGGCCACCCGCCCGAGCAGCCAGGACAAGGACGCATTGCGACGCACCCTCAGCGCGACGGAACTTGGCGCCGGCGAGCTCGACCGGGAGGCGGATTCGGTGCTGGTGTCCACCAACGGCACCGACTGGTTCGAGGCCCTGGTGCTGACCTTCGATACGAATTCAGCGGACATGATCACCGGTTGGGAGCGCAACCAGACGATCTATGTCAAAGCGGCCTCCGACAACGCCATCGAAGGCGAGCGCACCGTCGTCATCAATCACAGCATCAGCAGCAGTAACGACGATTACAACAAGATCGATATCGCCAACGTCGAGGTGACGGTGGTCGATGACGACTTTGCCGGCCTGGTCATTACCGAGTCCGACAACGTCACCGAAGTGGTCGAGGACGTGGCCGACGACACCTATACCGTCGCATTGACCCGCCAGCCGGCGAGCGGCGAAACCGTGACCGTGACCCTGACGCCGGATGCCAGCGGTCAGGCCGAGATAGTCGGCAGTAACACCTTAACCTTCACCGATACGACCTGGAATGTGGCGCAGACGGTGACGGTCCGCGGCGCGTCCGACACCACGCCGGAGAACCCGTTCCGCGCCGGCATCACGCACAGCGTCACCACCGATCTGGCGGTAGGCTCCGAGTGGGATGCGGTGGACGACGTCGAGCTCAAGGTCGAGGTCATCGACAACGATGCCAAGGGCGTGCTGGTGAGCGAAACCGGCGGTTCCACCCTTGTGGTCGAGGGCGGTGCCGACGATACCTACCACTTACAGCTAACCGCGCAGCCGACCCTCGCCGACGGGACCACTCCGACCACCGTCACCATCAATGTCCTGTCCGACGGCCAGACCCTGTTGTCGAGCAGCGACAGCCGTTTCGATGCGACGAATAATACGGTGACCTTCGACGGCAGTGTGGCGGGGGGCTTGATAGGCTGGGATGTGCCCATCGAAATCACCGTGTCCGCCAATCCGGCCTGGCAGACCGCGGTCGGCAGCCAACCAGTACAGAAATTCAGCGCCCAGCCCCATACCGTGGACCAGATCCGTGGACCCCTGATCGTCGAAGGCAGCGTACTGGCCGGTAAGGACCGGTCACTGGCGTTCCCGCTCATGCTGCCCACCGAGACCGACGATCCGCGACCGGATCTCGCCGTCACCGCCGTCGAGACGGAACAAACCGACACCCTGAACGTGTTCAACGACGGCAGTGTGCTGAACGGTATCGACAACGTGAACAACCCGGGCCTGTTGACCGATACGGTACTGGCCGGCCATGTGGATCCCATCAACCTGTCCGGCCTCGGCATGGGCAGTGACCTGACCATCGATGGCACCACCTATGCGGGCGGTATCACCTACAGCGGGCTCGAGGTGGTGGATATCCTGCTCGGCACCGGCGACGATATCTTCACCATCGAGGACACCAGTGCGGACACCATCACCGTGGTACGCGGCGGCGGTGGCAACGACCAGATTACCGTGACCGGCAGCAGTGCCGATTCCGGCTCGGCGTTGATCTTGTTCGGCGACGCGCAACAGGACGGCAGTGACTTCAGCTTCGGCAACGCCGAACTGACCGGCGCGCCGCAGCTCACCTTCGCCCATGAGCCCGGCGGTCCCGGCAGCGCCGACACCATTACCCGCGACGGCACCACCACCTGGCGCGATGATGGTTTCGAGGACGGCCAGTTCATCAACATCGTCGCCCCCGGCCAGAACAACACCGGCACCTTCCGTGTCGACAGCATCTCCGCCGATGGTCTGACGCTGACACTGCAGGCCGGTGAAACCCTGAGCGGGGAAAGCTTTACCATCGGTGTCGGCGACGGGGTCTTCGGTATCCCCAACGGCACCGGCCGCGAATTCTTCAACCCGGGCAATGACATCATCAATGCCAGCGGTGCCGGTGGCAATGTCGTGGTCTACGGCGGGCAGGGTAATGACAGCGTCACCGGCGGCGCGTTCGCGGATCATCTCGCGGGCGGTTCCGGCAACGACACCATCCACGGCGGCAGCGGTCTCGACCACATATACGGCGACTCCGGATTCAATGTCGATCTGTCGACGCGGCTCGATCGCACCACCCTCGAGGGGATCCAGGTGTTGAGCGTCGTGACCGCGCCGGCGATAGGTGATAACTCCAATACCGGCGACGATCTGGCGGTGGGTGCCGACGAACTGCACGGCGACGCCGGCGACGACATCATCCTCGGTGACCACGGCGTCATCACCCAGGTGCCCGCCACCAACCGCATCCTGCATACCGACAACGTCGTCTCGATCCATAGCGTGCGCGCGGACGAGGGGCTGGCGGATCTGATCACAGGCGGCGCCGACGATGACCGTATCATCGCGGGCCAGGGCGCGGACACCGTCACCGGTAACGGCGGCGAGGATGTGATTCTCGGCGACAACGGCCTGTTGCATTACGATGTCCTGCAGACTCGTACGGTGGGCAGTACCGGCTTGAACTTCGGCGATGGCGTGACCGGTGGCGACGGCAACATCGGCACCCTCGACCTGATCCAATCCACCCACCTCGACCAGGGCGCGGCGGATGAACTGCACGGCAACGGCGAGAATGACACCCTCATCGGCGGCGGCGGTG
>CAMYOD010000019.1:0-8461 GCA_947259975.1 uncultured Gammaproteobacteria bacterium
TTAGTATCCGTCGGAGCGCCACATCGATTAGCCAGCCCTGGTTTCCCTGAGATATGAGCGGTATCTGTGCCATTGTTGATTTCTCCGGCCGGCCGGTGGACGGCGGCGACCTTCGGAGCATGAGCGAGGCCGCCGCGTACCGCGGCCCCGATGGCACACAGGCGTGGGTCGCGGGCAACGTCGGGCTCGCTCATCTTGCCCTGCATGCGACCCCGGAAGCCGTTAGCGAACAACAGCCATTGGCGAGTCCGGATGGCGAGCTGCACATCTCCGCCGATGCCCGTATCGACAACCGCGACGAGCTGTTGCGTGATCTGCACGGCAACCCCTTATTGCGGGGCGACAGCCCCGGTGACGCAACGTTGATCCTGGCCGCCTACGAGCGCTGGGGCGAGACCTGTGCCTCGCATCTTATCGGTGACTTCGCGTTTGTCATTTGGGATCAACGTAAACAGACACTGTTTGCGGCGCGGGATGCGCTGGGTGTGAAGCCGCTGCATTATGCGCTCGTGGGCGATACCGTGTGTTTCGCCTCGGAAGCACAACAGATCCTGGCCAAGCCCGGGATCAGTCATCGCCTCGACGAAGAGGCCCTGGTGCGCTATCTGGTCTTCAGCTGTTCTGATCTTTCGGCAACGATGTTTAAGGCTATCAAGTGGCTGCCGCCGGCGCACCGCCTCGTAGCGGGGCCGGCCGGCGTACGTGTCGAACGTTATTGGAACATAGATACGCAAGACAGTATTCGCTATGCGGATTCTCGTGATTATGGTGCACATTTTCGCGAGATCCTGACACGTGCCGTGAGCGATCGGTTGCGGGTGCCGGTCGCCGGTCGGATAGGAGCCGCGATGAGCGGTGGCCTGGATTCCACATCGGTTGCGGCCTTGGCACACAGGGAACTCACGGCGGGTGGAAATCGGGACGGCCTGATTGCGTTGTCGCTTGCCTTCAGCTCGGTTCGGGAATGTGATGAGCGGTTCTACAGTCAATCGATGCACGATGAGCTAGGCATCGACGTTCAGTATTTGGACGTTAACCAGAGCGGTTATTTTGGCGCAGGCGGATTCCCCGTCCCAGACCTCGAGCGTCCCGGCATGTATCTATGGCGGGTGAGCGAACAGTTTTTGGACCGGCTGCGGGAACAAGGAGGGCGCGTTATCCTTACCGGACACGGTGGCGACAGCATGGTCAGCGGCACACCGCTGGTCTATCTGGAGAAACTGCTCCAAGGCCACCTAAGCGCATTGGGAGCGGCGTTATTGGATGCCCGCGAGGAATCGCAGTCGATGGCGCGCATGCTTTACCGCACGTTCATACAACCCATGCTTCCGGTAGGCCTGGATGAAGGTCTGCGGCGCTTAGGTCGCGTGAAGCCACTAACGGCATTGCCCGATTGGATTCGCCCCGAGTTCGCCGCGCGCCACAATCTCGAGGCCCGCCCAGGAACGACGGCGGGCGTTGGATTTCGCGGACCTGCCAGGCGGACGATCGCGCGCAGGGCAACCGTTCTCTCGGGCGTACGGGACGCCGTTTACGCGTTCGATCGTTTCAGTGCCAAAAAAGGTATCGACGCCCGTCACCCCTTCCTCGATCGCCGTATTGCGGAGTTCGTGACATCTGTACCGCCCGAGCTCCTGTATTGGCGCGGCGCCCGGAAGCGGGTTCTGCGGCAGGCATTGGGCGCCAATTTACCGGCACGGATCTCGGCGCGCCGCGACAAAACCCTGTCGGCCGCCTACCTTGCCCAAGTGCTGCGCGGCGTTGCCGCGACGCGGGTTTCCGAATTGTTTCGCGACCCGATTTTGGGTAAATTAGGGGTCGTTGATGCACCGCGCTTACGTGAGCTGTGGACCCGATTTTGCGCGACGGGTTCTGACCGCGACGTATTACAGTTCTGGTTTCCTCTCTCCGCCGAGCTGTGGCTTCAGGAATATTTCGGAACGGCGGTCACCGTCGATTAGATTTAGAACAACAATAATGCGATAGAACGTACAACAAGATGTCTGGCGCAACGGCGCAGATATATTGCAATTGGGGGTAGACAATGACTGACAAGCTGATACTTAGAAATTCGCCGGGCGATTCGGCCGCAGCCGATGCCGTAGAATCGCCATACAAATGCTACCATCGCCCGCAGCTGATCAATTGGGGTAATCTCAAGGAGATTACACGAGCTGGGGGTACCGGAATTACTGAATCGGACCCACTTACCGTGACCGGCTCAGATTTCACGTAGCCGCAAGAATTGGGGCCGGGCCCCAGTATTCCTCGCACGCTTGGACTTCTGGTAACCGCGTGACGGCAAGACGGCGAAAGGGTTTATCCTACGGTTTACAATATGTCTGCCGTTGCGCCAAGAATTAAAGTTACCAACTATTTTCAAGTGAAGTTGCCTTGCGCACGCCGGGAGATCGTTTGACCGGCGTGGTGATCGAACCGGAGCAAGCAACCCCTTTTCGAAGGTACAGCATTTACGGTATTTCCTTAGCGTCGGACTACCCTTTCACATACGGTCTGTCGCCCACGCGCGATGATCCCGATGTAATCTTTACGTGCCGGCAGGGACCGGTGCCGGATTTCGACCGCGAAAACGAAACGCCCATATTCGAAAGTCTGCCACGAGGGCCGCGGTCTGAAAGATTGCTGACTCTGTACCGCCACGGCGACACCGAAGTATTGCATTTCTTGCAGGGTCCGGATTTTGTAATCTCAGGCAATCGAATCGTCGCCTACATTTCTCACCCACAGGAACAATTGTCGCTGGAAGGAATCTTCCTGGGCCCCGTGCTTTGCTATTGGCTCGAGTGCCGCGGCGTCGTCGTGCTCCATGCCTCCGTGGTCAGGGTTGGAGGCGGCGCTATTCTCTTTCTGGGCGAGAGTACCTCCGGTAAGTCTTCGCTAGCCGCGGAATTTGTCGCTTCCGGGCACGCCCTGGCCAGTGATGACATCGCTCCCGTTAGAGTCGTAGACGGCAACGCTGTGGTGTATCCGGGCCACCACGAGATGCGTATGTGGCCGGAACTGGCGGAGCGCTTCGTCAGGAACAAATCCGCGCTGTCCCGCGTGCATCCGCAGTCGGAGAAACAGAAGGCCTCAGTGCTCGAGGCGGATTTCGGCGCATTTCAGTCAGAGCCTCTTGTGATCGAGGCAATGTACGTACTCGACCGGGTAGATGCAGGGGAGGCGGCGGAGGTCGCGATCACGCCGATTCCTCAGCGTGATGCGGTCATCGATCTGGTGCGGAACTCGTTCGGCCGCTTTCTTGTCCAGGCGCTCGGATTCCAGCCTGCGCGGCTGGCCCAATTTGCGGCAATTGCCGAAAACGTCCCCGTTCGGCGGCTTCGCTATCCCAATGGGTTGGACCGATTAAAGGAGGTTCGCCAGGCGATTGTTGAGGACTTGACGCGTTAACTTTTCCGACTCAACCATGCGGCATCAGGACCCCATGCCGGGTACGCCGATGCGACCAAGACGAGCAGGTATTTCAAAGGTCGCCGGCGGGATATCCTTGCGCACAATCTCGAAAAGTCGCAGCGTCCGTGGCCGTTTCGGTTGATCCAGGTAAGTGCTTGATACCGGTACACCGTCTCTCACGTCGAGGGCGAAGCGGGGGATCTGGGCTGCACCTGCGCGCACCGAGTTGGCGATGGCGAAGGCGACACGATTCATTTCCGCCAATGTATGCTGATCCACGGCGTCAATCTGCAAGTCATCATGCCTGGCGACACATACTTCTCGAATCAGAACGCTGTCTCGAAGCACTTTTCCCTTTTTGCAGGGATAGCCAGCTACATCCGTAACGTTCTCGCTAAATTGGTAACTTGGAGCCGTTGCCGGGCCGCCACCGTATAGCTTGTCGTGCATGTCTGACATCTGCTGCAGCTCAGCTGTTTGTGCTTCCGTCTTTGCCAGCCCTTCTGCCTTTGCCAACATTTTCCGGGCTTCGTTCCACGACCGCTTCATGGCGAGCAAATCCTTCAACCGAAGACTGAAGTAACCGTCGCGATGAGGATGTACAATCTGAAAGGCCTCCGTCGCTGAATCAAAGTAGGCACTATACGCAGTGCCGGTAGACGTCGCCGCCAGCATAAGAGCCTTGCCATCTGTGACATACAATTCAAGAATATCTGTTTTCGCTTGAGGTGCAGGAGACTTACCATCCGTTGAAAAACGCAGCAAGATATCCGCGTTTGCCACAGACGCGGAAAGAAGGCCAGCGATAAAACAGACGGCGACATTGAATGACTTTGGCACGTTGAATACCCCTTGAAAAATTGAATTCGTCGATTATTACGGTAAGAGAATCTAGAAAGGAAAGACCCGGCCCTCTCTCTGTAAGATCTCGCGATCTCGTGGTACCGCGGCAGCTCTGACGAGCGGCAATCGGATGATGCGCTCCCCACGTGCGACGAGCACGCTGTTGTCTTGAATCGCGTGCAACACGTAGTCCGTCTCGCCAATTTGTTCACCCGGCCGATAGGTGCGCGCAGCTGTGTTGTCAATCATGATCAAGGCTTGCGATTGCGCAGCTGTATTACCCGCCAGCACGCCGGCAAGGGTCAGGTTTATGCTAGGCTCGCTGATCGCCGACTCGCGTGGCGGGTCGGCGGTCGCGGCTACCTTGGTTGGCCGCCGCGCCGCTGCTTTTTGGTGCCCACCTGATGCAATAGTATCGGCCGGCGCAACCGGCGGCAGCATCGTGCGGCTCAACACCTCGCCGATGATCAGGCCCACCGCGATTGCGGCCATGATCGCGGCGAGCAGAAACCTGGCCGGCGAGGCGAAAAGGTATTGGCTGAATGAGGACATGCGTCGCGCGGTTGGGATCGGAGAGTGTCTGTGCGCCGTGACTATCTGATCGTTTTTTCAGGTGACGACAAGATAGTATACGCTAGATATAGGATCGCAATCTGTAGTGCGTTTCACATTTCTATGCACTCGGTATACGGCGCAGAGCGAGATAGATAATCATGCCCACATATACTGTTCCCGCCAATGTGGTTTTCCAGACCGTAGGCGGCGAGGCCGTGCTCCTCAATCTGGACAGTGGTGAGTATTTCGGCCTTGATGATGTCGGCTCACGAATGCTCGAACTGGTGCGGGAGCAGGGTGATCCGGACACGGTCGTACAGGCGCTGGCGCAGGAGTTCGATGCGACGGTCGAGACCTTGCGTAGCGATCTGAATGATCTGCTGCGGCAGCTCGAGGAACATGGTCTTGTCGAGCAGGCTCCTTAGGAAGTTTCGTACGGGAGTCGGCCTGCCGCTGCGGGATTGGTTTGTCATCTGGGAGGCGTGGTGGACACTCCTTGCGGTCGATCTGCGGGTGAGGTTGCTGCCCTATTCGTTTTGGCGCAAGCGTTTGTTGCGCGAGGTTGTCGCGTATGGTGCGAAGCGGCCAGGGGCGCGGTCGCCACAGGAGATCGGCAGGCTGTTTCGCATTGCCGTGCGCAACCATATCCGACCCATGAATTGCCTACGTCGCGCCTGGGCCTTGCGAACATTGTTGCTACGGCGCGGTTTCGCGCCGAGGTTGGTGCTTGGGGTACGTCGGGAGGGTGAGAAGCTGGCGGGTCATGCCTGGTTGGAATTGGAGGGGCAGGTAGTCAACGATGCGCCAGATGTGGCCGAGCAGTACGTACAGGTGACCACCGATACACAGGCAGCGGATGCCTTGCGGTTTCTCGATTAGGAAAAAGGGTTTAGAGAAGCGAGGAGAAAGGGGCCAGTACCCTTTTCTTTCGTTAATGAAAATCCCGCGAGCGGATCAGCAGCTTGCCGAGCAGGGGCGTGTGATCCCGCAGGCGGTCCGCAATCACGTGTAAGACTTCCCCTTCCCGCTGCACTTCGCCGGCGACTTCCATAAGTCGCGCGCCTAGCAGCACGCGCCGCTGTTTCTCCATCAGGCTCGGCCAGACGATGACCTGCAGCATGCCGGTTTCGTCTTCCAGGGTCATGAAGATCACTCCGGAAGCACTGCTCGGGCATTGCCGGCAGATGACCAGCCCGGCAGTACGCACTTTCTCGCCATGGGTGATCTTGAACACCTCCTCGGCAGACAGCAGACCCATTTGTCTGAGACGGGGCCGCAAAAGCGCGACGGGATGACGGCGTAAGGTGAGGCCCAGATGGCTGTAGTCGTGGACAATGTTTTCGCCTTCCGTGGGCGGCCGTAACAAAGGAATGGCCTCGGGAATCTGGTTATGGCCGAGCACGCCGTCCGCCTCGGAAAAGGGGACGGAAAAGGGGACAGTCCCCTTTTTTTCGTCAACAAAAAGGGGACTGTCCCCTTTTCGGGGGCTTCGGCCACCGCCCTGGGCCGCCATGGGTTGTGCATGTTCAATCCGGGCGGCGTCGGTAACCTGTTCCCGAACAAACAAGGGCATCGCCGGCTCCAGGCCGGCCACCGTCCAGCTGGATTGGTGACGGTTACCGGCAAGGCCCGCCAGGGCGTCGGCGGCGGCCAGGGCTTCCAGGTCGCGAGGCTTCAGGCGCGTGCGCCGCGCCAGGTCATCGAGACTGGTAAACGCCGCCTGTCGCTGTGCCGTCACCAGTCGTTTGGCGCCGACTTTGGATAGGCCCTTGATCATGCGTAACCCCAGCCGCAGCGCAGGTTGTTGGGCGATGTTTCCCGAAGCAGGGACGGCCCCCCTTGTTTTGTCAGCAAAAAGGGGGCTGTCCCCTTTTTCTTTTTCCAGAGTGCAATCCCAGTCGCTGATATTCACAGCCACCGGTCGCACTGCCACGCCGTGGCGTTGCAGATCCTGAATCAGTTGCGCCGCTGCATAGAAGCCCATGGGCTGACTGTTTAACAGCGCGCAGGTAAACGCGGCCGGTTCGTAATACTTGAGCCAGGCGGAGACATAGACCAGCAGGGCGAAGCTGGCGGAATGGGATTCGGGAAAGCCGTATTCGCCGAAACCCTGAATCTGCTGGAAGATACGTTCGGCGAATTCGGCGCTGTAACCTCGTTCCCGCATGCCGCCCTTGAGGCGTTGCTCGAAGTGGTCCAGGTTGCCGTTGCGCCGCCAGGCGGCCATGGAGCGGCGCAGCTGATCCGCCTCGCCGGGGCTGAAGCCGGCCGCCACCATGGCGAGTTTGATCACCTGTTCCTGGAAGATAGGCACGCCCAGGGTACGTGCCAGCACCTCGCGCACCGCTGCATTTGGATAGGTGACCGGCTCCAGGCCCTGCCGGCGGCGCAGATAAGGGTGCACCATGTCGCCCTGGATGGGACCGGGCCGCACGATCGCCACTTCGATGACCAGGTCGTAAAAGTTGGCGGGTCGCAAGCGGGGCAGCATGGCCATTTGCGCACGGGATTCGATCTGGAACACGCCCATGGTGTCGGCGGCCTGGATCATGGTGTAGACCGCCGGGTCCTCCGCCGGCACGGCGCGCATGCTCATGGGCTGGCCGCGAGTTTGTGTGATCAGATCGAAGGCGCGGTGAATGGCGGTCAACATGCCGAGTCCCAGGCAATCCACCTTGAGTAACCCGAGCGCATCCAGGTCGTCCTTGTCCCATTGAATCACGGTGCGTTCGGCCATGGCCGCATTTTCGATGGGCACCAACCGTGACAGGGGGCCGCGGGAGATCACGAAACCGCCCACGTGCTGCGACAGGTGGCGGGGAAAGCCGAGGATCTCATGGCTCAGGGCGACGACCCGTTGGATGTGCGGGTTGTCGGGATCGAAGCCCGCCTCCCGCAGCCGTTGCGGAGCGATCTGCCTACCGTCCCACCAGGCCATGGCCTTGGCTAACCGGTCCACCTGCTCCAGGCTCAGTCCCAGGGCCTTGCCCACATCCCGCAGGGCGCTCTTCGGCCGGTAACTGATGACGGTGGCGGCCAGGGCGGCGCGGTCGCGGCCGTATTTTTGGTAGAGGTATTGAATGACTTCCTCGCGTCGTTCGTGTTCGAAGTCCACGTCGATATCCGGCGGCTCGTTGCGTTCTTTTGAAATAAAACGCTCGAACAACATGTCCATGCGCGCCGGGTCCACTTCGGTGATGCCGAGGCAGTAACACACCGCCGAGTTGGCGGCGGAGCCGCGGCCCTGACAGAGGATGTTTTGCGCACGAGCGAACTGGACGATGTCATAGACGGTGAGAAAGTAAGGCTCATACTGCAGTTCGTTGATCAGTTGCAGTTCATGGGCAACGAGTTTGCTGACCTTCGCCGGCACGCCGTCAGGCCAGCGTTGCCGCATGCCGGCCAGGGTGAGTTTCTTTAGCTGGCTCGCCGGCGTCTCACCGGTCGGCACCAGTTCTTCCGGATATTCGTAGCGCAGTTCATCCAGGGAGAAATCACAGCGCGCAGCGATGCTACAGCTCGCGGCCAGCAATTCAGGCGGATAGAGTCGGCTGAGGGCCCGACGGCTGCGCAGATGCCGCTCGCCGTTGGCATAGAGTTTATGACCGGCGGCGTGTACCGGCAGGCCGAGGCGGATCGCAGTCAGGGT
>CAMYOD010000019.1:8635-13442 GCA_947259975.1 uncultured Gammaproteobacteria bacterium
TCTTGTATCTTGTAACTTGTCCCTTGTAACTAATAAAACCAGACACCCCGGAACCCCATCCACCAAATCCTGCCGCTCGAGACGATAGGCCCCCTTATCCGCCGCGCGCCGCCCACGGGTAATGAGTTGGGAAAGATTGCCGTAGCCGTCACGATCCGTCGCCAGCAAGACCAGCCGCGGTCCATCGGCCAGCCGGAATTCCGCACCGATGATCAATTTGAGGGCTTCGTCGGCCTTATCGGTTAACCCTTTTGTGGTCATATGCGCCCGCACCACACCGGCCAGGGAGCACTCGTCGGTGATGGCCAGGGCCGAGTAGCCCAGGGCATGGGCTCGCGCCACCAGCTCCTCCGGGCGGGAGGCGCCGCGCAGGAAGGTGAAATTGGAGATGCAATGCAGTTCGGCGTAGGGACTCGGCATAGCCGAGCCAGTATACTGTATAGATATACAGTATCCTATTCCGGGGACAGCATGCTTAATTCCAGGGACCCGACGGCGCGAGACCAGACTAAAAGGGCGCTGACTCCTTCTCCGTCACCCAATCAATTGTTCCCAATTTGGGAACATGATATAATGCCGTCATGAGAGTCATCGCGAAACGGACTTTGCGAGCGTTCTGGGGGCGACATGCAGATGCCGAGCAGCCGCTCCGTGCCTGGTACGACGAAGCGCGTAAAGCGCATTGGCTCGAGCCTCGCGACATCAAGGCTATGTATCGCAATGCCAGTTTCGTCGCCAACAACCGGGTGATATTCAATATCGGTGGTAACAAATACTGTCTGGTGACCGCGGTGGACTATCAGAGGCAGGCCTTGTTCGTTAAGTTCATCGGCACCCATGCCGAGTATGACAAGATAGACGTCGAGACAGTGTAGTGGACATTCAGCCCATCAAGACCGAAGCGGATTACGATCATGCGCTAGCGCAAATTGATTTGTTGTGGGGCGCGGAACCCGACACACCGGAAGGAGATCGTCTGGATGTTCTGATGACCCTGGTCGATGCCTATGAAACCAAACACCATCCTATCGATCCCCCGGATCCTGTGGATGCCATATTGTTTCGTATGGAGCAGCAAGGCCTGACGCGCAGGGATCTGGAACCCATTTTGGGTAGTCGCTCGCGGGTGTCGGAAGTGCTGAACAGAAAGCGCAGCCTTTCTTTGGAGATGATACGAAAGCTGCATAAACGGCTTCATATTCCATTGGAAAGCCTGGTGGGATCCTAGCTAATCCAAAAAAGTACTCAAAAAGGAAAAATAAGGTACTGACAGCCTTAAAAGATGAAATGACGACAAAAAGGGTACTGACCCCTCTAAATCCAGCGCTGGTCGCGCTCGGGTTGGTGGCGGCGGTGGTGGCGTTCTACGGCGCCATGGCGCTGTGGTTTCCAGCCGCCTACATCTGGGCCACCTATGAGGATCTCTACGGCGAATGGGCGCAGACCTACCTGTTTCTCATCGCCTGTATTTTCTCCTTCCTGATCGCCTGGCGCGGGCACCACTTCCGCTGGTTCTTCGGGTTGCTGGCGCTCGCCTGTCTCTATGTGGTGCTGGAGGAGATCTCCTGGGGCCAGCGCATCTTCGGCTTCGAGTCGCCGGAGTTATTCGAGAAGCACAACATCCAGGGCGAGACCAATCTGCATAACCTGGTGACCGGGCCCATCGACACGGTGATCAAGGACACGATCGAATATACTCTCGCCAGCAGCCTCGCGATTTACGGCCTCATTTATCCGCTGCTTGTGGCCTTCGGGGCGCGTCCCGCATTCCTGCTCTGGCGTCTCGGTGTTCCCGCGCCGCCGCTTTTTCTCAGCCCCGCGTTCGTGCTCGCCGCGCCGCTGGAAATCGGCTTGTTCAGCTTCAACGAGGCGGAGGTGGCGGAAATTCTGGTGTCGTTGGGACTGGCGCTGATGGCGATTTACTACTGGTATCTCGGACGCAGCGGGGTCGATCTTGCGCGGCCGCCCACGTTGCCGGCGTCCGCGCGGTCGGCGTTAGCGACGGGTTTTCTGGTTTGTGCAGTGACGGTCGTAATTTTGGCGGTCGGCACGACCTGGACGGTTTATGCGAACCCCGCGCGGCGCGCGGATATCGACAATCGCCTGTTGAACGGCTACGAAAAATTCGCCGACCGGTACGAAAATTACGACCGTTACGATGTGTCGCTAAAATTGAACTTGCATGTGTTCAAGCAGGAACCCGGCCGCACCGCGTTGATGCGGACGATCGCGGACAACTATCGCGACCTCGGCGACGAGGAGGGCTTCAAACGCTTTAACAACCTGGCGCTGACCACGCTGCAGCGAAAATATGCGCGCGACCCGGAAAAGGTCTCGACCAATCTGGCGTTGGCGAAAACGTACCGTCAGGCCGGCGACAACGTCGCTGCGCGCCGCTACGCACAGCGCGCGAATCGATTCGCGCTGCGTCGTGTGCAGGACAAGCCGGACAGCGCCAATCGCGCCTATTGGCTGGCGCGGACCTATCGTGAGCTGGGTGACAACGCTTTGGCGCTGCAGCACTACCGGCGCGCCCATGAATTGAAGCCGACGTCACGCAAGTACCGCAAGGCGTACTTGCGACTGCGGCGCAGCATGCAGGCAGACTAGTCCTGGCGCCGGCGGCCGCTATGACCATACAAAATTTGTGTGAACCAGGTCACGGCCGTATTTACCCCCCCTGTCTAGGCTTTATCTAAAGGGAGCCTGTGAAGCATAAGGGACCATACAGAACGACCATAAACAATACGATCATCCTAGGGGGGTTAGGACCATGAAAAATATTGCACGTTATGCTCAGGTACTGCTGTTGATAATGGGTTTCTGCATCGTCGCGCCGGTGTTTGCCGATACCGAGTCCGATGCCAAAGATTTCTCGGCCATGGTGAATCAAGACGAAGCCGTGTGCTAAGCCATGAACCATGGTAGTCGCCGGCGCCCCTTGTGGGCGCCGGTTTTTTTTGCCCCTAAAAACCCCGCCCTTCGCAATATCTCCTGCCGCAGGATTACGGCTCTTTATTCAAACCCGTAGGCTTCTTTTCCTACTTGTTGTAGGCTGATAGTCGGCGCGCATGATTCCGGTGCATACACAATCGGGTGGTGCCGCCGTCAGGTTTCGGGGAAACGGGATGCATATCCATTGCTATAGAGCGACCGCGGGCTTCGCCATGCTCGTTCTAGCCCTGTGGCTATCCGGATGCGTTGTGCGGGTGCCGGATCTGCAACGTATCTATCAGGTCAGTTCGGCGGACTTTCCGCACAATCCGGTGATTCTGATTCACGGCACGTTCGGGTCGCGACTGCAGAGTGTGGCGGACACACGCCCGATCTGGCCGGGCAAGCTGGCCGATTTCATCTTCGGCTATCATGAATCCCTCGCGGTTCCCATCGATGAAGATACGCTCGAACCCCTGACGCATTTGCTCACGCCCGTCGGTCTTATCGATCGCGGGCTGAACAACGATTACTACGGCCGCATTCTTGACGTCCTGCGCGACGCCGGCGGTTATCGCCCCGGGGTCGTCGGCGACACCGTCGACCCGCATCAGCACCGTTACTACGTCTTCACCTACGACTGGCGCGAGGATCTGGTCGTGGTCGCAGCCCAGCTCGATGCGTTCATCGACGCCATTCGCCGCGACTATCGCGACCCACGACTGAAAGTCGATCTGGTCGCACACAGCATGGGGGGTCTCATCACCCGGTATTATGCCCGTTACGGTGCGCAGGACGTGCTCGACAAGGATGTGTTCGAACCGACCTATGCGGGCGCGCAAAAAATACGTAGAGCGGTTCTGGTGGGCTCGCCCAATCTAGGTTCCGTCAGCGCGCTGCAATTCTTTATGACGGGCTACGATATCGGCATGAGTCTCATCCCGCCGGAAGTCTTTGTGACCATGCCCAGTAGTTATCAGCTGTTACCGCATCCGGAGCGTGACTGGATGATCACCCCGCAAGGCAATCGTTTCACGCGGGATCTTTATGCTAGTGACACCTGGCGTGAGTATGGCTGGTCGATCTTCGATCGGGAGATACGTAAACGAGTTCAGCGCCGCTTTCCGGATAAGCCGGCGGCGGATCGGTACTTGAACACACTCGAGCGCTTTTTCGACAAGCGCCTGCAACGGGGTCGCAAGTTTCACCTGGCGTTGTCGGTGCCGGCGGATGATCGTGCGCTGCGCTACGTCGTCTTTGGGGGCGATTGTGATTTAACGCCGGCCCGCTGTCTGGTTGAATCCGTCGATGGTCGGACGGAGATACGCCTGCGTCCGGATGAGGTCGTCCGCCGGATTGAAGGGGTGGATTACGACAGGCTGATGCTGGAGCCCGGTGACGGTCGGGTCACAAAACCGTCCCTGTTGGCGCGCAACGCCCTGGATCCTTCCTTGCCGGATAGCGGGCCGCAGATGTTTCCGATTGCGTATTCGGTATTTCTTTGCGAGGAGCATTCCCGTCTGACCGGTAATGCGAGTTTTCAGGACAATCTGCTGAATATTCTGTTGCTGCAGGAAACCACGGCGGATCGCATGGAGCGGGCGTCCGGGCACCGGGATTAACCGAATATCCCGTGCAGATACCAGCACGGGGAATCTGGCTGCCGGTTGAGTTCGCGAAAGATCCACACCCGTGTATGTTGCGGATTTGTCGCAACGTAATAGTCGCGCGCGATATCCTCACCGTCCCACCAGCCGCTTTCGATACGTTCCGGATTGCCTTCCAATGTCAGGGGTCCATGCAGGTAAGGTCGCCGGTCAACCAGGCGCAGCGTGATAGGAGTGTCGAGCAGCCATAACGGCCGGGCGCCGAA
>CAMYOD010000019.1:13496-51177 GCA_947259975.1 uncultured Gammaproteobacteria bacterium
CAAAGAGATCCTGGTTGCGGGAACCAAGCGGCAGGATCTCTTCGGCGCTGAGTTCGATGCTTGTCACCGGTGCGTTCAATGTCAGGCCTTCCAGACGCACATGCAGGAGGTCGAGCAGATGGTCGGGGTCACGACTCGGGGTCGCCAATCCCAGATTTATGTGGCTGTGGGTGTGGTTCGAATGCCCCAGTCGCAGCACCAAATGTTGCACCCCGGCGCAGCGGGCACGCAGAGAACCGGCCAGCTCGTAAACCAGCCGCTGCAAGGCGAATCGTAATGCCGCCAGGTCCGTGACTTCGGCCGGCAACATGAGTTGGGCGTGGAAATTGGCCGGTGGTTTAAAAATCGGACGTGGGTCCGGAATGTGACCCAAGGCACGATCGAGGATATCGATAAATCCGCGACCGAGGCGGCGTGTCAGGTCCGGCCGCGGCAGGCGCAAACAGTCGCCGAGTGACCGCAGACCCATGGCCTTGAGGCGGCTCTGTTGTCTGGCTGTCAGATCAAGATGGTTCAGGGACAGGCGCGCCAGCGCCCGACGCAGTTCATCCTGTTGCGTGATCTTTAGTTCGCGCCCGGCTCGTGCCAGCAGCACGGCCCCGAGCGGGGTCGGCGCGAACGCCAGGGTGCCGTGATAGCCCAGTGCAGTGAGACCTTCGCGTGCGCTTTGCAGCAATCGGTCCGCGCCGTCAAACAGGCGCAGGCTGGCACCGATTTCGAGCAGGAGGTCGCGCGGTGGCACGAGACTGACGTGAGAACTGAATTGGCCGGCCCAGGTCGCCAGGCTTTGTAGTGCGGACTGCTCCAGCTCCGGATTATGGGGTCGTACCCATAGTTGCGCGGTCAGGGCGCGCGCCGCCGCCAGCGGCATACCCGACTTTATTCCTGAATGTTGCGCCGCCCGATTGCAGATCAGTATGACGTGCTTGGCACCTTGGCCGGTGCTGATGGCCCGGGGCTCATGCGTGATGCCGTCCCGGGCCAGGACCTCCAGGGGCAGATGAGGTAGATGAAGATCCAGCCACAGCATGTTCGAGTTCCAGGTGCAAAGGCCCCATGGCCCAGCCGCCACGGCGCTTCAAGATATCCACAGCGACGCCGTGCGGGTTTGCTTGTACCCGCAAACGCAGGCTGGCGGGAGAGGATTGGTCTGCGGTCCATTGCGGACGAAACAATAAGCCCCAGCAGCGACCGGTCTCCGCCGCCAGCTGCAGGCGCCGCAATGTCTTGTTGTTGGTGCCTGCCAGCCACGCCAGGACGGCACCGCAGGTGCCGGAACGCAGCGCCTGTTCCACCGCCCAGAGACCGTCGCCCTCGGTGCGGGGGTGCACCAGCAAGACCCTGGAAAGGTCGATACCTGCCGCCGCCAGTGTCGGTGCGTAGGGGAGATGGGGGGGTGCAACCC
The DNA here is from genome assembly GCA_947259975.1 of uncultured Gammaproteobacteria bacterium. GTDB lineage: Bacteria > Pseudomonadota > Gammaproteobacteria > HyVt-429 > HyVt-429 > CAMYOD01. Next base: position 14,902 of record CAMYOD010000019.1, read on the forward strand.
AGGCCAGCCAGCGTTTCGTCCGGCTCAATTGGGCCAGTGCCGGCATGACGATGCGGGAAATGCCGATGCCTTCCTGGGATGAAATGATCTCGGTCAATGTGCCCAGCGGCCAGCCGCCACCGGGCAGTGCGGTGTCGAGAGCGCTGAAACCGGTGGGGATGTTATGTCCATCCGCAGCGGGAGTCTGGCCGGCGCGCCAGATATCGGCGCGTTGTAACAGCTGGTCCAGATTCATAAGGGTGCGCCGTTGCGGATGATGCCCACGCCCAGGCCCTCGATGACCAGGGATTGGCGGCGCAGGTCCACGTTGAGCGGGGGGTAGTCAGGGTTCTCGGGAAGTAGTTGCACCTGGTGCCCGCGGCGGCGCAGGCGTTTTACGGTGACCTCGTCTTCCAGGCGGGCGACCACAATCTGACCGTTGCTGGCTTCATGGGTGCGATGCACGGCGAGCAGATCACCGTCCAGAATCCCGGCGTCGCGCATACTCATGCCGTGTACGCGCAACAGATAATCGGCCCGCGGCCGAAACAGATTGGGCGCCAGGCGGTAATGGTCCTCAACATGTTCCTGGGCGAGAATGGGGCTGCCCGCGGCGACCCGCCCGATGACGGGCAGGCCGTCTGCTTCCCGCAGACGAATACCGCGGGACGCACCCGGCAGCAACTCGATCGCCCCTTTGCGCGCCAACGCTTTTAAATGCTCCTCCGCCGCATTGGCGGAACGGAACCCCAGGGCCTTGGCGATCTCCATGCGGGTCGGCGGCATGCCGGTGGTTTCCAGGCATTCCCGGATCAGCTGGAGAATCTCAGACTGGCGTTGGGTCAGGGGTTTCATAATAACTGTATATAAATTCAGTTACTGGTATTATATACAGTACTTTGTGGAATGCAAGTCTCAGTAGCCCGCGGGTTGGAGTCCTCGCCCCTCGCCCCTCGCCACCAAGATTGCGCAAACAACATGTGCCCGGACCGCACCGACAAACATAGCGGCATGCGCCTGGACCGCCCGTCGCGTCCATCATCGTCGCCAGTGGCCATGCCCCTCGATACCGTGTAGGCTTTTAGCGCAATAAAGTCCACGCCTGTATCGATGCTGTTCAATCGATCCTTCCAGCAAGAATCGGGATGTTGCGCAGTTGTTGATTCACGCAGTTGAATAAATTTTACGGATAAAACCTTTCGTCATCGGAGGACAGGCGCATGCATGAATTCGAAGCCCGGTTCGGAAGCTGGGTCATTCGTCACCGCTGGTGGATCATACTTATTACCCTCGCGCTGGTGTTTCTTGCCGCCAGCGGCGGCCGACATCTGAGTTTCACGACCAACTACCGCGTTTTCTTCAGCGCCGACAACCCCCAATTACTGGCCTTCGAAGGCCTTGAGAACACCTACACCAAGAACGATAACGTCATGTTCGTGCTGGCGCCCCGCGACGGTGAGGTCTTCAGTCGCGAGACGCTGGCGACGGTAACGACACTCACCGAAAAGGCCTGGCAGGTTCCCTATTCGAACCGGGTCGATTCCATCACCAATTTTCAACACACCGAGGCCACAGGGGATGACCTGACGGTGCGCGACCTGGTCACCGATGCAGCCGCACTCAGCGACGCAGAACTCGTACGGATCCGCAGCATCGCCATGGCGGAGCCCCTGTTGCTGCGACGTCTGGTGTCCGATCGCGGCCACGTCACCGCGGTCAACGTGACTATCCAGTTACCGGGTGTGGCACCGACCAAGGAGACACCCGAGGTGGTCGCCTATGCGCGCGCGCTGGCGGATGAAATTCGTGTGTTGCAGCCCGATCTGGACATCTATCTCACCGGCATGGTGATGATGAACAACGCGTTTTCCGAATCGTCGCAGCGCGATATGCGCACCCTGGTGCCGCTGAGCTTTTTACTCATGATGCTGGTGCTGGCATTGCTGCTACGCGGCATCATTGCGACGGCCGTGACGCTGCTGGTGATCGCCTTCTCCATCATGGTGGCCATGGGCCTGGGCGGTTATTTCGGGATTCCCTTGACGCCGCCGTCGGCCACCGCGCCGACGGTTATTCTCACGGTGGCGGTGGCAAACTCGGTGCACGTGTTGGTGACTTTCTTGTTCGAGCTGCGCCATGGGCGAGACAAAAATGCCGCCCTGGTGGAAAGCCTGCGCATCAATCTGCAACCGGTGTTTCTCGCCAGTCTCACCACCGCGCTCGGTTTTCTGAGTATGAACTTCGCCGAGGTGCCGCCGTTTCGGCATCTCGGTAATCTGGTCGCCATGGGTGTCGCGGCGTCCTTCGTATTCGCGGTCACCTTTCTGCCGGCGGTAATGTCCCTGCTGCCGTTGCGGACCAAACGTCTTGCTGGCGGAAAAGATGAGCTCATGGCGCGGCTCGGCGATTTCGTCGTGCGGCGTCGGCGGGTGCTGTTCTGGGGTATGGCGGTGACCATCGTGACGCTGGTTTCATTCGTGCCCCGCAACGAATTGAACGACGTCTTTCTGCACTATTTCGATGACACCGTGACGTTTCGCAACGACTCGGATTTCACCACCGAGAATCTGACCGGCATGTACCAACTGGAGTATTCCCTCGTCGGGCAGGAAGCGGGCGCGGTCGGCGATCCGGGTTTTCTGCGCGACGTGGATGCCTTTGCCGAATGGTTCCGGGCGCAACCGGAGACCATACACGTGAATGTCATGACCGACATCATGCGCCGGCTTAACAAGAATATGCATGGGGATGAGTCCGGTTATTACCGGTTACCAGAAGAACGGAATCTCGCGGCGCAATATCTGCTGCTGTACGAGATGTCGCTACCCTACGGCCTCGATCTCAACAACCAGATCAACGTGGACAAGTCGTCCACACGCATGACGGTAAGCCTGCAGACCCTGTCCACAAACGATTTGCTGGCGCTGGAGGCGCGGGCGCAGGACTGGTTGGGGGCGAATACGACCAACATCAGAAAGCACGACGGCAGCGGCACGACGGTCATGTTTGCGCACATCGGCAAACGCAATATTATTACGATGCTACTGGGAACCACGATCGCATTGTTCTGCATCTCACTGCTACTGATATTCGCATTGCGCTCCGTGAAAATCGGATTGGTCAGTATGGTCCCGAATCTGGTGCCGGCGGCCATGGGTTTCGGGCTCTGGGGTTTAATCGTTGGCGAAGTGGGTCTGGCCCTGTCGGTGGTTACCGGCATGACCTTGGGGATCGTTGTGGATGACACGGTGCACTTCCTGAGCAAATATCTGCGTGCCCGCCGTGAACGTAATCTCGGGCCGCAGGATGCGGTGCGTTATGCCTTTACCAGCGTGGGCCGCGCGTTATCGATAACCACCGTCGTGTTAATCGTCGGCTTTTCGGTGCTGGCCCTGTCCAGCTTCGAACTCAATGCGGGCATGGGCCTGCTGACCGCGGTGGTGATCGCGCTTGCCTTGTTGGCGGACTTCCTGTTCTTGCCGCCGCTGTTGATGACGATCGAGGAGTCGCGTAATGAAGAAGTGGTTGATTCTGATACCGCTGTGGATACTGTTTCTGCCTGATGCCTGGGCCGAAACCCCGGAGGAGAAGGGGCTGCGCCTGGCGATCGAGATGGACCATCGCAACGAAGGTTGGGTGAGCCAGGAGGCGGATATGCGCATGATCCTGCGCAACAAGCAGGGCCAGGAGAGCATCCGCGAGATCCGTTCCCGCACCCTCGAGGTTCCGGGAGACGGCGACAAGGGATTGTCGATCTTCGACACACCGGCGGACGTCAAGGGCACCGCCTTCCTGAGTTACACCCATGCCACCCGGCCCGACGACCAATGGTTGTATCTACCGGCGCTCAAGCGGGTCAAGCGCATTGCCTCGGCGAACAAATCCGGACCGTTCATGGGCAGTGAGTTCGCCTACGAGGATCTGACCTCCCAGGAAGTCGCGAAATACACCTACAAATGGTTGCGCGATGAGCCGATCGAGGGACGTGACTGTTATACGGTGGAGCGATACCCCGCCTACGAAAACTCGGGCTACACGCGGCAGATCGCCTGGGTGGATAAAGACATGTACCAACCCCTCAAGATCGAGTTTTACGATCGCAAGAACGCGTTGCTGAAAACCCTGACCTTCAGGGACTACAAGCAATACCTGGAGAAGTACTGGCGCGCCGACGTTATGGATATGATTAATCATCAAACCGGCAAGAGCACGCGACTCCTGTGGAGCAACTACCAATTCAAGACAGGCTTGAGCGATCGAGATTTCGACCGTAACAGTCTCAAGCGCGCCCGGTGAGAATCGCTAGGCGCGGTATTCGGCCGCGCAGCGCAGCGCTGGTGCTTGTCTGCAGTCTGCTGCAGGCACCCGCGGGCGCGAATAGCACCCCCTGGTCCGGCACCCTGGGTGTTGAAGCGCGGCTGTTTGCGTCGAGCCCGCGTGACCCACGGCAACACGATCACAACCTGTCGGTATTTCTTGAGCCTGAGTTCTATCGCGAATGGAGCGGTGGGCGCGACAGTTTCACCTTTGTTCCCTTTCTGCGTCTCGATCAACACGACGATGAACGCTCGCACGGAGATATTCGTGAATTGACCTGGCTGCGGGCGGCACGGGAGTGGGAGCTGCGCGTGGGCGTTCGCAAGGTGTTCTGGGTAATCAATCAGACCGACCTGGTGGAAAATATCGACCAGGAAGACAAGCTGGGTCAGCCCATGGTGAACCTGGCCCTGATCCGCAACTGGGGCACCGTGGATCTATTTCTCCTGCCGGGATTCAGAGAGCGGACCTTCCCCGGGCCGGAAGGCCGCTTGCGCACGCCTATCCCCGTGGACACGGATCGGCCGGTATATGAATCATCCCGCGGCAACGACCGCGTCGATGCCGCAATCCGCTGGTCCCAGGTGCTGGGTGACTGGGACGTGGGTGTGTCGCACTTTTCCGGCACCAGCCGTGAGCCACGGCTCCTGCCGGCACTCGGGGCACAGGGGACACCGGTGTTGATCCCCCGTTACGATGTCATCGATCAGACCGGCCTGGACGTGCAGGCGACCAAAGGCAACTGGCTGTGGAAGCTGGAGGCCCTGCGCCGTTCCGGTCAAGGCGATTCTTACACTGCCGCCGTCGGCGGCTTTGAATATACCTTTTATGGCATCGGCGGCACGGCACGGGATCTGGGTGTGCTGCTGGAGTATCACGCCGATGATCGCGGCGTCGATGCCGCGACGCCATTTCAAAACGACCTGTTTGTCGGCGGTCGGCTGACTTTGAACGACACCCAAAGCACCGAGCTGCTCGCCGGTGCGATTGTGGACCTGGATGGCGATGGTCAATTCTACAATCTCGAAGCCAGTCGGCGTTTGGGCGAGCGCTTTGTTGCGAGCATCGAACTGCGGGCGTTTGTTGATGTTCCACCGAGCGCACCGAGTTTCGGTCTGGCCCGTGACGATTACGCGCAAATGGAAATTGCCTATCATTTTTAAGCGACCGGCATAAGCCCGGGGTATTGCGGGCGGCGAAATGTGCGTGTGATCCGGTTAGGTTATGATGTGGGCCCGGTATGCCAAGTCAGCGGTAACCGCACCCGGCATCGGCCGCTTCCCGTCACTTCGCGAGGTTACGCACGGTGCCAAAGAAATTCATGATTCTCGCAGTCGCAATTCTTGCCGCGTTCTATTTGTTGAATCCCAGTGCCGGTGTGTTCGAGTTGATACCCGACAACATACCGGGTCTGGGTAATCTCGACGAGGCGACCGCGGTCTTCCTGTTATTGGCCTGCCTGCGGTATTTCGGCATCGACGTAGTCGATATATTCAAGCGCACCGGCGACGACTGAGCCGTCGCCGGTGCATGAACGGATTGACTGAACCCGAAGCTACGATCGCCCGCCGGAGAATCAGGTCTTGAACTGTCCCACCGTCGTCTGGAGTTCCGATGAAAGGCGGCTCAATTCGGCGCTCGCGCTTGCGGTTTGCGACGTGCCGGCGGCGCTGCCTTCCACCGCCTTGCTGATGTTGTGAATATTGCGGTTGATTTCCTGGGTCACCGAGTTCTGTTGCTCCGCGGCGTTGGCGATCTGCAGGTTCATATCGCTGATGCGCGCGACGGCGGCGGTGATGTTTTCCAGCGAGACGCCGGCCTCGGCGGCCTTGTCGACGCTGGATTGGGCACGCTTGCGGCTTTCCTCCATGACCCCCACGGCGTTGCTTGCGCCCGCCTGCAGGCGCTCGATCATATCCTGAATTTCCTGTGTGGATTCCTGTGTGCGGCTCGCCAGTGTGCGGACCTCGTCCGCCACCACGGCAAAGCCACGGCCCTGTTCGCCGGCGCGCGCCGCTTCGATGGCCGCATTCAAAGCCAATAGATTGGTTTGTTCGGCGATACCCTTGATGACATCGAGTACCGAGCCGATGCTCTCGCTGCCTTCCTCGAGGGTATGCATCGCATCGGTGGCGCGCTCGACCTCGTCAGCCAGGGCGTTGATCGCCGTGATGGTGCTGTTGACCACCTGACGCCCGTTGTCCGCCTCCTGCTGGGCGTTTTGTGCCGCACTCGCCGCGGCACCCGCGTGTTCACTGACTTCGTGCACGCTCTCGGTCATCTCATTGATGGCGGCCGCCACCTGTTCGGTTTCGTGTTGCTGTTTGCGGACATCTTCGCTGGTGCTCTCCATGACCGTGGACATCTCTTCGGAGGCGGCGGCGACTTGTGACGCCGAGCCCGTGACGTCACGCACGATACTGGCGAGCTTGTCGGCAAAGTGATTGAAGCCACGGGAGAGATCCGTTAGTTCGTCGCGCCCTTTGTCGTCCAGGCGCCGTGTGAGATCGCCGTCGCCCTGACCGATGTCCACCATGGTCACCGCGGCGGCTTTGATCGGGCCGACGATACCGCGGCTCACGAGCGTCAATAAACCGAGACCGAAGGCCAGCGCGAGGACACCAATGCCGATGAGTGTGTTACGGGTATGGGCAAAGGTATCGGCATAGTAGCTGCGATCCATGGCGATCGAGAGCACGCCGATGGGTTTGGCGGAATAGTCCCCGATGGCGCGGAAGTAGACGGCGTGTGGGGTGCCCTTGATCTCGGTCTGCAGGGCGTGGGCATCGCCGGCCAGGGCCGTGGTCAGGTGCGCTGAATCGATTGCCAGGCTGTCGCCCAGGGTCGAGGCGAATGCCTCAAAGCCGCCTTGTTTCTCGATGTAAAGCGCCACGTCGACGGCATACTGTTCTTTGAATTGGCTGACGAACTCATTGCCGAAAGACAGGCCAAATTCCACCGAGCCAAGCTGCTGGCCGTTGTCCTTGATCGGTACCACGCCACGTATACCCAGACCGGCGACGCCTTTCTCGAGGCCGTGCAGGCGACGCCCATTGGTGTTGACGTCGACAACGGTATGGCGGAAGGAGGATAAATCATCGCCGAACTTGGCCGGTTTGTGGACGCGCAGAAAGGAAATGGCCGGCGGGCGGTGGAACTGAAACTGCTTGACGCCATATTCGCGCTGCAGAATCTTATAGGCATCGTTGAAAATCTGTAGTAACTGGTCCCGATCGTCCGCCATAAAGGCGGCCTTTGCGCCCGGAATGTTGGCGACGACTTCACTCAGGGCCTCCGCCATCTGGCCGCGCGTCTCGATCATGGCGACGATGTTATTGTAGTAACCGCGCAGTTCACGCTCTTCGGCCTGTTGGGTCAATTTACTGACCAGCGACAGACTGAACGGAATGATGAGCGCGAGAGTAAGCAATACGATGGTGCCGGCGGAAATCGCGACCCGCATGCCGATCTTGAGGTTTTTTAACATCGTCTGAATCTCCAATCCCTGCAAGGTGTAAAAGGTCCGCAGCGCGGCACCGGCCCCGAAGCAACAACGCCCGGATGCCCAGATGAACAAGCAAATCCGATGCCAAGCCTGACCAAAAAAAAGGGGGGGGTCGCGGCGGACTCGGCGTCTGAGAGTCCTATCGGATGCTGCGGCGAAGACTTGAACGACACCGGCCGTGGCCGGCGGATTGGTGGCTGGTAGCTGTGGGAATCCTGCGGGCGTGGGCCTAATCGGCCGATACGGTGCGACCGCGCGCCCAGGCGCGCAGCGCCGCGACCGGTTCGGCCATGACCCGGGACAACGGTCGTGTCTCCTCCAGTGCGGCTAATAGGTGCCGGGTTTGCGGTGGCCGCTCGTCCGCGCCGGCGGCGTAGACGGCGGCCACCACGACCTGTTCCAGTTCGGCGCCGCTAAAGCCCTCGCTGGCGGCCGCCAGCGCCTCGAGATCGAACGTCGCCGGGTCGAGTTCACGTTTGCGCAGGTGGATCGCAAGGATCGCTGCACGGGCCTCTGTCGCGGGTAGATCGACGAAAAAGATTTCGTCGAAGCGGCCCTTGCGCACGAGTTCCGGTGGCAGGCTGGCGATATCGTTCGCGGTGGCGACGAGAAACACACGTGCGCTTCGCTCCGCCATCCAGGTCAGCAGGGTGGCGAGCACCCGTCGCGCCGGGCCGCTGTCGGTGTCCTGCGGCGCGAGCCCTTTTTCGATCTCATCCATCCATAGCACGCACGGGGCCATGCGTTCCGCGGTGCGCAGCACCTCGCGCATATTCTTTTCGGTCTCGCCGTAGTACTTGTTGTAGAGCACGCCGAAGTCCAGCCGCATCAGCGGGACGCCGAAGACCCCCGCCACCGCCTTGGCGGCCAGGCTCTTGCCACAGCCCTGAATCCCGAGCAATAGGATGCCCCGTGCCGGATCGATGCCGGCGCCGGCACGCGCGTCGCGAAAGGCTCGTTTGCGCTGCTCGAGCCACTGCTTGAGGCGCGTAAATCCACCGACATCGGCGAAACGGGCGGTGTCGAATTCGAAGCTGAGCACATTGTTGCGGTCGAGCAGCCGATGTTTGGCGGCGATGGCCGCAGGCACGTCGCCGCCGGTGATCGCACCATCGTCATAGATGGCGGTGCGCGCCAGACGTGACGCATCGACCGCGGTCAGACCACTGAGATTACGTACCAGGGCCTCGACGGCGCGGGCGTCCGCGCCGATCTTGCGGCCCGGATTCTGTGCCTGCCACTGACTGGCGACCGCATTGATGATGCGCCGCAGTTCCCGATCGTCGGGTAGTTCCAGTTCGAAACAGGCGCTGAAGGGCGCGAGTTCCGTGGGCAGGCTCACCTCGTGGCTGAGCAATACAATGATGCTCTCCACCTGGTCGAAATCGGTGGCGATGTCTTTTAGAAAACGCACGTGCACCGGGTCGTTCAGAAATGGGTGGAAATCGGCCAGCACATAGATGCCGCGTTGCCGTGCGGATTTGATGTGTGCCAGTACCTTGTCCGGCGCGGCATTGTGTTTCTGTGGCGCCAGATCCAGATCGACGCGCCCCAGGCCGTCGGTGACGGTCCACCAGAATAGCGGCAGCGCGAGGCGGGTGGCGATGGCCTTGAGGATGTCGCGCAGCCGGTCCTCTTCATGGGACTCGATCACCACGATGGGTGTGCGTGTCTGCAGAATGATCTCGAGGTCGTGTCTATTCGGCATGGCTCACTATGATTTAGATTTCGCCGGCGCCCCGCTCTTGCGCGGCGCGCTGGGTATCGTGCGAAACATCTTGGCACGCTATAGATAGTTTGAATTTGCCCGGCGCGCAAGCCCCGTTGGCTGGTGCGGGTGGCTGCGGGCAAAAAAAGACCCGCGCGTGCGGGTCTGATAGATGATGTCGGCGCAGGTGATGATCTTGCCAGATTGCCAGACTTATTCCCCTCCGGCGCGGCTGTCAATCCGGCGCGGGCGACCCAGCGCATAGCCCTGGCCGTAGTCAACACCGATTTCGCGCAGATATTGTACCACCGCCTCGCTTTCCACGAACTCCGCGATGGTGCTGATACCCATGACCTTGCCGATACTGTTAATGGATTCCACCATGGCCCGATCCACCGGATCTGCGTCCATGTCGCGCACGAAGCTACCCTCAATCTTGAGGAAGTCCACGGGCAGACTCTTAAGGTACGTAAAGGAACTCAGGCCACTGCCAAAGTCGTCCAGGGCGAAGCGACAGCCCAGATTCTTGACTGTGGTAATCAGGCGGATGGCATTGGCAAGGTTGCCGATGGCCGCGGTTTCGGTGACTTCGAAGCATAGTTGGTACGGATTGACGTCGGCGCGGTTGATCTTTTCAACGAGATAATCGAGAAAGTCCGGATCCGATAGCGATTGTCCGGAAAGGTTGATGGTAATCATGGCGAAATCCATGGCACCTGCGCTGTACATCTGTAGGGACTTGTTTACCACCCAGCGGTCTACGGTGGCCATCAAACCGAAGCGCTCCGCCGCCGGCATGAACGCCGACGGTAATACTTCACTATTGTTTTCGTCGATCAGGCGCACGAGCAGTTCGGCAAAACCGGCGTCACCCTGGTTTGAATCCAGGGGAACTATCTTTTGCGCATACAAACAAAGCCTGTCGTCATCGAGGGCCTTTTGGATGCGTGGGATCCATTGCATCTGTCCCGTGTGCGTCGCCAGCGCTGCGTCGTCCCGTTGCCAGACATGCTAACGGTTACGGCCATGATCCTTGGCAACGTAACAGGCGGCATCCGCGGCACTCAGGATGTCCTTGAGTTCGCCGCTCTCCGTGGTCACGCCGACCAGGCCGATACTGGCGCCGATGTCGAACGTTTTTTGCTCCCAACAAAAGCGGTATTTCGCCACTGCGTCGCGAATGTTCTCGGCAATGTGGTGGCCTTTTTCCAGCGGGCAGTCAAGAAGTAGCAAGCCGAATTCATCGCCGCCCAGTCGCGCCAGGGTATCGCTCTCGCGCACCCGATCCTTGAGCACCGTCGTGATCTGGCGCAAGAGTTCATCGCCGGCGATGTGCCCACAGGTATCGTTGACGATTTTGAATTGGTCGAGATCGATATACAGCAGGATATGGTGCTCGTCATTGTCGCGCGCACCCTCCAGGGCGCGCTCCAGGCGAAATTCGAATTCGCTGCGATTGATCAGACCGGTCAGGGCGTCATGACTCGCCTGATGTTTGAGCTCATGGGCGAGCCGGCGCAGGCTGGAGATGTCCCATGCGTAGACGCGCGTGACACCAAAGTCGGGGATGTGAACGATCTTCTGCTCGAAGATCGTGTCGTCAAAGTCGACCTCACGCAGAGTGGCGTCCTTACCGGCGCGGCGCAAGTGGTCGACCACCACCTCGATGCCGGCGAGCATGGGGTGCGTGGTGCCCTGGGCCTCGAGTTTGGGGAACGCGCTCTTCGCCGCCGGATTCAAGTAGGTAACGTTGCCCCCAGTGTCCACTTCGATGACGGGATTGGGATTGTAAGTCGCGAAGCTGGCGACGTGTTTGTAGTCCCGCTCCCGCCGCCGCCGTTCGGTTGTATCGCGGATGGCGGTCATGACCTGTGTCCTGCCGTTATCCCCCATGGGGCTGAGGCTGATTTCCGCCGGGAACTCGCTGCCGTCCTTGCGCCGCACGGTGAGTTCGCGGCCTTCACCCATGGAGCGGGTGCGGGGCGCGGCGAGAAACTTGTCCCGCAGACCCACATGAGCGGCACGCAGGGATTCGGGCAACAGGGTCTCGACCGGTTCGCCCACCAGTTCGGCCGACTGATAGCCCAGCATCTGTTCCGCCTGATGATTGATGAAATCGATGCGGCCACCAGCGCCCGCGATCACCAGCGCGTCCGGCGCCGCCTGCAACAGGTGGCGGAAGTGCCGTTCACTCTCCTGCAACGCGTCACTGGCCTGATGGTGCTGGATCACCAGCGCCAGGGTATTGGCGATGTTCTCGAGGAACTGCCGTTGCGTGGCATTGGTCTCGTGACCCTCGGGGACGTAGAGGTTGATGACACCGAGGGTCTGGTGATTCACCTTGATCGGGAGCACCACGTGGCCGTGGGGCTGCATATGCGGATAGCGATGGCTGTGGCGTTCGTCCACGCCGGCACAGTAAATCGGCTCGCCGCTGTGGCCCACGCTGCCGCACAGGCATTCGCCGAGGCGCACCGAGGCGCATGCCGTGACCTGGTGCGGCGCCAGGCCGCGGTTTGCGCGCATGACCAGGGTGTTCGACGTCGCGTCGAGCAGCAGGATGGCGCCCCGGGCCTCGATTTCGAGCCACGGCAGGCCGAGCAGCAGGTCGAGGCTGCGCGCCAGCACTTCGTCCAGGGTGCCGGGCGCCAGGGCCATTTGCAGCAGCGCAGTCAGCACCTCGTTTTCGTCGCGCAGGCGGGTAACCTCGGGTGCGACGGCAGCGTTGGCAGCGAGTGTTGTCATGAATGGTGTTATCGGCGCGAGTTAGTCTTTACTATAGCCGTTCTTGCGTAGTGGGTTTGACGCCGGTCGGTCCCATCGTCGTCAAAGTTTTGACAGTAACGATAACCGTCCGCGCCGATACGGGGCCGAGGTGGGGCCGCCATCATAAGGACACACGTGACGCGATTGCCGATTGTTGGGGTGATGGGTTCATCGAACGATACCTATGCTGCCCGCACCCATGAGCTCGGCGCCTGGCTGGCGCGGCAGGACGTGCATCTGTTGACCGGTGCCGGTGCGGGGGTGATGGCGGCCGTCAGTGAGGCGTTTCATGATGTCGCCGGCCGCCGCGGCCGGGTTATCGGGATCGTGCCGGGCGAAAGTGGAGAGTCCGGTTATGAGGCGAAATCTGGTTACCCCAATCCCTGGGTCGAGATCCCGATCTTCACGCACCTGCCGTTGACCGGCATTCAGGGCAGTGCGCTTATGTCCCGCAACCACATCAATATCCTGACCAGCGACGTGATCGTCGCCTTGCCCGGGGGTGCCGGGACGGCAAGTGAGGTTACGCTCGCCGTGCGCTACGGCAAACCTTTGATCGCCTGGTTCGATCGCCGCGAGGACATTCCCGGCCTGCCTGCCGAGGTGTCCCTGGCGACAGATTTCGACGCGGTGCAGGCGTTTGTCCGAACCGAGATCGAGCAAGATTAAGGGCAGCGACAGCAGGGGAGTGTTGGCACAATTCCTGGTCGCGCGCCGCCGTCGGCCCCGCCCGCTTAAGCTCGCGTCACATCCCGGTGCGCTCGCATCGTGGCCTTGCGCTCCGCTATCACTGCTTCGCGCAAGGCCGAATGACGCTTGGCGCGGCCGCCGACGTCGCAGGTGCCTTTGGGCGCCCGCCGCACTAGATCTCGCGCTTTGCTGTCCCTGCGCAACGGCCGGCCGGATGACGCTTGACGAACTGACAAGACAATTGATCGACACAACAACGCACTGCGGGTTGGGTTGAAGGACAGCCGTCGTGAGGGAACTCGTTTGCGGACCGATGGTCTGCGTGTTCATGGGTCGGAATGCCGGGGGCGCATAGTGTCGCGAAACATGAACATTGGCTGTTGGCTGGTCTTTATGATGCTGGTTTCGCCACTGCGTGCGGCGGGCGATACGCAACTCGTGGGCCCCTTTTCCAGTGCGTCCGCGGGGGCTGACTTCCCGCGGCCGTGGACGCCCCTCGAGTTCGACGGGATCGCCCGGCACTCGGAGTATCGCCTGATTCGGGACGGCGATGCGGTCGTGGTGCGGGCAGACAGCCGGGCGGCGGCATCCGGCCTGACCCGGAAGGTGGCGATCGATCTGCGCGACTACCCGATTCTCGAGTGGCGTTGGCAGGTCGCCAATGTGCTCGCATCCGCCGACATTGCCCGTAAATCCGGGGACGATTTTCCGGCACGCATATACGTCGGCTTTGCGTACGATCCGCAACGCGTACGGTGGTGGGAGCGCGCTAAGTTTGCGTTGATTAAATTGTTCTACGGGCGCTACCCGCCGATTGCGGCGATCAATTATGTATGGGCGAGTCATGCGCCGGTTGGCACGGCGATCCCGAATGTCTATACGAAACGGGTATTCATGTACGTGTTGCGCAGCGGTGCGCAGGACGTCGGCAGTTGGCGTGTCGAGCGTCGCGATGTCTATGCGGACTATCGACGCGCCTTCGGCCGCGAGCCGCCGCCGGTCTCCGATATCGCGATCATGACCGATACGGACAATACCGGTGAGGCGGCAACCGCCTTCTATGGGGATATTGCGTTCCGCCGCCGCGGCAGCGCGCCAGCACCATTGCCCGCGGCGCCGTGACGGCGACAAGGCCCGCGGGTCGGGGCCCTTGCACAGGGAATTGACATGCCCTCGGCTCAGGTTTAACCTTTTCCCGCCCACCACAAGATATTGGGGTTAACCCCAGAAATAAGCGCGATATATAGGTACTGCGCGATATACGAGTGGGTCAGAATCAACCTAATAATTAAGGAGGAAGCCCGCCGCTATGACTGCCGTGAATCTCGAGGCTCGACCCGTCACTTGCGCGGATATCCCGCTGCAACCCGCATCCGATGATATCTGGGACAAAAAGTATCGTTTGAAAACGAAAGACGGTGAGCCCGTTGATCGTGATCTGCATGGCACCTATGCCCGGGTGGCGCGTGCGCTGGCAGATGTGGAGGAGACACCGGAAAAGCGTGAGGAGTATTACGAGAAGTTTGTCTGGGCGCTGGAGCACGGTGCCATCCCCGCGGGGCGCATCATGTCCAATGCCGGCGCCCTCGATCACAAGCCCTCGACCAGCACCATCAACTGCACCGTGTCCGGCACGATTACCGATTCCATGGACGGGATCCTGTCGAAGGTTCACGAGGCCGGCCTGACCCTGAAGGCCGGTTGCGGCATCGGCTATGAGTTTTCGACCTTGCGTCCGCGGGGCGCCTTCGTCAGCGGCGCCGGTGCCTACACCTCGGGGCCGCTATCGTTCATGGATATCTTCAATGCCATGTGTTTTACCGTGTCATCGGCGGGCGGGCGCCGGGGCGCGCAAATGGGCACCTTCGATATCTCGCATCCTGACGTGATGGATTTTATTCGTGCCAAGCGCGAAGACGGCCGTTTGCGCCAGTTCAATCTCTCCTGCCTCATCACCGACGAGTTCATGCAGGCGGTGAAAAATGATCGCAGTTGGGATCTGGTGTATCCGGCCACCGCGTCCGAGCACGAGGACCCGGAGGCCCGAATCGTGTGGCGCAACTGGCCGGCCAACAAAGGCTATATCTCCAATGAGCTCGGCCAGGTCGCCTGCAAGGTATACAAGACCGTTCCGGCGCGGCGCCTGTGGGACATGATCATGTCCTCGACCTATGACTTCGCGGAGCCCGGATTCATTCTCGTCGATCGCATCAACGAGATGAACAACAACTGGTTCTGTGAAAATATCCGCGCCACCAACCCGTGTGGCGAGCAGCCCCTGCCGCCCTACGGCAGCTGCCTGTTGGGGTCGGTGAATCTGACCAAATTCGTGGATGACCCGTTTACCGAGCATGCCAAATTCAACTGGGACAAATATCGGACAGTGGTGTCCATTTTCACGCGCATGCTCGACAACGTAGTGGAGATAAACGGTCTGCCGCTGGAAGGTCAGCGTGACGAAATCAGGCGCAAACGCCGCCACGGAATGGGCTTTCTGGGTCTTGGCTCCACCCTGACCATGCTGAAAATGAAATATGGCGGCGTGGAATCCCTCGAATTCACCGACCAGGTCGCCCGCGAGATGGCGGAAGTCGGTTGGAAGGCCGGTATCGAGCTGGCGGAAGAGAAAGGTCCGGCACCCATCATGGTGGAAGAGTTTACCGTGACCCCGGAAATGCTGGCGAAGCGCCCGGAAATGCGCCACGACGGATACAAGGCGGGCGATCGGATTCCGGGCAAAGTGCTGTTGGCGAAGTACAGCCGTTATATGCAGCAGTTCGACCGCGAGTTGACGGACCGAATCGCCGAAGTCGGCGCGCGCTTCACGCATCACACCTCGATCGCGCCCACCGGTACCATCAGCCTGTCGCTTGCCAATAACGCCAGTAACGGTATCGAACCCTCCTTCGCCCATAAATATCACCGCAACGTGATTCGCGAGGGACGCAAGACCAAAGAAAAGGTGGATGTCTACTCCTTCGAGCTACTGGCCTATCGCACGCTGGCCAATGCAAATGCCGACCCGGATTCGGACGATGCCGACACCCGGCTGCCGGACTATTTCGTCAGTTCCGATACCATCCTGCCGCGTCAGCACGTGGATATTCAGGCGGCGGCCCAGAAGTGGGTGGATTCTTCCATTTCCAAGACCGCGAATGTGCCCGCGGATTTCCCGTTCGAGGACTTCAAGGACATCTACCTGTACGCCTATGAGAAGGGCCTCAAGGGTTGCACCACCTTCCGCTTCAATCCTTCGGCGTTCCAGGGGGTGCTGGTCAAGGAGAAGGATCTGGCGGCCACAAGCTACCGTTTCGCACTCGAGAACGGTGAGATCGTGGAGGCGAAAGGTAATGACGAAATCGAGTATGACGGCGAGACCCACAGCGCCGCGAATCTCTACGATGCCTTGAAAGAAGGCTATTACGGCAAGTTTTAGGAGGGAATATGACCATCAAGATTGAACACAAGATCGTCGACTACGGCGTCATCGAGGACAAGGCTGCGGTGCCGGAACAGCCCGCGACCGAAGAAACCGCGTCGGTCGAAACCGGTGCCGCCGATGCCGCGAGCAATGTCGTGCATATGCACGAAAAGGTCGAGCGACCGGATTTTCTCCTCGGCAGCACCTACAAGGTCAAAACCCCGTTAAGCGAGCATGCCCTCTACGTCACCATCAACGATATCGTGCTCAACCGTGGTACCCCACATGAAAAACGGCGCCCCTTCGAGGTGTTCATCAACTCGAAGAACATGGATCACTTTCAGTGGATCGTCGCACTCACGCGGATCATATCGGCGGTGTTCCGTAAGGGTGGTGACGTCACCTTCCTGGTGGAAGAATTACGCAGTGTGTTCGATCCCCGTGGTGGCTATTTCAAGAAAGGGGGTAAATACATGCCCTCGCTGGTAGCTGAAATCGGTGACGCTATCGAGCACCATCTGAAGAATATCGGCATGATCCAGGCGGATGAACTGGAGCCGCACCAGAAGGCCCATATCGAGCAGAAACGTAAAGAGTATGAGGCTTTCGCTACTGCTGACAGTGCCGACGATCAGCCACAGGCGAGCAGCGATTTTCCCGCCGGCGCGCAACTTTGCGGAAAGTGCCAGACCAAGGCAATGATTCAAATGGACGGTTGTCTTACCTGCCTGAATTGCGGTGAATCCAAATGCGGTTAACGGGCAGAGTGAATGCAATTGTTGCAAAAATGCAAAATCGTCACGGTAAAAAGTGACGCAGAGCGTCAATTTTCGTCACTTTCTTCTTGAATTGTTGCTGTTCCAGTGTCGACTGAAATTAACTTTGGTTACCGAGTCGGCACAAGTCGTCGCAGGAAGATTTTTTCTGCAAATCTTTTCTTGGAAAAATGTGGTGCTGTGAAACTCGAAAATCGATTGGATTTTGTCTTGTAACGCGTTGAAATATTTCGTTACGTATGCTTGACATTTGTCACTCGACCATTATAGTTACTTCAAATTAAGGGCTATTTGGTGTTATTCGCTGAATAAAATTTAGTTCCAAAGGATTGGTAACAAGAAGTCGTTCGTTAACGGAGCGAATAAATAATTTAACTAAGCAGTACGAATAACTGAACAGGGCGAACAAGAGATATTGAGTATCCTGTCAACGTCCGGTGCCTCATCCCGACTGGAGTCATCCGGTTACCTAATCTTTTTCACCCTGTTTACCGCTTCGCAAGACGCAGTAGCGTCTTCTGTTCGCAGCGGTGGGGCGATATCTTGTTAAGGATGCTTTAATCCAAAACACGCCCTATATCGACAGATTTCACACCCCGATGTAAGGAGAAGTGCTATGGCAGCAGCAAAGAAGAGAACCAAGAGGAAAACGGCCAAGAAGAAGGCCACTAAACGGAAAGCGGTGAAACGGAAGGCCACCAAGAGAAAGGCCACCAAGCGTAAGGCGACCAAGAAAAAGGCCACCAAGCGCAAGGCCAAGAAAAAGGCCACCAAGCGCAAGGCCAAGAAAAAGGCCACCAAGCGCAAGGCCAAGAAAAAGGCCACCAAGCGCAAGGCCAAGAGCGCAAGGCCAAGAAAAAGGCCACCAAGCGCAAGGCCAAAAGAAAGGCCCCTAAGCGTAAAAAGGCCAAGAAAAAGGCCACCAAGCGCAAGGCCAAAAGAAAGGCCCCTAAGCGTAAAAAGGCCACCAAGAAAAGGAAGGCTTCGCGAAAAAAAAAGTAAGCTAAGCAAACGGCCCAGGATGGCCAGCAGCGAAGATATCTTCAAGCTGTGGTAAGGCTTGCGCGGGCAGGGTGTTTGATCGGCCCTGTCCGCGCTGTTACCACAACCCGCCAGCACAGCCCCCGCCTCATTTCGGCGTTCCGGTCACCGGCGCCAAAGTACGACTCCTCCTGATAGCGGTTCCGATTCTTGCGGACGCGCAGAAATTAATGCCCGTGCGCGAGGTCACGACGAGACCCGTGCCGGCTGATCTGTCTTGGGTAATATTCACACGACAAAAATATAAGAATTCAGATAAGATGCTCAACATGCGGCGTCTGTGGCGACGGCACCAAGCGCGCGCGACCAACTGACGGTGGCGCGCCGGCAGGAAGGAGGCGGGGTGACAAGAATAACGGTAGGTTTGACGTTCAGCGAGACCATGGCGGGCGCTTTTGCGCTTGGCGAGACAGATCCAGAGGCGGGGCGCGCTCGGGCCCGCAGCCAGGGTTACCGATTCGCCATGCACGGCACCATCGAGATCGAGAATCTCGATGGTTTCATTGCCGATCCACAGCACCAAGGGAATCTCCAGGGCACGATCGATTTCACACCCCTCGGTGACCAGATTTCAGCGCCGCGCGGCCGCTTCGCCCTGTTCGCGCCCACCGAGGACCCGGATCTTAAGCTCATGATCTATGAGCTCGGCTTCGAGCACGAAGGGCGCGAATACTACATGGCGGGCAAGAAGGAAGTGCGTCGGGCCTCTATTTTCGCCATGTGGAGGGCCACGACCACCTTGTATACCCAGTTGCACCAAGGTGCCGACAAAGCTGCACCGGTGATCGGGGCCGGCGTGCTGCGCCTCGGTGTGCCGCAATTGGCCGGACTCGTCGCGACCCTCCATGCGACGAACGCAGCCAACTGGCGCGGAGACGTTGCCGCGCGGATGCGGTTCGCGCGCTTTTTTGCCGCCGAGTTATGGGATACCTACGTCAGACCCGGGCGTCGTAACGTCGCCGTCGACAGCTGAACGGCCGGCGAGCCTCGATCAGCGGGACATTGCGGGCGACGCCCAGCGGGATCGCGCGTGTAAGCCTTTTTTTGTTTGGGCGTCGTAGAGTCGCCCGGGCACCGTCGGACCTGTCGCTATAACAAGACAGGCCGAAACCTATTGACTAACTGAAAGCGAAGTCGGTCTTGTAGCGTGCGGACTGCAACCTTGCGGTGGTTGCGAATGTCGGCGTGCAAACTTGTTTATGGAGGGAGTGATGTCAGAAGAATTATTCGAAGCGGTTGTCATCGGGAGCGGATTCGGTGGCGCGATCACCGCCTGTCGTCTGGCCAAGAAATGGCCGCAACAAGTGTTGGTGTTGGAACGTGGCAAGCGCTACCCCATGGGCTCTTTTCCCCGCTCACCCGACGGGCTCGCGAAGAATTTCTGGAACGTTCCAGATGAGCCGCGCCGGCGCGCAAAGGCTCTGAGAAAGCATGAATCCACAGGCATGTTCGACGTCCGCAACTACAAACATATGGACGCCGTGGTCTGTGCCGGACTCGGCGGCGGGTCGCTGATTTATGCCAACGTATTTCTCGAACCCCCACATGAAGTCTTCGATGCGCGCTGGCCGGAGTCGTGCAAGAAGCCGGCCCTCGACCCGTATTACCGGGTCGCCAAGGAGGTGCTTGGCGCCCGGCCGGTCCCCAGCAACGGCGAGGCCCGCCGGCGCATCATCCGGACCGAGTTATTTCAGGATGTCGCGAAGCGGCTCGGACGGGATTCCGAGCTCGCGGATATCAACGTCTTTTTCGGCAATGATTTCGACAATCCCCTGCCGATCGGGGAGCAGGCACGTAACCGCTATGGCGCGCTGCAGACGTCCTGTGTGTATTGCGGTGAATGTGACGCGGGCTGTAACACGCACTCAAAAAACACTCTCGACCTGAACTATCTGTTTGTGGCCGAACAGCGTTATGGTGCGCAGATTCGCACCGAGCATCTGGTGGACAAGATCGTGCCGGTAGACGAAAACAGGGCCGATGATCCCGGGGCCGACGGCGCCCATGGCTACCGGGTCTATTATCGGGACCTCGCATCAGGGCCGAAGGCGGTCACTAGCGTGGTGGCGCGCAAGGTCGTCGTGTCCGCCGGGAGCCTTGGGTCCACCGAGATCCTGATGCGTTGCAAACAGGTGTTCGGCACCTTGCCGCGGCTCAGCGCGCGGCTAGGGCAGCGCTTTTCCGCCAACGGGGATTTTCTCTCCTTCGTGGTCGGCAGCGACAAAGCCGCGGATCCCAATTACGGGCCGGTGATCACCCAGCGCACGGATTTCAATCTGTACCGGGACTTCGATCGGGAGCGCGCGTTCGTTCTCGAAGACGCCGCCTACCCGACGCTGATCGCCTGGTTTCTCGAGGGCTATAAACCGGGTTTTATGCGCCTCGGGGCGTTGGCCCGCACCCTGCGCAGCATATGGCAGCGCATACTCAGCGGCACCGGGATCGGTTCGATGGGGTTTGCCCTGGCGCGGGTGCTGGGCGGCGATCTCTCCTATAACACGAGCGTGCTGCTGTGTATGGGATTGGATCGCTCGAATGGGACCATGTCGCTCGACCGGAACGGGCGGCTGAAACTCGATTGGCCATACAAAGACAGCCTCCCGTTGTACAAGGCCATCGTTGCGGCCGGAAAAAACTTCAAGAAGCATACGCGCGCCAAAACCTTTTTCGCGTTACCCAGTTGGTGGTGGCCATTCCGGAATAACGTCTGTGTGCATGCCCTTGGCGGCTGTGTACTGGCGGACGATCCGGAGCATGGCGTGGTCAGCGCCAACCCGAACACCTTCGGCCAGGCGTTTGGTTATCAGGGGTTGTATGTGGCCGACGGCGGCATCCTGCCATCGGCGGTGGGAGCGAATCCGGTGGCGACCATATCGGCGCTTGCCGAACGGGTGGCCACGGGTATCACCGGCATCGAACCCGATGTGGATCTCTAACGTGGTCGTCTAACTTCCGTCCCAGGAGAGTGTCAGCGATGAACAAAATGCCAGTATCAATTGAATTTACCGAAGATATGAAGGGATTCGTTGCCGCCGATGTTGAGGACTATGAGCAGGGTTTCAAGCAAGGAAAGAAAGCCAGACGCCACAGCCGCTTCATGTTCCATCTGACCATAAAGATTCCGGATGTGGATTTCTTCATTCGCGACCCGGAGGCGCGAGGTACCGCTGAGGGCTACGTCGAATGGGCGGGGGCGGATGGACGCTTGCAGGTCCGGGACGGTGTCTTTAATTGTTTTGTCGACGTCGATGAGCCGAAGGAAAACATTCGCCACATGAAGTATCGGCTGTTCGTCGAAGCAAAAGACGGCCAGAAGTTTACCGTCAGTGGCCACAAGATCGTCAAGGACGACGGCGCTAGCAACATCTGGCGGGACACGTCCACCCTGTACACGCAGATCCTCGACGGACACGTCGCTGAGGACCAGGAAGATGACGCGAAGCCCCTTGCGCTGGGGATACTGCGGATCAAGATAGCGGATTTCGCGCGTCAGCTCACCACGTTCCGCTCGAACGGAGCGACCGTGGAGGAACGTGTCCAGGCGCTGGCCAAGTTCGGTAGATTTTTCATGGGCACGCTGTGGGAAACCTATGGGCCGCAGCTGCGTTCTGCGGAGAAGGATCTGTGGCCGCTGCGTGAAATTCCCATCTACAGTCTGGAGGGTGTCAAGGACGCCGCGATATCCACGCATTACATCGCCACGAAGGACAATCTGCAATTGAGTGTTCTTCGCTTTGAGCGCAAACCCTGCGATGACGTGGTGGTCCTGCTGCACGGACTGTCGACGTCCACCGACATGTTTATCATGCCGGAGCATGAGAACCTGGTCAGCTACCTATTGGATCACGGCTATACCGATGTCTGGAGTCTGGACTGGCGCGGCAGTATGCGTCACAACTACGATCTGTTTCCTAATCGCTATAATTTCGATGACGTTGCCCTCTACGATCACCCGGCGGCCTTTGATCATATCCGCAAGACCGTGGGCGAGGGTCGCCGTATCCACGTGATCTGTCATTGTGTCGGCTCCATCACATTCATGATGAGCCTGTTCGGCGGCGCGGTCGAGGGCATTACCAGCGTCGTTTCGAACAGTGTCTCGCTCACGCCGCGGGTTACGAATTGGTGTAAACTAAAACTTAAAGTCGCACCCTTTTTTGTGACCTACGTCTTGCGTTTTCCCTATGTGAGCCCGAAGTGGGCGACCTTTCCGGGCATCGCCCAAGGCAAGTTTCTCGCCAAGCTGGTATCGCTGTTTCATCCGGAGTGCGATGTGCCGGCCTGTCATATGGTCAGTTTCATGTGGGGCTCCGGGCGCCCGGGCTGTTACGAGCACGAGAATCTTACGGAAACCACCCACCGTCGCGTGGGTGACCTCTTCGGCTCGGTCAGCCTGAATTTCTATCGTCACGTCAATAAGATGGTGGGAAATGGAAAGGCGGTGAAAATGCGCCCGACGGATCCCCGCTATGATTCGCTGCCGAACAACTATCTTGAGCACGCCAAGCGAGTGCAGACACCCATCTTGTTTATATCAGGCACCAACAATCGCGTCTTTCCCGGCTCGAACAAGGTGACCTACGATACCCTGACGAGTTTGAATTCCGGGAATCATTACGAATACAAGGAGTTTGAAGGTTACGGGCACCAGGACGTATTTATGGGCAAGAGTAATGATCAGGATGTGTTTCCGGCCTTGACGGAATTCCTGGATCGGGCGCGCCTCGGTGTTGCAGCGGCCTGATAGAGACCGTGGTGCACAGACCGCCGGGATTGTGAGCGCGAGGCGACCAGAGGATTGTCATTCTCGGGAATTCATGCGAATTTGATTCTGCAGGAGCCATAACGAAAGGAGGCACGCACGGAGGCACGGGTCAGTTACGGGTTCAGACATGATCGTGTCACCATGATAGAAGGCGAAATATCGCAAGCCGCTAAAGGGGTCGCATCCTACCTTCCCATGCGTACGGCGCACGCCCTCGGGGCCGCGACCGGGCCGATGCCTGGGCAAACCCAGGCGTTGCGGGGTCCGGTCATGTTCGTCGATCTCGTTGGTTTCACCCCCTTCGTGTTGTCGCTGTGCCGCTTGAAGAAGCGAGGCATCGAAGCGTTACAGGGCGTCCTGTCCGACTATTTTTCCACCATGGTCGAATGTATCTATCAGCACGGCGGCGACGTATTTTATTTCGCCGGTGATGCGGTGCTCGTGGGTTTTACCGGCGATCAGCCGGAAGATGACGCGGCCCGCGCCGTGAATTGCGCGCGTGACCTGCACGCGCGGTTGGCGAAGTACCAGGAGCTCACCATCCTCGGACAGCGTCACAGTGTCGTCATCAAAGTGGGCATCGGTTTTGGCGATTACCACTATACGGTCCTGGGGCGCGCCGACCTGGGGTATGCGCCACTCATCCTCGGGGCGCCCGTGCAGTCCGCGGTGGACGCGGAAAGTCATGCCGAGGGTGGTGGCGTGGTGCTGGATTCGGCGATGTGGCGCTGCCTTGGGTCACCGCCGGAACTGGGCACCCCGGTGGCTGGTTTTGTGCCGCTCAAAGAAGGCTTCAATAGCGCCGGTGGCGCCGACTCTCCCCATGCCGCCACTGCGCTCACGGCGCCGGAGGTGACATCAGAGCAATGTGCCGGATGGATCGAGCCGGCGTTATACCGCAAGGTCCTGAACAGTCATGTCGGCTATATGGCTGATTTTCGCGATGTGACGTGTCTGTTTGCACGGTTCTCCGGCTGCCTCGTCGAAGGCGATATTGCCGCCACGATCGATCGTCTGAACAGTGTGTACACGTTCGCTCGCGCACGGGGTAACCGGTATGGCGCTATCCTGAATCATATCGAGATCGGCGATAAGGGTTACGTACTTTTCTTTGCATTGGGGGCCCTCCAGGGCGTCGAGGAAAAGTGCACCCTTGCGGGGCGGCTCGCTTTGGGTCTGTGTCAACATTCACTGTCCTTCGTCGACAGGGTGCAGGTCGGAATCGCCACGGGCGAGGGGTACTCCGGTGACATCGGTGCGCCGAGCCGCAAGAGCTATACCATCACCGGAGACGTCGTCAATCGTGCCGCCCGGCTCATGACCTACGGTCGAGACACCGGCATCTATGTGGATGACCCGACCCATGCGCGCATGGACAGCGATATGGTCACCCGTGCGATCCCGGAGGTCCGACTCAAGGGCATCGACAAGCCCGTCACGATCCATCGACTGCATTCCGAGATTCAGCATCGCCAGACCGTTCTGTTCCGCTATACCGACACGATGGTTGGCCGCCACGAGGAGCTCAATCGACTGAGAACGCACCTTAAGCGAGTCGAGAATGGACAAGGAAGCATTTGCTCGGTGCTCGGTGAACCGGGCGCCGGCAAGAGTCGTCTCATTGGAGCGTTCCTGAAAGACGCAGCGACACAAGCGACAGAGCCCCTCGTCGGTGTTTGTCACTCCTACGAAAAGTTCACTCCCTATTACGCCTGGCGGCCCGTGTTCCGCGCGTTACTAAAAATCGACGATCACGACGACGAGGCTCGTCTCGCGCAGAATATAGCCGATGCTCTGGACGCGGTGGCGGACGTCAGCGTGGAATGGACGCCCGTGCTTGCACAGCTGGCAGGCATTACGCTTGCCGAGACCTCGTTGACCCGGGATCTTCATGCGGACCAGAAGCGCCGCCGTGTCTTCGAGATCGTCGCCCGTTTGCTCGAGCGTCGGGCATCGACGCAGGTGCTGGTGCTCTGTTTTGAAGATTTGCACTGGGCCGATCAGGCCTCCCTCGAGCTGATTCGTTATCTGGCCGCGCGAACTTCGACCATCCCCATGCTGCTTTTGATGGTCAGCCGCAACGAAGACACGCTGTCTGACGTTCAGGAATTACCCGATAGCAGCACGATTACGGTGAAGCCGCTGTCGGATGATGAGGCCCGGCGCTTGCTGCATTTCCGGATCGAGCGGTGCAGGCTGAGTGAAACGGTCGAGCGGGATATTCTAAACAAGGCGGATGGCAATCCCCTGTTCATTGAGTCCATCGCCCAGGGTCTGCTTGAGCGGGATCTGGCGGATGCGGATTCCACGGCCGCTCCGCTGCGCGATATGCAGATACCGGACAGCCTGCAGGATTTGACGCTCGCCCGATTCGATCAACTCGACGAAGACGCAAAGACCGTGCTGCGCATCGCCTCGGTGAGTGGCCGCGATTTTGAGGACCGGTTGATTCGCCGCTTATTGCCCGCGAGTCTTGACGAAGCCCGGCTACCGGCGCTGATTGAGCGGCTGCACGACCTCGGCTTTATTCTCGTACTGACGCAATCGCCCCTGACGTATAGCTTCAAGCACGCGGTGATCCGGGACGTGATCTACGACACCTTACCGTTATCGGCGCGCGTTTCCCTGCATCGCCGTGTTGGCGATGATATTGAAACGGTCGCCGGAGAGCGGGCTGCCGAGGAAGCCGATCGTCTGGCACATCACTTTCTGGCCGGCGAGGACGCGTCCCGAGGCTTTGCCTATTCGGTGCTGGCGGCACGGCGCGCCCGCGACCAGTATGCCAATGAGGATGCCATCTACCATTACGGCAATGCCCTGGAGCTGATCTCGACGGACAAGCAGGCAAGCGACACGGACGAGCGGCGGGCGTTGACCATGGAACTCGCCAACGTCTATCGCCGTGCCGGCCGTTACCGAAATGCCGCGGAGCTTTTTAACGTCTGCTTCGAGTATGCGCGTGAACCCGCGCAGCGGGCAGAGATACATATCGGTCTCGGTAGTGTGTATCAGGAGCGCGGTAATGTGATACGTGCGATCGAGGAGCTGGAGACCGCGCTTGAGCTGTTGGGTCGGCGCGCGCCCGGCAGCGGTATTGGCACCGTGGCGGCGATTGCTTCCGAATTCCTGAAACGGAAATTCATGAGCGAGGCGTCGTCGGGCAATCTGGCGGAGCTGGACCCGGTCGAGTTTGAGCGCTGCCTGCTGCAGTCGCGGGTGCTGGAGTTGCTGAGCAAGATCTATTTCTTTGTCGATGCGCGCAAGACCGCATGGACGGTGTTTGCGCAACGGAATGTCGCCGAGCGGCTTGGCAGCGCCCAAGAGCGTTGTCAGGCCTATGCGGGTTATGCGATCGCCATGATGGGCATGGGTCTGACGGAACGAGCGGCCCGCTACTCGAGGCGTGCATTGACGCTCGCGCAGAAGGCGGGCAATCCGATGGTGTTGGCCTCTGTACATTTGCGCAAGGGCGTGCTCGGCCTGTATACCGAAGACCCCGCGCTGACGCGGCAGGAGGCGCAAAAGGCAGCCGATATCTACGGCCAGTTCGGCGAGATGTGGGAGCGGCTCACGGCCCTGAGCGCGATCGCGACCGCGTGGATGCGAGCGGCGGATTTTCGCAAGACCGAGCAGGTCTACGGCGAAGTGGAGCAAATCGCCACGGAGTTGAATTCATCCATGCATATCGGCTGGGCGAAGTGCTGGCGACCCTGGTGCCACTATCTGCTGAGTGACGATCGTGTGGATAGCCTCAAGCAGGAGATACGCAGCGCGATACCGTATTGCACCGAGTCCAATGACCGGGCAACGCAGATTCTCGCCCTCGGCCACCTGTGCGCGATCGCGGTGCGTGAGGGCGATGCGGCGAACGCTGCCTGGTTGGCCGACGAGGTGTATACGGCATGGTGCAAATATCGCACGAAACTGGTGGCACGCACGCCGCAGATCGCGTTGGTGTATGCGGCGGAGGCGGCCCTGTTCGCGCTCGAACAGGGCGCGACCGATGTGACCACCGCGCGCCTGCGCGAGATCGCCACGCAGGCCGCCGCGCGGGCGGTGAAGCTGGGCAAGGGCTTTCCCTACCTCTACGGGCCGGGACTGCGCGTACAAGCCGGCGTGCGGGCCCACCTCAAGGGTCCCAAGCGGGCACGATCCTTGTTCGAACGCGCACTCAAGATACTGACCGCAAGCCCCGATCTGTGGCAAACCGGACTGGCTTATTACGACATGGCGCGCCTGTATCCGGATGCGGCGGCGGACGCTGTGGCGCAGGCCGCAAAACTGTTCGCCGCCTGCGACGCGGCCGCGGAGCAACGGCGTCTGGCGGATCTGTCCCGTGCATTGCATGGCGAGAAATCGACAAACCAATACAAAAACGTACTCGGGGAGGGCAGGGCATGATCGTAGGGCATTACAGCGTGAGTTTCGCCGTCAAGGCGTTACGCAAGGACATCCCGCTTTGGCAGTTGTTGGTCGCGGTGCAGGCCATAGATTTCGTCTGGGCATTTCTTATTCTGGCGGGGGTGGAGAAAATGCGTATCGACGCCACATTGCCGTCGGTACCGCTGGATCTGTACTACATGCCCTACAGCCACAGTCTGATGGGCGCGCTGATCGGCTTCGCGGTGGCGTTGCTGGCCTACCGCTGGTGGCTCGCACCGAGCAAAGGCATGGCCGCGGCCCTGTTGGTGGCTCTGGCGGTGTTCTCGCACTGGGCCCTGGATGTGATCGTGCACCGTCCCGACCTGCCCCTCTATGACGACGTGTACAAGATCGGTCTGGCACTGTGGAACCTTGAGGTCACGGCATTTGTTCTCGAGGTCGGGCTGCTCATCGCGGCCATGGTCTGGTACCACCGCACCCACCCGGTGCCGGCGGGCGGGGGCCGCACGGCCTTAGTAGTGACCGCGGTGGCCCTGGCGCTCGCCCAGGTCGGAGTGGTCTTCGCGCCGACACCGGGCTTCGTGACCCCCGCCTTGCTGGCGGGCCTGTTGATTGTGTTTTATCTGGTGGTTGCCGGCCTGGGGTCGTGGCTGGATCGGACCCGAGGCTGACGCGGAAGCATTGCGCTAGCCGGCGTCGCTTGCCGCCAATGGCACCAGGCGGTTGCAGGTGTCCCGGGCCTCATCCGCCCACTTGAGAACCGCTTTGCCGTTTTGATCCCGTTGTGTGAAATGCGGATGGCCCCGCAGGCGCGCACAGCCAAGTTCGAGCCAGGCCTGGGAATGGGCCGCCCAAACGCGCACGGTCTGGTCGTCGCCAGCACTGACCGCGCGGTGACCGTCGGGACTGAAGTCAATGAGACTAACCAAACGCGTATGACCGAGATATTCCGCGGTTTTTTCCCCATCAAGGTTCCACAGGCGGAGGCGGCCGTTGGTGCTGCCGCTCAGTAAGGCGCGGACGTCGGGGTGGAAGCGTACCGCGGTCACCTCTCCGTTGTGGGCCTTGAACGGCGGCTTTGGAACCAGGCGGCCGTTCTGCCGTTGCCAAATCTGCAGGGATCCGCCCCGCGTGCCGATGACCACGCGTTGCCCCTCGTGGTCGATATCGAGAGTGCTGATTCGGTTTGGGCGGCTAGGAGAGTCGACGCATTTCACTATTTCTGCAGACCGGCGCGCGACAGCGCCCGGGCTGACGTCCGGTGCTTGCGGCATTGTCCATAACATCACGCACTGTTTCCCCTCGGTCTTGCTCACGATACGGCTCACAAGGCCCATGAGTGTCTTGCCGTCGCCACTGAAGGCAAGACTATAGAGATCGACTTTATCCACAGCGGCTTCTGCTGGGTAGGCGAGTTTCGCGACCGGTGTGCCGCTGTCAGCACGCCATACCTGAACCGGGTCCTTGAGAGAATTGGGCGCTGCGGCCAGCAGTTCGCCATGCCGGGACAGGGCGATGGATTCGGCCCGGAGGTCCGGATTATCGAAACTGAATTGCGCGGGTGCGTCAGTCGGCTGGTTCGGTTTCCAGACAAGGATTGTGTTGCCGAACGTGGCCGCTGCGAGACCATTTCGGCTGAGCGCGGTTCCGCCAAAATAGCTCTTCTGGCTCGAAGTTTCAGGCCCGCGAAGTTTGGTGGTCTTGCCATCCGTGTCGCCGCGCCGCCGGATCTTATGCATGAGCTGGTTAGCCGTTGTCTGGCTAATCGTGATCAGTTGGCGGTTATCCGCATGGAAAGTGACGGCGCCGGGAATGGCCTCGGGGCGTTCCGGCAACTCGACCTGGGTGCTCAGCCAGTCGCCGATGCGCACCGTCCCATCCGCGCTCGCGATGGCAATCAGGTGCGGGTCGTTGGATGGTGTCACCGATGTCACTGGGCCGTCGATACCCTGCAGCGGCGGTGAAGTGAGCCGCCAGTCCTCCGGTCGGGTTTCTGAAATCTTGGTGAGCAGCACCTGGTTATTGTTGTCGCCGCTGATGATGGCGCGGCCGTCGCTACGAAACGCGACTGAATTGACCCATCCTTGATGGTGTCGGATGGCGCCCTTCGGTAGCAGCCGGTTGCGATCGTCATCGACCCAATCCCAGAGCCGAATCGTTCTATCATGGCTGCTAGTGGCCAGCAGGCGGCCGTCCGGACGGAACGTGACCGCGGTTATCTTGTCCGCGTGACCGGCTGCAATCGGACCCGCCAGCCGTTTTTTCTGCGCGACCTCGTAAACATAAAATTCCCATGATGCGGGGTTGTGGGCGCCGTTTCTCTCGGTTCGCCCGATGACAACCAGGAACTTACCAGCCGGGTGAAACACCAGTGATCTAAATTGCACGGAATTGACGGCGGCCAACGTGCCCAGGGGCTCGCCATCGGACGACCACAAGCGGATGCCGAATTGGTCGTCGCTGGTGGCAATCATACCCGTGGCCGGACTAACCGCCATGTCATATATCTTCTCATTGTCCTTGATTCTAAGCAGATTCTTTACAAGTCTGCCTTCAACATCCCAAATATCGATCGAATTCTCCGCCTGGGTGAACACGCGGCTGCCGTCGGTGTTGAGCACGACCTTGTAAATATTAATGACTTCGATGGTCCTGAAAGGATCGACGGCGGGTGGCCGCCAGAATTTAAGTTGGTTCCTGCCACCACTGACAATCAGATCGCCGCGTTTACTGATGGCGACACTTGTGACCCGGCCGCCGTGTTGCAGCAGGGTCCGTTCCCAGGACTGGTTGACCGCCTCGCTCAGACTGGCTTGCAGGGCCGCGGGGATGGTGCCGTTGTAGAATTCATGGCCGCGGCCGGCGGCGGCCACGGCCAGTGTCAGGGCCTGCAGGGGTTCCGTCGCCAACAGACTCGCCACCTGGTCGGTGGTGTGTGACAGCTCGGCGGCGATGCGCTCGTGTTCCGCCGTCGCCCGTTCGAACAGGGCCCACACCGCGGTGGCGGCAATGACAATCACGGCACAGATGGCGGCGCCGTTGCGCAGCCGGCGCAGGTGGCGGTGTTTGTTGCGCAGTGTTTGGCTCGCCGCGAGCAGCCGTTCCTCGTCGGCGGTGGGTGTGCGCATGCCGTCGAGGCCCTTTTCCGCCACTTCCAGATCGAAGTCGTCCAGCGGCGCGCCGGTGGTGTCCTCGCGCCATTCCTTGCCGCGGTTCTCGAGGATGCGGCGGGCGCGGGGACCGGGCTGATCGGAATCGTCGAAGCGGCGACGCACGTGGGGCGCGAGGGTATCGTGGGCCAGGCGGGTGGCGGCCCTGTCGCCGCCGTTCGTGCTGCCGGCCAGCAGATACAGGTTGGTCATATCCTCGAGCAGTCGCGGCAGGCGTTCCGCACTGTGGGCGTAGTTGTTCAGCACCTCGTCGCGAGCGTGGGCGGCGGCGGTGGCCAGCGGCGTGGTATGAAATGCCAGGACGTCCAGCGCCAGGCCGCTGTCCACTTCCTGCTCATGGTCACCGGCGAGCGTTTGGAGTTGCTGGTCGACGAAATCCCCCAGCAATAAGCCCTGGTCCCGCAGTTCTTTATACAGTGCGCGGGTGAAGCGCGGCGCATGGGGCTCCGTCTTCACGGCCGCCTGCCACATCTTGGTGAGCAGAATCTCCAGGGTGGGGGCGACAGGGGCGTCCCGGTCGGCCACCAGGTCCTCGGCAATCACTTCCGCGAGCCCGGGCTCCACGCTGAGGTTGTACTGCCGGCGCAGCCGCGCCGTGCTCGTGAGGCCGTTGACGATCTCGATCACCGCGTCCCGATCCAGGGTCTCGAGAAACACCTTGCCGTGACCCAGTTCCTGCACCTCGAATTGTTTCTGGATTTCCGGAAACCACTCCTTGCGAAACACCAGCACCAGCCGTCCCCGCGGGGCAAAGTCGTAATCGCCGAACAAGCCCTGCAAGGCGGCGACGCAGTCGCTGAGTTCGTCCGGGTTGTCGGCCAGCGGTCGGGTGAATACCTCCTCGATCTGATCGAACACCACGACGAGGGGTCGGCCGGTCTCCTTCTCGATACCGCGCCACCGCTCACTCAGATCCTTACTGTTCGGCGTCTGACCGTCGGCGGGTGCGCCCAGGGTCCGGTGCAGGGTGGTCAGCAGGCTATTGTCGGCGGCGCGCCGCAGGTAGCGGGTCTCGCAGTTCCATTGCAGCCGCGGCAAAACACCCGCGTCCAGGAACGAGGATTTGCCGACACCGGACTGGCCGTACAGCAACACCACCGCGGGCGCCTCCGGTGAGGTCAACATGTCGTAGAGTTTGCGGATCTCCCGCTGGCGGCCGAAAAAGATCTCCGCGTCTTTGGCGGTGAACCATTCCAGATAGCGGAACGGCGTCACCGGCAACGGTCGCCGCGGCAGGCCCGGCAGACCGTGACAGGGATCCGGGATCGGCAGCAGGTCTGCGGCCCGCTCCACGGCGCGCATGATCGGGCAGGCATACAGGGTGCCGGCTACGGTCTGGCGCTCCCGGTCCATGAGGGCGAAGCGCAGCAGGCCGATGACGGCGTTGTCGACGATTACCGGTGCGCCGGACAGCCCCTTCGCCGGGGCGCCGTTGCCCGCCGCCGCCTGTTTGCTGAACAACTGGAACACGGGCTCGCCGTCGAGATCGCCGGCGTGGTTCTCCACGGTGCCGGTCTGCACCATGCCGTCGCGGGGATTGGCATCCGGAAAGCCGTAGGTCTCGAAACTCGTGCCGGACGTTTGCCAGTCCGCCAGGGGGATCGGTCGTGCCGGTGGAGCGTCTTTGCAGTCGAGTAATGCCCAATCCTCACCCGCATCCCACAGATCGGCACAGGCTGTGGCGTCGGTGCGGTGGTCGGGAAAGCTGAGGCGGATCTTGCCCGGCAGCCATTGCGGCGGCTGACTGCGCCGGTCGGCCACGACGTGCAGGGCGGTGAGCACTTTGCCCGGCGCCACCAGGAAACCGGTACCCCGGCTTTGTACGGCGCCGTCGGCGTCCTCGGCCACCACTTCAATTTTCGCGATGGCCTGGCGAATTACTGAATCCATATGCTGTTACACCGCATCCCCGATGGTGTAGTCGCACAGTTCCGCGTCGAGCAACTGGTCGGCGCCGTCGAGATCCAGGCGCGCGTAGGTGGGCGCGAAATGAATCCAGCGGCTCAAACACCCGGCCTGCAGGTCGTCGACGAATTCACGCAGTTTACCCAGCGCCTGGTCAGTCGAACCGACGATGATTTCGTCCGGGAAGCGCATGACATCCGCCCAGGTGCCGGTGTTCAGGTAGCGGGCACCGTTGTTCAGCGGCACGTCCTTGGGCAGGTGGGTATGGCCGAACACCACGCAACGAAAGCCGCCGCCGGCAAGCTCCTCGGCCGCCTCCAGGTATTCCTTGCCGGTTTCCACCGAACGATCGAAGCTTTTGTCGTCGCGCAGCGCCCGCAGCGCCTTGAGCAGACTGGGGAGACGCCGTTCCACGTCCCGGTCGTTACGTCCGAGCAGAAGCTTCATCAACCCCATGGATTGATCGAGGGTCTCGCCGGCGGAGATGTCCTGGCCGATTGCGACTGACGTGTCCTCCGTGTCGGTCCCTGGGGTCAATTCGTCGAGGAAGCCCGACGCATCCTCGCCCATGGCATCGGCGAGCACCTTCGTCAGTGCAGCTTGTTCGTCCATCTCGTCGTTCGCGGCCGTGGCGGCACCCGGTTGATCCTCATTCGGCGCGGCATCGTAACTGGCGATGTCGCCGCCGAACATCTCGTCACCCGCGCCGCTCGCGTGAATATCGCCGCCGAAACCCGGCAGTGCCGGGGCGGCGAGTTTGTGTTTGCGTGCCCCCAGCGCGATCAATGACGTCTGGCCGAGATAACTGCGATAGCCGGGCTCCAGCGCCAGCAGCATGGGAATGGCGCCACCGGTTTCCGGTTTCAACAGGTCGACAAAGGGGTAGGCGTCCTTGATTGGATTCATCATGGAGACCACGATGTCGCTGCCCGCGGGCGCGTCGAACCGATACTGTTTGGGGACATCCTGTTGCCGCGACTGCAGGGAACGCAGCCGACGCAGACTATCGTGATCGACCACATTGAACATATCGTAGCGGTTGCCGTGCTCGATCAGCACGTCGCCGACCGTGTAGGCCTCGCCGTCGAAGATAAATTCAAACGCGTGTTTATCGGTGACGCCCATCAGCGCCATCAATTGTTTGCGAACCTGGGGCAGGGCCAGCTCGATATCGTGATTGCCGAGCAGGATCGTGAGGCGATGGCCCCGGCGCAAGAGTTTCCCCAAGGCGTCGAACAGTTCCCGGTCGCGCGCGACGATTGCCGCCAGTTTGGCGCACGCCCGTTGCGGGTCCGGGGTGAACGCCTTCCAGGCATTTTCGACAGGATCCTTTTCGGCGAGGAAATCGATGAAGTCACCGTTGATGACGAGCTCGGTGGTTACGCCGTCAGCGGGGCGATCGGCCAGCCCGTTGACGAAGGCGGTGAGATGATCCACCCCGGTACTGATGCGAAAGCCCCGGTCCTCCGGCTGACCAGGGTCGCCGTAGGGTCCGCCAAGATGGATATCGGAGATCACGAAGATCTGTCGTGTGAGATTAGTCAATTGCAATTGTTCCCTGGGTCTGGCCGGTGGTCGATTTCGCGCGGGGCTTGTCGCACAAGCCTGAAGCGCAAATTCCCCGGTAGTATTATGTATTTTGAGTACACCTTGGGCCCGGCAGACTGTCAAGTAAATAATACCCGGGCAGGGTAGCGTCGGATTTTCTTTCTATGAGAGCAAAGAGAAAAGAATAAAGAGAAAAGGGATGTGCTCGCCGCGGTACGCGACTCGGCGCCGGTGGGTGCACGGATCCCGGTGTTGCACCCTTCGCTCGCGACTCGACACTCTTCGCTCTGCCTCTTAGCGGCGGTATCCCGCGCGAATCAGGGTGCGCCAAGTCCCCTTGTGCCTGATGGCTGAGAAATGGTGGGCTCGGTAGGGTGCGGAGCGACCGAATGTCCAGTGGACATTCGCAGCGCGACAAACGGGCCGCCAGGGAAGGCGGCCCTGGACTTTCCCGCGCAGCCTGGAGTGCGCAGCGGGAAAGCGAACCGCAGACCAAGGGAAACAACCTCATAATTCCTTGGTCGGGTAAATGCATGGCCAAGCGTTAGGCCACATTGCCGGAATGAGTGGTGGGCCCGGTAGGACTCGAACCTACGACCAAGGGATTATGAGTCCCCTGCTCTAACCAACTGAGCTACAGGCCCAATTTCTTAAGAATCCTACCTGCCGTCCATGACGTGACGCCAACGCCTTCGGATGTTCCGGCCCGGCCCTCCCTGGCCGGGCGTTCGCCGGGAACTTGGCCCGCTGGACCAAGTTCACATCCGGCTCACCCAACTGAGCTACAGGCCCGGGATCAAGATCGTAACAAAAAGTACCCGCCCCTGCCGGATTGCTCAGCGCGGCATTACAGAGCCGGGATCGATCATCCCGGCTCGGGAAAGGGTAGTGCTAGGAACTCTCCAGGAAGCTGCGCAAATGATCCGAGCGGGTCGGGTGGCGCAGCTTGCGCAGGGCCTTGGCCTCGATCTGACGAATGCGCTCGCGGGTGACGTCGAACTGTTTGCCGACTTCTTCCAGCGTGTGGTCGGTATTCATGTCGATACCGAAGCGCATGCGCAGGACCTTGGCCTCGCGTGCGGTGAGGGTCTGCAGGATATCCTGGGTGGCACCCTTGAGGCTCGCACCGGTGGCGGCATCGATGGGTACCTCCGCGTTCTTGTCTTCGATGAAGTCGCCGAGATGGGAATCTTCGTCGTCACCGATCGGGGTCTCCGTGGAAATCGGCTCCTTGGCGATCTTGAGCACCTTACGGATCTTTTCCTCCGGCATTTCCATGCGTTCCGCCAACTCCTCGGGCGTCGCGTCACGCCCCTGTTCCTGCAGGATCTGGCGTGAAATCCGATTCAGCTTGTTGATCGTCTCGATCATGTGCACCGGGATACGGATGGTACGTGCCTGATCCGCGATGGAGCGCGTGATCGCCTGGCGAATCCACCAGGTGGCGTAAGTCGAGAACTTGTAGCCACGACGATATTCGAACTTATCCACCGCCTTCATGAGACCGATATTGCCCTCCTGGATGAGATCCAGAAACTGCAAGCCGCGGTTGGTGTATTTCTTCGCAATCGAGATCACCAGCCGCAGATTGGCCTCGACCATTTCCTTCTTCGCGCGACGTGCCTTGGCTTCACCGATGGACATGCGGCGATTGACTTCCTTCAGCCGCGGAATGGGCAGCCCGGTCCTGGCTTCAAGTAACAGCAGACGTGCCTGCAGGGTCTTGACCTCATCGGCGTTCGCCTTGAGGACGGTGTTATCACCCTCCTTGCAACGGGTCAGCGAGCCCATGAACTTCGGATCGGTCTCCCGGCCGATGAAGAATTTCATGAATACCTTGCGTGGCACCCGCGCCTGTTTGACGCAGATATCCATAATCGCCTTTTCCCGCGCGCGGACCTGCTCGACCAGCTCGCGAATCTGTTCGGAGAGATAATCCAGCTGTTTCGGGACGAACTTGATTTCGAGGAATTCCTTCGCCAGCTTTTTCTGAATACGGGCCGCCTGATCGCTGTCGCGCCCGTGTTTGTCCATGGCGCGCAGCAGGCTCTTGTATTGACGCCGGATACGGCCGAATCGCTCGGCCGCTTCCTCGGGATCGGGCCCCAGGTCTTCCTCGCTCTCTTCGTCGTCGTCATCGCTGTCGTCCGCGGCGCCCTTTTGTTTGGGCATGGCGACGGGTTCTTCTTCCGCATTAGGGTCGATGAACTTGACCAGCAGGTCGGTGAGACGCATGTTGCCGGCTTCGATCAAGTCGATCATGGTGAGAATCGCGGCGATGGTCGCGGGACATTTGGCGACG
>CAMYOD010000020.1 GCA_947259975.1 uncultured Gammaproteobacteria bacterium
TGTAACTTGTAACTTGTAACTTGTAACTTGTAACTTGTAACTTGTAACTTGTAACTTGTAACTTGTAACTTGTAACTTGTAACTTGTAACTTGTAACTTATAACTTATAACTTATAACTTATAACTTATAACTTATAACTTGTTTGTCGTGTCTTGAAGTCGAAGAATGAAGTTTGACGTCTTACATACCGACGGCCTTGCCCGCCGCGGTCGCATGGTCTTCGAGCGCGGCGCGGTCAACACGCCGGCGTTTATGCCGGTGGGTACCTACGGGACCGTGAAGGCGATGACGCCCGAGGAACTGCGCGCGCTGGGTGCGGAAATGATCCTCGGTAATACATTCCACCTTATGTTGCGGCCCGGGGTCGAGGTCGTGCACGCTCACGGCGGTCTACATGGTTTCATGCATTGGGACGGCCCCATCCTCACCGACTCCGGCGGCTTTCAGGTCTGGAGTCTCGGCAAGCTCCGCAAAGTCACCGAGCAAGGCGTGCATTTTCAGTCGCCGGTGGATGGTGCACCGGTATTTCTGGGGCCGGAGGAGGCAATCGCCGTGCAGCATGCCCTGGACGCGGACGTGGTTATGATATTTGACGAATGTACGACGTATCCCGCCTCGTGGGAGGAGGCGGAAAAATCGATGCAGCTGTCGCTGCGTTGGGCGGCGCGTAGCCACGCCGCGCACGGCGATCACCCGGGTGCCCTGTTCGGCATCCTGCAAGGCGGGGTCTATGAGGATCTGCGGCGCCGCTCACTGGAGGGGCTGGTGGCGCTGGATTTCGACGGCTACGCCATTGGCGGCCTGTCCGTCGGCGAAC
Source organism: uncultured Gammaproteobacteria bacterium (assembly GCA_947259975.1). GTDB lineage: Bacteria > Pseudomonadota > Gammaproteobacteria > HyVt-429 > HyVt-429 > CAMYOD01. Next base: position 819 of record CAMYOD010000020.1, read on the forward strand.
CGCATGACGTCATGCTGGAGGTGCTGTCTGCCGTGGCCCCGCTGATGCCCGCGGATCGACCGCGTTATCTGATGGGCGTGGGCACGCCAGAAGATCTGGTGGCGGCCGTGTGCCGCGGGGTCGACATGTTCGATTGCGTGTTGCCGACCCGAAATGCCCGTAACGGGTGGCTATTTACCCGCAGTGGCGTACTCAAGATTCGCAACGCCGCGTATTCGGACGATACACGGCCGGTGGATGAAGCCTGTGGCTGCTATACCTGCCGCCACTATACGCGGGCCTACCTGCGCCACCTGCAGCAGGCAAATGAGATCCTCGGCGCGCGCCTGGCCACCTACCACAACCTGTACTACTACCAGGACCTGATGCGTGGCTTGCGCGACGCCGTCGAACGCAGCCGCCTGGATGAATATGTGGCCGGGTTCTACGCCAGGCGCGGTGTCCCGCCGCCTTCTGTGGCATAATCGGCCCCGGTTTAAGGCTGTCCTAGTGTAAGTACTTGTTTTAAGGAAGTGTTATGAACTTATTTATCAGTGACGCATGGGCGCAGGCGGGCGCGGGCGGACCCGCAGCAGGCGGGGGTCTCGGTTTCTTTGTGCCTTTGATCCTGCTGTTCGTGTTCTTCTATTTCATCGCCATTCGGCCGCAACAAAAGCGGGCCAAGGAGCATCGGCAGATGATCGAGTCCCTTGCCAAGGGCGACGAGGTCGTTACCAACGGCGGCACCATGGGGCGCATCACAAAGGTCGCTGACAGCTACTTCGCCGTAGAGGTAGCGAAGGGGGTCGAAATAAAGGTTCAGCGCCACGCGATTCAGGCCATGCTACCCAAGGGCGGCGACAAGGAAAAATAATACCGGCGCTCCGCAGGCGCCTGAAGTTCCGAAGTTCATCATGATCAATAAATACCCTGTCTGGAAGTATCTGATCATTATCGCCGTGATCATCCCGGGGCTTTTCTATGCCCTGCCAAACTTGTTTGGCGAAGACCCGGCGGTGCAGATCTCGGCGACGCGCACCACGGTTATCGACAGCGCGGTCCTGGCGCGCATCGAGCAGACGCTGAAGGATGAGGAGATAACGCTGGTCGGCGCGACCCTTGACGAAAAAGGCGCCAAAATCCGTTTTACGAACACCGAGGACCAGTTACGGGCCCGCGAACTGCTGCAGAGGGCGCTGGGTGACAAATACGTGGTGGCACTCAATCTGTTGCCGGCCACGCCGCGGTGGCTGGAAAAGATCGGTGGCGCGCCCATGTTCCTGGGCCTGGATCTGCGCGGCGGCGTGCATTTCCTCATGCAGGTCGATATAGACGGGCGTCTCGCACGCGAAGAGAGCCGGTTTGTGCAAGATCTGCGCACTGCGATGCGCAAGGGCAAGGTGCGCTACCGCACCATCGATAGGGAAGCGGGGACGGGCATCGTCGTCAAATTCCGTGATGCGGCGGTGCGTGATGAGGGCTATGAACTTATTCGCAAGGATGATGAATTTCGCGGACTCAATGTCGTCGCCACCGAGCGCGACGGTGAGCCCCTGCTGATCGCGACGATCAGCGAACAGCAGATCGCCGAAATAAGCAAATTCGCGCTCGAGCAAAATATGACGTCGCTACGCAACCGCGTAAACGAGCTCGGCGTGGCGGAGCCGATTGTGCAGCGCCAGGGCGAGGATCGCATCGTCGTGCAGCTGCCGGGGGTGCAGGATACCGCCAAGGCGAAAGAGATCCTCGGTCAGACGGCGACCCTGGAGATCATGCTGGTCGATGAAGAGCATGATCTCATGGGTGCGGTGAAAGGCCGGATTCCACCGGGTTCCAGGCTATATCGCGATCGCCAGGATCGACCCATCCTGCTCAAGAAAAAGGTCATCTACTCGGGCGATAACATCATCGATTCCGCGGCCGGTTTCGATTCCGGTCCCGGCGGTGGCGGGCCCGTGGTCCATATCACCCTCGATGCACGCGGCACGAAAATCAATCAGCGGGTGACCGGGGAAAACATCGGCAAGCGTATGGCGGTGGTCTATATCGAGACCAAGACCAAGACCCGCGTCGACGCACAGGGCAAGCCCGTCCTCGATGCGTCGGGTAAGGAGATCAAGATCAAAAAGCAGATCGAGGAGGTCATCACCGCACCGGTGATCCGTGATCAATTGGGCAAACGCTTTCAGATCGAGGGACTCGATAGCATCGAGGAGGCGCGCGACCTGTCCCTGTTGCTGCGTGCCGGTGCGCTGGCCACGCCGATCGAAATCATCGAGGAACGCACCATTGGCCCCAGTCTCGGTCAGGAGAATATCAAACAAGGCTTCCGTTCGGTCTTGATCGGCTTTCTGCTCGTGCTCGTGTTCATGGCGGTCTACTATCGCACCTTCGGTTGGGTGGCCAATCTCGCGCTGGTGCTCAATCTGGTGCTGATTGTCGCCGTGTTATCTCTGTTTCAGGCAACACTGACCATGCCGGGTGTTGCCGGAATCGTGCTCACCGTGGGTATGGCGGTGGATGCGAACGTGCTCATATTCGAACGCATACGCGAGGAAATACGCAACGGTAATACACCGCAGGCGAGCATACACACGGGTTACGATCGCGCCCTGTCGACCATCGTGGATGCCAATATAACGACCCTGATCGCGGCGATCGTGTTGTTTAACTTCGGCACCGGCCCGATCAAGGGATTTGCGATCACCCTGAGCATTGGCATCCTCACGTCGATGTTTACTGCAATATTTGTGACGCGCGGCGTCGTCAATCTGGCCTTCGGCGGGCGCCAGATTGAGCGCGTGCCCATCTAAGGAAAAGAGACGTGCAATTATTCCGCACCATCACAAAAATTGACTTCATGGGCATGCGCCGTGCTGCGCTTGGCCTGTCTGTCATTCTTATCATCGGTGCGGTGGCGTCGCTGACTACACGTGGGCTGAACTTCGGAATTGACTTCACCGGCGGCACCCTGGTCGAGACCTCCTACTCTGAAGCTGTGGAAATCGCGAATGTTCGAGATGCGCTTGAACAGGCGGGTTTCGGGGAGGCGGTCGTCCAGTATTTTGGCACCGCGAAAGACATCATGGTGCGTCTCCCAGTGCGCGAGGGACTGGCGACCGCCGAGATCAGCAACAAGATTATGAGCGCGTTGCGCGGACAGCTTGGCGAGCGCCTGGTGGCGGGTGCGGACGCAAGTGCGCAGTTGTGTGTTTCTGACGGTACCTCACCCGCGCCTTGTCAGGTCCAGATGCGACGCGTAGAGTTTGTCGGTCCGCAGGTGGGAGCAGAGTTAGCCAACAAGGGCGGCCTGGCGATGTTATATGCCCTGGTCGGTATCCTCTTCTATGTCGCATGGCGTTTTGAATGGCGCTTCGCCGTGGGTTCCATCGCCGCCCTGGTGCACGATGTGACGATAACGACGGGGATATTGTCGTTCCTGCAAGTCGATTTCTCGCTCACCGTGCTAGCGGCGCTGCTGGCCGTCATCGGCTATTCATTGAACGATACTATCGTGGTGTTTGACCGTATCCGCGAAAACTTCCGCAAGCTTCGCAAACGTACCCCGGTGAAAATCGTCAATGTTTCAATAAACGAGACTCTGCCGCGTACGTTATTGACGTCAGTGACGACGATGCTTGTTTTGCTGGCCCTGTTTTTCCTCGGCGGCGACATCATTCACGGCTTCGCCATTGCACTCATCATCGGTGTCGTGGTGGGCACCTATTCGTCGATCTTTGTCGCCAGCCCATTGGTGCTCCAGCTAGGACTGACCCGGGAGGATATGCTGCCGGTGAAGAAGGAAGGGGCCGAACTGGACGGGATGCCCTAGGCAGACCCCGGCCGACACCCCCGTTGATCACCTGCGCCGGGCCGCAGGCGGTCCCGCACACCCCTTTTTGATCACAGCTCACCGTGGCGCCGTTCGGCGTGACCCGTGTGGCCCCACGAATTGTAGGTGCGTTTCATGCACGATGGCGCTGAATCGGCTATCCTATGGCGCTTTTCGCAGGCCGGCCTCGGGCGCGAAACCGGTCGGCCGGGGCCTATCACCAGGAGCCATTGATGTTCACGAAAGACATGACGATCGCAGGTTTTGACGATGAGCTATGGAACGCCATGCAAAGTGAGGAGCGCCGTCAGGAAGAACACGTCGAATTGATTGCTTCGGAGAACTACGCCAGTCCGCGGGTTCTGGAAGCGCAGGGCGGTCTCATGACGAACAAGTACGCCGAGGGATACCCGGGGCGGCGCTACTATGGTGGCTGTGAGAACGTGGACGTCGCGGAGCAGCTGGCAATCGACCGGGTAAAACAACTCTTTGGCGCAGACTATGCTAACGTGCAGCCACATTCGGGCTCACAGGCGAACGCCGCCGTCTACCTGGCGTTGCTTGCGCCGGGCGACCCGATTCTGGGCATGAGTCTCGCGCACGGTGGTCACCTGACGCATGGCTCCAAGGTCAATTTCTCCGGCAAACTTTTTGACGCGGTGCAATACGGCCTTGACGAAGCCACGGGCGAGATCGACTACGATCAGGTGGCCCGATTGGCGGAACAACATCGGCCGAAAATGATCATTGGCGGTTTCAGTGCGTATTCGCGGTCGGTCGACTGGCGGCGCTTCCGTGAAATTGCCGACGAGGTGGGCGCCTACCTGGTCGTGGATATGGCTCATGTCGCCGGGCTCGTGGCCGCGGGTCTGTATCCCAGTCCCGTGCAGATTGCGGATGTGACCACGTCCACCACTCACAAGACCCTGCGGGGACCCCGCGGCGGTATCATACTCGCGCGCGCCAATCCGGAGATCGAAAAGAAGCTGAACTCGCTGGTATTTCCGGGTACCCAGGGCGGCCCACTGATGCATGTGATTGCCGCCAAGGCCGTGGCCTTCAAAGAGGCGTTAACGCGCGAATTCATCGACTATCAGGCGCAGGTGATCGCGAACGCTCGCGCGATGGCGCAGGTCATGATGGAGCGTGGCTTCAAGGTTGTTTCGGGCGGGACCGATAACCACCTGTTCCTGGTTGACCTGATCGACAAGGGGATCACCGGTAAGGATGCGGAGGCGGCCCTGGGTAACGCCAATATCACCGTGAACAAGAACACGGTTCCAAATGACCCGCAATCGCCATTCGTCACGAGCGGGATTCGCGTGGGCACACCGGCTATCACGACGCGTGGTTTTGCGGACCAGGAGGTGCGCGAGCTTGCCGGATGGATGGGCGATATCCTCGATGATATTGGCAACGATGCCACCATTGCGCAGGTCAAGGATTCGGTATTGGCGCTATGTAAACACTTCCCGGTGTACGAGCGGTAGAATTAATGACGAGTCACTTTAATCCGGTGCGGATTCCTTATGCGTTGTCCGTTTTGTGGTGCTGATAACACGCGTGTCGTTGACTCGAGGCTCGCCGATAATGGCGAATCGGTAAGGCGCCGCCGCGAGTGCGTGTCATGTCATGAGCGTTATACGACGTTTGAACGGGCCGAGCTGCGCATGCCGCAGGTCATCAAGTCCGATGGACGCCGTGAGGCCTTCAATGAGGAAAAGCTGCGCGCGGGTATTTTCCGCGCCCTCGAGAAGCGCCCCGTGGATGTGAACGAGATAGAGGCTACGATCAACCGAATTCGGCACGCGATGATCTCGACCGGGGAACGAGAAGTGTCATCCAAGCAGATTGGCGCCTGGGCCATGGCTGAACTGAGCAATCTCGATCAGGTGGCGTATGTGAGGTTTGCGTCGGTTTACATGTCCTTCCAGGACGTGGATGCCTTTAGCGCGGAAGTCCATCGGCTAAAGAACGAGCCGCCCTCCGAGGTTAAGAAACAGCAGTTACCGCTGTTGCCACCGAACGGAAAAGACTGAGCCAAGGGCTGGGTCCTGTCGAAGCAGAAATGACGTCGGTCGAAGACATGCGGCACATGGCGCGCGCCCTGCGACTGGCGCGCGAGGGTCTGTATACCACGGATCCGAACCCGCGGGTCGGCTGCGTCATCACCCATGACGGCGAAGTGGTCGGGGAGGGCTGGCATGAACGTGCCGGTGCGCCGCACGCCGAGATAAACGCGCTCGCTGCCGCCGGCGAACGGGCCCGCGGCGCCACCGTCTATGTCACGCTCGAACCCTGCAGTCACACGGGTCGTACACCGCCCTGTGCCGACGCGTTGATCAAGGCGGGTGTGGCACGTGTCGTGGCGGCCATGACCGATCCCAACCCACAGGTGGCGGGTGACGGCGTCGCCCGTCTGCAGGAGGCAGGAATCGACATTGAGGTGGGCTTGATGGCGGCGCAGGCCGCGGCCCTGAATCCTGGTTACGTGCAACGCATGCAAAAGGGCCGGCCCTGGGTGCGCATCAAGCTGGGTGCCAGCCTGGACGGCCGTACCGCGATGGCCTCGGGTGAAAGTAAGTGGATCACGGGAGCGGCCGCGCGCGCCGACGTACAGGATCTGCGGGCACGCAGTTCGGCGATTATCACCGGTGTCGGCACCGTGCTTGCGGACGACCCGTCATTATCCGTGCGCCTGCCGGGAGTCGCGCGCCAACCGCTCCGCGTGGTGGTCGATGGTAATCTCAGTATGCCGGAATCGGCCAAGATGCTTGGCGATGATGGCGCGGTACTGGTGGTCACGGCCAATGACGACGTTGACTATACGGAGCGTCTGCGGCGGACGGGTGCGGAAGTCTTGTTTTTGGCGGCCGGGCCGGGCGCCATCGATGTGCCCGCACTCATGTCCCATCTGAGCGAGCGGGAGGTCAATGAGATCATGGTCGAGGCCGGCGCGACGCTGTCGGGCTCCTTACTGGCCGCCGGCATCGTCGACGAACTGGTGTTGTATTTTGCGCCCAATATCATGGGCAGCGATGCGCGCGGTATGTTCAAGCTGCCCGGTCTCGACGATCTTTCGCAGCGCATCGAACTGAAAATTATCGACGTGCGCGCGGTCGGCGATGACTGGCGCGTGATAGCACGCGTCAACCACAAGACGGTCGACGCCGCGGTAGATTGATTTTAGGGTATGTTTACCGGAATCATACAAGCCATAGGTACGGTGCGTGCATTACACCGGCGTGAGTCTGAGGCACGTATCGAGATTGCTACCGGCGCCCTTGATATGTCGTCAACGGTAAGCGGTGACAGTATAGCGGTGAATGGCGTCTGCCTGACCGTCGTCGCGTGTGACGAGGCAGGTTTCGCGGGAGATGTTTCGGCGGAGACGTTGCGCAAGACCGCGTTGGGTCAACTGGCATCCGGTGCGCCGGTCAATCTGGAATTGGCGCTCACGCCGACCAGCCGACTGGGTGGACATCTGGTCTCCGGGCATGTGGACGGCGTTGGCCGTGTGGTATCGAGAGAGAAGAGCGGTGATTCGGTGATATTCAGGTTCGAGGCGCCGGCCGATCTCGCGCGATATATCGCAAAGAAGGGTTCGATCTGTATCGATGGTGTAAGTCTCACCGTAAATCAAATAAACGGTGCGACGTTTGAGGTGAATATCGTGCCACACACACTCCAGGAGACAATTATCGCCGGCTACACACCCGGCGCGGAGGTCAATCTGGAGGTCGATCTGGTGGCGCGTTACCTGGAGCGCCTGCTGCTCGGCGCGCAGGCCGCGCAGCCCGATGCCGAGATTTCCGAGGCGTTTCTGGCGGAGCACGGGTTTCTAAAGGCCCGCGATCGGTCATGAAGCAGGATAAACCGATTTCGATCGACACCGAAGAACAGGCGGGGCTGCTCGACCCCATCACCGAGATTATCGATGACATCCGTCGTGGCAGGATGGTCATCTTGATGGACGACGAGCAGCGCGAGAACGAAGGCGATCTTTTGATCGCCGCGGAACATGCGCGACCCGAAGACATCAACTTCATGGCTCAATACGGGCGTGGCCTGATATGTCTGACCTTGACCCAGGAGCGTTGTGAGCGGCTCGATTTACCTTTGATGGTGCGCAACAATGATGAGCGCTTCACAACCAATTTTACAGTTTCGATTGAGGCCGCAGAGGGCGTGACTACGGGCATCTCCGCGGCAGACCGCGCCACCACGGTGCGCTGCGCGGTCAAGGCCGACGCGAAACCATCCGATCTGGTGCAACCGGGACATATTTTTCCTCTGATGGCGCAACCGGGCGGTGTGCTGACCCGCGCCGGACACACCGAAGCCGGTGTCGATCTTGCGCGTATGGCGGACCTGGAACCGGCGGCCGTGATTTGTGAGATTCTGAATCCGGACGGTTCCATGGCCAGATTGCCGGATCTGGTGGAATTTGCGCGTAGTCACGACCTCAAGATCGGTACCGTTGCGGACTTGATCCGCTATCGCAGGGAACATGAAGCGACCGTAGAACGGGTCGCGGAAAGTGATTTCCCAACCGGGTTTGGCAACTTTCGCCTGCTGGCCTACCATGACGCGATCGACAATACGACGCATCTCGCATTAGTCTACGGCCAGATAGATGCCGACAGGCCGACGCCGGTACGGGTCCAGGTATATGCCGGGATATACAGCCCTCTTGCCGAGATGCGGGCCGGCGTGGGCTGGTCAACCCAGGCGGCGCTGCGGCGTATTGTGCAGGAGGGCGCGGGGGTTCTGGTGCTCATCGCCAAACAGGAGAGTCCGGCGGATGTGGTACGACAGGTGCGGCATTTTCAGATGAGTGATCTCGGCATAGAATTCCCCTCGGAGGAACCGGGCGACGAACTTTGGACGATCGGGGTCGGCTCACAGATCCTGGCGGATATCGGGGTCGGCAAGATGCGTGTGATGGGTCGGCCGCGCAAGATTCATAGCCTGGGAGGTTTCGGGCTCGAGGTCGTCGATTATCTAGGCAACGAATAGAGTGGGCGGCGCCTGGCACGACGTGCACGCCGCCCTGATTACGTAACGAATTATCGGGAAGGGGTCTTATGGGAGGCTATAAGAAGATTGAGGGTGCGTTGACGGTCCGCGGTAAACGCTTCGGCATTGTTGTTTCGCGATTCAACAGCTTTATCAGTGAGCGATTGCTTGATGGCGCCGTCGACACTCTGTGTCGCCACGGTCTGGACGAAAATGATATCGAAGTTGTTTGGGTCCCGGGGGCCTATGAGATTCCGCTCGCCGCCAAGGCGCTCGCGACGAGCGGGCGCTGTGATGCAATCATCGCCCTGGGCGCCGTGATCCGCGGTGCGACACCACACTTCGACTATGTGGCAGGAGAGTGCTCAAAGGGGCTCGCACAGGTCAGTCTTGAATTTGATATTCCCATGGGTTTCGGTGTGCTTACCGTTGATACCATCGAGCAGGCAATTGAGCGCGCGGGTACGAAGGCGGGTAACAAGGGTGTTGATGCCGCATTATCGGCGATCGAGATGGTCAACCTGCTGGGACAGTTGCAGGCCTAGTGGTAACCGCAGCGACCAAAGGCAGTCGGCATAAGGCGCGGATGGCCGCGCTGCAGGCCCTGTATCAATGGGACCTCACGGAGCAGAGCCCCGACGAGATCGAGGATCACTTTATACACGATCACGATTTATCGGGAACCGACCTGGATTATTTTCATCACCTGGTGCGCGAAGTACCTCTGCATCGTCATGAGCTTGATGACAATTATTCCCCGTTTCTGGGCCGCGAACTGGATGGGCTTGACCCGGTTGAGCGTGAGATTCTGCGCATCGGAACCTATGAAATGGAGTTTCGCGTCGACGTGCCATACAAAGTAATCATTAATGAAGCCGTGGAGTTGGCAAAAACGTTCGGTGCCGAACACAGCTACAAGTTCATAAACGCGGTTCTCGAACGAGTCGCGAAGCATCTGCGCTCCGACGAAACGGAACACTGAACTGGCCGCCCCGGCCGTGGACGAATTTTCCCTTATTCGCGAATTTTTCGCCGCCCGCGCATCGGCGCGCGGTGATGTTGCCATCGGCATCGGTGACGACGGTGCCGTTGTCGATATCCCTGACGCGACACAACTCGTGCTCGCCACTGACATGCTGGTGGAAGGCGTACATTTCCCGGTTGATACCGACGCTTACTCGATCGGTTATAAGTCCCTGGCGGTCAATCTAAGCGACCTCGCGGCAATGGGCGCACAGCCGGCCTGGGCGACCCTGTGCCTGTCGATATCCACGGCGCGCGACGAGTGGTTACGCGCTTTTGCTGACGGCCTGTTCGATCTGGCGGCGAAATATGACATTCAGCTTATCGGTGGCGATACGAGCCGAGGCCCATTGACCGCGACCGTCACAGCCTACGGTTTCTTGCCGCGCGGTGAAGCCTTATTGCGCAGCAGTGCGCGACCCGGCGATATCGTGTATGTCTCCGGCGAGTTGGGCGATGCCGCGCTGGCGCTGGCAGCCGCATCGGGGGTCGTGTCGCTTGACGCGGCCACGCGCACGCGCGTGCAGACACGGCTCGATCGCCCGCAACCACGCGTACGTGAGGGGCAGGCCCTGCGGGGCGTAGCCAATGCGGCCATCGATATATCCGATGGAATATGTGCCGATCTGGGCCACATATTGCGCGCCAGTGAAGTGGGCGCGCGCGTCGAAGTCGAGAAGTTGCCGGTGTCACAGGACTATCTGGACCACATGAAGACCGATGCCGGCTGGGATATGGCTCTGACGCACGGGGATGACTACGAGTTGTGTTTTACGGTGGCACCGGATCGAATCAAGGCACTGCACGCGCTATGGCAAGACTTCGACTGCCGGTTGACGGCGATCGGTGAGATCGAGGCGCAACCCGGATTGCGACTGATGCGTTGCGACGGCAGCTGCTACGAACCGCATAGAACGGGCTATGTGCATTTTTCCGGGCCGACCGATGAGTAAACCCACGCGACCGCCCCAGCTATGGCGCAATCCCGTACACTGGCTCGCCTTTGGCTTCGGCGCCGGGACCCTGCCGGGGGCGCCGGGAACCTACGGCACGCTGGTCGCGATTCCCATATTCCTCCTCTTGGCGGACTGGCCGTTGTGGTTCTATATCACGGCAACTGCACTGTGTTTTCTCGTCGGCATCTGGTTATGTGACCGGGCGGCGAATGATCTGGGTGTGGATGATCATCCGGGTATTGTCTGGGATGAGATCGTCGGCTACCTCATCAGTATGACTGCGGTGCCTGCACATTGGGTCTGGATCGTGGCGGGGTTCGTGCTGTTTCGCCTGTTCGATATCTGGAAACCGTGGCCGATACGCCAACTTGAGCGACGGGTGCACGGCGGTCTGGGCATTATGCTGGACGACGCGCTGGCGGGATTGTTTGTCGTCGTGATCCTGCAGGCCGCGGTCCGGCTACCGATTCTGGCGGGGTGATGGATTACGGTGCAGTTCACGCGCGTGTCCCGCGCCGCCTGCACGCCCGAGCTTAATCTTGCGCTACCTCCCTGTAGCGCTCGAATCGCGCCCTCGTGCTGCGCTATTGGAGCAATGCGCTCGGGCGGACGACGCTTGGCGGGCTCCAGCCGCTGCGGGACGAACAGTCCGTCTGCGCCACTGTCGGAAAAAGTATGTTATTCGTGGGATGTGGACCGCAGGGTCCTGGACGTATCGCTGCCGAACTTATTCAGTATTTTGACGCATATCGATTCTTCAGCAGCAGAACCCGGTGCACGTAATCGCGGGTTTCCTGGTAGGGCGGGACACCGCGATGGCGTTTGACCGCCGCCTCGCCGGCATTATAAGCGGCCAGGGCGAGTCGGTAGTTGTAATCGAATAGCGTTAACAGGTCGCTCAGATAGCGCACCCCGCCGCGCACGTTCTGTTCCGGATCGAAGATGTTGTCTACGCCGTAGCGTGTCGCGGTGGCCGGCATGAGTTGCATGAGGCCGGATGCACCTTTGCGCGAGACGGCCCGTTCATTGAACGCGGATTCGACATGGATCATCGCCTTGACCAAAGCCGGATCGAGCTGGTGCGACCGTGCGGTGTTTTGGATCAGGTGCTCATAACGTTTGCTGCGCTGGCGCATTGGCGCCTGTGGCGCAGTCGGCGCACGTCGGCCGGCGCGGTACTGCAACTCATAGCGGGGGCCCTGCCGTGCACGGTCCGTGACCAGGCGCGAGCCGTCCGGCAGCTTGTAGATATACAACACCGCCGATGCGGGCGCGGACAGCATCATAAGCAGCAGGCCGCTGACGGCGGTGCGCGCAAGAGTGCGGGTAGTCGTCATGTATTGAAGCTTAGTGGTTTATGCGCCGGAAGGGTACGTCCGCATGGCGATGTGACCGGATACCGCGAGCGGTGCGTTTCGTCGCCGCGGGCCAGGGCAGCAAAAGACCCGTCGTAAAACATGGGTATTGCACAGAAACCAAGCAGACCGTGGTCACCGGCCCGCGCCGCCCCGGTCCCCGGTCTTGCCTGGTTAATACAATCAAGTAAGTTGCGGGGGCGGGCTCTGCGAGGATTGTGCTCCGCCGCCATGGGCTGCGATGCGTCAACTGTTATGATATTCGCGACGCCATCGCGATGCCCGCGGTGTCGATGCCCGTGCTGGAAAAATAATCACAACGCAGCGAAGGAGCCGGAGTCATGCCCAAGCTACAACTCCATTGGAAAATTCTCATCGCGCTGATCCTGGCGGTCCTGGCCGGCAGTGCCACCGGCACCGAGGCGGCGGTCTTCGGCGTAACGTTCTATTCGATTTATACCTTCCTCGGCACGCTCTTCCTCAATGCTCTGAAGATGATCATCGTGCCGCTAATCATGTCCTCCATCATTACGGGCATTGCGGGTATCGGCACGCAGGGTGCATTCGGCCGGCTCGGCCTCAAGACGCTTGGCTACTACTTTGTGACCAGCCTTATCGCGATACTGATTGGCTTAATGGTGGTGAATACCGTTGCGCCGGGTATGCAGAACGGTGAACCGGTGAAAGATCTCATCGGGCTGAGCGATGAGAGTGTGGCCGAAGTCACGGACAAGGTAGCCGGGCGGTCGGCGTCTGACATCACGGATGTCTTTCTGCGCATGGTGCCGACCAATATTTTTGCCGCTGCGGCGGATAACGGACAACTGCTTGGGCTTATATTCTTCAGCCTGTTGTTTGCGATCTTCATGACCCGCGTACAGCATCCCTACGCAAATGCATTGCTGACCTTCTGGCAGGGTGTTTTCGATGTCATGATGCAGATCACCGATTGGGTATTGAAATTCGCGCCTATCGGCGTGTTTGCGTTGGTCGCCAAAGTGGTGGCGACGACCGGTTTTGCCGCATTCCAGCCCCTGCTCGTGTTCTTCTTTAGCGTCCTGTTGGCGCTGCTGGTACATTTCCTTGTCGCGCTGCCATTGCTCCTGCGCCTCGTGGGTGGCGTGAATCCGCTGCGTCATTATCGGGCCATGGCACCTGCCCTGTTGATGGCGTTTTCCACCAGTTCCTCTTCCGCCACGCTGCCTGTGACCCTCGAATGTGTCGAGAAAAATGCCGGCGTCTCCAATCGCACGAGCAGCTTCGTCCTGCCCCTGGGCGCCACGGTCAACATGGATGGGACCGCGTTGTACGAATGCGTGGCGGCCTTGTTTATCGCCCAGGCCTACGGTTTGGAACTGAGTTTCGCGACGCAGTTTACTGTGGTCCTGGTGGCGCTACTGACATCGGTGGGTGTGGCCGGAATCCCGGCGGCGAGCCTGGTGGCGATTTCAGTCATCCTCACAACCATCGGGCTGCCGGCGGAGGCAATTGGTCTGATATTGGCGGTCGACCGTGTTCTGGATATGTGCCGCACCGCAGTGAACGTCTTCAGTGACTCCTGCGGTGCCGTCATCATCGGGCGTTCGGAGGGGGAGACCGGAATTCTGCAGGACCCGGCAGATGTCGACTCCATCGAAGATCGGGAAGCGGCCCGACTACGGTGAGCGGGCCGCAGCCGGGCGGGGGCTGAATCGACGCAAGGCAGCGGACTTAACCGTGCCGCCACGCGCCTACGCGCCTACATTGAACTCCATTTTGATATTGTCGAGTTCGATGACATCGTGGTGTTGCAGTAAGCGCTGCGCGTCCACGGATTCGCCGTTGACCACCGGCGCGGTGGCCGCCGCCCCCGGCGTGATGTAGTAGCCGTCGTCGCGCTGCAGAATAATCGCCAGCGGTGCGCCCTGGCGGCCAATAGTCGTCGAGCGCATCGTCAGTTTCAGCATCTTGCCGCTTGCGGCACTGTTGAGTACCTTGAGGAAGGCCGGTGCGCTCGGCAAAGGCGCGCCAAAGGTCTCGGCTGCGCTTGGTTTGGGCGCGGCCGGTTTTGCCACGGCGGGTTGTTCGGCGGCGGGTATTTCTCCGGTGTTGGGAACCGCGTGCTCAGCCCCCTCGTCCGCGTCGGGTTCGTTCGCCGCGGCGTCCGGCCGCAGGGGTTCGGTATCCTGATCAAGTGATGAAATCGGCTGCGTCTCCGCATCCAGCGCGGAATAGTCCGGTGCGCCGCTGCCGTTGCCTCCGCCCGGGATGTTTGTCGGCATATCTACCTCGCGCATGGACTCCGCATCGATGACGACCGTCTTCTCGAACTCCTCTTCTTCACCGGACTGTTGGGGATTGACGTAGGTCAGCAGGTGCTTGCCGATGCGCACGGTGTCATTGTGCTTGAGCAGCTGACGCTTAACGAGCTTGTCGTTTACGTAAGTGCCGTTGGTGCTGCCCAGATCCTCAATGAAATGGTAGTCATAGACATTCGTGACCACCGCATGATCGCCGCTGACAGCGAGATTATCGATCCGCACATCATTATAAGATTTGCGCCCGAGCGTGACCCGCTGTTGATCGAGCGGATACTCCGCGAGGATCTTGCCGTTAAGGCTTAAAACCAGTTTCGCCATCAGTTTACCTGTAATTTGACGTGATCTGACGATGCCATGCCGGCATGCCTGAATAACGCCACCCCCTAATTACTATATGAAGGTATATGTGTATACACCCCGGGACTATTTTTCAAGTCCGCGCCAGACCGCGCTTGGGCGGTGTAGAATAGGCCGGCGGCCTCACCGGCGCGGCTTTGTTGCCGTGCAGACCGGATATAACGCATTGAGACCGCGGGTTTCGCCCCGCAACACCGGCACGCGCGGTGGCGGGTGGGCGCTGTGAATTTGAGTAAACTAACAGAGATTCGGGAGGATATCGGGTATGCCGTCATTTGATGTGGTCTCGGAAGTAGACGAGCATGAGGTGGCCAATGCCATCGACCAGGCCAACCGGGAGATATCCACGCGCTTCGACTTCAAGGGCAGCGATGCGCGTGTCGACAGCTCGGACATGACCCTGACGCTATTTGCGGACGATGAATTCAAGGTGGGGCAGGTCCGCGATATTCTCGAAAACAAACTTGTGCGGCGCAAAGTCGATGTAGGCTGCCTGGACTATAGTGAAGTGGAGTCCGCCGCCGGCGATACGGCGCGGCAGTCGGTGGCCGTGCGCCAGGGTATTGATCAGGAGCGGGCCAGGAAGCTCGTAAAGCTGATCAAGGATATGAAAATGAAAGTGCAGACGGCGATCCAGGGTGACAAGCTTCGTGTGACCGGCAAGAAGCGTGATGATCTGCAGGCTGTTATCGCCATGCTCAAGGACAAGGACCTGGGATTACCGCTGCAATATGTAAACTTCCGCGATTGAAGGCGGTCACCATGGGTGCTGGAACTTCGTCATGAAATATATGTCCGACGCAGTAATCCAGACCTACGAATTACCAATGCGATCCGATGCTCAAGTTCGAGCGACTGAGGTGAAATATAGTATGCGCAGCTTATGTTTTTCTTTGTTGATATTGTTTTCGGCTAGTACAGCCGCCGAGGACCCCCTGAACGTGCTGGATATCCGCACACGGATCGCCAAGGCAATCCCCGGTGCCGTGGCCGAAGATATTAGGCCATCCTCGATCCCCGGGCTTTACGAGGTAGTGGTGGGCACGAAACTGTTGTACGTGACCAATGATGGCAAGCATCTGATTCTGGGTGATGTGATCGACATCGATGCCCGTGTGAATCTGACGGAACAGCGACGGGGCAGTCTGGTGGCTACTGCATTGGAAGCAATCGGCGAGGACAATATGATTGTTATCGCGCCGGATGAAACGAAACGTACGATTACTGTCTTTACCGATGTGGATTGCCCGTACTGCGTGAAACTGCACAACGAGGTGCCGAAGCTGGTGGCCAGCGGTGTCAAGGTCAGGTACTTGCTGTATCCGCGTAACGGGCTGAAGTCGCGCACCTACCAGCGATCAGTGTCGGTGTGGTGCGCCGATGACCGCGTTGAGGCGATTGGTATCGCCAAGGCGGGCGGGGCACTAAAGAAGCAGACCTGTGAGAATCCGGTGGCGTCGCATTTTGCGCTGGGGACCGATCTGGGTGTGCGTGGGACACCGACCACGGTCCTCGATGATGGACAGATCGTGTCCGGCTATTTCCCCGCCGACCGCCTGCTCGCGGCGCTCGGTCTGATAGAGACGGCACAGGCCAAGTCCGCGCCTTGATCCATCTCGAATGACTTTTTCTGCCGCGCCCTGTCCAGTGTCCAGGGATGTCTGATCGGCAGAAGGGGCATGTGGCGGGCGCGGGGCATGACCTGGTGAAGCTGCGGCGCAAGTTGGCCGAACTCAGACGTATTATCGCCGACAATGAGCGAATCTGGGCCGGCTTTCGCGACATCGAAAACCGCCTGGTCGCCGCACGCAGCCTCAATGAGGTGGTCGGCTGCGTCACCCAGGGCCTGCGCGCCACATTCCCGGCGGTCAGCGCCGTGACCGTATGCTGTATCGACGAGGAGTATCGTCTGCAGTCTCCGCCGGCGAACTTCGGCAGCTGTTCGACGAAGATTATGGCCCGGTGTTGGGGCCCTGTGTAGCGCCGGCACGCGACCTGCTGTTTCCTGGCGCTGCCGGGTCACTTCGCTCCATGGCCCTGGTACCGCTGACGTTGCGCGGCGAACTGCTGGGGGCGCTGAACCAGGGCAGTGTACAGACAGGCCATTTCTCGGCGGAAAAGGACACGGAACTACTGCAACACCTCGCCAATGTCACGGCGATGTGTATTGATAATGTTCTGAGCCACGAAGAACTGCGCCGGGATGGATTTACCGATTCGCTCACGAAGGTTGCGAACCGCCGTTTCTTCGATCGGCGTCTGGGCGATGAGATTGATCGCTGTCGCCGTGACGGAACGGTCTTGTCTTGCATGCTTGTTGATGCCGATCATTTCAAACAAATCAATGACCAACACGGGCATCGCGCCGGCGATCGGGTGCTCGTGGGTATCGCCGGCTGTCTAGCCGCGGGCATGCGTGCAAGCGATGTCGTGGCGCGCTATGGGGGCGAGGAGTTCGTCTGCCTGTTGCCGCATACGACATTGGCCGAAGCGACAGCGTTGGCGGAGCGCTTGCGCACGGCGATTGATGGCTTGAGCTTCAGCGCCGAGGGCGCAGATAAAATAACGGCGACGGTTTCTATTGGCGTGGCGAGCCTGCAGCCGGAAAGGAATGATGGCGATCGCGCGATTCTCGCTGAGTCGTTACTGGAGCAGGCGGACGCGGCTTTGTATGGCGCTAAGGATGCGGGACGAAATCGTATCGTAAGTGCGCCCGAATAGGCGAAACCTGTACAGCTGATCAGACACGGATCGGCAGCTCGATCGCAGTCGTGTATCGGGTGAATAGAACAATGCAGCGTATTCGCGACGTCGGCCAAAGTACGCGGACACCCTGTGCGTAAAGTCGCAGCTGATCTTCAAATCGTCCCGCCACGTCTTCGAGCGTCTCGCCGGTGGGCCGCGCATGGGTCTTGTAGTCGATGATGGTAATTTCATCCGCGTTGACCACCAGCCGATCAAGCACGCCCACGATCTCCTGGCCAGCCTGTGTGTGCAATATTGGTAGCTCGTTAAATGCGGCATCAAAGGATCGGTCATCGAACCAGGCGCGAAAATCCGCTGCCTCGATGACCGCCACGGCTTCCTGCCAACAGGATTCGAATTCTGTCTCGGTGAACCCGCCGCGACTATTGTGTCGTAGTTTCTGCTTAAGGTCCGCGCGACTTGTCGCCGCGCCGGTTTGTGACAGCTGTTCGAGCAGGCGATGGATCAGGGCCCCGCGATCCGTCTGGCCGCCAGCCGCAATCGAAGTCGCGTCGAGGCGGCAGTCGGGCTGCGGCCGTTCCTTTTCGCTTGGGTAGACAGTGTGGCTATTCGCGCTAGCCTCGAGCGGTCGTGTCAGACGGGCATCAATCACTGCTGCGGACGTTTTCGCCTCTGGCGCACCGGGTAACGTGGCCGCGGGAACGTGATCGGCCACCAGTGCGCCGGACGTGCTCTGCAAGTCACCATCGTCGGAACGATGATGGCGCAGCCTCAGGTTGGGCAGGACCCCCTCATGGGCGCGCAGACGCTCCTCGATCTGCCCGTACCAGCCGTGCCCGCCGCGGCGCGGCGCACATCCGCTCACGAACAGCATCTGCTGCGCCCGGGTTAGCGCCACATAGAGAAGATTCGCGTTTTCCCGCCGTTGGGCCGCGACCTGTTCTTCCATCTGTGCGCGGGTAAAACGATCCCGTAAATCCTTGGCGCCGACCAGATACACACCATGCGGACGCGATGCCCCTACCGGCCAATCCACACGTACCTGCAGGGTGTCAGATTCCTGCCGCGGCCGCGCCGCATCAACCAGAAAAACCACCGGTGCCTCGAGCCCCTTGGCGGAATGCACGGTCATGATACGCACGCGGTCGCTGTCGGCCGGCGGTGGCTCGTCGGGGCCGCCACCCTTGCGTTGACGCGCGGTGTCGAGTGTGGCGACGAAGCGCGCCACGCTGGGGTAGCGACCGCTATCCATCTCTAAACCAAGTTCGGCGAAGCGCGCGAGATTGGCTTCGATACGACCGTGCAGGTGGGTCGCAACCACTGCCAGATAGCGTTGCACCACGTTACCCTCGAAGAGTATGCGATCGATCAGATCGTGTACCGGAATCCGATCCACCAGGTTTCCCCACTGGGTCAGCAGGCGGTCGGCGCGTTGCAAGGACTTTGGCGCGCGCGGCTGCGCGGCCACCGCTGCCAGGCGTGCGCGCCAAAACCCGGCAGCGGTCTCGCGCGCCAGGTACTGCAGGTTCTCGTCATCGCAAGCGAAAATGGGCGAGCGCAAAACTGCGGCCAGGGCGACATCGTCCTGAGGGGCGATCAAAACACGCAGCAAGTCGATCAGGTCGCGGACTTCCAGACAGGTGAGCAGCGTGCCGCGCCCGATACCGAGATAGGGGATGCCGGCATGTTGCAGAGCCTGCTCGTAGGCATCGGCATGCGTGCGATCCCGTATGAGTATGAGGATGTCGCGGTAGCGCAGGCGGGTCTGCGCGTGCGGCGGTCCGATGGGCGAGCCGAGTAAGTCGTGAATCTTGCTTACAACCATCGCGGCTTCGCGTTCGTAACGGCGGTCTTCGGCCACATCCCGCGGCGCCAGCAGGGGGTCGCGCAGTGTCGTTACCCGCGCGGCGCCTGGCGTTGGCGCGTCGAGGATCAAGGGCAGCAGCTCGGCGTGTCCCCAGAGTTCATGCCGCGCCGTTGCGTGGCGCTGGAAGTCGACCAGGAGTTCCCCCGGCAGGCCCTCGGCAAAAACCAGGTTGATAAATTCTATGATCACGGGGGCCGAGCGCCAGGACCGCTCCTGGGTGATGACGTCCACCTCGGCGCGGCCACGCAGCCAATCCCGCGCCGTGTGAAACAGACGTGGGTCGGCGCGGCGAAATCCATAGATGGACTGTTTGCTGTCACCGACAATGATCACGCTGCGGTCCCGCTCCGGATCACCGGCCACCAGCTCGTCGAGCAGGGGCAGCAGAAGCCGCCACTGGGTCGGGTTGGTATCCTGAAATTCGTCAACAAGGATATGATCGATTCGCTGATCCAGCTTGTACTGGATCCACTCCGCGTTGTGGCTGCGATTGAGGAGTTGGTAGGCCTTCCATTCCAGATCCACGAAGTCGAGCACCGCGCGTACTGATTTGATGTGCTGGTAGTGTTCCAGGAGCGCTTGGCCACAGGCGTACCAGGCGCTGGTGAGCTGCAGGGTGCGGCGTACACGCAGGGCTTCCCGGGCCGCGGCCACGCGATCTCCGAGGCGGTCATGCAGTGTGTGAAAATGCTCGCTGGCGGCATCGCCGAGACGGGCGCGGGCCGATTTCGATATTGTGAGCTTGCGCCGGCCGCCCCGCTTGGTAAACAACGCGCCCGACAGACTGGCGAAGCGCGCGTCGGCGTCCAGCTCTGCATCCAGCGTGCGGTGCATGGCCTCGCTGTGTTTTATCGCAGTTTGGGTGCCGAGGCTGACGAGCAGCTCCGCATATTGCGCCACGTCATCATATAGTTCGTTGTCGGCAAACAGCCGATCCAGCGGTGCCGCGTCCGTCGGTGATCCCAAGCGTTCGTTGAGCACGCCGACGGCATTTTGGACGGGATTGTCGCTTGTCTCGGTATAGGCCCACCAATCGCTGCGGCGTTCCAGGAACATATGCAGCGCCTGGCGCACGAGTATCGGGCCCCCGAACTCACGTAACAGATGGTCCATCTGGGCCGCCAGCGGCCCCGCCGGCTCCTGCGCCAGCGCCGCCAGCAACTGCCGCCATGCCGCGGCGATCAACTCGGACGTCTCCTCGACCAGCTCAAACTCGGGGGCGACACCGGCGTCGAGCGGGAAGCGCAGCAGCAGTTCCTGGCAGAACGCGTGAAACGTCGTCGCCCGCAAAGGTCGTTCCGCGGCGAGCAGGCCCTCATGCAAGGCGCGTGCGCGACTGCGGTGCTCGGGTGTCAGCGCCACGCCCAATTCGTCGAGCTGCCGATCGAGGTCAGCATCGTCGGCCGCGGCCAGCTGCCACAGCCGTACCAGAACCCGTTGCCCGATCTCGATGGCGGCTTTGCGGGTGAAGGTGATGGCGAGAATGGCGTCAGGTGCGGTACCGGCGAGCAGTAACCGCAGGATCCGATTCACCAACAGATAGGTCTTGCCGGTGCCGGCAGCGGCGTGGACGGTGACATGCCGCGCCGGAAGCGCCGTGGTGTGCTCGTTCACGGGCTCGCTGCCGCAGATGATGGAGCGAAAGACTTGTTCATATTTCTGAACCTGTTATTGTAAATATAACCATCTGTTTTTTAATAAAAAAAAGTCTCCCGCGAACCATTTTATGGCATCTTTTCAGATCCCTTGATCGCGCATGGGAAATTGTTTTATAGTTCACTCCGGCAAGGAAGCCGCTGCAGGGATGCAGAAGATCGGTCTCCGGACAGGGAATGTCGCAAATAGGGTTGGGATGCCTTTTATGGAGACCAGAGCAGGTAGGCACCGAACCCGGAGGCGGCCGTAAGGCCGCCTCTTTATTTGCCGGCCGCGATTTCAACGCCTTCCTCCCAGTGCTGTTTGCGGCATATCCCCGCGAAATCACACCGTGCGCAAACGGTATTGTCACCCCATGCCGGCAGGCTGCTGCCGGCGCGCAGGGCATCGATCAGCGACGCCAGTCGCGTGCCCACCGCGTCGCGCAGGGCGGCGAGTGCCGGGCCACGAATTTCTGCATAGCTGCGCACCCTGTCCCGGTCGATCTGCAGGTACTGAACTTCAGCCACGCCGGCTGGCCACAACAGCACGTAGAACGGCAGCTGAATCTGCTCGCCATCGCTTACGTCCGCGACCCGCGGTAGCGCGCCGGTCTTGTAATCGACGATGACGTCGCCATCGGTACCGCTGTCAACCCGGTCCAGACGCCCGATCAGTAGAATTCCCGGCTGCCCGGCGAGGGTTGTTTCGCACATCACCTCGGTCGCCTCGACTCGGTGATCACGGCCCCAGTCGCGCAACCAATCGGTGTAGGGTTCAATGCTGGCCTGCCAGCGATACAGCCAGCCTCGCGCCGTAAACTCGCCGCTGATGTCGGCGGCGAAGACTGTCGCCGAAATCTCACGCATCAGGGCCGCAGCCTCTGTTTGATTGGCGTTTGTAACCGGCTCCACCCACGGCCCGGGTAGTCCCGCGGTTTTGCCATGAAATGCCTGCAAGACACGGTGGATGTGTCGGCCTGCAGTCTGTTTGTCGACTTCGTCGCGCATCACCGCCGTCGGCAGCAATCCAAGGCAGTCGCGGGCGTAGAATTGGAAGGGGCAATCCAGCAGTCGTTGATATGACGATGCCGATATGCGCGCGGGCATGAGATCGCGGGAGACGGCCGGACGTGGGCGGGAAACCCGTGTCGTCGTGGGCTGCGGATCCGTCGCGGCCAGACGTGTGGCCGGTTCGATGACCAGATTCGCGAGCGCGGTGTCGTCGAGGGAAGTCTCGTAGCCCAGTGTATGGAACGCCTGCAGACGCTCGACCCAGGGGCTGGCCAACACCGGCTCACCGCGGTCCTCGCGGCGCCATGTGAGCAGAACTTCCGGCGCGGCTTCGAGGAGGCGCCGAAAATCATACAGCAGCTCATCGCGCGCCACGCGGGTCAGGGGGAGCGCGAGCTGATGCCGCACACGGTCGTTGAGCAACGGCAAATAAGCACCCGATCCGGGCAAGTGATCTGCTGTGGCGCCGGCAAGAATCAGGGCGTCGAATCGGTACAGGCGACTCTCGGCGAGCCCCATGAGTTCGACCCCGCGGCCACCCAATGGCGGCTGAAAATTGTGGCGCTCGAGGTGGCGTGCCAGCCAGCGGCGGAAGTTGGCCCAGTCCAGGCGCACGGACCGATCCTCACTCGCATCACTCAATGCGGCGAGCAGTTCAATCAGGCTGCGTCCGGCGGCGTCGCCCTGGTACTGGTCATGCAGACCCAGGATTTCCAGAGAATCACGCAAGGCCACAAGATATTCGGCGGGGGGATGCTGTCCCTGCATAGACAGCGGTCGTAGCCGCTGGGCCGCCCGCGCCAACCAGTCGAGCACAACATTGACCGTAGCATGGCGACCTTGCTCCGCATCCGACGTTGCTGCCGCCCATTCTTGTGCGCTAGCGCGACGGTAGCGGTGGATGTCCGCGGTAATGGACAGACCGTTGACGACATCGCGTTCGAAATAGGGCAACCAGGCGTCACGGTCGCGGGCCTGTGGCGGAAACAAGATGAACGGGGATTTCAAAAATTCCAACAAAGGCTGAAAGCGAAAATTGCTCTCGACCGCGTCCAGCCAGCCGGCCAGGGCCGACGCGGCACTGGTGGTGGATAACCGCCAACCGGCGGCGTCCTGAACCTGGATGTTTGCCCGCTCGAGCAGCGCACGCACGCGGCGCGCGAGACGTCGATCGTTGGTGACGATCCCGATATTGCGTTTACCCGCCAGCCACCAACGGCGCGTTTGTACATCGATTGCATGGGCCTCGTGTTCGGCGTCCGCCGCGCAATAGGTCGCCACCCGGCCGATCACCGGATCGTCCGGCACGCGCGCTGCGAATTTCATCGCACGCGTACGCATATCGAGCGCATCATCAAAAACCTGGTCGAGGAATTCGCCGCATTGACTTCCACTTTTCGGTGACTGCGCAGGAAGATTAAGGCCGGTGAGCATTTGCTGCAGGAGGGTGCCCGGCGCGGAGGGTTCTGCCGCTGGTTGGCCCTGCACCAGCAGCCGGGCCACGCCGCGCGTCAGCGCAGCGTTCAGCCAGCGGCGCTCGACATCACGCAATCGAATGAACCCGACCAGGTAGATCGGTGCGCTCGTTTCCAACCGTGCGAGTGAGGCCTGCAGGGCGTTCGCATAGGCCAGGGTCGGATCGAGCTCGTCGCTGGCTTGCAGTTGGTCACGCCAGCGCACCCAGAGCTCATGCACTAAGCGCGCTTCCGCGTCCAACTGCCGGTAGGCGGATGTGCCTACGCCATAGCCGGACGCCAGCTGTGCGCGCAGCTGATCAAGTTCGCCTGATAACTGGTGATCACTGGTGGCCAGTTCATCGAAGGTCTTAATCAGTGCCTCGCACAACGTCCACCGTTGTGTCGGTTCGATGTTGCGCAGCCCCGCCATCGCCTCATACAGCAGCAGCTCGCGGGCGTGCGCGGACAGGATTTTGCGCTCGGGCGGAAAGTGGCGCGTGGTCCACAGGTGCAGTGTGCCGGTCCAGGGCGGAATAACGGCGGCTTGGCCACGGGCGTTCGCGCATTCGAGCAACACACGGCGAAATCGCGGCACGCAGGCCGTGTTTGGAAAAAGAACCGTGATTTGGTCGAAGCGGTACTGCTGATTCGAGTGGTGCTCGAGTAGCTGCTCAGCAAGTACGCGTACGGGATCGACCCCGTAAGGAATAATCTGTGCTTGAGGACTACCGCTCAAGATATTGCAGTTTGTCGGTTACGGCTTCCCATTCAACCGCGTCCGCGGGCGCGTCCTTTTGCTCCGTGATTACCGGCCATTGTTTTGCGAGCTCCGCGTTCAGCTCGAGAAATTTCATCTGATCGTCGGGCACATCGTCTTCCGCCAGAATGGCATTTACCGGGCATTCCGGCTCGCACAGGCTGCAATCAATACATTCCTCCGGGTCGATGACGAGGATATTCGGCCCTTCATGAAAGCAGTCGACCGGACAGACCTCCACGCAATCCGTGTACTTGCAGCGTATGCACGGTTCAGTGACCACGTAGGTCATAACTTACTCCTGAATATTACCAATCATGTCGAAAACGACGACGCATGATACACGGGCGGCCGCTGTGATTGAATTGGCGTGTGGCGTGGGGTTGGCGCGGCGGGATTCGCGGGATGCGCCGACGGGATGCCGCGAGCTAACGAATAAAGTCATATAACTCATATGGTTACCAATGGTGCGGTGTTAGTCTAGTATTTAGATTGAGTCGGCGCGCACGAGGTACGGGCACCTCGGGCCCACGGCCGTGCCTGTCTGTCGACATCGGCACGGTTCTGCGCAAGCGAGATTAATGAATTACCATACAAGAGCAATAACAATAATTCCGGGAGCCACACGGCGTGGGTGACCTAAAACTTTCGATTCCGAGCAAGCGATCCAAGACCTTCCGTAAGATCGAGATGCGGCCAAAGCGGGTGCGGCAATGGATAAACACGCTCCCGATGGCGAACAGCAGTGAAGCGGCGCGTCGTATCCAACAGACTCTGCAAACGCAAAACCGCGTGCAGTTGAAGGACGAGAATCGTCTCGGCCTCCTGTCGCTTTTCCATGCCCCGATAGCGTCGCTCAGCGATACCTTGTTTCAAACCTTCGTGACGCTGCCACTGCCGTTGTCGAAAAAGAACCGGGAATTTGTCGATGCTGTCATTGGACTGCGCCGTGAATTGGCGATCGGCTACAAGATCGCCATCATGGATGCGCTGGCGCGATCGACGGCGCCGAGTCAGATTCCGTTCATGGCCGAGGCCATAGCCCGGGCGATCAATGCGCTGGCCGGCGAACTGGTTGCAAGCTACCAATTCTATTTGCCCGTACCCAAAGGCCTGTGGGCAGAGCTGCATCAGCTGTATCGCTTTGCCGAGACACATGAGTTCGCGCATCAAACCCTGTCGTTGGCGGAGGATGATGGTGAATCCACGATAGCGCAGGCCTATGCGCGGGCTTTGTTACTGGGCTTCGGTAATCCGTACGGCCTGGCTCAGAACGATGCGCAAAAGGCCTATCGTTTCCTGTGTGAGTGGCCGCTGAAGGTCAAACTCATCGAAGCGGTAGATCAGGTGAAGTCGTCGGCCGGACAATATCTTGTAAGTCTGCAAGCGGACGGGCCGGGTGTGCCGCTACCGAAGGACCTGGAGCTTGCACGCGATGAGACGTTGCGGGTGCTGGACGTGATTGGCCTGGTCGGTGACACACATCTGCTGATTCGGCGCCTGCAGGATGGCGACTCGCCCCAGGATCTGGGCCTGCCGGGTGATTTTGCAGACCGCGCCAACCAGGATCTGCTGCGCCGCCTTGGACAATCCTGGGGTCGCTGGATTAAACGTCAGTCACACCGCAACCTGTCGCGGGACTCTGTACGGCTGTGTGTCGGTTTGAAGGCAACACACTATTTTCTCAGTGGCGAAACACCCTTCATCCCCGATACCGATAATTCGACGACAGGATCCGACGCACCGGCGGTCGATGTCGGTGAGGAATTTATCGATCTCGATTTGATCGCGGGTAGTGCTGCATCAAAAGGTGATGAGGCGGAGATTGAAATATCGTCCTATGAGGTCGATAGCTGGATTGAGAAGGGGACGTTTCAGGTGTATCAGTGGCATGCGCGCGATGAAAGCGCCGGCGGTCTCGCGCTTGAGCGTCACGGTGATTTCGCAGAGGGGTTGCGTGTTGGTGACCTGATTGGCCTCGAGCATAACCATGGCGCATGGCGGGTCGCCGTCGTGCGTTGGCTCAAGAGTGCATCGGCCGACCAGGTGGAGATGGGCGTACAGCTCCTGTCGCCGGACGCGCGACCCGTGACGGCCAGAAGGCTCGGTGGCGAGTCGGCCACCGACCAACGTCGCTTTCAGGCCATCCTGCTGCCCGCCAATCGCGTTTTGCGCCAGCCGCATACCCTGGTGTTACCACCTGGATCCTATACGCCGGATTGCCGCTTCGAATTAGTCGGACGCAGCGAAGAACCCGAGGCGGTGATCGGCGCAAAGGTCGTCGAGCGCACTGGCGCCTTTGAGCTGGTTGAATTTGTGGCCGCCGGCGGACCGGCAGCGGCATCGTTGGCGCAGGGATCGGACGCCGCCTGAGGTCACGCAGTGATCTCCGCATGGTGGCGACTTGGGGGGTTCAGCTGTGCGCCGCGTGTTCGGCAAGTTTTGCGCTAATAAGACGCAACATCTCCGGCTGAATTTCCGCATTGGCGGCCACGACATCGCCGGAGACAAGATAGTCGTGGCCTCCTGCCGGGTCCGTTAGCAGGCCGCCGGCCTCCTCGATCAATAGCGCACCGGCAGCGATGTCCCAGATATTCAGACCAAATTCCCAGAAACCATCACAGCGGCCCGCCGCGACATAGGCCAGATCCAGGGCCGCGGAACCCGCACGCCGGACCCCGCTGGTGCGTGGCAGCAAGGCGCGAAAGGTGTCGATCCAGACCTCCATGCGCGGTAGGTCTTTAAATGGAAACCCGGTCGCCAGAAGCGCGCCGTCGAGCCGATGCACCCGGCTCACGCGAATGCGCCGGTCGTTCAGCTGGGCACCCTTGCCGCGACTGGCGGTAAACAATTCGTTGCGCAGCGGATCGAATATGACCCCGTGCTCGAGGCGACCGAGCTGGCGAATGGCGATTGACACTGCAAACTGCGGAAAGCCATGGAGAAAGTTCGTGGTTCCGTCCAGTGGATCGATGATCCACTCGAATCTGTCGCCGCTGTGGCTGCCGCTTTCCTCCGCCAGGATACCGTGGTCGGGATAGCCGGCACGGATGATGTCGATAATCTCGGACTCCGCGGCACGATCGACTTCCGTGACGAAGTCGTTGCGTCCCTTGGCGGTAACCGTCAGGCTATCGGCGCGGTCGAGATGGCGTAAAATGATACGCCCGGCTTGGCGTGCGGCCTTGACTGCGGTATTGAGTAGCGGGTGCATCGAAGTCCTTACGGGCGTCAGTCGCCGGTTGCGGGCGCCAAGCCCGGAGTGAAAGGCACAAGGTAATCATTCCGTTGGGCTGCGGATTGTAACGGGCCCCTATCGGTGTTGGAAGATGAATAACGATCAATCGCGCGACAGGTCACCGACATTGAACCCCGAGAGCGAGCCGGCGCCGGAGACTGGAGACGTAGCCATGCTCGCGAACGTCCGTATCGTGCTCATCGATACCACACACCCGGGAAATATCGGCGGGGTCGCCCGCGCGATGAAGAACATGTGCCTGCAACAGCTGTGTCTGGTGCAGCCCCATGAGTTTCCCAGCGAGGTCGCCACCGCACGCGCCTCCGGCGCACAGGACATCCTCGCGCGAGCACGTGTTTACGACTCCCTGGACGAGGCCCTGGCGGATTGCACCCTGGTGATCGGCACCACGGCACGACGCCGTGCGCTGGACTGGCCGCAACTGACACCGCGCGAATGTGCCGAGCAGTCAGTGCGCGAGGCGGTGCACACGCCGGTAGCACTATTGTTTGGGCGTGAACGCAGCGGTCTCACCAATGCCCAGCTGGAGCGCTGCCACCGCATGGTGACCATTCCCAGCAATCCGGACTATTCCTCTCTGAACCTGGGCGCGGCGGTCCAGGTGTTGGCCTATGAGCTGCTCATGGCCGCGCGCAGCGAACCGGCGGCGATGTCGGTAGCCGCGGCCAGGCCGGCGGCCGCCGACGACATGCGACGCTTTTACGCTCATCTCGAGGAAGTCCTGGTAGCGCTGGGCTTCATGGATCCGGCCAATCCCCGCAAACTCATGCAAAAGCTGGTGCGGCTGTTCAATCGGGCGGTGCCGACGGCGGAGGAAACCAATATCCTGCGCGGTATTTTGACCGCGGTACAGCGCCGCGACCGGGACAGTACTTGACATGTCGGGTCAACAAATTTGTAATCCCGGGTCCGAATATTAGGGATTACTAATGTTTGAGCGTCTACGGGAAGACATCGCCTGCGTTTTCGAGCGCGATCCGGCGGCCCGTTCCACCTTTGAGGTGCTTACGGCCTACCCGGGCATACATGCGATGCTCATGCATCGCGCGACACATTTCCTGTGGCGGCACGGGCTCTTGTGGCTGGCGCGGGTATTGTCCCATTTGGCGCGCTGGATCACCGGGATTGAAATTCATCCCGGCGCGCAAATCGGGCGACGCTTTTTTATTGATCACGGCATGGGCGTCGTGATCGGTGAGACTGCGGAGATCGGTGACGATTGCACGCTTTATCATGGCGTGACCCTGGGCGGGACGACCTGGGAGAAGGTGAAGCGGCATCCGACGCTCGGTGACAACGTGGTGGTCGGTGCCGGAGCCAAGGTGCTGGGTCCCATCAAGATCGGTGCGGGCGCGCGCATCGGATCGAATTCAGTTGTCGTCAAGGACGTTCCGGCGGGCGCGACTGTGGTCGGGATTCCGGGCCATGTGGTAATGCCACGGGGCGAGGACGATGAGCGGCGCGCCAAGATGGCGGCGCGCATCGGTTTCGATGCCTATGGGCAGACGCGGCAGATGTCTGATCCGGTGGCCAAGGCGGTGGACTGCATCCTCGACCATTTGCATGCGGTGGACGGCAAACTCGAGCAGATGTGTGGGACGCTGAAACGGGCCGGATTCGAGGTCGAAACCCCGGAATTGCCGGAATTGCCGCGGGAAAAACTCGAGCCGGTGGAGGCTGAAAACGGGGCGGACGAGACGCCCCAGGCAAAAGTTGACTAATATTGTCAGGTATGTGTAGAATAATGCGCATATCGCACTGAACTTACTGTTTTTAATAGATTAATCGTCGCTGGACGACGGGGTAACAGACTATGAGACTGACCACAAAAGGCCGCTATGCGGTGACTGCAATGTTGGACCTCGCGCTGCATGGAGATCAAGGTGCGGTCACCTTGGCCCAGATCGCTTCGCGTCAGGGTATTTCGCTGTCCTATCTGGAGCAGCTGTTTGCGCGCCTGCGGCGCCAGGGCCTGGTCGAAAGTACGCGCGGACCCGGCGGCGGTTACACGCTGGCATTTCCGGCCGACAAGATCTCGGTGGCGCAAATCGTCGTCGCGATCAACGAACAAATCGACGCCACCCGTTGCGGCGGTGACAAGAATTGTTCCGGCGGTGATGAACGTTGCCTGACGCATTACCTGTGGGAGGATCTCAGCGATCGCATTCATGAGTTCCTCCATGGCATCTCTTTGGCAGACCTGGTCAATCGGCCGCATGTCAAAGAGGTCGCCCTGCGCCAGGATGCGCGCACTCAGCTTATGTCACACTGATCGCGCAGCGTGACCCCAAAAATATGAGTCGTGATTAAGAGGTCGCGATGAGTCAACAGGCGAATAAATAATGAGTAAACCTATTTATCTCGATTATTCCGCAACCACACCCACCGATCCGCGGGTCGCGGAAAAAATGATGCACTACCTGTCCGTCGACGGTGAATTCGGCAATCCGGCCTCGCGCTCACACCAGTTCGGTTGGCATGCGGAAGCGGCTGTGGAAGAGGCGCGTGAGCACGTGGCCGCGTTGATCGGGGCCGACGCGAAAGAGATCGTATGGACGTCAGGGGCGACCGAATCGAATAATCTGGCCATCAAGGGCGCGGCCCATTTCTACCAAAAGAAGGGCAAGCACATCATCACCTGTAAGACGGAGCACAAGGCGGTTCTGGACACCTGTCGTCAACTGGAGCGGGAAGGCTTCGAAGTGACTTACCTGGATCCCGAGCCGAATGGGCTTGTGGATTTGGCCAAACTTGAAGCCGCCATCCGTCCCGACACCATTATCGTGTCGATCATGCACGTCAACAACGAGATCGGGGTTATTCAGGATATCGCCGGCATCGGCAAGATTACCCGCGAGCGCAAGATCATTTTTCATACCGACGCCGCGCAAAGCGCCGGCAAGGTACCAATGGATGTCAATGATCTGAATGTCGATCTGCTTTCATTGTCGGCACATAAAGCCTACGGTCCCAAGGGCATTGGCGCCTTGTATGTGCGGCGCAAACCACGTATTCGGATCGAGGCGCAGATGCACGGCGGCGGACATGAGCGCGGCATGCGTTCCGGCACTCTGGCAACGCATCAAATTGTCGGCATGGGCGAAGCCTTTCGCATTGCGAAACTGGAAATGGCGGCGGAATCGGAGCGGATCCATCAGTTACGTGACCGTTTGTATAAGGGTCTCGAGTCCATTGAAGAAGTCTACATTAACGGTGATCTTGAACACCGCATCCCCGGCAATCTCAATATCAGCTTCAATTTCGTCGAGGGTGAGTCGCTCATTATGGGCCTGAAGGACATTGCCGTATCATCCGGCTCCGCCTGCACCTCGGCCAGTCTCGAGCCGTCCTACGTGCTGCGCGCCCTGGGCCGCAACGATGAATTGGCGCACAGCTCGATTCGTTTCACGATTGGCCGTTTCACCACCGAAGATGATATCGATCGCACGATCGAAATCGTTAAAGAGAATATTGCGCGCCTGCGCGAACTTTCTCCCTTATGGGAGATGTATCAGGACGGTGTTGATCTCAGCACTGTACAATGGGCGGCGCATTAATCGGGATAGACAGTTATTGAGGAGTGTAATCGATGGCTTACAGCAACAAAGTCCTGGAGCATTATGAGAACCCGCGTAACGTGGGCTCGTTCGAAAAGGCCGACACCCAGGTCGGCACCGGCATGGTCGGG
>CAMYOD010000021.1 GCA_947259975.1 uncultured Gammaproteobacteria bacterium
GGTTCCCAATGCCATAACAATGGGATCCTTGGCCTTTAGACCGCGCTCCATCTCGGCCGCCGCGACCTGTGCGATTCCCAGAGCCGGATCGTCCGACGATGGGTCGGCCAACGTCACTTCGCAGTACTCCAGGCGATAGCCGTCTGTCATGCGCTGAGCCAGCTCCATGCACCGCGCTATGGGATGGTCCAACCTGAACTTGACTAGGCGTTCGCGTGTGGCCAAGGCAACCAGACGCTGTGCCGACTGGCGCGACACCCCCATAATTTCGGCAATTTCATCCTGCGTGTTTTGGGCGACATAGTAGAGCCACGCTGCCCGGGCCGCGTCATCAAGGCGGCTGCGTTCGCTATCACTATGTCTTGACATCGCTGCACACCACCAGATTCAGTTCGAGCGCTCGTCAGCCGTGCAGGCATTTGCCCAGCGAACAAGCAATTGCTCTGTGATTTAGACGCGAACCCGGTGGTCGCGTCAACCCTTGAACCATCTGGCACTCAAGCCGTGGGACACGAGGCGAAAGTTCACGCCCAATGGATTTCCTTGCGTCCCCCGGGCGTCAGTAGCTGCGGTCTGATCAACACAACTGGCTCCCGGCACCTTGTTTGCGGGGTGATTTGAACCTGCAACCTTAACCTGTTGATTTCATTGGGCCCGAAATCTTCGACAAAATGAAAGCCCCGCAACTCACTGAGTTTACCGGGATTTTTCTGCCGGAGTGGTTGCGGGGGCCCGCAACCACCTATACCGAACACATTTTCGGTGGTTCAGAAAGGCGGCGTAGGACTAGGTTCTGGGCCCGCCACCGTCACGATTCGCTACTTATCGCCAATGTTGTGTCGTTCTGATTTCGGCGAAGCCGCAGCCTTGCAGGCATGCAATCCCGACCTCGCCGGAGTCTGTCGCGCCGAGCCGCCGATTGGCGCGTCCTGAACGGTGGACAATTGCCCCAATCGTCGTTTCCGTTGCCGATGGAAAAAATGCGGCCGGGCTCGTTGCTGAGAGATCGCCCGGCCGCCGAAATGCGCGGCCTAGCGGGGGGTGCCGCGCTGATTGGAACTATTTGATCGGGCGGGTCCATCCGGTATGCCGGTCGAACGCCAGCTTCTGCACCAGCGAATCGTCGACGGTGACGATTTCCACCGTGATCGTGTCGTCGTTCACCGCCTCGATCTGACCCAGTTTGAGCCGCTCGTTGCCCTGTGCGGCCAGCCAGCGCTCCGCCCGGGCCCTGACGTCGTCAACGTCGAGATCCTCGCCGGTAACCGCGGCATGCTGGGCGCACGGGCCGAAGCCATATCCCATGCCGTAAACCGGGCCAGGCGCACCGTGCATCATGGCGTGCATCATCTTGGGGCCCATCACCCCCGGACCCGATTCCGCGCCCTGGCCGTCGGGGCCGTGTGCCGCTGCCGGCACCGCCAGAAGCGCAAGAGCGCCCAGTCCGGCGATCGCGGGAATCGTCTTCTTCGCATAGGGTCTCATATCGCGTACTCCTCATTCCTGTGATTCAAGGCGCATCGCCCTGAACTGGGTGCGCCGGCCGCCTCGTCATTGCGTCGGCGGCAGCATTTGTCCCCTTGGCATCTGAATGCCGTCGCCACCCGGGGATCCGCACGGGGCGCCGGCGCTGTTGCCGCCTCCGCACGGCGCCGGGCCAGCCTTGCCGGCAGGCCCCGTCATGCCGCCCGGCGCCATCGTACCGGGGCGCTCTGTGCCCGGACCCATCATGCCGCCCTGCCCCATTCCCGGCATCTGGCCGGTCGCCGGTGCCGTAACACCGCCGGGCCCGGTCGAACCACCCGTGCCATACCATCCGCTGGTGGCTCCGCCCATTCCGTGCGCCGCGGCGACCGTCGTCAAGAGGGCGATGCCCACCAGCGCCGCAACCGCCGCCGTCAGTGTCTTTTCCGCTTCTCTCATGGCAATTCTCCTTTCGGCCATCGAGTGTCCGCCGTGCTGTTCTGAAATGTGCCTGTCTTTCGTAACCGCAATTTGTCGTCCACGGTGCCGATTGGTAACCCGTTGTAACGAGGGGCACCGCTGGTACGTTCCGTTACAATTTTCCGTCCCACGCGGCTCTCGGCTGCGTTACCTTGGGACACGCGGGCACGGAACCGGTGCCGGGAAGGACATGGATACGTCACCGCACTTGCCGCCGTTTGACGGTGACAGCGAGATCGGGGAAATGCGCCGCTTCTCGCTGCGCCTCCGCCGGATGAAATGAGCGATATGAATGGGAGGAGAAACTGAAATGGTATCAGCTCGTTTTACGAGATTTCGCTTGATGACGCTCCTTGCAGGAGCAGTGGCGCTTTTAGCGCTCGCAGCGACCGCCGCCCATGCCGAGCACGTGCCGGCGAGCGAGGGACCAAAAGCCGACCAGGGCGCGCAACTGGTGATCCCGATGATGAGTCCGGTCCGGGGCAAGACGCTGTTCGTCGACAAGGGTTGCGTTGCGTGCCATGCAATCAACGGTGTCGGCGGTCACGACGCCCCGGCGATGGACGCGCACAGGGATATGGGGCTGGTCAATCCATTCGACTTCGCCGCCAAGATGTGGAACCACGCACCAGGCATGATCGCAGCACAGGAAGATGCGCTCGGCGAGCAGATTTTCATCACGGGCGACGAACTCGCGGATATGATCGCGTTCCTCCATGACGACGGCGCGCAACACGCTTTCGGCGAGGGCGATCTGACCACCGCGGCGAAAAAGATGATGCAGCACGAGCACGGTGGGATGGCGGCGCCG
>CAMYOD010000022.1:0-17141 GCA_947259975.1 uncultured Gammaproteobacteria bacterium
TCCACTGCTCGGTGCTGGCGGAAGACGCCATCAAGGCGGCGATCGCCGACTACCAGGAAAAGCAGGCGACGGACAGCGACACGGACGCGGCCTAGGCGCTCATGGCTATTACGTTAACGGAAACAGCAGCGGATCGGGTCCGCCAGTCATTGGCCAGTCGCGGTAAGGGCGCGGGCCTGCGCCTGGGTGTCAGAACCAGCGGCTGTTCGGGCATGGCCTACGTGCTCGAGTTCGCCGACGATGTGGGTAGCGATGATCAGATATTCGAGAGTCACGGCGTGAAGGTCATCGTCGACCCGAAGAGCCTGACCTATCTCGATGGAACAGAGCTCGATTACAAAAAAGAAGGTCTCAATGAAGGGTTCGAGTTCAACAATCCCAATGTCAAGGACAGTTGTGGCTGTGGTGAGAGTTTCAATGTTTAGTATTGAAACAGTTGATGCAGGTTGATCTTGCACAAAACTATTTCGAACTGTTTGGCCTTCCTGTCGCGTTCGATATTGATGTAGCCGATCTGAGCACGCGCTACCGCGAAATCCAGCGACGTCTGCATCCGGATAAGTTTTCGAGTGCTTCCGATCAGGATCGTCGGCTCTCGGTACAAATGACGGCCTTGGTAAACGAGGCCTTTCAGACCCTGAAGGATCCCCTTAAGCGGGGGCGCTACGTATTGCGCCTGCGGGGCATCGATACGGGCGAGGAAACGGATACGGCGATGCCGCCGGAGTTTCTGGTGGAACAAATGGAATTGCGCGAGGCGTTGGATGATGCCCGGTACGCACAAAGCCCACTGTCACGATTACTGGAGATTGGTAAAGAGCTGCAGCGGGCCACGGACGACCGCGTCCGACAATTGAGTTCCGCGCTCGCGGATCCGTCGGCTGCAAGCCAGGAGCGTGCACGCTGCCTGGTGCGCGAGCTGCAGTTTTTTCATCGCTTGCACGACGAGATCGAGGCGCTCGAGGACGAATTAGCCTGAGTTTGCGGACACCGTTTTCTGTCCGCGCGCAGACGATCCCGGCATACCTTGAGGCTGAGCCAGGCAACCCTATATTTCACACCATGGCGTTATTACAGATTAGCGAGCCGGGTCAGTCCACGGCGCCCCACGAACATCGGCTGGCGGTGGGCATTGACCTGGGAACCACCAACTCGTTGGTGGCCGCCGTGCGCAGTGGCGTCGCAGTGGCGCTGCCGGACGCGCGAGGCGAAGTCATCCTGCCCTCGGTGGTGCGCTACGCTGGCAACGCGCAACCGGTGGTGGGGCAGGCAGCGGTGGCGGCGGCCCATGAGGATCCACTGAATACCGTGGCATCCGTGAAGCGTTTGATGGGTCGTGGCGTGGCTGACGTCAAACGTTTGGGGGCGAATCTACCCTACGAATTTACCGCGACGGAATCCCAGATGCCGCGGATTCGCACGGCGGCGGGCGACCAGAGTCCGGTAGACGTCTCGGCGCAGATCCTGCGCGTGCTGGCGCAACGCGCCGAGCAGACCCTGGGCGGTGAACTCGCCGGTGCAGTCATCACGGTACCGGCCTACTTTGATGATGCCCAACGGCAGGCGACCAAGGATGCGGCACGGGTGGCCGGGCTCAAGGTATTGCGACTACTGAATGAACCCACGGCCGCCGCCATCGCGTATGGCCTGGACAAGCAGCCAGAAGGCGTGTTTGCCATCTACGACCTGGGTGGCGGGACCTTTGATATATCGATTTTAAGATTGCATCGCGGTGTTTTCGAAGTTATGGCGACGGCGGGTGATTCGGCCCTCGGCGGTGACGACATCGACCATGTCATCGCCGAATGGGCAATGCAGGCGGCGGGTGTCACCGATGATGCCGATCATCGACTGCTGCGGCGTTTGCTGCGTGATGCACGTGCCGTAAAGGAAACGCTCACGCAGGCTGACCGTGCCGAGCTCTGCATCGAGCGCGACGACGGATCGCGCTGGTGTGACGAACTTACACGCGAAGACTTTCATGCGCTCACCGATCCGCTGATCGACAAAACATTGTTACCCTGCCGACGCGCGCTCAAGGATGCGGGTATTCGCGCTGACGATGTGCAGGGCGTGGTATTGGTGGGTGGTTCGACGCGGGCGCCACGGGTGCGGGAAAAGGTCGCGGCTTTCTTTGGGCGTGAGCCGCTCGGCGACATCGACCCGGATCAGGTGGTTGCCATCGGCGCCGCCCTGCAGGCGGACATACTGGCCGGCAATAAACCGGACCAAGAGCTTTTGTTGCTCGACGTCATCCCCTTGTCCCTCGGTATCGAGGTCATGGGCGGCCTGGTGGAAAAGATTGTCGAGCGTAACGCCACGATTCCCATCGCCAAGGCGCAGGAGTTTACGACTTTCAAGGATGGGCAGACCGCCATTTCGATCCATGTACTGCAGGGCGAGCGCGATCTGGTGACCGATTGTCGCTCATTGGCGCGCTTCGAGTTGCGGGGTATTCCACCCATGGTCGCGGGCGCGGCGCGTATCCGCGTGACCTTTCAGGTCGATGCGGATGGTCTTTTGAGTGTCAGTGCGCGCGAACAGAGCACGGGAGTGGAGAGCACAATCGACGTCAAGCCATCATATGGATTGACGGACGCAGAAATTGAACGAATGCTGCGCGACTCGATGGCCAGCGCCGAGGACGATATGAAGTCGCGCGCGCTGCGCGAGCTGCAGGTGGACGCGGATCGCAGCCTGGAAGCGGTTCGTGCTGCGGTCGCCGCGGATGGGGAGTCACTCCTGTCGAATGAGGAGCGCGCCCGGATTGAGCACTGTTTGAATGAATTGGCAGCCGCACGCGACGCGATCGATACTGACACAATCAAGCGCGCCATGGCGGCGTTGGAGAAGGCCACCGAAACCTTCGCCACCCGACGGATGGATGCCAGTATCCGCGATGCCCTGCGGGGGCATCGATTAGAGGAATTTAGCGAGTAATCATTGTGCCAAAGTTGAAGTTTTTGCCCCATGCCGAAATCTGCCCTGAAGGCGCGGAGTTCGATGTCGAATCCGGCGTATCGATATGTGACGCAGCATTGCGGCACGGTATCGAGATCGAGCATGCCTGCGAGAAGTCCTGTGCATGTACGACCTGCCATGTGGTTGTTCGCGAAGGCTTCGATTCGCTCAATGAGCCTGAAGAGGAGGAGGAAGATCTTCTCGATAAAGCCTGGGGCCTCGAACCGGAGTCGCGACTCAGTTGTCAGGCCATCGTCGATGATCAGGATCTGGAGATCGAAATTCCCAAATACACGATTAACATGGTGTCCGAGAATCACTAGGAGATTATGCTCATGCTGAAGTGGACAGACAGCCGCGATATCGCCATAGAACTCAGTGAGAAGTTTCCTGATGTGGACCCCATGGCGGTCCGCTTTACGGATCTACGCGACTGGGTCATGGCGCTGGAGGCGTTCGACGACGACCCTGAACATTGCGGTGAAAAGATTCTCGAGGCCATTCAGATGGCCTGGATCGAAGAAGCCGACTAGGGTGCGGTGCGGAAACTGATCTAGGCAAAGAATGAGTTTTTGGACCGTACCGGCATTCGATGACGACCCACGCGACTATCTCCGTTTCCCATCCCGGCCACGCTCACGGCGCCGCCCGGCGCCGCGTGGCCTTGACCACGCTTGGCTGTAAGGTCAACGCGTTCGAATCCGAGATCATCGCCAGCGCCTTCGGTGACGCCGATTGGTGTGTCGTCGACAAAAGGGATGTTGCCGATCTATATGTGATTAACACCTGCACCGTGACCGCGGAGGCCGACCGGCAGGCACGCCAGGAAGTGCGGCGTGCAGTACGGCGCAACCCGCAGGCGCTCATAGTAGTCACCGGCTGTTATGCGCAGACCAATCCGCAGGCCTGTGCCACGATACCCGGCGTCGACTTCGTGATCGGAAATGATCGTAAGCTGGATATCCATAGCTTGTTGCCGCAACTGCAGCGCGGTGAGCTGCCACAGGTATCGGTAGGCGATGTCGACGCACATGTCAGTCTGCCGGATGCGATCGTGGACGGACTTACGGGCCATAGTCGTGCCTTCGTGCAGGTCCAACAAGGGTGCGACCAAGGCTGTACCTTTTGCGTCATCCACGTTGCTCGTGGTCGCAGTCGTTCGCTGCCGCCAACATTGATTCGACGTCAAGCGGAGCGCCTGGTCCTGAATGGCTACCGGGAGCTGGTCATTTGCGGCGTGGACCTGGGGGCCTATGGTGAGGATTTGGGTCCCGATTATCGTTTGCCGGATCTTCTGCGTGAGATCATCGCAATCGAGGGCGACTATCGCGTGCGTTTGAGTTCGATCGATCCCGCGCATCTCGATGACCGCCTGCTCGATCTACTCGCGACCGAAGCCAAATTGTGTCCGCATGTGCATAT
Source organism: uncultured Gammaproteobacteria bacterium (assembly GCA_947259975.1). Taxonomy (GTDB): domain Bacteria; phylum Pseudomonadota; class Gammaproteobacteria; order HyVt-429; family HyVt-429; genus CAMYOD01. The sequence goes on from CAMYOD010000022.1 coordinate 4,384, forward strand.
CTCGTTGCAAAGCGGAAACACCTTGATATTGAAACGCATGAAGCGTCGTTACACGGCGGAGCAGGCCTATGAGCGCATCCGTGCCCTGCGCCGGCGCTTGCCCGATGTGGTGCTGAGTGCGGATCTGATGGTGGGGTTTCCAACCGAGGACGCGGCCGCGTTCGAGGACACGGTCGTAATGGTGCAGGAGCTCGAAATCGCTTTCCCGCACGTGTTCCCGTTTTCGGCGCGCGCGGGCACGCCGGCGGCGCGCATCCCGCGCCAGGTCCCGCACGACGAACGCCGCCGCCGCGCCGCGCGCCTGCGCGAAGTCGGCGCAGCTGTGCGGGATCGCCTGTTGGCGCGCCGGTGCGGTGGCGGCGGCCGCGTCCTGGTCGAGGATGGCGGTAGGCCGCCGGCGGGCTACCGCCGCGCACGGGCGGTCGACTATGTGCCGGTCTTCGTCCCGGCAAACGCCGCCGCAGCGGGGCAATGGTTGCAGGTTGAGTATTTGCGGGTCGTGGACGGGGCGTTGATTGCCCAGGTGGCGGGGTAACGCTACACTACGCGCTCGATCGGCAAAAAATAAGTGTAATCAGAGCCCTAGTCCGGGTTTTGAACAAGTTACTGGAGTATTCTAAATGGCAATTGAGCGTACCTTATCGATAATCAAGCCCGACGCCGTGGCGAAGAATATCATCGGAGAAATCGCAACCCGGTTCGAGAAGGCGGGCCTGACTATCGTTGGGGCACGCATGTTGCACCTGACCAAGGCGCAGGCGCAGGAATTCTATGCGGTGCATAAGGAGCGGCCGTTTTATAACGATCTCGTCAACTACATGATATCCGGGCCGGTGGTTGTACAGGTGCTGGAGGGCGACAACGCCATTCTGCAGAACCGCGAAATCATGGGCGCAACCAATCCCGCGGATGCGGCGCCGGGAACGATCCGTGCAGATTTTGCCACCTCGGTGGAAGAAAATGCGGTGCATGGTTCGGACGGGCCGGATACGGCGAAGGCCGAAATCGAATTTTTCTTCGGCGCGGACGGGGTCTGTCCTCGTACGCGCTGATTACGGCGCAACGCATCATGACCCCCAAAGCCAATCTTTTTGATTTTGATCGCGGCGCCATGCGGCGTTTTTTCGCCGCCATGGGCGAGAAATCGTTTCGTGCCGACCAGGTCATAAAGTGGCTTTACCAGGGTGGTGTCACGCGGTATGCGGATATGACAAACCTGAGTAAGGGTTTGCGTGTCCGCCTCGAGGAGTTGGCGGAGACTCGGCTGCCGGAACTTGCAGACGATCAGGTTGCGTCCGACGGTACGCGCAAATGGTTGGTGCGGCTGGCGGATGGAAACTGCGTCGAAACCGTATTCATACCTGAAGACGGGCGCGGCACCTTATGTGTTTCCTCGCAGGTCGGCTGCATGTTGAACTGCACATTCTGTGCTACTGCGCGCCAGGGTTTTAATCGCAATCTTGAGGCGCACGAAATTATTGGTCAGGTCTGGCTGGCGGATCGAGCCCTGCGTGACAGCGCCTCATCCGGTGACAGGATTACGAACGTCGTGATGATGGGCATGGGCGAGCCATTGTTGAATTTCGACAATGTAGTTACCGCAATGCAGTTGATGCTGGATGACCTGGCCTTCGGCCTGTCCAAGCGGCGCGTGACACTAAGTACCGCCGGACTGGTGCCCCAGATCGATCGTCTGCGCGAAGTGTGCCCGGTAAGCCTTGCCGTTTCACTGCATGCTCCAAACGACGCATTACGCGATCAGCTTGTGCCACTCAACCGCAAATATCCGATTGCCGTGCTCATGGACGCCTGTCGGCGCTATGTGAGTGGACAGCCGCGGCGACGCATCACATTCGAATATGTCATGTTGAAGGGCGTGAATGACTCGCCCAGGCACGCCGACGAGTTGGTACGTATACTCGAAGGTACGCCATCCAAGGTTAACTTGATCCCATTCAATGCCTTCCCGGGGGCGGGATATGAGCGTTCAGCGCCCGACGTGGTTGATCGATTCCGTGAATTGATTCTGGCCGCCGGCATTATGACGGTGACCCGCAAGACCCGGGGCGACAATATCGACGCCGCCTGCGGCCAGTTGGTCGGGCGGGTCAGCGATCGCACGCGCCGTGCGCAACGGCTGCAACAGGCGGCCGGGACCGCTGCGTTTTGAATGCGCCACGCATCGTTATCGGCGGACTCTTGCTGGCGTTGCTGGCGAGCTGTGCCGGCGACTATGCGGCCAAGGCCGAGGATGCCCAGCGCCGCGCCCAGCTGCATGCCGACCTGGCCGCCAACTACCTGGAACGTGGCCAGGAAGAAGTCGCCCTGCAGGAAGTTAAACAGGCCCTGGCCGCCGATTCGCGTAATTCACTAGCGCACTATGTGATGGCGCTAATCAGCAACAACCGTAAAGAGTTTGCCGCCGCGGACTCGCATTACCGGCGCGCGCTCAACGCGGACCCGAAATTCACTGAGGCACGGCACAACTACTCGGTGTTTTTGTGTGCTCGGGGCGAGCATAAGGCGGCGTTCGCGAGGTTTAAGGAAGTCATGGATGATACACGTTACCCGGCGCGCGCGACGGTGCGATTTCACGCCGGCGAATGCGCGCTGTCGCAGACGGTAAATGACAAGGCCCTCGCCGAGGACTACTACCGTGCCGCGCTTGAGCTGGACTCGAAATACCCGGCCGCTTTGCGGCGCATGGCACAACTCAGCTTTGACAAAAAAGAGTATCTTTCGGCGCGCGCCTATGTACAGCGCTATTTCGAGGTCGGTCGTGATTCACCCGCCAGTCTTTTGTTGGGCGTCAAAGTCGAGAAGGCGTTAAGGGACGGAAAGGCGATGGAAAAGTACGCGCAACGGCTGCGCGACATCTTTCCCGGCAGTGATGAGGCGCGGGAATTGCAAAGTATCACAGGCCGATAAGCACCCATGACAGAATCGAAACCCAAGTTGTCGGACGCAGACGCGTCGCCGCCTCATGTAGGTCCGGGTAATCGGCTGGCGAAGGCACGGTCAGTGCTCGGCATGTCGACGGACGAGGTTGCTGCGGAACTGCGGCTGTCGAGCCGGCAGGTCATGGCGCTCGAGAATGGCGATTACGAGAGCCTGCCGGGGCCGACCTATGTGCGCGGCTATTTGCGTAACTTTGCGCGTCTGGTGGGACTGCCGGTGGACGAGATCCTTGCCGCCTACGTGGAGCAGACAGCCACCGCGGAGGCGGTGGTGCCGGTCAGCCCACCGGTGGAGCGGCAGGTAAAGAGCAGCGATCGACACGTCAAGCTTGCAACCTATGTTCTGGTTGTGGTGTTGGCCGGGCTGGTCGTGGCATGGTGGCAGAGCCGGCAACAAGAGACCGCCTCGAGTCTCGATATCGTCGCTGCGGCACCGCAGGAGAGTATCGCCAGCGGACCCGAGTTGGCGACGGCGACCCAGGGACCGGCGGAGTTCGCGGCAGCGGCCGATGCAGCGACGGAAACGCCGCCATCAGCGACGGATGGCCAGTCGCCTGACGCGCAAACTGATGTCGCGGTCGCGCCCGAAACGGCCATGCCGGCGCCGCCCCCGGAGGCACGACTGATCCTGCGCTTTCAGGAGGACTGTTGGACGGACATTCGTGACGGGCGCGAGGAGCGGTTGGTGTATGAGACCGTCAAAGCCGGTAGCACGCGGGCCTTGGCGGGTGTACCGCCATACAGTATCTTCCTCGGCAACGCGCGCGGTGTCACGATCGAGTACGAAGGCAGAACAGTGGATCTTTCGCCACACGTAAGGGGTGTATTTGCGCGCTTCGTCCTGGGTGAGTCCCCGGAACGCGGCTAGCGCAGCGTGACCCATATGGCCTTGCCCGGCGGAACGAAATCCGTAGGCAGTGGGGCGGTTCTAATGCTTAGCGGATCGGTGTCACGTCCGCATTTGTCGAGCAAAGAAATCCATAGTCGAAATTTGTCGATGCAGGCGGCGATTGCCCGTGTACGCCCGCCGCGTGTCGTTGTAACCCTGATCAAGCGAGAAAATGAGTAAGACCATACAAGCCATTCGCGGGATGAACGACTTGTTACCCGAGACCGTCGTGGCCTGGCGGCGTGTCGAGGATGTTTGTCGTGAGGTGTTGGCCGCCTATGGTTACATGGAGATCCGGCTTCCCATCGTCGAAAAGACGCAACTGTTCGCCCGTTCCATAGGCGAACTCACCGATATTGTCGAGAAGGAAATGTATACCTTCGCCGACCGCAACGGTGAGAGCCTGACGCTGCGCCCGGAAGGTACCGCCGGCTGTGTACGAGCCGGCATTGAGAACGGTCTGCTGCGAGGTCGGCTGCAGCGGTATTGGTATGCCGGCGCCATGTTCCGGCATGAGCGGCCGCAGCGGGGGCGGTATCGCCAATTTCATCAGATCGGTGCGGAGGCATTCGGCCCCCCCAGCGATGATCTCGACGCCGAACTCATTCTATTGACGGCGCGAATCTGGCGCGAGCTGGGTCTGCGTGACCTGCGGTTGGAAATCAATTCGCTCGGTACGCCGGAGACGCGGCTTCGTTATCGGGATGAACTCGTCGACTATCTGGAAGCCCGCCGCGACCAACTCGATAGCGACTCCGTGCGGCGTCTGCAGCACAATCCATTGCGTATCCTGGACAGCAAGAATCCGGACATGCAGGCGCTGATCGAGTCCGCACCACGGTTGCTCGATCACCTGGACGAGAGCTCGCGCCGCCATTTTGAGCGCGTACAACAATATATGGACACGCTTGGCATCGAGTACCATATCAATGCGCGATTGGTACGCGGGCTGGATTATTACACCCATACCGTCTTCGAATGGACCACCCGTGAGCTGGGTGCGCAGGGAACCCTGTGCGCGGGGGGGCGATACGACGGTCTGGTCGAGAAGCTTGGCGGCAAGACGACACCGGCGGCCGGGTTCGCGCTGGGGATGGAGCGGGTCGTCGAGCTGATGTCGATACAAGGGCTCGCGGTCGCAGATACACCGCCGGATCTCTATCTGGCAATGCTTGATGAAGCCGCGGAAATGGCCGGTATGCGACTTGCGGAAGCCGCGCGCGACGCCGGACTGCAGATCCACTGTAACATCGGGGGCGGAAGCTTAAAGAGCCAGATGAAGCAGGCCGACAAGAGCGGCGCACAGTACGTCGGTATCCTGGGTGAAGATGAACTCACGGGCGGATGCGTGACGGTCAAGGACCTGCGCGGCAGCGCCGGTCAGCAATCGGTTCCGTGGGGTGAATTAACGAATTTCCTGGTAAAACAGCGTCGCACCAGCGAGTAACTCCCGTTACACTACGGCGGCGGCCGGCCCGGGGCAATTCGGCGAGCCCTGGCGGGAACCGTATACCGCGTGCAAATGCACCGACAAGCGCGAAAATTCAAGAGGTAGAGACGTGGAACCCTATGTTACTGAAGACGAGGATGTACGAAAGCTTAAGGAGTGGTGGCAGGAAAATCGCGGCTCACTGATCTTTGGCATTGTTCTTGGCGTCACGGTGGTCGTTGGCTACAACCTCTGGACCGGTCATATTGAGCAGCGCGCAAATCAGGCGTCAGAGTTTTTCGATCAGATGTCGCAGGCTTATGAAGAGGGCCGTATCGACGCCGCGCGCGATGCCGGAAATCAATTGCTCGAGGGTTACGCAGCAACTCCCTACGCTGCCAAGGCAGGCTTGTTGCTCGCGCGTCTCCAATTTGCGGCCGGCGATCTGGGCGCTGCACAAACGCATTTGCAATGGGTGATAGATAACTCCAAAGATACTGCGGCCCGACATTCGGCACGTTTGCGACTGGCGCGACTACTGTCGCAGCAAGGCGATGCGGAAGCCGCGCTGGGGCTGACACAGATTGATGACATGGGCGCATTTACTTCGCAATATCAGGAATTGCGCGGCGATCTTCTGCTTACAAAGGGTGAAACTGCCGCCGCGCACGAGGCCTATCGTCATGCGATCGAAACCTTACCTGCAGGATCGCGATATGCGTCGATACTGCAGATGAAACTGGACGATACGGGGGAGGCGAAGAGCGAATAATGTACATTCGAGCAGCAATTCTTGTTCTGGTGCTCTCACTCACCGCGTGCGGGGGAATACCATTCGTTTCGAAGAAAGAGTCAAAAGCGATTAATCCGCCGACCGCGCTGGCGCCGCTGCAATCAACGGTCACGCTCAAGCGTGTCTGGTCGCGTGATATCGGCGATGTCGAACGTGTGGCAGGGGCCCTGGTGCCGGCAATTCTCGGCGATCGTGTCTACGCGGCGGCGGCAGCGGGCGATGTTATGGCCATCGATCGTGCCTCCGGCGCCCTGGTTTGGCGTGTGGCGCTCGAAAAACCCGTCACTGGGGCGGTAGGCGTTGCCGGTGATTTAGTGCTTGTCGGTACACGGGACGCGGAAGTTCTGGCTCTCAATCGCGAGACGGGGGCTTTGCAATGGTTGGCGCGCGTGTCCAGCGAAGTCTTGTCACCGCCCACCGGCGCCGCCGATATCGTCATTGTCCGTACCGGTGATGGCAAGGTCTTCGGGATCGGCGCCGGCCAGGGTGATGTGCGGTGGATCTATGAACGCAGCATTCCCAGTCTGACATTGCGCGGCACGAGTGCACCGGTAATCCACGCCGGCATCGTGTATACCGGATTCGCCAGCGGCAAACTGGTCGCCAATGAAGTTTCCTCGGGACGTGTGCTTTGGGAAGCGACAGTGGCGCAGCCACGCGGCCGTAATGAACTCGAGCGCCTGGTCGACGTGGATGCGCGACCGGTGGTGCGTGACGGTGCGCTGTTTACCGCAGCCTATCAGGGCCGGGTTGCCGCCCTGTCGTTGCAATCAGGATCGGTAAACTGGGTGCAGGATATTTCCACAAACAATGACCTCGATGCGAATGGCGCGCGCGTTTTCGCCACTGACCAGGACAGCAGGGTCTACGGGCTCGATCGCAGTACCGGCAATATCGCGTGGACGCAGGAAGCATTACTCTATCGCGCCCTGGGTGCGCCGAGTGTCCTTGGAGATTTCGTCGCGGCGACCGATTACCAAGGTGTCATTCATCTGCTTGCGGCAGGCGATGGGGCCCTGGTAGGTAGACTCGATAGCAACGCCAAAGACGGTGTTATCGGAACCACTGTTGCTGATGGCGAACTTTACCTCCTCGATCGCTCCGGCAACCTCGGCAAATTCGTTGTAAACGCGCCCTAGAGCCCTGGCACCGCGCACGCACGCATTTCCTGCGCGTTGGTCGTTGATCCGGCCGCGCAGATTTTTTGACGGTCAATTGGCAGAAACATGAAACACGTTATTGCCCTGGTCGGCCGTCCCAACGTCGGCAAGTCCACATTATTCAACCGGCTGACCCGTACACGCGACGCCCTGGTCGCAGACCAGCCAGGATTGACACGGGATCGAATTTACGGCGTTGGCCGGATAGGCGATCGCCCGTATATCGTTGTCGATACAGGTGGTATCGAACCGCCCAGCGACGCGCTGGATAAGCGTATATCGGGCCAGACCTTGCGCGCGATCGAAGAGGCCGACGCGGTGATTTTCCTCGTCGACACACGCGACGGTCTCACACCCTCCGATCGTGATATTGCCAACGATCTGCGCCGCAGCGGTAAACCCATTCTGGTGGCGGCCAATAAATCTGAAGGCGTTGCGGCAGAAGTGGCGTGCGCAGAATTCCATGCTCTCGGCTCGGGCCCGCCGGTGGCGATCTCGGCGCAGCGCGGCGACGGCGTCCGCCGGCTTATGGAGGCCGTGCTGGATAGCCTGCCGACGGTCGCCGCCGAGCTGCCTGAAGCGCAGGCCGACACGCCCTGTGTTGCGGTGGTCGGGCGGCCCAATGCCGGTAAATCGACACTGGTCAACGCGCTGCTTGGGGAAGAGCGCGTGGTTGTCTTCGATCGCCCTGGCACGACGCGCGATAGCATACGTGTGCCTCTCGAACGGGATGAAAAGAATTATGTCGTCATCGATACCGCCGGTGTTCGTCGCCGCACGAAAATCGACGATGAATTGGAAAAGGTGTCGGTGATCAAGACGCTGCGTGCGGTTGAGGAGGCGAATGTAGTTATCCTTCTGCTGGATGCGCAGCGGGAGATCAGCGGGCAGGATGCCGCCTTGGGTGGATTCATTATCGATGAAGGCAAGGCCATTATTCTTGCCGTGAATAAGTGGGACCGCCTGGAGCCGTCGAAGCGAGCGCAGATCAAGCGGGAGATAGACCGCAAGCTGCCCTTCCTGAGCTTTTTGCGCCCGCATTTTATTTCCGCACTGCACGGCACGGGTGTAGGTGAGCTTTTTGCAGCCATCGATTTGGCATTCCGGTCGGCGACGCGCGACCTGGCCACGGCGCGTCTGAATCGTGTATTGCGTGACGCGGTGCAGGCAACGCCGCCGCCGGTTCGGCGGGGACGTCGCATCAAGTTGAAATATGCCCACCAGGGGGGCAGGAACCCGCCGCTGGTGCTGATTCACGGCAACCAGGTCGAACATCTGCCGGCCAGCTACCGCCGCTATCTGGCCAATGTGTTTCGCAAGGCCTTTCACCTCGAGGGCACGCCGGTGCGGGTGGAGTTCCGCCAGGCGGGCAACCCCTACGAGTAGCCGCTTCCGGGGGCACGCCGGCCCAGGACCGCCCCTGGCCGCGGCGCAGCCCCCGGCGGCCCCTTTCGACGCCCCCCGGGGCGAGCGGCCCCTGCGGGGGCCGGATCGGCACCCAGTCTGGCGTCGTCCCCGCAGGTCTGGCAAAATGGACCGCTCATCTGAGCAGGTTTGAGCCAGGGGCCTGTCCAGACTAGATTTTATCGTAGCAGTATTATGCAGTTATGGGCTCGCCAAGGCCGACGTTAGATCGGTGCGAGACGGGGGTGATGGTCTGGTTCTTCCGGGCCGCCGATACGCTTTACTACACGCGATATCTCATGTCTAAAGTTACGCCAATTCAGGTTGCCGGGGCTCAAGAGTCAGCCTATAAGCCGGTCACTGCGACGCAGAAAGAGATGCTCGTGGTCATGACCGCGCTGGTCTTCATCGAAGAGCACGCACTCATCACCCAGACACAGCTGAACGATGCGAAGCGCAGCATCCAGGCACTCTTTATCCGCACCAGTGGCGAGGAGTCGGCACTACGCACCCTTATTCATATGCTGAAAGTCAATGGTGAACTGCATCAGGCCTTCAGCGCGATTTCCAAGATCAGTACCCGCATCGGAAACGGTGTTCAGGTGATCGGGCAGAAGGTGAATTACCTCAATGCCTATGTCAGTCGCTTGAAACTGACGCCGCAGGAAAACACGGATTTCTTCGCGCCGTTCTTGGCATTTACACATGATTTCCTCGAAAACATCAAACAATTTCACCGCAACATGGACAGCTATCTCGATGTCAAGGAAGGCGAGGCGCGCAAGTTGTATGAATATCAGATTACCCAGGAAGCGAGCGAGCGGCTGAAAAGGCGTTTGTCCGGTAAGCTGGGTCAGGATGTACACGGTGAGATCGAGAGCTCGTTGCGCGAGGAGGTACTGGAAACGTTCGATCACGCCGAGTCACAGCAGCTGTTGATGGAAAGCCAAAGAACCTCTCGCTTCAAGGAGCGTGAGATCCTGGAGCTGCTGGACGCATTGAAAGAGATGTGCGAAATGGCGATGAATCCGGAAAGTCGCGAGGCGCGTGACCGGATTGATATCAACGTGCCCAAATACGATGATATCTTCGCGCGTTTTGTGACTGCGGTTCGCAAGCATCCGCGTCTGGCCAAGATCAAGAATTTCGTTCTCGATTACTTCAAGCTATACCAGCGCGCCCATGGCATGTTTCTGCTGGACTTCAACAACTTTAACCGGGCCGTGGAGACAATCGCCAACAATCCGGATGAGTATTTCGATTCCAAGCAGGAAGACGATGACATTCGCGTCAAGCGCCTCAAGCTGAAGAAAATCGAAGGTCTGGTACCGTTTCTGGAAAACACCGCCAGCATCATCGAAAACGATGAGACCAAGAATATCCAGAAGTTCTCGCGCCGTATGTCCGACGTGATCAGCAAGACGCCGTCATTGTGGGAGCATGTTGCCGAAGATCTTCTGGTCGCAAAGGTTTCCGCCGAAGCCGAGTTGAATACCCGCATTTGATCTCGACACACCCGTTCGGGTGTGGGCGGGGCCCTGGCCCCGAATTCCAACGTCAACGCCTAGAGCCGCTGCCCGGCCGCGTACGCACACCTGTCTGATGGGCGCATGCCCACCGGGATCGGCCGCCACAGGTCCGTATTGCTGCGGTCAACGTGAGTTAGAGTTCAGGAAAAACCGACTCGGCCCCGGGCGGGGATTTCAGCTGCGGTAGACTGCGGGTGAATTCATTCGCCGGGATCGGGCGGGAAAAATAGTAACCCTGGGCCATATCGCACTTGAGATGCTGCAACTGATCGCTGGTGGCGCGGTCATGCACGCCCTCGGCCGTGACGACCAAGCCGAAGTTATGGGCCAACTGGATGATGGTGCGAACGATCAGGTCGTTATCCTTCTGCATTGTCGTTACGAAAACCTTGTCGATCTTGAGTTCACCGACCGGCAGCTTGCGCAAATAATCGAGCGAGGAATAGCCGCTGCCGAAGTCATCGATCGCGAGCTGGAGCCCCAATTCGTTCAGGCGCCGCAGCACATCAAAAACGCGATAGCGGTCATCCATCACCGCGGTCTCGGTGATTTCGAGCGACAGAAATTTCGCCGGCACCCGCCACGTCTCCAGCGACCTGGCCACCAGATCCGGCAGATCCGGATCCTGCAGATTTCGTGTCGAGAGATTGATTGACACATTCATGCCGGTGCCTTGATTGCGCCATGTCGCGCAGTGGCGCAAGGCGGCATTCAGTACCCACATGGTCAATGAATCGATCAAGTCGCTTTGTTCGGCGACGGGGATAAAATGCGTCGGCGGCAGCAGGCCGTGTACCGGATGCGGCCAGCGCACCAGGGCCTCGGCACCACAGGTGAGACCGGTGCGCAAACTGCGCTTCGGTTGGAAGTAGAGGTCCAGTTTGTTGTTCTCGATTGCGCGCCGTAACTCGCCTTCGTAAATCATCGGTGGGGCTTCGGCGTCGGCCTCAAGCTTATTGAAGATGACGGGCCCGCTGCGATCACTTTTTGCGCGATACATGGCGATTTCCGTATTGCGGAACAAGCTTTCTGCGGTATCGCTGTGATCGGGATAAATCGCGACACCCACGCTCAAACGAATCGTGAGCTCCCGCTCCTCAACCGTAAACGGATTCTCGGTAGTGCGCAGTATTTTGTGGGCCGCCAGCATCGCATGATCTTTACTCAAGACCTTCGGCAGGATCACCGCGAACTCATCACCACCGATGCGCGCAAGCGTATCACTCTCGCGCAACGCATGATGAATGCGTGCGGCGAGCTCATCGAGGACGCTATCGGCGGCGCGATGTCCAACCGCGAAGTTGATTTCGCGGAATCGATCGACGTCGACGATGAGTAGTGCCACGAGGTTGCCTTGGCGTCTTGCCGTGCCAAGTGCCTCGTCGAGCATCGCAAAGAATGCTTGTCGATTCGGCAGGCCGGTAAGCGCATCCGTCGCGAGCGCGGTCGCGCGGCCCCCCTCCCGGGCCGGGCGGCTTGTCGATTCGCTTATGATGTGAGGTTTCGTCATGCGCTCGCTGTCTGCTGTGCTCGCCAGGGTGCCGGTATCGGCCGTCAGGCGAAATACTCGCTGGGCGTGAGCCCGAATTCGCGCGGATCCACGACGCGCGCGACCCGGTATTGTTCCGTGCTGTCGCCCGCTTGTCCATCAGCGGTCGCCAGATTAAGGGTTTGGGGCGTATCCAGCCGGTTCCCGCCCTCGTCAACTACGATCATCACCTTCGGCCGTAGTTGCCGTATGCGGTTTCTGGACACAATGATACCGACGGCGCCGGTATTCATCTGTACAAAGCCGCCAACTGGAAAAATCCCGATACAATGGATGAAATGTTCGATCAATGCGCCCGGAAAGGCGCTGTCCTTGAGCTCGTATAACTCGCTCAGGGCATCAAATGACGTCATCGCCTTACGATAGGCCTTGTCATTTGTCATGGCATCATAGGTATCCACGATTCCCGCGATGCTGGCATGTAGATCGATCTTGTCGCCCTTGAGCCCAAAGGGATAACCGCTGCCGTCGAACCGCTCATGGTGAAGAAGTACGGTTTGGATGACGCTATCCGGCAGCTTGCTTTTTTGCTGCAGGATGTCGACGGAAAAATGAACGTGTTTTTGTGCGAGTTTATATTCGTTCTTGGTCAGCGCCGCAGGCTTCTCCAGCATGGGGGTCGGCAAGCGGAGCTTACCGATATCCTGAAGCAGCGTGCTGAGACCGAGTTTGTTTAATTCATCCTCAGGCAGACCCAACTGCCGGCCCAGTGTGATCGCCAGAACACACACGGCGATCGAGTGCGAATAGGTATACTCGTCGCGTGATTTGAGCCGTACCAGCCAGGTGAGTGCATCCGGATTACGAATCACACTGTCCACCATGGTATGCACGATCTTCTTGACCGCCCGCGAATCCAGATCCTGTCCGCTTTGGACTTCGTCCATGACCTTCGAATAGACCGTCTCTGAGTCGGCGATAATCTCGCGCGCGGGAACCAACTCCATTTCGACGCTGGCCGCATCCTCGTAATGAACCAGCTTGATCGTGCCGGCAGAAATCGGCGGTAGCTCATCGACAGAGCGCACCGTGGGCCGCTGCTCCTCGG